>JAFRXH010000011.1 GCA_017437785.1 Lachnospiraceae bacterium
CGACTGGACCGATGACGAACATACCAACGGACTTATTTCAAAGCTGATTGTAAACTTCCTGCGCAAGTACAAGGAATACGATGCCGAGAACAAGCGCAACAAGTTTGCACTTACCATAGGTGATGAACTGCCTTCAGGCATTATCCAGATGGCAAAGGTTTATGTCGCCAAGAAACGTAAGATCGGCGTAGGTGACAAGATGGCCGGCCGTCACGGTAACAAGGGTATCGTATCCCGCGTGGTAAAGCAGGAGGACATGCCGTTCCTGGCCGATGGTACTCCTGTGGATATCGTGCTTAATCCTCTGGGTGTGCCTTCACGTATGAACATCGGACAGGTGCTGGAGATCCACCTTTCACTTGCTGCTAAGGCACTGGGCTTTAACGTTGCCACTCCCGTCTTTGACGGTGCCAAGGAGAACGACATCATGGATACCCTTGAGCTGGCTAACGACTATGTAAACCTGCCTTTTGATGCGGCTGAAGTAAAGGCATGGAAGGCCGAAGAGCGTACCACTACCCAGGACGGTAAGGAATGGAACGGTGAGAGCTTCGAGAGCCTGCACAAGGAAGAGCTTCTGCCCGCAGTATTTGATTATCTGAAAGAGAACAAAGACCATCGTGAGCTGTGGAAGGGCGTGCCTATTTCACGTGACGGTAAGGTACGTCTGCGCGACGGCCGTACGGGTGAATACTTTGACAGCCCCGTTACCATAGGACACATGCATTATCTGAAGCTGCATCACCTTGTAGACGATAAGATCCATGCACGTTCTACCGGCCCGTATTCACTGGTAACACAGCAGCCTCTGGGCGGTAAGGCTCAGTTCGGCGGCCAGCGTTTCGGAGAGATGGAGGTTTGGGCTCTGGAGGCATATGGTGCATCCTACACACTGCAGGAGATACTTACCGTAAAGAGCGACGATGTTGTAGGCCGTGTGAAGACATACGAGGCTATAGTAAAGGGCGAGAACATCCCCCAGCCCGGTATACCGGAATCATTCAAGGTGCTGCTTAAGGAACTGCAGTCACTGGCTATGGATGTACGTGTACTGGATAAGAACGATAACGAAGTGGAGCTTAAGGAGAACGTTGATTACAACGAAAGCGAGTTCAAGTTTGACTTAGGCGAGCATAAGAATGATTATGCCGGAGCTGACGGCTTCACCACCAAGGAAGTTAACGATCAGGGTGAGTTTGAGGATGTTGATGATTATTCTGAGAGCGAAGACGAGTTTGCAAGCGAGTTCGCAGACAGCATGGAAGACGACGAATAAAGACCGTTTACAGTGTTTTGTTTTCAGGATAACAGGAAGGAGATCATAAAAAATGGCAGATAATAAGAACAATGAGTTTCAGCCTATCTCATTTGAAAAGATCAGCATAGGCCTGGCCTCACCGGAGAAGATCCGCGAGTGGTCCACCAGGAACAACAATCCCGAAGCGGGCGTGGTGACCAAGCCGGAGACCATCAATTACCGTACGCTTAAGCCCGAAAAAGACGGTCTCTACTGCGAAAAGATCTTCGGACCCAGTAAGGACTGGGAATGCCACTGCGGTAAGTACAGAAAGATCCGTTATAAGGGTGTTATCTGTGATAAGTGCGGTGTTGAAGTTACCAAGAGTAATGTAAGAAGAGAGCGCATGGGCCGTATCGAGCTGGCTGCGCCTGTTTCACACATATGGTATTTCAAGGGTATCCCCAGCCGTATGGCGCTGATCCTTGATCTGTCCCCGAAGGAGCTGGAGCGTGTGCTCTACTTCTCAGCATATATAGTACTTGATGCAGGTGATACCGATCTTAAGAAGATGCAGGTATTATCCGAGCATGAATATCAGGAGCAGAGAGAAAAGTTCGGTAACCGTTTTGCTGTAGGCATGGGTGCCGAGGCTATCAAGAGTCTGCTTGAAGAGATCGATGTGGATAAGGATATGGAAGAGCTTAAGGCTAAGCTTGACGATCCTTCCACAAAGGTACAGATGAGAGCAAAGATCGTTAAGAGACTTGAAGTATTTGAATCATTCAAGAATTCCAATAACGATCCTTCATGGATGATAATGACAACGATACCGGTCATTCCCCCCGATCTGCGCCCTATGGTGCAGCTGGACGGCGGCCGTTTCGCTACATCCGATCTTAACGATCTGTACAGACGTATAATCAACAGAAATAACCGTCTGCAGAAGCTTCTGGATCTGGGCGCACCCGATATCATCGTGCGTAACGAGAAGCGTATGCTGCAGGAGGCTGTAGATGCACTTATCGATAACGGACGCCGCGGCCGTGCTGTAACAGGCCCCGGAAACCGTGCTCTTAAGAGCCTTTCCGATATGCTCAAAGGTAAGAGCGGACGTTTCCGTCAGAACCTGTTAGGTAAGCGTGTTGACTATTCGGGTCGTTCGGTTATCGTGGTAGGTCCCGAGCTTAAGATCTATCAGTGCGGTCTGCCCAAGGAAATGGCTATCGAGCTGTTCAAGCCCTTTGTTATGAAGGAGCTGGTCGGAAAGCAGATCTGCCAGAACATAAAAGCAGCTAAGAAGATGGTAGAGAAGCAGGAAGATGCCGTATGGGATGTATTGGAGGAGGTTATCACAGAACACCCTGTTATGCTTAACCGTGCTCCTACACTTCACCGTCTGGGTATACAGGCATTTGAGCCCATTCTGGTTGAAGGTAAAGCTATAAAGCTTCATCCCCTCGTATGTACCGCATTCAACGCGGACTTCGACGGTGACCAGATGGCAGTGCATCTGCCCCTGTCGGTAGAGGCTCAGGCAGAGTGCCGTTTCCTGCTCTTAAGCCCCAATAACCTGCTTAAGCCTTCCGACGGTGCACCCGTGGCAGTGCCTTCGCAGGATATGGTTCTGGGTATCTATTATCTTACCCAGGAGCGTCCCGGAGTTAAGGGTGAAGGAAAGTTCTTTAAGAATGTTAACGAAGCTATACTGGCTTATGAAAACGGCATCATCGACCTTCATGCAAAGATCAAGGTAAGGATGAGCTATACTACCGAGGACGGAGAGGAGATAAGCGGTCTTGTAGAGTCTACACTGGGACGCTTCCTCTTCAACGAGATCCTGCCCCAGGATCTGGGCTATGTTTCAAGAAAGACGCCCGAGGATATGCTGGGACTGGAAGTAGACTTCCTGGTAGGCAAGAAGCAGCTTAAGGGCATACTTGAAAAGGTCATCAACGTACACGGCGCAACAAAGACCGCTAAGGTTCTTGATGATGTAAAAGCTATCGGTTACAAGTACTCCACCAGGGCAGCCATGACGGTTTCCATTTCCGACATGGTGGTTCCCGAGAAGAAGTGGGATATGATCAAAGAGACCCAGAAGAAGGTCGATGAGATCGCCGAGGCTTATGAGACCGGTGCGCTGACCGAGGAAGAAAGATATAAGACAGTCATCCAGGTTTGGGAAGAAACCGATGCCGCTCTTGGTAAAGAGCTGATGAAGGGCCTGGATAAGTACAATAACATATTCATGATGGCTGACTCCGGAGCCCGTGGTTCCAACAAGCAGATACAGCAGCTGGCAGGTATGCGTGGTCTGATGGCCGATACAAGAGGACGTACCATAGAGCTGCCCATCAAGGCAAACTTCCGTGAAGGACTTAACGTTCTGGAGTATTTCATCTCCGCTCACGGTGCAAGAAAGGGTCTGTCCGATACAGCTCTTCGTACTGCAGACTCGGGTTACCTTACCCGTCGAATGGTTGATGTCTGCCAGGAACTCATCATCCAGGAGAATGACTGCTGTGAAGAATCCGGTGAGATCCCCGGAATGGAGATATCCGCTCTCTGGGACGGAAAGGATTGCGTAGAAGATCTGCCCAGACGTATCAGAGGCCGATTTGCCGCTGAGGATATCAAGGATAAGGACGGCAATGTTTTAGTAAAAGCAAATAACATGATAACCCAGAAAATGGCTGAAGAGATCGGCAATCAGGGTATTGAGAAGGTTAAGATCCGTACCATACTTACCTGTAAGTCAAAGAGCATCTGCGCTAAGTGCTACGGTGCGAACATGGCAACCGGTAAGGCAGTACAGCTGGGTGAAGCAGTCGGTATCATAGCTGCACAGTCAATAGGTGAGCCCGGTACACAGCTTACCATGCGTACATTCCATACAGGTGGTGTTGCAGGTAACGATATAACAATGGGTCTTCCCCGTGTACAGGAGCTTTTCGAGGCCAGAAAGCCTAAGGGACTTGCATTTATCGCAGGTATCGGCGGCGTGATCACGATCATCGATTCTGCTAACAAGAGACAGATCATCATCAAGAATGATGAAGCTGAAAAGGTTTACGAGATCCCTTACGGTGCACGTATAAAGGTTACCGACGGACAGGTTGTTGAAGCCGGTGATGAGCTTACCGAAGGCTCTGTGGATCCTCACGATCTGCTCGAGATCAAGAAGATCGAAGCTGTTGAGAGCTACCTGATCCGTGAGGTTCAGAAGGTGTACAATATGCAGGGTGTGGATCTGGCTGATAAGCATATCGAGGTTATCGTACGTCAGATGCTCAAGCGTCAGCGTGTTGAAGATCCGGGTGATTCAACATATCTTCCCGGTGCACAGGTAGACCGTCTTGTGATCGAGAAAGAGAACAAGAAGCTTGAGGAAGAAGGCAAGAGACCTATAGTTGCAACCGATATCATCCTTGGTATAACAAAGGCAGCACTTGCAACTGATTCCTTCTTATCGGCAGCATCCTTCCAGGAGACCACCAAGGTACTTACCGAAGCTGCTATCAAGGGTAAGGTAGATACACTTCAGGGTCTTAAGGAAAATGTTATCATTGGTAAGCTGATACCCGCAGGTACAGGTTTCAGATGCTACAGCGATGTGCGTCTGGATGTTGACCAGGAAGAGTATGGCGATGATGATGAGATATCCTTTGATGATGAGAGCTTTGATGCTGAAAAAAAAGAGGATACGATGCTTGAACTGGCAGCAGTTGAATCCGAAGATGGCGACAGCGAAGAATAATTACAAAAGATATCAGTAAATAAAAGGACAGGGGGTGTATGCCCCCTGTTCTGTCTTTAGGCACAGGGTCGCCGAAAGGAAAACGTTGCCTGACGGCAACCGGCGACCCGCGCACGAGCAGGAAGGAGATATAATGAATATAGCAAAAAAGATATACTGCAGGTTGTTTCAGTTCGGATTCAAAGTGGCGATACCATTATTGCCATACAGATCTCCGCATATACTTAACAAGGTCGATGAGATACCGCAGCTGCTTAAGAAAAAGGACATTAATAATGTGATGTTGGTAACTGATGAACAGATCAGAAAGTTCGGCATTACAAAGCGGCTGGAGCTGATACTGAAAGAGCAGGGATTTAAGCTTACTGTATATGACAAAGTACAGAGCAATCCCACGGTAAGGATCGTGGAAGAGGCCAGACAGCAGTATATTCAGAATAACTGTCAGGCATTGATAGGATTTGGCGGAGGTTCATCCATGGACTGCGCCAAAGCAGTGGGCGCACTGATAGCAAGGCCTAAGTCAACGCTTGAGGATCTGGGCGGGATATTGCGCGTATGGGCACGCACGCCTTATAACATTGCGATACCTACAACTGCCGGTACCGGAAGTGAGACCACTGTTGCGGCCGTGATACTGGATGATGAGACAGGACATAAGTATGCACTAATGGATTTTCCGCTGATCCCCGATGTGGCGGTACTTGATCCTGAGACTACCAGGACCCTGCCGCCAAAGATCACGGCAGGAACAGGCATGGATACCCTTGCCCATGCCGTGGAAGCATATATAGGCGGATCCACTACCAGGCAGACGAGACGCGAAGCATTAAGATGCGTCAGGCTGGTATTTAAATATCTGGAACGTGCAGTAAAGAACGGAAACGATATGCAGGCAAGACGCGGGATGCTGCGTGCATCGTATCTTGGAGGCTGTGCATTCACCGTATCTTATGTGGGTTACGCGCATGCCGTGAGCCATTCCTTAAGCGGCAGATATAATCTGCCTCATGGAGAGACTACGGCTGTAATCCTGCCTTATGTGCTGGAAGCATACGGCACAGCTATATATCCGCAGCTTAAGGCCCTGGCTATAGCAGCGGGCATTGCACATATGGACACGGATGAGACTATTGCCGCGCAGAGCTTTATAAGAGCGGTATGGGAATTGAACAGACGTATAGGCATAGGCAGCCGCATACCGGCAATAAAACCTGAAGACATAGATAAAATGGCACAGATGGCGGATGCAGAGGGCAATCCTGTTTATCCCGTGCCGGTGCTCATGGATGCAAAGCAGCTCAAAAGGTTTTATGTTGATGTGTATGAACAGGGAGGTACAAGGGCATGAACCGTACTGAAGAGATACTTAATAAGCAGCGTGAATATTTTGCGACCGGAGCTACGCTTAATATCGGAGCGCGGGAGACAGCACTTAAGAAGCTGTACATAGCCATAAAGAAAAACGAAGAAGAGATACTTAAGGCGCTTAAAGCGGATCTTGGAAAGAGCGGCATGGAAGCCTTTATGTGCGAAGCAGGGCTGGCGTTAAATGAGATAAGCCATATGTTAAAGCATATAAGAAGTTACGCCAGAACACAGATAAAGCCCACTCCGCTCACGAATTTCCATGCGGACAGCCTGGTATATCTTAAGCCTTACGGCAATGTGCTGATCATGAGTCCGTGGAACTATCCTTTCCTGCTTACCATGTCGCCGCTCATCGATGCGATAGCCGCGGGCAATACAGTGATAGTAAAGCCCAGTGCATATGCGCCCAATACCTCGGATATTATATCTGCCATTATAGGCAGGACCTTTGATGAGGAATATGTAGCCTGCATCACAGGCGGAAGGGCAGAGAACCAGCAGCTGCTGGGCCTTAAATTTGATTATATTTTCTTTACCGGAAGTCAGAGCGTGGGACGTGAAGTGCTGCGCAAGGCTGCGGAGCATCTTACGCCTGTAACACTTGAGCTTGGAGGGAAGAGCCCCTGCATAGTGGACGGCTCTGCGAATCTTAAGCTGGCAGCAAAACGTATTGTATTCGGCAAGTTCTTAAACTGCGGACAGACCTGCGTGGCGCCTGATTATATACTCTGTGAAGAGTATGTTAAGGATGAGTTTGTAACCCTCTTAAAGAAGGAGATAATAAAACAGTATTCCAAAGCACCTCTTAAGAATAAGGACTACGGAAAGATTATCAACGAAAAACATTTCAGACGTCTTAAGGCACTGATCTATCAGGATAAAGTGGTATGCGGCGGAAGAACGGATGATACTTCACTTAAGATAGAGCCCACCGTTATGGATAATGTAAGCTGGTCGGATACAGTGATGGGTGAGGAGATATTCGGCCCCATACTTCCGGTGCTTACTTTTAAACGCATAGAAGAAGTACGTAAGACTGTCGAAGATCATGCTCATCCGCTGGCACTTTATATCTTTTCAAAAGACAGGGATAATATCAATTATCTGCTTAAGCGCTGCCGCTTCGGAGGTGGCTGTGTGAATGATGTGGTGGTACATCTTGCTACGCCAAATCTGCCTTTTGGTGGTTTCGGGGAGAGCGGCATGGGATCGTATCACGGAAGATACGGCTTTGAGACTTTCTCACACAAATGCAGCATACTTGATAAGAAGCTGTGGCTGGATCTTCCCATGCGTTATCAGCCGTATAAGAAGATATACGAAGCGATGCTTAAGCTCTTCCTGAAATAAGTGGCCTGAGGCATTTGACAACGTTTAAGTTATGTGCTATATTCCGTCTGTTTGCAGGTGCAGACCGGGAAACAGAAATGATGCTTCCGGGGGTCTGTTAAATGGGAACCGGGTGTGATCCCCGGGCAGTGCCGCTACCGTAAAAGCCGGGTCTTAAGCCCGCAAACAGGCACAGCCACCTTCACGACGCATGAAGGCGTGCCGGAAGACTTTGGCAGAGTCTTTCTTTGTGTGCCGCGAAAGCGGTCTTTTTTTATACCGTAAAGCCGCCGGATAAAGCAAAACGGCAGCTTGCGGACGGATGGGGCGGTTTTATCTTCCCTGTCCGATGGCAAAAAAAACAAAGGAGGAAAAAGATTATGAAAAAGAAGACGCTGAAACTGTTAACAAGTGGGATGGTATTATTTACTCTTCTTGCGGGCTGCACGCAGGAGCAGCCGCCCATGGATCCGCCTGCTGAGGTAAGTGCGGAAAAGGAAGAGGAGCCTGCAGCAGAACCCACAAAAGAGCCTGAGGCTGAGCCGGAGGCAGAAGAAGCTGATACAGCAGAAGGAGTGGCTGCGAAAGACCGCAGCGGTAACGATATAATGCTGCCTCTGGAAGTTGAGTCTATCATCTCAATGTCACCCGCCACAACAAGGGCACTCATCGATATGGGGTATGCGGACAAGATAGTGGCATCCGATACCAACTCACAGAATTCATACGGCCTTGAGCTGGCAGATGACGTGCTGTATATGGATATGATGTCACCCGATCAGGAGCAGATCGTGGCACTTTCACCCGATATCGTGTTTACTTCGGGCATGAGCAGCTCCGACGGAAACGATGCTTATGCAAACGTAAGGGCAGCAGGGCTTTGCGTAGCGGATATTCCCTCAAGCCCTTCAATAAAGGATGTGGAAGATGACCTGCTCTTTATCGGAAAATGTATCGGTGATGAGGCAGCGGCACAGGAGCTGGTAGATGAGATGGAAGAGACTATCGCCGAGGTAAAGGAGATAGCTGCAACCATTCCCGAAGAGGAAAAGAAGACTGTACTCTTTGAGCTCTTTACACCTTCGGCAGATTATCCTACAATCTATACTGCAGGCCCGGGAACCTATATCAATGAGATGCTGGATCTGGTAGGTGCCATAAACATCGCCGGTAATGAAGATGCGCAGTGGCCTGCGCTTACCGAGGAAGCTGCTGTGGCAGCAGATCCCCAGGTTATTCTTTCAGCCGATATGTACACACCTGATGTTATTAATACGATCCTTAAAATGAAAGGCTGGGAGAACGTAAGCGCGATAAAGAGCGGTGACGTATACATGCTGGATGCTGATGAAGTTAACCAGCCCTGCCACCGTATAATCAATGCGCTGGTAGATATGGCTGTTTTCATCTATCCCGAATACTTTGAGTATGATGAAGGTGCAGAGGAACTTAAACCCGCAGCTTAAGACAAGTCTTAAGGAGGGCCCCTCTTTTTTGTATCATGAGGGGTCTTCCCGTACCGGGCACGGTAAAGGAGTGTAATTCTGAACGAAGCGAAAGACATAAAAAGAACTAAGGGTTCGATCAAGATAACAGTCTCTCTGCTTTTTGCGCTCGTGGCGCTTATACTGGCAGCGGGGCTTGGCAGCGTGCGCGTAACACCTTCCGGGATAATGGCGGTGATAGCTCATAAACTTTTCGACAGACCGCTGCCGGAAACTATTACGCCATCAATTGTTTCCATTATCTGGGATATAAGACTGCCCCGGGCAGTAACTGCTTTTATAGTAGGAGCCATGCTTTCCGTATCGGGCGCGGTGGTACAGGCGCTGCTGCAGAATCCCCTGGCGTCATCTTATACCCTGGGTGTATCATCCGGGGCCTCACTGGGTGCGGCTCTGGTAATAGTAAATGAGATAAGCATACCCGTTATAGGCACGCTGATGCTGCCTGTAGCGGGTTTTGTATTCGGACTTTCCACGGTACTGCTGGTCATATTTTTTTCGGTGAGGCTGGACCGTAATCTTCGTAATCACACCATCATACTGTTCGGTATGATAGTATCACTGTTTGTAAACGGTATGCTGACCCTGCTTTCGTCTGCATATTCCCAGCATATGAACAGACTGATACTGTGGCAGATGGGAACCTTTGCGGGCAGACGCTGGGAGCATGTGGGGCTGCTTTCTGCGATATGTCTTGCCGGCCTGATCGCTGTGTTTTTCTTCAACAGACAGCTTGACCTTATGAGTTTTGGGGAAGAACAGTCGCAGGCGATGGGAGTGGACGCAAAGCATTCACGCCTGATACTGCTGATATTGTCATCCGTACTGACAGGCGCTGCGGTATGCTTTACCGGCGTTATCGGATTCATCGATCTGGCGGCACCTCATGCGGTGAGGCGTATCTTCGGATCTTCCCATAAATACGTGCTGCCGATGAGCGCGGTGGCAGGCGGCAGTTTTATGGCCCTTGCGGATCTTGCATCACGCACCGTGCTTTCGCCCCGCGAGATACCGGTGGGGGCGGTAACGGCACTGCTGGGGGCACCTTTCTTTTTGTGGGTATATTTTGGCACAAGGAGGAAGGGATGAAGGCGATAGAATGCAGAGGGCTTTGTGCGGCTTATGATAAAAAGCTTTTAGAGAAGGGCATAGCCGTGATCAGAGACATCAGTTTTGATATTGAAGAGGGCAGCAGTGTGGCGATACTTGGCCCTAACGGCAGCGGAAAGAGTACCCTGTTAAAAGCGCTTTGTGCCATGATCCCGGGAAAGGGTACGGTGCTTATACGGGAAAAGGATGCTGCGGAAATGTCACGCAGGGATATAGCGCGAAATATCGCCTATATGACACAGCTTTCAGAGATATTCTTTTCATATACGGTATATGAGACAGTGCTCATGGGCCGTTATGTTCACTCCAAAGGTTTATTCGGAAGCACAACTGATAAAGACAGGTCGGTCACGGAAGAGGCGCTTAGGAGCACGGGGGTGGAGAAACTAAAAGACAGGCAGCTTTCGTCCTTATCCGGAGGTGAGCTCCAGCGCGTGTTCCTGGCCAGGACCTTTGCACAGGGCAGCCCGATACTTATGCTGGATGAGCCAAATAATCATCTGGATCTTAAGGTGCAGGCTGAGCTGGCCGGGTATCTTAAGCAATGGTGCACACAGGAGCAGCACACGCTCATAGGCGTGTATCATGATATACCTCTGGCACTGGAGCTGGCAGATCGATTTATCCTTATGAAAGACGGCAGTATGAAGGCGACCGGCAGCAGGGAAGAGATACTTAACGGGGGGCTGCTGGAAGAAACCTATGGTTTTGAAGTGCGCAGCTATCTGGGAAGGATAGAGAAGCTCCTGAAATAAAAGATTTGGATAAAATGTCAGAAATTCCGTCGCGATCATGCATTTTGCTTGTGTACATTTTACATGTATCTGTGATATAATGTATTCGGTATTGTAAATAACATAAAAAGGAGGGACACGGATGGAACCCCTTGATCAAAAGCAACTTGATTTCAATGAAGAATTCTATAAGATGATCGATCTGATGGTCTCCCCCGATAATTATAACAGGGAGCGGATGATGGAGCAGCTTTTTAAGGTGGCAAGGATGTTCCGCCTTACTAAGGTTGTGTCTGAATTCTACAGGACCGTGGCCATGGAGGCAAAAGGCCAGGGAGAAGTACTTTCCGATTTTGATGAAGGACCGGCGGATGTCAGAGTGCTCTACAGACGTTATCAGCTTGATAACGGAGTTGTTTTGAAGGCTTCCGCGTATATGGCTGAGGGAACAAGGCCTCTTGATGAAGATGAAGAGAAGAAGCTTGATATATGTATACGTTCGATGCTCAATCTCCTGAGCAGGAAAAGGATGCAGGCTACTATCGAGATGCTGGGGTATCGGGACCAGGACGGCTATCCCAATTTCCCGGCTTTCTTCAGGTACCTTGATGAGCAGAATATTACCGGCGGATTTAAGGGCTACACGGCCATGCTTTATAATCTCCGTCAGTTCTCACTTATCAACAGGGATCTGGGACATGACATGGGGGATCATATCATTCGCACGCATTTTGAAATGATTAAGGCTGTTGTCGGTGACAGAGGATTTTTGGTGCGTGTGGGAGGCGATAATTTTGCAGCTATCTTTCCGAACGAGCAGCTTGATAAGATGATAAAGGCCATGGAAGGCCTGCCTATAGTGTATGATAAGGAAAATAACAGGCGCGTTATGGTATCGGCATGCGCCGGCGTTTATATCATCCCGCCCGACTTTGAGTACAGGAATCAGGGCAGTATAGTCGACATGATATATCCGGCATGCCAGACGGCAAAGCTTGAGAAGGAAGGTACCATAGTATATGCCAGCAAAAAGAGCCTGGAGAAAAAAGAGAGCTTATTGCGCGTCCGCAGGCATTTTGAAGAAGCGCTTGAAAAGGAATATTTCCACGCTTTTTACCAGCCTAAGGTGGATGTGAAGACCGGAAAGATAATCGGAGCCGAGGCGCTCTGCAGATGTATCTATGACGGAAGGATAGTCCCGCCCGCGGAATTCATCCCCGTTCTGGAACAGAATACCGATATCTGCCGGCTGGATTTCTATATGCTCGATCATGTATGCAAGGATATACGCAGGTGGCTCGACGCCGGAATGAACGTAGTGCGCGTTTCCGTGAACCTTTCACGCAAGCATCTTTTGGATGTTGATCTGCTCGAACACCTTATGAAAGTGATAGATAAGAATAAGGTGCCTTATAAATATATCGAGATAGAGCTTACCGAGACTACAACGGAAGTTGAATATAAAAAGCTGCGCCGTCTGGTGGAAGGGCTGAGGGAGGTAGGCATCAGCACGGCGGTGGATGATTTCGGCGTGGGTTATTCATCTCTTAATCTTATCCGTGAGCTGTCCTGGAATGTGCTTAAGATCGACAGGAGCCTGCTGCCCGGAGTCGGTAACGACAACAGGAAGATGTCTAATCTGATGTTCCACCATATCGCGGCGATGGCAAAGGATATGGGGCTTGAGTGCATAACGGAAGGCGTTGAGACGGCGGATCAGGTAGAAGTGCTTAAGAAGAATGACTGTCCTTATGCACAGGGCTTCTTCTATGATAAACCGCTGCCGGTGGAGGAGTTTGAGGAAAGGCTAAAAAAAGGCGGTTACGATCCCGCGTGATCCCGGGGACGGAATAGCTGAAAGAATCCGAAAAATCTTCTTGACATAGAAATATCATAAACGTATAATAGTCGAGCGTGCGGTTTTGCGTGCGCTCGTTTTTTTGCGCATGTGATACGCATAGAAAATGTTAAGTCAGACAGGAGGTGAATAGAATGCCGACATTTAACCAGCTTGTAAGAAAGGGTCGTGAGACTTCCGTTAAGAAGTCTACCGCACCGGCGCTCCTTAAGGGCTACAACTCACTTCACAAGCGTGCGATCGATACCAATTCGCCGCAGAAGAGAGGTGTTTGCACCGCAGTAAAGACCGCTACCCCCAAGAAGCCTAACTCAGCACTTAGAAAGATCGCCAGAGTACGTCTTTCAAATGGTATTGAAGTTACCAGCTACATCCCCGGGGAGGGACACAATCTGCAGGAGCATAGCGTGGTTCTGGTAAGAGGTGGCCGTGTAAAGGACCTTCCCGGTACCAGATACCATGTCATCCGTGGTACGCTTGATACCGCAGGTGTTGCCAACAGGAAGCAGGCGCGCTCAAAGTACGGCGCAAAGCGTCCTAAGGACAAGAAGTAAGAAAGACCTGGGTATCATGGACAAATTTAAATGTCGGAGTTCTGTTTCATCTATTAATTTAGATACAGCGCGAACACATTTTGATTTTGATGTGAGTACCGAAGATCTAATCACGCCTGTCTATACAGTTTAGACAGGGAGCAATTGATTAAGGAGGGAAGAACCGTGCCACGTAAAGCACATATTCAGAAAAGAGATGTTCTGGCGGATCCCCTGTACAATGATAAGGTTGTTACCAAACTGATCAACAACATCATGCTCGACGGCAAGAAGGGTGTTGCTCAGAAGATTGTATACGGCGCATTCGCTAAGGTTCAGGACAAGAGCGGCAAGCCGGCACTCGAAGTGTTCGGTGAGGCAATGAACAACATCATGCCCATGCTCGAAGTTAAAGCAAGACGTATCGGTGGTGCTACCTATCAGGTGCCTATCGAAGTGCGTCCCGACAGACGTCAGGCTCTGGCTCTGCGCTGGCTGACTATGTTCTCAAGGAAGCGTTCCGAGAAGACCATGATCGACAGACTTGCAGGCGAGATTATGGATGCAGCAAACAATACCGGCGCTGCTGTTAAGCGTAAGGAAGAGATGCATCGTATGGCTGAGGCTAACAAGGCGTTTGCTCACTACAAATTCTAAGGAAGGAGGGAATGATAAGTGGCTGCTGAAAGAGAATATCCTCTTGAGCGTACCAGGAATATCGGTATCATGGCTCATATCGACGCAGGTAAGACTACGCTGACAGAGCGTATACTTTACTATACCGGCGTTAATTACAAGATCGGCGACACTCACGACGGTACTGCTACCATGGACTGGATGGAGCAGGAAGCAGAGCGTGGTATCACGATCACATCAGCCGCTACCACCTGCCACTGGACAATGCAGGAAAACTGCAAGCCCAAGGCCGGCGCACTGGAGCATCGTATCAACATAATCGACACTCCGGGACACGTTGACTTTACGGTAGAGGTGGAGCGTTCACTCCGTGTACTTGACGGCGCTGTAGGTGTGTTCTGTGCAAAGGGTGGTGTTGAGCCCCAGTCAGAAAACGTATGGCGTCAGGCTGACACCTACAATGTTCCCCGTATGGCATTCATCAACAAGATGGATATCATGGGTGCGAACTTCTACGGTGCAGTAGATCAGATAAGGAACAGACTTGGTAAGAATGCCATCATTCTTCAGTTACCCATCGGTAAGGAAGACGAGTTCAAGGGCATCATCGATCTGTTCGAGAATAAGGCATATATCTACAATGATGATAAGGGCGATGATATCTCTATCGTTGATGTGCCCGATGATATGAAGGACGATGCAGAGCTGTATCGCAGCGAGCTGATCGAAAAGGTCTGCGAGCTGGATGACGACCTCATGGAGCAGTTCCTTGAGGATCAGATCCCTTCCGTTGAAGATATGAAGAAAGCACTGCGCAAGGCTACCTGTGACTGCCGTGCGGTACCCGTATGCTGCGGTAGTGCATATCGTAACAAGGGTGTTCAGAAGCTCCTTGATGCGATCCTTGAGTATATGCCCGCACCTACAGACATCCCCGCTATCAAGGGTGTTGATCTGGACGGTAACGAGGTAGAGAGACATTCATCGGATGAAGAGCCTTTCTCCGCACTGGCATTCAAGATAATGACCGATCCTTTCGTAGGTAAGCTGTCATTCATCCGTGTATATTCCGGTACCCTTAATTCCGGTTCTTACATACTGAATGCTACCAAGGATAAGAAAGAGCGTGTAGGCCGTCTGCTCCAGATGCATGCCAACAAGCGTGCCGAGCTGGACAAGGTTTACTCCGGCGATATAGCTGCAGCAGTAGGTTTCAAGTTCACCACTACCGGTGATACCATCTGTGATGAGCAGCATCCCGTTATACTTGAGAGTATGGAATTCCCCGAGCCCGTTATCGAGCTGGCTATCGAGCCTAAGACCAAGGCCGGCCAGGGCAAGATGGGTGAGGCACTTGCAAAGCTTGCTGAGGAGGATCCTACCTTCCGTGCACATACCAATACCGAGACCGGACAGACCATCATCGCAGGTATGGGTGAGCTCCATCTGGAGATCATCGTTGACCGTCTGCTTCGTGAGTTCAAGGTTGAGGCTAACGTAGGTGCACCTCAGGTTGCTTACAAGGAAGCATTTACCAAGCCGGTTGATGTGGATTCCAAGTATGCTAAGCAGTCCGGTGGTCGTGGTCAGTACGGTCACTGTAAAGTTAAGTTCGAGCCCATGGATCCCAACGGTGAGGAGACATTCAAGTTTGAGTCTACCGTTGTCGGTGGTGCTATACCCAAGGAGTATATCCCTGCGGTTGGCGAGGGTATCGAAGAGGCTGCAAAGGCAGGTATCCTGGGCGGATTCCCCGTACTGGGCGTACATGCAAACGTATACGACGGATCTTACCATGAAGTCGACTCTTCGGAAATGGCATTCCATATTGCAGGTTCAATGGCATTCAAGGATGCTATGCAGAAGGGTGGAGCAGTACTGCTCGAGCCCATCATGAAGGTCGAGGTTACCATGCCTGAAGAGTACATGGGTGACGTTATCGGCGATATCAACTCACGCCGCGGACGCATCGAAGGTATGGATGATCTGGGCGGCGGAAAGATAGTACGCGGATATGTTCCTCTGGCTGAAATGTTCGGTTATTCCACCGACCTGCGTTCCAAGACCCAGGGCCGTGGTAACTACTCAATGTTCTTTGAGAGATACGAGCAGGTTCCCAAGAACATCCAGGATAAAGTACTTGCCGCAAAGACTAACTGATCAATTACCGTCACAGCCCGTCAGGGTTGTGATGGTATCAACTAAATACTAAAATCACTTGAAAAATCACAGCAGATTTAGTATAATTATCGACAGTGATTTTTGAACACCATTTAAGGAGGATAATAAAAAAATGGCTAAGGAGAAATTTAACAGATCCAAACCCCACTGTAACATCGGTACCATCGGCCACGTTGACCATGGTAAGACCACTCTGACCGCAGCTATCACTAAGGTTCTGGCAGAGAGAGTTGCAGGTAACACCGCTACCGATTTCGAGAACATCGATAAGGCTCCCGAAGAGAGAGAGCGTGGTATAACCATCTCTACAGCTCACGTTGAGTATGAGACTGAGAAGAGACACTACGCACACGTTGACTGCCCGGGACATGCTGACTACGTTAAGAACATGATCACCGGTGCTGCACAGATGGACGGTGCTATCCTGGTTGTTGCTGCTACCGATGGTGTTATGGCTCAGACCAAGGAGCACATCCTGCTTTCACGTCAGGTTGGTGTGCCTTACATCGTAGTATTCCTTAACAAGTGCGATATGGTAGACGATCCCGAGCTTATCGAGCTGGTTGAGATGGAAGTTAACGATCAGCTTGCTGAGTACGATTTCAACGACTGCCCTATCGTTAAGGGTTCAGCTCTTAAGGCTCTAGAAGATCCCTCAAGCGAGTGGGGCGACAAGATCATGGAGCTTATGAACACTGTTGACGAGTACATCCCCGATCCTCAGCGTGATACCGACAAGCCTTTCCTTATGCCTGTCGAGGACGTATTCACCATCTCCGGTCGTGGTACTGTTGCTACCGGCCGTGTTGAGCGTGGTACCCTGAAGCTGAACGAGGAAGTTGAGATCGTTGGTGTTCGTGAAGAGAGCCGCAAGACCGTTGTTACCGGTATAGAGATGTTCCACAAACTGCTTGATGAGGCAGTTGCAGGTGATAACATCGGTGCACTGCTTCGTGGTGTTAACCGTACCGATATCGAGCGTGGACAGGTGCTTTCAAAGCCCGGCAGCGTTACCTGCCACAAGAAGTTCACTGCTCAGGTTTACGTACTGACCAAGGACGAAGGTGGACGTCATACTCCTTTCTTCAACAACTATCGTCCTCAGTTCTACTTCCGTACAACCGATATCACAGGCGTTTGCAACCTGCCTGAGGGTACCGAGATGTGCATGCCCGGCGATAACGTAGAGATGACCATCGAGCTCATCCACCCCATCGCTATGGAGCAGGGTCTTACTTTCGCTATCCGCGAAGGTGGCCACACCGTAGGTTCAGGCCGTGTTGCTACCATCATCGAGTAATTAACGGTACAGAACTTATTAAGAAGATCCGAAACCGGAGAGCTTAGCCTCTCCGGTTTTTTTCTGTTTATTCTGCATAAAGCAGATCAGAATATGCCGCATAAACCTTGACGTTATATACAAAAAAAAGTAGAATTATCTTTATAATGCTTATTATATTGATCGAAAGGAGTCGGATATGTCATCAATAAGAGAAGAGAGTGAAAAAAGCAAACTGGAGAGACTGGCGGCGATGTCGGAGATAGCTATCGCCAATAAGATCGCAGTGATAGCTTTAACGGTTATATGTTCGATAATATCTGCGGCATATTTTCTTGAGTTTATTAAACATACAAGGACTATAGGCTATATCATAGGTACCGTGATACTGGCTATGGTACCTGTAGTGATCTCATGGATCGTATATAATATGGACAATAGATCGGTCCCGCTTAAGTATATCATAGTGATCGGTTACAGCATTTTATATACATACCTGATATTTACTGCAAGTAACGACCTGGTATTTACTTATATCATCCTGATGCTGATCGTCATCGTGCTTTATAACGATAAGAAGCTGATAGCACTGATGGGCGGGATAGCGATAGCGGAAGTTATCATTGCTGCGGTCATAAAGCTTATGAACGCCGAGGATCCCAAGTCGGTAACGGCCACGATAGAGATCCAGATCTTACTGATGATACTTATCGTTGCATTTTTGCTGGCTGTATCTACGGGTACGAGACGCTTTGAAGAGATCCGTATGGCCAGACTGGTACTGGAGCAGAATAAGGCTAATGAGATGACTGAGCGTATCCTGGCTGTATCCGGTGAGATGACTGATACAGTTGAGAAGGTAGCTGTTCATATGGAGGAGCTGAGGGAGTCCGTTGACCGCACAGTTGCTTCCATGCAGGAGGTTAGCAGCGGTACCGCAGAATCTGCAGAGGCTGTACAGAGACAGCTGCTCCAGACAGAAGAGATACAGAGGCATGTATCTAATGTTGAGGATGCTGCTAAGGTGATCGGCGAAAATGTTAAGGCCACCGGGGATGCAGTATCCGAAGGCCGTGACCATATCAGGGAGATGAATAACTATACCGCACAGGTAGATAAGGCCGGCAAGGAAGTGGCAGCTGTGCTCGATGTCTTTAAGGCGACCACTTCCAAGATGAATACCATAACAGACCTGATAACCAATGTGGCATCGGAAACATCGCTGCTGGCGCTGAATGCATCAATAGAGGCGGCGAGAGCCGGTGAAGCCGGAAGAGGATTCGCTGTAGTAGCCAGTGAGATATCATCCCTGGCAAAGCAGACTACCGAAGCTACAGAGAATATCGTTGAGATGATAGAAAACATCACCGCACAGGTTGATACTATGGTAGATACCATTGACAGGCTTATAAGTACAGGTGCTGAAGAGAGCCACTGTGCTGATGAGACTGCAAAGAGCTTCAGTACCATAGCCGAGAATGTGGCTGTTATCAGCAGCCATTCAAACCAGCTTGGTGCGGTGGTATCCCAGCTTGCAGCCGCCAACAGGGAGATAGTGGACAGCATACAGACCATATCGGCGATCACCGAAGAGGTTACGGCGCATGCATCTGAGACCACGGCAGTAAGCGAGCAGAACAGCAATATCGTTGCCGATATCAATACGATGGTGGATGCACTGAGCGAGAATGCAAAGCAGCTTAAAGCTGAAGGATAAGGTATGGATAAGACGTATGAGATCTTAAAGAGTGTAAAAGACGGCACTGTCTCTATAGAAGAAGCAGAGAGATATTTTAAACGCGCACCGTTTGAAGAGCTGGAATATGCCAAGCTTGATACACACCGCGGCATACGCAGCGGCTTTCCCGAGGTGGTTTTCTGCCAGGGCAAGGAAGACGGATATCTTCAAACGATCTATGTAAAAATGGCGCAGCAGGAAGGCTGCGTACTGGGAACAAGGGCCAGCGCACATCAGTATGAATGCGTCAGGTCGGTGTTGGAGGATGTGACTTACGATCCGGTTTCCCGTATCCTTAAACTGCAGCGCGGGGAGACTGAATTAAAGGGCGGCATAGCTGTCTGTTGCGCAGGGACGGCTGATGTGCCTGTTGCAGAGGAAGCATCACAGACTGCCGAGTACTTCGGTACAAAGGTCACACGCGTATACGATGTAGGGGTAAGCGGTATACACAGGCTCCTTTCGAAAGTTGAACTTTTACAGAGTGTTAACTGTGTGGTCGCCATAGCGGGAATGGAAGGCGCGCTGGCAAGTGTGATAGGCGGCCTTGTGTCGGTACCTGTCATAGCCGTGCCCACATCGGTAGGCTACGGAGCCAGCTTCGGAGGCCTTTCGGCGCTCCTTACCATGATAAATTCCTGTGCCAACGGGATAGCGGTAGTCAATATAGATAACGGCTACGGCGCGGGCTATATGGCAACGCAGATCAACCGGCTGGCAGTGGGGAAGTAGGGGCGTTTCTATATACTAAAACTACTTTCTATGATAAAATGATATTTATGGCTTTATGCTCACGATAAAAAAGGAGGTATTCTTTTATGAAGCAGTTTAAGGGGTATATGCATGGTGTTAACCTTGGCGGGTGGCTTTCACAGTGTGTACATACCAAAGAACATTACGACAGCTTTATCAATGAGATGGATATCCGTAAGATAAAGAGCTGGGGGATGGACCATATCCGTGTACCGGTGGATTACGATCTTGTAGAAGAAGCAGACGGTACCTATAAAGAATCCGGTTTTGCATATTTGGACGAGATCATTGAATGGTGCGGAAAGCACGGGCTCAATATGATACTCGATCTGCACAAGACTTTCGGATTCTCTTTCGATTCGGGAGAGCATGAGGCAGGATTTTTCGATAACGAAAAATATCAGGAACGATTCTACCGCCTTTGGGAGGAGTTCGCACGCCGCTTTGGCGGCTTCAGCGACCGCCTTGCATTTGAACTGTTAAACGAGGTGACGGCTAAAGAATACTGTGAGCGCTGGAACCGTATATCACGTACATGCATAGAGCGTATCCGTAAGATCAGCAGGGATGTAAAGATACTGATCGGAGGATACTATAATAACAGTATTGAAGGATTAAAGGGGCTGGAAGATCCTTATGATGATAATATCGTATATAATTTCCACTGCTATGAACCTTTGATATTTACGCATCAGGGAGCACCGTGGATCGACAGCATGGATACTTCTTTCAGGATGAAGGTAGACAGTACATATGCGGAATATGTCAGGTATTCATCCGAGCAGCTTAAGGGATTTACGGTGGATCTGTCATCCTACGAGCAGGATAAGCCTCTTGGCGTTGAGTATTTTGAGAATCTTATGGAAGAAGCCGTAAGCATTGCGGAGAGTAAGAATGTAGCGCTCTACTGCGGTGAGTTCGGCGTTATAGACCGTGCAACTCCCGAGGATGCACTCAAGTGGTATGAACTGATCTGCAGCTGCTTTGAAAAACATTCCATAGGAAGAGCTGCATGGAGCTATAAGAAGATGGATTTTGGCCTTTCCGATGAGCGTATGAGCACTGTGATAGAAAAGCTCCTGAAGCTTATATAGGATTCCGGGGAAAGACTGTATTATATATTTACTTTAATGTGTTAGATCGGAGAAGCAAAAATGAGCCGCAGTGATAGTATGACTGAAACCGGAACAGGTCTGGCGGGTGTTGATTATGACAGCCTTACCGGCCTGAGCGGGATGAACCGTTTCTTTGAACTGGCACCTCTTAAGCGTGATGAATATCTGGCTGAGGGGAAAGATCCCGTTGCAGTTTATTTTGACTTAAACGGGATGAAGGAATTTAACATGAAGTTCGGCTTCGCCGAGGGCGACAAGCTGATCAGGGCCATGGCCGATGTGCTTATAAAGCATTTCGGCAGGGAATGCTGCGGCCGTTTTGGCGGAGACCGGTTTACTGTTGTATCCTGTGAAGACAGGATCGCGGAACAGATCAAGGCGGTCTTTGAAGAGTGCCTGAGTATAAATGAGGGAAAGAACCTGCCGCTTCGTGTCGGCATATATAAACACAGTATCGGTGCGGTGGAACCCAGTACTGCCTTTGACAGGGCCAAGATGGCCTGCGATGTCAACAGAGGCAGCTATGTATCCCGGTTTGCTTTTTTCAGTACCGATATGCTCGCAGCATCCAGGAAGAAGAACCACATAATAGAGAATCTTGACAGGGCCCTTAAGGAAGGCTGGGTGCAGGTTTATTACCAGCCGCTTATACGTTCGGCTAATTCAAAGGTATGTGACGAAGAAGCTCTGGCGCGCTGGATCGATCCCGAAAAGGGCTTTTTATCACCTGCAGATTTCATTCCCGTTCTGGAAGAAACCAAGCTTATATATAAACTGGATCTGTATGTTACGGAGCAGATACTTAAGAAATTTAAGATACAGGATGAGCGCGGACTCTATGCCGTGCCCTGTTCTGTTAATGTCTCCAGGGCTGATTTTGAGAGCTGCGACATAGTGGAAGAAATAAGAAAGCGTGTTGATGATGCCGGTGTATCACGTGAGCGGCTTACGATAGAGATCACGGAGAGCGCCATGGCTTCTGATTTTGAATACATGAAGAAGCAGGTGGAGCGTTTTAAGGAGCTGGGATTTAAAGTCTGGATGGATGATTACGGGAGCGGGTATTCTTCACCGGTTATCCTTCAGAAGATAAAGTTTGACACCATCAAGCTTGACATGGGATTTCTGGCACACTTTGATGATGGCAATGACAGCAGGGTCATAATCAGTTCGCTGGTCAAGATGGCTATGGGCCTTGGAATAGATACTGTCGTAGAAGGAGTAGAGACCGAGGAGCAGGCCGAATTTTTGAAAGTGATAGGTTGCAGTATGCTGCAGGGATATCATTTCTGCAAACCCATACCTTTATCGACTGTATTGGGACGTTATGAAAAAGGAGAGCAGATAGGTTTTGAGAATCCCGGCGAAGTAAGATATTATTCGGAGATAGGTAGTGTCAATCTGTATGATATGTCTTTCTCGGCAGATGGGGAAGGACGTTTTGAGGATTATTTTGATACAATGCCTATGGCTATCATTGAGGTGAAGGCCGGGGCATATGAGGTTATACGTTCAAACAGACCATATCTGGATTTTATGAAGGATTATATATCCAACAGTGTCATATCCGCTGATATCGAAGCCCAAAAAGCCTGCCGTGCCCTGTTTAAGAGCTTAAAACGCTGTGCGGATGACGGCAAGCAGATGATAATCGCATTAAATGCCGGTGAAGGGAAAAAGCTTCATATACTCCTGCGGCGCATAGCAGAGAATCCCGTATCGAAAGCAAAAGCTGTTATGCTCGTGATACTCAGTATCGCTGATGAAGGTCAGGATCTTGCGATCAGCTACGACAGCATCGCAAGGGCTCTTTCTGCCGACTTTATGTATCTGTATCATGTGGATCTGAGGACTGACCGCTTTGTTGAATACAGTCTGGGTGACGATGAAAGTGATATGAGTGTTGAACGCAGGGGAGATGATTTCTTTAATGCTGCAAGGGCAGATGCGATGACGCGTCTGTATGAAGGCGACAGGGATTATTTCATTAAAGCTTTTACCAGGGAAAACGTGCTGTCTGCGATCGATGAACATGGCTCTTTCAAAATAACATACAGGCTTCTGATCAACGGTCAGCCCGTATATATGGATATGAAGGCGCTGCGTATGGGCGGCGGAAACAGATATATCGTTATAGGCGTTAATAATGTGGATGCGAGGATGAAGCAGCAGGATGAGCTGGAGAGGATGAATGAGGAACGCATTATCTATTCCCGCATAATGGCTCTTTCAGGAAACTATATTTGTTTTTATACAGTGGATCCCGAAAATGATTATTATATGTCTTATCATGCTTCCGGCGAGTTTTATGATGGCGGCTGGTCGATAGTGGGGACGGATTTCTTTAAAGATGCTTATGAACAGAGCGAAAAAGCGATCTTTGAGGATGATCTGGAGCTGTTCAGACGTTCCTTCTCAAAGGATAAGGTCATGAAGCAGATAGAAAAGAACGGGATCTTTACACTGACATACAGGATGAAGTTCGGTGACAAGGTCAAATATGTGCTCCTTAAGGTTGCGTGCGTTACGGAGTATGATAGGAAACAGCTGGTGGTGGGACTGCTTGATATAGATGAACGTAAAAAGCGCGAGCGTGAATATGCATTAAAACTTGCAGCTGCCAGAAACAGGGTACATTTAGACGAGCTTACCGGTGTAAAGGATAAGCATGCTTATGTGGATGTTGAGAGCGAGATCAACACCCTGATACAGGAAGGCAATGCCACTCCTTTTGCCCTGATCCTTCTGGATATCATCGGGCTTAAGAAAGTCAATGATGCAAAAGGGCATGATGCCGGTGACGATCATCTTAAAGAGGGCTGCAGGATAGTGTGCGATGTTTTCCACCACAGTCCGGTGTACAGGGTAGGCGGAGATGAGTTTGTTGTTATAGCCACCGGAAGGGATTACGACCAGATAGATGTGCTGATGGACCATCTGCTTAAAAAGAACAAAGCCAATAAAGCAAAGGGGGGCGTGATGGTCGCCGGCGGTGCAGCGTGCTATTCGGATGAGCTTTCGGTCGAGGGTCTTTTCAGGCGTGCAGATGAGGCTATGCACAAAAACAAAGAAGAGCTTAGCAGGATATAGGATCATGTACTGAATACGGATCACGGATCCGTAAACACATAATATGAGGAGGTATTTCAAGATGAAGAGGACTGCAGTTACGGAGTATGGAACGGTAAGGGGGATGCAGGGATGTGATGCACGTATCACCGTGTATAAAGGGATCCCTTTTGCGGCACCTCCGGTGGGAGAGAACCGCTGGAAGGCACCAAAGCCGCCCAAAGCATGGGAAGGAGAGAAGGAGTGTTATACTTTCGGACCTATACCTGTGCAGGATACTCCGGGAATGGGGGATGATCTGTATTGCCGTGAGTGGCATGTGGACTGCGATCTCCCCATGAGCGAGGATTGTTTATATCTTAATGTCTGGACGCCCGCAAAGAGTCCGGATGAGAAGCTGCCTGTTCTTATATGGTATTTCGGAGGCGGCTTCCAGTGGGGCTATACGGCAGAGATGGAATTTGACGGAGAGCGTATCGCTTCGAGAGGCATAGTGGTAGTAGGCGTTTCTTACCGTCTGGGAGCTATAGGATTTATGGCTCATCCCGAGCTTACAAAGGAAGAGGGCGTATCGGGCAATTACGGATTTCTGGATCAGAAGGCCGGACTTGAATGGGTAGTCAGGAATATCGCCGCATTCGGAGGTGATCCGGACCGCATAACCATTTCGGGACAGTCTGCAGGCGGCTGCAGCGTCATGAACCAGCTGACCTGCGAAGAGAATTTCGATAAGATAAAGGGTGCCGTGATCTTAAGCGGTATCATACGTTTCCCCCAGGCAGAGCGTGATAAGGATCTTTTCTGCCCTACGGATCTTGATAAGGCAGAAAAGAAGGGCGAAGATTTCCTGGCATATCTGGGTGTATCAAATATTGAGGAAGCCAGAAAGCTGGATGCGATATTCATCAGGGATAAATATGCCAAGTATCGCGACGACCATCAGACGATGTTTGTGGGTATAAAGGACGGACGCTTCTGTGTAGGAGATCCGGTAGAGCGTATAATAAACGGAGACTGCGCTCCCTGCCCGATCATCACGGGTAATACCAAGGATGAGTTTGTATTCGGAGGCATGAATATGGTAGAGCGCTCCGTTAAGGACACTCTTGATGCTGCGATGGATAAGGATCCCTCAAGAAAATTCTATTATTACAGCTTCGGACCGGATATCCCCGGTGATGATAACCCCGGATGCTTCCATTCATGCGATCTGTGGTTCTGGTTTGAGACACTGCTTAAGTGCCGCAGGGCTTATCAGGGCAGACATTTCGATCTGGCAAGACAGATGTGCAATTATATATCAGCCTTTGTCAAGACCGGTGATCCCAATTGCAATGATAACGACGGTACGCCTCAGACAGAGTGGAAGACTTACACAAAGGAGCAGAAGGGCGGACTTAACTTTACCGGTGAAGGCAGCATAGCTATCTGAAAAAATGATCAATAAAAGGATCGTCACGCAAAAGCCGTGACTTATGAGGTTAATATGGATTTTAAAGAAAAAGCTAAAGAACTGGTTTCACAGATGACTGTCGCCGAGGCTATATCACAGCTTTCGTATGATGCCCCGGCGATAGAACGCCTTAATATACCCGCTTACAATTACTGGAATGAGGGCTTGCACGGCACGGCACGTACAGGTACAGCCACGGTATTTCCGCAGGCTATAGGTCTGGCCGCCATGTTTGATGAGGAAGGCCTTGAGAAGATAGCTGATGTTATTGCCACCGAGACCAGGGCAAAATATAACGAGGCTAAAAAACACGGAGACCGCGGCATCTATAAAGGGATAACACTCTGGTCGCCCAATATAAATCTGTTCCGCGACCAGCGCTGGGGGCGCGGCCAGGAAACCTACGGAGAGGATCCGTATCTTACATCCCGCCTGGGAGTGGCGTTCATAAACGGCTTGCAGGGTAAGGGGAAGTATTTAAAGACTGCAGGGTGTGCCAAGCATTACGCCGTGCATTCGGGCCCCGAATCACTGCGTCATTCGTTTGATGCAAAGGCAGGCGCCAAGGATATGGAGGAAACATATCTTCCGGCTTTCAAAGCAGCAGTGACGGAAGCTAAAGTAGAGAGCGTGATGGGGGCATACAACCGCACCAATGGGGAGCCCTGCTGCGCCAGCAAGGAACTGCTTCAGAAAAAGCTGCGTAAGGAATGGAATTTCGACGGGCATGTGGTATCGGACTTCTGCGCGCTCATCGATATCCATGAGAATCATAAGGTTACGGCGAATGCCGTTGAGACAGCCACCCTGGCATTAAAGAACGGCTGCAACTTAAACGCCGGTTTTACCTATCCGGCACTGTACCAGGCTTATGCCGAAGGCAGGGTATCGGAGGAAGATATACGCGATGCGGCAGTAAGGGTATTTACGACACGCATGCGGCTGGGAATGTTTTCCGATGACTGCGAATACGATAAGCTTGGGCAGACGGATGTTGATACAAAAGAAAGCAGACAGCTTTCGTATGAGGCATCCTGTCGTGCAGCGGTACTGCTTAAAAACGACGGGCTTCTTCCGCTTGATAAAACAAAGATAAAGACTGTAGGCGTTATCGGGCCCACGGCTTCATCCATAGAGGTGCTTAACGGCAACTACTGCGGCACCGCATCAAAGTATGTGAATAATCTGGACGGCATACGTGAGGCGGCGGGAGAGGATATACGCGTGCTCTATTCGGAGGGCTGCCATCTGTTCAGGGATGCTGTGCAGCCGCTTGCAAAGCCGGACGACCGTATAAGCGAAGCTTTGGCGGTAGCAGAGCATTCGGATGTGGTAATACTCTGCCTTGGCCTTGATGCCACTATAGAGGGCGAACAGGGAGATACGGGAAATGCATTCGCCGCGGGAGATAAGGAAACGCTCTATCTGCCGCAGAGTCAGTTAAGGCTGTTTGAGGCACTTAAAGGCTTAAACAAACCCACAGTACTGGTATTAAATACCGGAAGCGCAATGGATGTATCAAAGCTTGAGGGCAGCTGCGGCGCGATACTTCAGTGCTGGTACAGCGGTGAATGCGGCGGCCTGGCACTGGGGGATATCCTCTTTGGCAAGGCATCACCCGGCGGTAAGCTTCCCGTGACCTTCAGCTACGAAGGAACACTGCCCGATTTCACCGATTATTCGATGAAGGGAAGGACATACCGCTATGATAAGCATGAAGCGCTCTATCCCTTCGGGTACGGTCTGTCCTACGGATGCACGGAGATGGTATCTTTTACGGCAGATCATGATGCTGCCGTGGTCGGGATAAAAAATACCGGTTCATCGGATACCGAGGAAGTGGTACAGATCTATATATCAAACCGCGCCGGTGAAAAGACTGCGGAAGCGGAAAAAGAAGGGTATGCGGATGTGTTTGACAAGGATGACCAGCCGCAGTATTCCTTATGTGCATTTAAACGTGTAAAGATTAAAGCCGGAGAGACACTAACGCTTACACTGCCTCTTAGTAAGAGCGCTTTCGAAACCGTGCTCGAAGACGGCAGGAGAGTGGTGCTTAAGGGCGGATATACCCTGTATGCAGGGTCGCAGCAGCCGGATAAAAGGAGTGAGGCCCTCACCGGAAAGAAATGCCTTGTCAGTGAGGTTGTTCTTTAAGGCATGATAAAGTATCTAAACAGCCTTAAACTGGGTCAGAAGCTGCATCTTTTGTTTTTTGCGTGCGTGCTTATCCCGATGTTTCTTACCGACAGCATAATACTTATGAATGTCCGCGATGCGAACAGGGAAAACATGGCAAGGGATACCGAGAAAACTGCTTATACCACGCAGTACTGCCTTAACAATTTCCTCGAGTATCCCGTTAATGTGGCAAATAATATTTACAGGAGCAGTGTGCTGGAGAACTTCTTTAACGAGATCTATCCTACCAGCGCTGATTATTACACAGCATTCTACAGACTGCACCGAGATCAGATCTTCGACGATAATCTGGGTATAAGCGGTTCGCGTGTTTACATATATGCCGATAATAAGACTATATTAAACGGCAGCGGGTACTACCGTATGGACAGGGCGAAGGAGAATGAATGGTATCCTGCCTTTGAAGACAGCGGAAAGACCAGCACGCTGTATTTTTATTATGGCAGGAATAACCAGCAGGGCGGTAACAGCTACAAGAGAAAGCTGACACTGATCATGAAGATGGATATGCCTACTTTTTCGGGCTGTGAAAAACTGCTGGCCATAGATCTGGATTATCCGGCTATGGCGGAGGAGCTTATCGCGCTGGATCTTAATTCGGATATATATTTATGCGACGGCGATAAGATACTGCTCTCCAACAAGACGGACTATCATGTACAGGATAATTACGTGACGCTCGAGTTAAAGAGCAGGAATGTATATACCTACCCGATCACCCTCTACGACAGGGAATATAAACTGTACGTGATCCCCAGGCAGCAGAGTTTCTGGCAGTATGTCAGCGGATTGAGCGGCGTGCTGCTCGTATTGGTCCTGGTAAACCTGATAATGCCCCTGCTTATGATGAGGCTGATAGAGGGCTCGATCACTTCCCGTATACTCTCGCTTGAACAGTCGTTTGAAAACATGGAGGATGATGAGCTGTCACCTATCGAAAAGGTGGAGGGTAACGATGAGATAACGGCGCTCATCAACAGTTACAACCGTATGGTTGAGCGTATGAACGAGCTGATGCATACGGTGTACAAGGACAGGCTGCAGCAGCAGGAGAATGATATAGCGCGTCAGAACGCGGAGCTTTTGGCGCTTCACAGCCAGATAAACCCGCACTTTCTCTTTAATGCGCTTGAAAGCATACGCATGCACAGCCTGATAAAAAAAGAGAGCGAGACTGCGGAGATGGTCGGAAAGCTGGCCGTGATGGAACGCAGTTACGTAAGCTGGGGTGAAGATCTGATCCCCGTGCAGAGGGAGATGGACTTTGTAAGTGCCTATCTGCTGCTGCAGAAATACCGCTTTGGAGAAAGGCTTAATTACGAACTGGATATCGATGAAGACTGTAAAGAGATCGAGATACCCAAGCTCACGATAGTAACGTTTGTTGAGAATGCATGTCTTCACGGGGTGGAAAGAAAAGCAGCCAACGGCTGGATCTTTGTACGTGCGTATAAGGAGGACGGAAGTCTTAAGCTGGAGATAGAGGATACAGGTGAAGGCGTAAATGAAGAGGTGCAGAATGCGATCAACGAGCAGCTTGAAAACGTGAGCCTGGAAATGATGAAAGGAAAGAAACATGTGGGAATGCTGAATGCCTGCTTAAGGCTTAAGCTGCTGAGCAGGGGCAGGGCTAAATACCGTCTTGAAAGTGAAGAGGGTGTGGGCACGGTATTCCATATTGAGATACCCTTAGAGAAAGAAAAGCGCCGTAAGGCATCCAAAGCTTAAAGGAGCATACCGGAGGAGATAAATGAAGGTTTTATTTGTGGATGATGAGCCGATAATAACCCAGGGGCTTAGAGTGCTGATAGACTGGGAAGCGGAAGGCTTTAGCATAGCGGGCAGTGTGCAGAACGGAAATGAGGCACTGGGATTCTTAAAGAAAGAAAATGTGGATCTGGTGCTGACCGATATACGTATGCCGGAATGCTCGGGACTGGAGCTGCTTGAGAAAGTAAAGGAAGGCAAGATATCGGATGCGTATTTTATCATAATGAGCGGTTATGATGATTTTAATTATGCACAGCAGGCGATGCGTATGGGCTGTCTTGATTATATCTTAAAACCCGTGGACGCCGACGAGCTGTTAAAGGTAGTGAGAAAGGTTAAAAATCTTGATGATGCCCGCAGGGAGGATGAGGAACGCCGCAACAGGATGGAGCATGCTTATCTTGACCGTAATATGATCACGCGTCTTATAGGTACCTATGATAACGGTAATTCGGCAAAGAGCGTGATAATCTGCAAGGATAATCTGGACGGCCTCACCGCGGCGATAGAGGAGAATTCATCGGATAAGATAGAGAAATACGTATATGCCTTTTACAGGGAGACAAAGGAGAAGGGGCTGAGCGAAGAAGAGGTAAACTTTAATATAAGCTATTTGCTGTTTCAGCTGATACATATAGCTTCCGAACAGGATGATGAAGTGAACCATGAAGAGATCATGCGTTTTATAGGCGAGAGTTCCTTTGAAGAGAGTATCATAAAAGGCAGTGCCTATATGTGCCGTTTCTGTAAGGAATATGCGGAATACGTATCGCAGCTTCGAAAAAGTGCGGCCCGCGGGATACTCCAGGATGTAGAGAGAGAGATAAAGGCTCATTATGCGGAGAATATCAGCCTGCGTGAGCTGAGCCAGAAATTTTACTTAAACAGTGCGTATCTTGGCCAGATATTCAAAAAGAAATACGGCCAGTCATTTAAGGATTATCTGACGGATTTCCGTATAAAGGAAGCAGCCAGGATGCTTGCAAGAACAGATCTTAAGATAATACGTATAGCCGAGGATGTCGGATACAAGGACAGTGATTATTTCGTCCAGAAATTCATAGAGCGTATGGGGTGTACCCCGTCGAAGTACAGGCGTGACCATCGTGAGGAGTAGATGAGAAAAAAATATAAAAGCTTAATATCATTTATACTGCTCATGATGCTATGCGTTCTGTGTTCGTGCAGCGGCGGCGAAGAGGAAAACGCCGGCGATGACGTGCTTAAGCTGTCCATGTTCATAGGCATGAGCGGCAGCCCCATAAATGATGACAATGATATAAAGGAGCTGATAGCCGAAAAGACGGGAGTGTCGGTCAAAGAGACCTGGCTGCCTTCGGGACAGACGGCGGCGGAGGCGGTGAGCACGATAATAGCCGATGGGGTATATCCGGACCTGATAGACGGTTCCGATGCCATGGTACAGCTTTATAACGCCGGTCTTCTGATACCCTGGGACGATTATCTTGATGATTATCCCAATCTGAAGGCTTACTATACGGAGGAGGAATGGAACCGTTTCCGTCAGGATGACGGACATATCTACTGGTGCAATGTATTCCAGAATACTAAAAATGCGCCTACGCCCATCGCGCACAATGACGAAGCCTTCTGGATACAGGCCAGGGTGCTGGAATGGGCGGGATATCCCAGGATAAGCACGCTGGATGAGTTCTTTGATCTTTTAGAGAGATATGTGGCGGCCAATCCCCTGACACCCGACGGCTTAAAAGTCATTCCCTATACATGTCTGTGCGACGACTGGAAGTATTTCTGTCTTGAGAATGCACCGCAGTTTCTGGACGGTTATCCCAATGACGGTTCGGTGATAGTGGATGTTTCGGATAAGGATCATCCTAAGATAGTGGATTATAATACCACGCCTACAGCCAGGAGATATTTTAAGAAGCTGAATGAAGAGTATCATAAGGGTATCGTGGATGAGGAATTTGCGACCCAGGATTATGCGGAGTATATATCAAAACTCTCAAAAGGCAATGTTCTGGCAATGTGCGACCAGTTCTGGGATTTTGCCGAGGTGGCCGATGCGTTCAAACAGACAGGCAGGGATGAGCAGGGATGCAATTATGTTCCGCTGGGACTTACCATCGATAAAGGCATACCGCAGCGCTGGCATACATACGGGGATACACTGAATAAATCATCAGGTGTAGGCATAACCATAACCAATCCCGATGTCAGGAAGACCTTTGCTTTCCTGGATGCGTGTCTCAGCCAGGAGATCCATGACCTGCGGTTCTGGGGGATAAAGAATGTTGATTATAAGGTCGACCAGAAGGGGCGGTTCTTCAGGACCGAAGCGATGAGAGTAAGGTGGTCGGATCCTTCCTACAGGTCGTCTCACATCTGCACATATAAATATTTGCCGCAGTACGGAGGGACATCTGATGACGGTATTAATGCTAATATGCCCGAAGAACAGCTCTCGGAATTCCAGGCCGGACTGGCAGATCCGCTTAAGCGCTGTTTTGAAGCATATGGCGTGGATTCTTATCCGGGCATGATAGGTTCCGTAGTCGAAGAGAATGCGATATGGTTTCCGATGTATTCCTACTCAAACAATATGACCGGCGCAACTGAGGGCGGAGCGGCCTGGATCAGGATGGGACAGGTAAAGCATGAATGGCTGCCGCGTCTGGTGATGAGTACTGATTTTGACGAAGAGTGGGAGCAGTACATGAGAGACTACAATGAGTGCGATCCGCAGGCTTTTCTGGATGAGATGCAGGAAGAACTTGACAGGAGAGTCGGCAGCGGAAAATAGCAAAAAATGAACTATAAAGGACAAAAAAAGCCTGTTTACAATCAGGCGGCTTTGTCATAAAATATAGTTATTCTTGATCACATTTTATGAAAGGAAGGTATTTTCAATGGAAAACATCCCTAAGGTAAAACTTGGTATCGTGGCGGTAAGCCGCGACTGCTTCCCTGAGAGCCTCTCAGTGAACCGCAGAAAGGCACTTGTTGCCGCTTATCAGAAGAAGTTCGATGCAGCCGACATTTATGAATGCCCCATCTGTATCGTTGAGAGCGAGATCCACATGGTTCAGGCTCTTGAGGATATCAAGAAGGCAGGCTGTAATGCACTTTGCGTATATCTTGGAAACTTCGGTCCCGAGATAAGTGAGACCCTGCTGGCTAAGCACTTCGACGGACCCAAGATGTTCGTTGCAGCAGCAGAAGAGACCCAGGATTCACTGCTTGACGACCGTGGCGATGCATATTGCGGTCTGCTCAATGCAAGCTACAACCTGCGTCTGCGCAATGTAAAGGCTTATATCCCCGAGAATCCCGTAGGTGATGCAGAGGATCTGGCTGATGAGCTTAACGCTTTCCTGCCTATCGCACGCACACTTATCGCTCTTGCGGATCTTAAGATAATAGGCTTCGGTCCCAGACCCATGAACTTCCTTGCATGCAACGCACCCATCAAGCAGCTTTACAATCTGGGCGTTGAGATCGAGGAGAATTCCGAGCTGGATCTGTTCGAAGCATTCAAGAAGCATGAAGGCGATCCCCGTATCCCCGAAGTTGTTGCAGATATGGAGAAAGAGCTGGGCGCAGGCAATAAGAAGAGCGAAGTTCTTCCCAAGCTGGCTCAGTACGAGCTTACCCTGCTTGACTGGATCGAGGCTCACAAGGGCTATCGTAAATATGTATGTATCGCAGGAAAGTGCTGGCCCGCATTCCAGACACAGTTCGGCTTTGTGCCCTGCTATGTTAACAGCCGTCTGACCGGCCGCGGTATCCCCGTAAGCTGCGAAGTTGATATCTACGGCGCACTTTCCGAGTTCATCGGTACCTGCGTATCCGACGATATCGTTACCCTGCTTGATATCAACAACTCTGTTCCCAAGGATATGTATGCAGAGAGCATCAAGGGCAAGTTCGATTACAAGCACAGTGATACCTTCATGGGCTTCCACTGCGGAAATACCTGCTCAAAGAAGATGGCATCCTGCGAGATGCGCAACCAGAAAATCATGGCTCGTGCACTTCCCGTTGAGGTTACCAACGGAACCCTCGAGGGCGACATCGCACCCGGCGATATCACTTTCTTCCGTCTGCAGAGCACCTCTGACGGACTTCTGCGCGCTTATGTTGCAGAAGGCGAGATCCTTCCCGTTGCTACCCGTTCCTTCGGTGGCATCGCAGTATTCGCTATCAAGGAGATGGGCCGTTTCTATCGTCACGTACTGATCGAGAAGAACTATCCTCATCACGGTGCGGTAGCATTCGGACACTACGGAAAGGCTCTGTTCGACGTATTCAAGTACTTAGGCGTTCCTTACGAGGATATCAACTACAATCAGCCTGAGTGCCTGCCTTATCCTTCAGAGAACCCTTTTAAATAAGATTTTCTGAGGCTTAAAGCTGAAATGAGGCCCGCGCCGCGTGCGCGGGCTTTTTTTGTGCATCAGTCTCATTTTTTGTGCATCAGTCTCATTTTTTGTTGAAAAAAGCCATGCTTTTATGTTAAAATGTTACACTAGGGGAGAGAGGGCATAGTACATATGACGAACAAGAAAAAAACAGTGGCGTTATGTACATCCAGGATATTCGACATACAGAATCACGCCTTCATCAGAAAACTTAACGAAAGCCTTAAAGAGGACGGTATAAGACTTTTAGTCTACGCTATCAATTCCGATCTTTACTGGGAAGAAGATAACGATAATACCGAAGCCTTTGTATTCGAGCTGATACCCATGTGGAAGATCGATGCTCTGATCTATATGGATGAAAAGATCAAGAGCCATAAAGTGGCGCGGCATGTGATAGACCGGGCCAAGAGCTATAATGTTCCGGTACTGGTGGTGGACGGCAGTTACGAAGGCTGTCCTTCGGTAAGCTTTGATTTCGAAAGCGGTTTTGAGAGCATTGTGCGCCATATCATAGAGGAGCATCATGTCAGAAGACCTCATTTCATGGCGGGGATCAGAAATAATCCCTTCTCAGATCAGAGAATAGAGATATTCAAAAAAGTACTGTCGGAAAACGGTATGGAATTTTCCGAAGATATGTTAAGCTACGGTGAATTCTGGGCCATCCCGGCCAGAAAGGCCATGACGGAAGCATTGGACAAAGGACTGCGTCCGGATGCAGTGATATGTGCCAATGGTATAATGCATCATCCGGTCTCGAATATGAAGTTCACGCAAGCTGCGGTGAGTACCAGACCGTGCTTGACAAAAACAGCGATATGGAAGAACTGGTAAAAAAAGCAGATATGGCTATGTACGAAAACAAGAGGGTTTCGAAGAGGGAAAGTGAGGGGGTATGAAGCATATACTGATCATTGATGACGATAAGATTAATCTGGACTGTGCACGGATGAGCCTCAGCAAGCAGTATAAGCTGACAGCTTCGATATCGGGCAGACAGGCGCTCCAGTATCTTGATAATAATATACCGGACCTTATACTTCTGGATCTGAATATGCCTTTCATGGACGGATACGACGTGATGAAGAACATCAAGGCAGATCCCAGGATCGCGGATATACCGGTTGTTTTCTTAAGCGCGGAAAAGGATGCGGTGACGGAGAGCCGCTGTCTTGAACTGGGAGCTGTGGATTTTATACCCAAGCCTTTTGTTCCCAGTATCCTGTTGAGCCGCCTTGAAAAAATATTCCGTGGTCTTGACCAGAAGCAGGAGCTGAAGAAGGAGCTGGATCAGATCAAGGACAAATCCCAGAGGGATGCCCTTACCGGCCTCTTCAACAGGGCTTATGCGGCCAAGACTGTTGATGAACGCATAAGGAACGGAAAAACCGGCGCACTCTTCATGCTCGACATGGATAATTTCAAGGCCATAAATGATAATTACGGTCATGATGCAGGTGATAAGGTCTTAAAGATGTTTGCGGACACTTTAAGGACCTACAGTAAAGTGCAGGATATACCGGCCAGAGTGGGCGGAGATGAATTCGTAGCCTGGATAGAAGGATATGTGGATAAGGAGACGTTAAGCCGCAGGGCAGGCACCATCATCGCCGATCTTTGCAAGAAGCTTGAGGACTGCCGTTACGAGACCAACTCATCCGTATCATTGGGGATCGCCATACTGCCGGCAGACGGCGAAAACTTCACCGATCTGTATAATGCAGCGGATAAAGCTCTTTATTACGTGAAGCAGAACGGAAAGAATTCCTATCATTTCTACAGTGACGAGATGATAAAGAATGATGATAATTCTGCGAACGGCATAGATTATATCCATGAAGCCATGAGACGCGCGGACGGAAAGAAAGGCGCGTACATGCTGGATTATCACGGCTTTACGTATATCTATAATTTCCTAAGCCGCTTATCGGCCAGAAATGAATTCGTCTCCAGAATGCTGCTCATAACCCTGATACCCGAGGAAGGTTATACGCCCGGGGAAGCAGAGATGAGCAGGGTAGCCGAAATGATGGACCAGTCGCTTGTTTCAAGCCTCCGCCGCGGGGATGTGGCCGCCAATTATACCACCAGGCAGATACTGGTAATACTGCCGGGTACAGGTGAAGCGGAGACGATAATGATAGCAGAGCGTATCCGGCTTGAATACGAGAGCCGGCTTCCGGGATGCAAGATCAGACTGGATATAAGCCATAGAACGGTTATGGAATAAGAAAGGAGATGGCTGCTGACGTCTTTTGTCAGGGGGAGATATGGACATTAACAGCGTAGATTTTAAGAATAATGAAAAAAAGATGATCTTTCATCTTGTTATCATTATGGTTTATAGTTTTATGGCGCTGGTGCTCTGTGCGGAGACGGTGCTGATGGGATGGGAACTGTGGACGGTGCCCGCGCTTCTTTCTTCCGTGATAGCCGTATGGTGGATATATATCAAGCAGGCGCTGAATGTCAAAGCCAGGCTTTATATCTATCTTATCATGATGCTGATAGCGCTCTTTTATTACGGCGTCCATGAAACTTCTTTATTCGATGTTCCGCTTATCCTCGTATTGGTAATGATGCTCTTTGTACTGGTGGAAGAGAATTTCATCATCTATTTTTTCTATGTCGATTATATCCTGATAATATGCTGGCATGTACTGGTGACAAAAGCGATAAATCTTTCTTTTACCGCACTGGAATGGTCAAGGCTTTTGATGAACTTTGCGGTGATAATCATAGGCGGGCTGGTCTTCAGGTACACGATACACAGCAGGAGGCGTGACCGCCAGAACTATCTGGAAGTGATAGGGATCATGGAGGAGACCAATAAGCGCAGCGAGGATTTCCTTACCAATGTTTCCCATGAGCTAAGGACTCCCATAAATGCCGTTACCGGTATCACAGCGGTAATGCAGGAGGAAGAGGCCGACGAAAACAAGCGCAGGAATCTAAGCGCGGTCCAGCGTGCGGGACGCAGGCTTTCCGACCAGATAGGGGATATACTGGATTATACCGAGCTTGACACCGGAAGGCTTAAGGTAAGCAGATCGAATTATATGATAAGCTCGCTGATCTACGACCTGTCTGCGGAGCTTGGCTTTATGTGGCAGGACAGCGATAACGAGCTGGTAATAAATATCGATCCCAACCTGCCGGCCGGACTTATCGGTGATGCTGCCAAGATATCAAAGATCATCAGGCATCTTGCCGATAATGCCCTTAAATTCACAAAAGAAGGCGGCGTGTATGTAAAGATCTACGGGATGAAGAGGGAGTACGGTATCAACCTTTGCATTCAGGTCAAGGATACCGGAATAGGCATAAGCCGCGAGCAGCTGGAGAGGCTTACGGATCATTTCTATCAGGCCGATGCGGGCAGGGCAAGACGTGTGGGCGGTATAGGACTGGGCCTGGCTGTGGTACAGGGACTTGTGATGCGCATGGACGGCTTTATGCACATTGAGTCCGAAGAAGGCACAGGTACCACGGTACATGTGAGCATACCGCAGGGGATCAGCGATCCCGATCCCTGCATGAGTGTTGAGGATACGGATGAGATATGTGTCGGATGCTTCCTGTATCCCGACAGATACAGCGTGCCTACGGTAAGGGACTACTACAATGAGATGATAAGGCAGCTGGGAGACGGACTGGGCATCAGGGTACATTATTGTATCAGTCTTGAAGAACTTAAAAAGGTCATGAAAAGATACAGGTTCACACATCTTTTCCTGGGCAGGGGAGAATATGAGGAGTGCCGCGAATTCCTGGCTTCTTATGAATCGGCACTGCATGTGGCAGTGAGTGTGGGGCGTGATGATGAACCTGTTGCCGATAAGAGCGTTAAGATACTGAAGAAACCGTTTACCGTATTTTCCATACTGCAGATACTCAATGAGAGGCAGGTGGCGAATCTCAAAGAAGAAGCCAAGCCTTATCTGCCGGGGGTACGCTCTCTGGTGGTGGATGATGACAGCATGAACCTCATCGTGGCCAGGGGCATACTGGGAATGTACGGTATGAAGGTGGATATAGCAGGCGGCGGCGCGGAAGCTATAGAGATGTGTTCCCAGAAGGATTACGATATCATCTTCATGGATCATATGATGCCGGAGATGGACGGTATCGAAGCTGCACACAGGATAAGGAATATCTTAAGATCGGAGTATCATACAAAGATAGTTGCGCTGACTGCCAATGCAGTGAGCGGTGCAAGGGAGATGTTTTTAAGTGAAGGTTTTGATGAGTTTTTAGCTAAACCGATCGAACCGCTGATACTGGAACGGGCTTTAAAAAGGCTGCTGCCGGCTGCGGCGTTTGTGCAGCATGAGACAACAGGGGAGGAAATAAAAGAAGCGGGGGATGAAAGCGTGAGCGATGTGTACGAGATAAAAGCGGATATGAACGCGATTGCTTCAAAACAGGAGAAGGCTGCCGGCAGATCGGCAACCGAAAAGCTTAATGAAGCCGGCTTTGATACGCAGCAGGCACTGGTTTACTGCGGTAATGATGAGGGCTTTTATGAAGAGATGCTAAGGACCTTCGTTTCGGAGGCTCCCGATAAAAAGGCCAGTCTGCGTAAGTTTTTTGATGAAGAGGATATCGATAATTACAGGATAGCCGTACATGCGTTAAAGAGCGGATCGAGGACCATAGGCGCTATGCAGCTTTCGGGACAGGCGCTGGCTCTGGAAGACGCTGCAAAGAACAATGATATTGATTATATCAGGGCAAACCATGATCTGCTTAATGTGACCTTTGACGGTACCGTGGACATGATAGTGGCAGCTATGCCCGAAAAACAGGCTGAGGATAAGCCGGTAGCGGATGCGGCAGAGGGGGAATGGGAAAGTCTTTTGTCAGATTTAAGGGCAGCGATCGACGGCTTTGATTCGGATGCGGCAGCTGAGATCATGGAAAAGGCACAGACGCTCACACATGAATCTGTGCCCTGCACTGAGATCTTAAAGAACGTATTTGCGGCACTTCGCGATTATGATTTCATCGCAGCCGGTGAAGCGCTGGATGAGATCGGGGGAGAGTAAATGAATCCTTTTAAGAGGCTGATATCAAGAATAAATGATCCGGAAATACCTCTGCACGACCGTATGTTTTTGCTGGTAAGCATAATTACGACGATCGCCATATTTATCGTATTCCTGGGGGATGTGATAACCGGCGAAGATAAGAGGGAGATACTGATCCTTGGCGGGACATTGATAGTAGAGCCTCTTATAACGACTTTAGCGATACATTATAAACATATCAATGCCGGAGCACTGATCCAGGTTATATGTATAATCTTTATCATTATGCCCGCTACCTTCTTCTTTGGCGGAGGGATCTACGGCGGCTCCATCATATGGCTGTGTTTCTGCTATCTCTTTATAGGACTGGTACTCCAGGGGGCAGTGAGTCTGGTCATGATCCTGCTGATCACTGCAGTGGGCATCGCAGAATTTGCGCTGGGTTATTTTCATCCCGAGCTGGTAGTGGCTAAACACAGCGAGTGCATGTTCTTCTTAGATACCCTGATATCTTTCCTGGTAGTAGGTTTTATGACATATATCCTGGTCGCATTCCTGACAAAGCTCTATCTTGCGGAAAACAAAAGGGCAAAAGATGAGGCGGCAAAAGTTGAAGAGATGAACAAGGCGCAGAGCCGTTTCTTTTCAAACATGAGTCATGAGATACGTACACCCATCAACACGATAATAGGACTTGATGAGATGATCCTGAGGGAGGATATCCCGGATGAAGTGGTAGAAGATGCAAAGAATATCCAGTCGGCCGGCAGGATGCTTCTTACGCTCATCAATGATATCCTTGATATGTCAAAGATCGAATCAGGCAAGATGGAAGTGGTACCGGTGCCGTATGACCTGGGAAATATGCTTTCCGAGATCGTTAACATGATATGGTCACGCTCGCATGAGAAGGGACTGGAATTTCAGGTCGATGTCGATCCCGATACGCCGTCGGCGCTTTTTGGGGACGAGGTAAGGATCAAGCAGATACTGATCAATCTTTTAAATAATGCGGTCAAGTATACAAAAGAGGGCAGTGTGTCGCTGTCCATCACTTCGGCAAGACTGGAAAACAACAGGGTGGCAGTGACCTATACGGTTGAGGATACCGGAATAGGTATCAGAAAAGAGAGTATCCCGCATCTGTTCGAAGCATTTAAGAGAGTGGATGCGGAAAACAACCGCTATATCGAAGGGACGGGGCTTGGGCTTTCGATAGTCAAGCAGCTGGTGGACCTTATGGGAGGCGAGATCTCCGTAAACAGTATCTATACCAAGGGGTCGACCTTTATGGTAACGCTTGAGCAGGAGGTACTGGAGGATAAGGCGATAGGTCATTTAAATCCCGAGACCTGGCGGATATTAAGCGCACGGGAGCATTACCATCAGAGCTTTGAAGCACCGGGAGTAAAGGTGCTGGTAGTGGACGACAATACGGCCAACTTAATGGTATGCGAAAAACTCTTAAGGGCGACCAGGGTGCAGGTGGTCAAAGCCGGCAGCGGTGAAGAAGCCTTAAAGCAGACCCTCAAGGATCATTTCGATGTGATACTCATGGATCATCTCATGCCCGAGATGGACGGCATAGAGTGTATGCATGCCATAAGGGAGCAGACCGGCGGTCTGTGCCGCAATACCCCGATAGTTGTAGTCACGGCAAATGCCGGGAGCGAAAATCAGAAGATATACCAGAAAGAGGGCTTTGACGGTTATCTGGTAAAGCCTGTTACAGGTACACTCATAGAGGCTGCCCTGTTAAAGGTGCTGCCAAGGGATCAGGTGCATCTTAACAATATGACCGAAGAGGAGTTTGAGAAGAACACTGTACTGAGGGAGACCAGGCATAAGATGCCGATAATGATCACCACGGACAGTGTTTCGGATCTGCCCGAAGAGCTGATAAAGCGTATGCATATCATGGTGTTGCCTTATCATGTGCATACCGCAAAGGGAAGTTTCTTAGACGGCATAGAGGCCGAATCGGATGCCGTGCTCAGTTATATGGCCAGTGAAGATGCACAGGCAAGGAGCGAATGCCCTACGGTTTCGGAATATGAGAATTTCTTTGCTCAGTGTCTGTCGCGGGCGCAGAACATAGTGCATATAGCGATGGGGCGGAAGTCGTCGGAAGGATATCGTAATGCTGTCGAAGCGGCTGTGTCATTTTATAATGTGACGGTGGTTGATTCGGGACACCTTTCCAGCGGAATGGGGCTTATGGCCATGTATGCAAAAGAGGCAGCCGACAGTGTACAGAGTGTGGATGATGAACTGATCGGCATGATAGAAAACAAGAAGCAGCAGATAGAGACCAGCTTTATCGTGGATACCACCGAGTATCTTAAGAGAGGCGGCAGGGTATCGGAGACGCTCAACAAATTCTGTACGGTATTTATGCTGCATCCTGTTTTTGTTATGAGGGACAGCCGCTTAAAGACCGGCAATATCTTCTTCGGGACCAGGGATGCGGTGCGCAGGGGCTATATACACTGGGCGCTGCGTCACGAGCTCGATATCGATGATTCCGTACTCTTTATCACCTATGTGGGTATGAAAGAAGGCGAACTCAAGCAGATAGAAGAAGAGGTAAACAGTCTGATCAGGTTTAAAAAGATCTGGTTTAAGAAAGCTTCTCCGGCTGTAGGTATCAACTGCGGCCCCGGAACATTCGGGCTGATATTTATGAGGAAATAGAGGACATTTTAATGAGTTACATTACAACCATAAGCGGGAAGCATTTTGATCCGATCGAGCCTGATAAAGAGCTGATAGATATAAATGATATAGCGCATTCGTTATCGCTTGTCTGCAGGGCAAACGGGCATATGAAGTTTTTTTATTCGGTGGCCCAGCATTCTATAGCCTGCGCTCTGGAAGCTAAGGAATGCGGATACGGAAGGGATGTAGTACTTGGTGCCCTTTTGCATGACGCAAGTGAGGCTTATATGTCGGATGTGATAAGACCGTTAAAGTCGCAGATGAGCTATTATCTGGAAGCGGAGAGCAGACTGCAGGATATGATATGGGGGAAGTTTATTGGACACATTCCCGATGAGGCTGCACAAAAGAAGATATTCGAGATAGATGATCAGATGCTGTCCATGGAATTTAAGCAGCTGATGGCGGAAGAGCTTAATGACGATTATAAGAGATTAAAGCGTGAGGTGATATGTGAATACAGGCCGCAGAGCGATGTTTGTTCAGAGTTTACCGGACTCTTTAATGAGGTGATATGATATGGCGGATATACAGGAACTGGCAGTTTTCTGTCATAAGATGTATAATGCCCTTCATGCGGGCTTTGATGTGGAGCGAGCCTTCGTTGTGATGCAGGATGATCACAGCAGCTTAAATGAGGCTATAAAACGCACGCATAAAGGCATAGAAAAAGGCATCAGCCTAAGCGAAGCCATGCGTGCGGATCAGAAGGCGTATACTACGGAACTGGTCGATGCGGTGCTTGTATGTGAACAGACAGGGCATGTGGAATATGCATTTGACAGGATGGGCAAACGTTTTGACAGAAAGCTGGAAACATCCCGCAAGATAAAACGTGCCGTTACATATCCGCTGATAGTCGTGGTTGTATTTATCATAGCGCTTTTGGCGGTGGCGTCCGTATATAAATTCCTTCCGCTGGCCATATTGATAAGCTGTGCGATAGTCGGTTTCATCGCGGCACTCGGGATCACTCCCGGAATGGTTAAGAAGATGGGCAGTGCGAGCGATTTTGCAGGTAATCTGCTTTTAAAACTGCCGGTTAGCGGAAGCATGATGCTCAAATCCGAAATGGCGGACCTGGCTTCGAACATGGCGGTATTTTATTCCTGCGGAGCGGAAGTGGCGTCGGGCTTAAAATACAGCGCGGCATCGCTTCGAAACGAAGCACTGCGTAACAAGGTGCTCAATGCCGCAAAGATAGTTGAGCTTGGCAATCCTTTATCCGATGCGCTTGCTACACAGGCGATCTTTCCGCCGGATATGATAAATGCAATACGCAGCGGAGAAGCATCGGGGAATGTAGAGGGGATGCTCGATAAGATAGAACAGTATTACAGGGCGGAGGTATCCGGAAAGTCGGATATAATATTCGCCGCATTCAGGAGTTGAAAAGTATATGAAAGACAGAAAGATCTTAAAAAACAAATTTTATCTGTATCTGACGGAATTTTTTGCTGGTATGAGCGTGATGGCGGTGGAACTGGGGGCCAGTCGTCTGCTGGCTCCTTATTTTTCGTCATCACAGATAGTATGGACGATAATAATCGGTACCATAATGATAGCCATGGCGCTTGGAAATCTATACGGCGGCCGGAGTGCGGATAAAAACCCCGATCCGGATAAGCTCTACGGCAGGATCATCATAGCAGCGATATGGATAGCGGCAATACCGGTAGCGGGCAAGTATCTGATCACGGGGATAGCTGTGGCGCTGATCTTTTCTATCAACAGTAATTTTCTTATAATCGCTGCTTTTGCGGCATGCATGGTGGTCTTTGTATTCCCGCTGTTTTTGCTTGGGACGGTCACACCTTCGCTGGTCAAATATACAGTAAGCAGCATGGATGAGAGCGGTACGGTTGTGGGAAGGCTTAATGCCGCCAATACCATAGGTTCGATAATCGGAACTTTCGTGCCTACTTTTGTATCGATACCTGCAGTCGGTACGGCGATAACCTTTCTGATCTTTGCGGGTATACTCCTGGCACTGGCTTTTGTTTATTTTATCAGCGAGAAGATATTCGTAAAAAAGATGCCGGTATCTGCAGTGCTCTTTGTGATCTGCTGCATCTTCGGGCATAACGGGAGCTTTGCTTTCTGGCAGGATGACTTAAGCTATGAGGGAGAGTCCGTATATAATTATCTGCAGGTGTCTGAAAATGACAGACAGGTGATACTTTCGACCAATGTGCTCTTTGGCGTGCAGAGCGTATACCGTAAGGAAAAGGAACTGACGGGGATGTATTATGATTACGCCATGGCGGCGCCCTTTATGGCGGGGGTCAAGGAAAAGGATAAAATGGATACGCTTATCCTGGGGATGGGCACAGGGACCTTTGCCACGCAGTGCAGACGTTATTTTGACAATATGAACATCACCGGAGTGGAGATTGATGAGAGCATAACCGATCTGGCAAGGAAATACTTTGAGTTATCCGAAGAAGTGCCTGTGGTGACTTATGACGGACGTGCATATCTTAATGCCGATGATAAAAAATACGATCTGATCATGGTGGATGCGTACCAGGATATAACCATTCCTTTCCAGATGAGTTCTGTGGAATTCTTCAGCCTGGTTAAGCAGCACCTTAATGACGATGGTGTTATGGTGGTAAATATGAACATGCGAAGCGGAGAGGACGGAGATATTACCGCGTATCTTGCGGATACCATAGCCTCCGTTTTTGATAATGTCTACACCGTGGATGTATCCGGCAGCAGTAACCGTGAGCTTTATGCTTTTTCGGATGCCACCTGTCTTGAGCGCTTTGAGAATGAAAGACAGAGCGAGGAGGCGTCAGACCTTTACCGGATGATGGGACACGTGTCAGATAATATCCTGAAGTACAACCCGGGGCAACTTATAATGACAGATGACAAGGCGCCGGTCGAACTGCTGGGTATGAAAGTGATCGATTCGCTGATAGGCGAAGAAGCATCCTTCTATAAGGATATCTATAAAGAACAGGGGCTGAAAGGCCTGCTGGAGTGGCTTTGAGATGGGTACAGGAGATGGGTACAGGAGATGGGTACAGAGAACCGTCCCCTGTACCCACCTCCTGCCTTCAGCCGCCTACACCAGTGATGTTCCGCTGATCTTTTGGGAAATGCCCAGGTATTTTAGTACGGTAGCGCCCAGGTCTGCAAAGCTTTCACGCACACCGTAATTTCCGGGTTTTAAGAAATCTTTTGCACCGCAGGCCACAAAGGGAACGTATTCCCTGGTATGGTCGGTCGTCTTTGTATAGCCCGGATCACAGCCATGATCTGCCGTGATGATCAGCAGATCTTCCGGTCTCATCTTATCAAGCATCGTTCCCAGCTTTTTATCAAAATAGGACAGTGCATCTCCGTATCCCTGTATATCACGTCTGTGTCCGTAGATCATATCCGTATCAACCAGATTGGTAAAGCATAATCCGTGGAAATCTTTATCCATGTATTCAAGCGTGCGATCGATGCCCTCTGCATTATTCTGGGTATATACATATTCCGTTATGCCCACACCGGCAAAGATATCTTTTATCTTTCCGACACCTATCACATCCATACCGGCTTCTTTGATCTGATCCAGCATCGTTATCCCTGTAGGTTCAAGTGAGAAGTCGTGTCTTCTGGGAGTGCGAGTGTAATTGCCGTTTCCATCTCCGATAAAGGGACGGGCTATAACCCTTCCTACGGCATATTCGTCCTTCAGAATTTTCCTGGCTATGCGGCAGTATTCATAAAGCTGCTCACAGCTTACCACATCCTCATGGGCGGCTATCTGGAAAACAGAATCTGCTGATGTATAGACGATCAGTTTGCCGGTCTTTACATGCTCATCGCCGTATTCGTTTATCACGGCTGTACCAGAATAGGGTTTATTGACCAGCCATCCCCGGCCTGTCTGACGTTCGAATTCATCCATTACCTCCCGGGGAAAACCGTCGGGGAAGGTGGGCATGGGATTTTTAGAGATGATACCTGCCATTTCCCAGTGGCCGGTCGTGGTATCCTTGCCGTTTGAGGATTCTGCCATGGAAGCATAGGCACCTTCGGGTTTACCGGTACCTTCACACCAGTCGATACCGTCAATGTTAAACAATCCCAGTTTTTTCATATTGGGCATAGCAAAGCCATCAGCTTTTGCGGCGCTCTTAAGAGTATTGCAGCCTTCGTCTCCGAAAGCCGCTGCGTCCGGCATTTCGCCGATCCCGCAACTGTCCAGTACTATCACAAATACGCGTTTCATTCCACATCCACCTCCGTTTCGATAATATATACTGTTGATGATACCACACAACCGCCCCGGTTTAAAGTGGGTACAGGGGACGGTTCTCTGTGTTCATGCGCCCATAGGCCTTAATACTTGCGTCAAGATAGTGTATATGGTATGATACTATGGCATATATATTGTGCCCGATTTTTGGGAGAGGAGAAAAAGTTTTGGCAACACTAAAGGAAGAAATAGACAGGCGAAGGACATTTGCGATAATATCCCATCCTGACGCTGGAAAGACGACATTGACGGAAAAACTGCTGCTGTACGGAGGGGCCATCAATCTGGCGGGATCCGTAAAGGGGAAGGCTACGGCCAGGCATGCAGTCTCGGACTGGATGGAGATAGAAAAGGAACGTGGTATCTCCGTTACATCATCGGTGCTGCAGTTTGAATATGACGGATATTGCATCAATATACTGGATACCCCCGGACACCAGGATTTCTCGGAGGATACTTACCGTACACTGATGGCAGCCGATTCCGCCGTGATGGTGATCGATGCGTCAAAGGGTGTTGAGCCCCAGACCAGAAAGCTGTTTAAGGTATGTGCGATGCGGGGCATCCCCATATTTACATTTATCAACAAGCTTGATCGTGATGCGCTTGATTCTTTTGATCTGATGGACAACGTGGAGAAGGAACTGGGCATAGATACCTGCCCGGTAAACTGGCCCATAGGTTCGGGAAAGAATTTTAAAGGCGTATACGATCTGAAGAATAAAGAACTGCTGGCATTTGAGGATACGGAGAAAGGAACAAAAGAAGGCCGTACCCTCGAGATGAAGGATATGGACAGCATCAGGCAGTATGTAGGAGATGAAGCAGCCGATAAGCTTGAGGAAGAACTTGAGCTTTTATCCGCAGGAGCGGAGTTTGATCTGGATCAGGTCAGGGCAGGTAAGCTGACGCCCGTTTTCTTCGGATCGGCGCTTACTAATTTCGGTGTGGAGTATTTCTTAAGATCGTATCTGCACATGGCCATGGCGCCCAGCGGACGTGTATCCGGCGGAAAGATCGTAGAACCGGACCAGGAGGCGTTTTCGGGCTTTGTGTTCAAGATACAGGCCAATATGAACAAGGCGCACAGGGACAGGATCGCATTCATGCGTATATGCTCGGGAAAATTCGATGCACAGATGAACGTCAAACATGTGCAGAGCGGACGTACCATGCGTCTCCAGCAGCCCCAGCAGATAATGGCGGATGAGAGAAAGATACTGACCGAGGCATACGGCGGAGACATAATAGGCGTATTCGATCCGGGCAATTTCTCTATAGGTGATACGATCTGCGACCCTAAACTGGATGTCTGTTACGAAGGCATACCGACGTTCGCACCCGAGCATTTTGCAAGAGTGCGCCAGGTTGATACCATGAAGCGTAAGCAGTTCGTAAAAGGTGTTGAACAGATCGCTCAGGAAGGCGCTATACAGATATTCCAGGAGATAGCCTCCGGTATGGAAGAGATCATCGTGGGAGTGGTAGGCGTGCTGCAGTTCGATGTACTCAAGTACAGGCTGGAGAATGAGTACAATGTTGAGATACGCTTGGATCCCCTGCCTTATGAACATATAAGATGGATCGTGAACAAGAACGAAGTGGATGTGGCTAAGCTTTCGGGTACTTCGGATATGAAGAAGGTACAGGATCTTAAAGGCAATCCGTTACTGCTCTTTGTCAACGCCTGGAGCGTGGGCATGACAGAAGAACGTAATCCGGGACTTAAGTTAAGCGAGTTCGGAAAAGACTGGTAATAAGCTTTTATGAGGGGAAAAAGGAAAAAGTTTATAACCGTACTCTGTCTGATCGTATGCCTTGTCTGCGGCTGTACAGGCAAGGACAGGGCAGAGCTGCCCAATGTGGGGATACTGACTGCTGACGGCGGGGAAGGCGGCGCAGTGCAGACTGCTGATTCATCCGGCAGTCCGGAGGTGGTGACCTTAAATCCCGTTACGGGCTTTGAGGCTCCGGTGATCACGGAGGATAACAAAAAAAACAGTCAGGTCAGCATGGGAGATCTGATGGCAGACAAAAAGGCTGCAGGGATCACCACGGATGCGGTAAAACGATGCATGAAGGAACAGCAGGGCCGTTATATGTATGATATGATGGACACCGATCTGCATACCCTTTATGCCGAGATACTGCTTATAGTCAGATCCCATGCAAAGGATATAATGGTATCGTCAACCGACAGCGATGACCTGCAGACAGCCTTCATGTGCGTATTTCAGGACCATCCCGAGCTGTTCTGGATAGAGGGCTATTCTTACGGCTGTTATTCAAAGAACGGAAAGGTCACTGCCCTTACATTCAGCGGCAAGTATTCATACAGTAAAGAAGAATGCGATCTGTTCCAGTGTCTCATTGATGATTGGGTGGATAAATGCGTCGGCGGCCTGCCGATCAATGCCGATGAGTATGAAAAAGTAAAATACGCATATCAGTATGTGATCCTCCATACGGATTATGTGCTGGGAGCAGATGACAATCAGAACATACTATCCGTGATGATAGGCGGTATGTCTGTCTGTCAGGGGTATGCTAAAGCCCTGCAGTATGTATTGAATGAAATGGGCATTCCCTGCACGATGGTAATAGGAAAAGTCAGGGGCGGAGAAGGTCATGCATGGGACCTGGTAAACATAGACGGCGCATATTATTATGTGGATCCCACCTGGGGAGATTCCGGATACCTGTCAGCATCGGGCATGAACGTAAGCAAGCAGGGAGAGATAAATTATAATTATCTTAATGTGACCAGTGACGAGATAGGCCGGTCGCATATTGCGGATAATGTTGTAGCGATGCCGCGGTGCATTGCCACCGATGATAATTATTATGTACGTGAGGGAAGATGCATTGAGTACTATGATGAGGCTGTTATAAGCAGGCTTTTTGATGAAGCAAGGACCTCCGGCGGACGCTGCGTTTCCTTTAAATGTTCGGATGATCCGGTCTACCGCGAATGCGTGGTAAAGCTTCTGGAAGAGCGAAGGGTCTTTGCACTGCTGCCTTCGGGAGTCAATTCCGTGGATTATACGACCGACGATGTACTTAACGTTCTTACTTTCTGGTTTTAATTGAAAAACAAAAGTCTTTGTGGTAAGATAGGCGTCAGTGATATCAGCGGGGGCAACCCCATGAAGAGGAGAAGGAAATGGAAAATAATAACAACATCACACTTAAGGTCGAAAACGAGAATATCGGAAGCGTACAGATAGCCGACGACGTTGTCGCAATGATCGCTGCCCTGGCATCTTCCGAGGTGGAGGGAGTGAGCGCCATGACAGGCAATATTACCAACGAGCTCATGAGTAAAGTGGCAATGAAGAAGCTTACCAAGGGTGTGAGAGTGGCATTGGCCGATAATTCGGTTACGATAAATCTCTCTATAGTACTGGAATATGGTTACAACATACCCGAGACCTGCAAGAAAGTACAGGAGAAGGTAAAGAATTCAGTAGAAAACATGACAGGGCTTACGGTGGAGGATGTCAATATCCGTATCGCATCCGTAAATATGCCCAAGGGTAAATAAAAGATGAGCAGGCGTATAAATCGCGAAAGAGTATTTATGCTGCTTTTTGCGGCTGATTATTATGATAAGGATTCTATGAACGAGCAGATAGACCGCTTCTTTGAGGATGAAGATGAGGAATATCTCGAAGAAGAGACACTGCGCATAGAAGAAGAGGGCGGTTCATTGGATGAGATAAGCATACCTGCTTTTCTTACCGACGGCCGCGATCAGATAAGGGCGAAAACCCTGGCCATAGTTGAGCATATACCGGAGCTGGATAAGCTGCTGGATGAGAAGATACAGGGCTGGAATACGCTACGTATCGGGAAAACGGAGCTGGCGCTGCTTCGCCTGGCTTTGTATGAGATGCGCTATGATGACAGTATATCCGACGCAGTGGCGATAAATGAGGCGGTTGAACTGGCAAAGAAATACGGCCAGGAAAAGTCCGGCGAATTCGTGAACGGAGTTCTTGCGAAGTTTGCGTTGGGGTAAATAATGAATAAAAAGATCTATTCCGTGTCGCAGATCAATTCTTATATCTGGGGTATGTTCTCTCAGGATTTTTATCTGCGCGATGTTTCCATAAAGGGTGAAGTGCGCGATGCCAAGTATTGGAAAGACGGGACCATTTATTTCAACTTAAAAGATGATAAGTCACTTCTGCCCTGTGTTTGCTTTAAGAATAAAGCACAGGCGCTTAAGTTTAAGCTTGAAGACGGCATGTCCGTAACAGGCCACGGCAGCGTAAGCGTATATAAAGAAGGCGGAAAGTATCAGTTTTACGTTTCCGAGATGGAAAAGGACGGACAGGGAGACCTGTACGCCAGATATCTTAAACTGAAGGCAGAGCTTGAAGAAATGGGGCTTTTTGCCGAGGAGTACAAACAGAAGATCCCTTTTATGGCAAAGAAGGTAGGGATCGTGACAGCGCCTACGGGGGCTGCGGTAAGGGACATAATACAGATATCGCGAAGGCGTAATCCGTATGTACAGCTGATATTATATCCTGCGATAGTGCAGGGGAAGCAGGCATGCGAGAGTATAATCCGCGGTATCAGGGCCATGGATGCTGCCGGTGTGGATGTGATAATAGTCGGCCGCGGCGGAGGCTCCATCGAGGATCTGTGGGCGTTTAATGAAGAAGCGGTGGCACGGGCGATATTTGACTGTTCGACCCCGATAATCTCTGCAGTGGGGCATGAGACTGATACTACCATAGCCGATTTTGCGGCGGATCTGCGTGCACCCACGCCTTCGGCGGCGGCCGAGCTGGCAGTCAGGCAGCTGGATGATATCACAGGGCATATAGCGGATTGCAAAAACAGGCTGGATCAGAGCATCAAAAGCCGTCTGACACACAGAAGGCTTAAGGCGCAGAAGCTTTCCGAGAGCTTAAAGCGCCTATCCCCGCAGTATATGCTGAACGACAAAAGACAGAAGGCTGCGGCAATAGAATCCACTCTGGATGCATTGATGGATAAAAGGATACTGGCATTAAAGTCCAGGTTGCAGAAGGATGAGCTTTCGCTTAAGCACCTGTCTCCGCTTGGCCTGGCTGACAAGCGCCGGCAGAGGTCGCAGGATCTTGGATATAAGCTTGATAAAGCTTTTGACAGGCACATGCAGATGACAAGGCAGCGTATGCTGCTGCTTATAGAAAGATATAAAGCCAGATCGCCGCTTGAGCGTCTGGGGGGAGGCTATGTATATGCCTCCGGCGAAGACGGGAAGGCTGTCCTGAGCGCAGCGTCGCTTAAGACGGGGGATAAGCTTAAGTTAAGGTTTAAGGACGGTACGGTAAGTGCCGGGGTAGAGGAGATATCGTGCGATTGATCCGGGATAAGGAGGATAGCTGATGTCAGAAGAAAAGAAAACAGAAGAAAAAAGATCGCTGGAAGAGAACTTTGATATCCTTGAGAAAAATCTTAAGGACCTTGAAGACGATTCCCTTCCGCTTGAGGAGGCTTTTGCGCTGTATGAAAGCAGCATGAAGCTGTTAAAAGACTGCAACGACGAGATAGACCGCGTAGAGAAAAAAGTATTGCTTCTTAAGGACAACGGTGAGACAGATGAATTTTCAGAATGAATTGGATGCAAGGACAAAAGAGGCGGAGGAGATCGTAGAGAGCTTCCTGCCGCAGAAAGCGCTGCATCAGCAGACAGTTATCGATGCCATGGAATACAGTGTGCTGGCCGGCGGCAAAAGACTGCGCCCGGTAATGATGTATGCAGCCTGGCAGATGTGCGGCGGAGCCGGGGATATAAAGCCATTTATGGCTGCTATGGAAATGATCCATACCTATTCGCTGGTGCATGATGATCTGCCGGAGATGGATAACGATGAACTCCGGAGGGGTAAGCCCACCACGCATGTGCAGTACGGACAGGCAATGGCGGTCCTGGCAGGCGACGGTCTGCTTAACTATGCATATGAGACTATGCTTAAGGGTGCGCTTGCGGCAGACGATAAGGCGGCTTATATCAGGGCAATAGAGCTTGTGGCAAAAAAAGCCGGGATCTATGGTATGGTAGGCGGACAGTGCCTGGATGTAGAGGCCGAAGAGAAGGAACTTGACCTGTCCGAGGAGCAGATAAAGTTTGTATACGAAAACAAGACTGCAGCTCTGCTTCAGGCATCGCTGATGTGCGGCGCACTGCTTGCGGCAGATGAAAGGGCAGCAGCTGTGCTTGAAAAAGCCGGTTACGATCTGGGGATCGCCTTCCAGCTGCAGGATGATATCCTGGATATCGAGAGTACCACGGCGGAGCTTGGAAAGCCGGTGGGCAGTGATGAACGTAACGGCAAAAAGACATATGTTTCCTATCTTGGGATAGAGCAGGCACGCAGGGAGCAGGAGAGGCTTTCGCAGGAAGCGGTAGAGATGATAGATTCCATAGAGATAAGGGATGGCAGTGCAAAAGAAGCAAGGGAGTTTCTTAAGGAGCTTATAGTGAGTCTCTGCAGCAGAAAGAAATAGGCATAGCTTATGGCAAAGAAAAAGACGGAAAACGAATACAGACCGGTGGATGAAGTCGGTACGCAGCTGCTGGATCAGATAAAGAAGCCGGGAGATATCAAGGCATTCGGCAAAGCGGATTATGCGGAGCTGGCCGAGGAGATAAGAGCCTTTCTGATAAAGCATATCAGTGTGACCGGGGGACATCTTGGGTCTAATCTGGGATGTGTGGAGCTTACCATGGCACTGCATATCGCATTTGACCTTCCGGAAGATAAGATAGTCTGGGATGTGGGACATCAGTCATATACCCACAAGCTGCTCACGGGAAGACGCGAGGGCTTTGACAGCCTGCGCCAGTACAAGGGGATGAGCGGTTTCCCCAAAAGACATGAGAGTGACTGTGATGCCTTTGATACCGGACATTCCTCCACATCCATATCCGCAGGACTGGGACTGGTGAAGGCAAGGGAGTTAAGCGGTAAGGACTATAAGGTGATCTCGGTGATCGGGGACGGCTCGCTGACCGGCGGAATGGCTTACGAGGCTCTTAACAACGCCTCAAAGCTTAAATCCAATTTCATAATCATACTGAATGATAACAATATGTCCATCTCTGAAAATGTAGGCGGCGTTTCCAATTACTTAAACTCCATACGATCTGCGGAGAAATACCTGGATCTTAAGGAAGGCGTGTATAATTCGCTGATGAGATCGGGTAATGAGGGGACCGTGCGCGCCATCAAAAAGGTCAAATCCACGGTAAAGAGACTCATAGTACCGGGCATGATATTTGAGAATATGGGCATAACTTACATGGGCCCTGTAGACGGTCATGATGTGGATGCGATGGTGCACGTCTTTGAATATGCCAGCCGCGTGGAAAATGCGGTAGTGGTGCATGTACGTACCCAGAAAGGCAAGGGATATCTGCCTGCGGAAAGACATCCGGCGCGTTTCCACGGAGCAGAGCCTTTTGAGATAGAGACCGGTATGCCAAAAAAAATGCGTGAAAAGGCAAACTATACCGATGTTTTCTCTACTGTGATGTGCAGGCTGGGGGAAAAGGATGAAAAGGTAGTAGCCATAACAGCCGCTATGCCGGACGGTACCGGACTTAAGCGTTTCCATAATCTTTATCCCGACAGATTCTTTGACGTGGGTATAGCCGAAGAGCATGCCGTGACCTTCGCGGCAGGACTGGCGGCGGGGGGATTAAAGCCCGTGGTAGCCATATACTCATCATTCCTGCAGAGAGCATACGATCAGATACTTCATGACGTATGCATACAGAACCTGCCTGTAGTGATCGCTATAGACAGGGCCGGGCTGGTGGGCAGCGACGGAGAGACACATCAGGGTATCTTTGATCTGTCTTATCTGGCTACCATACCCCGTCTTACGGTGATGGCTCCCAAGAATAAATGGGAATTGGCAGATATGCTGCGTTTTGCGGTGGAGCTTTCTGCTCCGGTGGCCATACGTTATCCGAGGGGAGAGGCATATGACGGGCTTGAGGAGCACAGGCAGCCCATCGAATACGGAAAATGCGAAGTGATATATGATGAGAGTGATATCTGTCTTATAGCGGTGGGCAGTATGGTAAAGACCGCCGTTGAAGTAAGAGAGGCACTCAAGGAAAAGGGCTATAACTGCAGCCTGATAAATGCGCGCTTTGTAAAGCCCATAGATGAAACAATGTGCGCTATGGCCGGTAAGCACAAGCTGGTCGTGACGATGGAGGAAAATGTTAAGAACGGCGGCTTCGGTGAGCGTTTCCGTCTGGCGTACGAAGAGAACAAGAGTGAGGGCTCCGGGTCGGCATTTTTACATATAGCACTGCCGGATGCTTATGTGGAGCACGGCAGCGTAGCTCTGTTAAAAGAAGAGCTTAAGATAGATGCTAAGAGTATAGAAGAAGCCATACTGGAGAAATACAATGGGTGAAAAGGCAGCAAAAGAAAGGCTGGATGTGCTGCTGGTCGATTCCGGCCTGGTCAGTTCCAGGGAAATGGCCAAAAGACATATTATGGCCGGGGAAGTATTCGTAAACGGCCAGAGAGAGGATAAACCCGGAAGCTTTTTTGCAATCGAGGGGCTTAAACTGGAGCTTAAGGCCGATACCCTGCCTTATGTCAGCAGGGGAGGGCTTAAACTGGAGAAAGCGCTTAAGGTCTTTCCCATAGATCTGAATGCTGCGGTATGTATAGATATCGGGTCTTCCACGGGCGGTTTTACCGACTGCATGCTCCAAAACGGTGCGGCAAAGGTATATGCCGTAGACTCGGGAACGAACCAGCTGGCCTGGAAACTGCGTTCCGATGAGCGCGTGGTATGCATGGAAAAGACTAATTTCCGTTATGTTACCGAAAAAGATATTCCTGAACCCATAGATTTTGCTTCGGCAGACGTATCATTTATATCGCTTTCCAAAATACTCCCTGCGGCGTATCCCCTGTTAAAGGAAGAAGCCTGTATGGTATGCCTTATAAAGCCGCAGTTCGAAGCGGGACGTGAAAAGGTAGGAAAGAAGGGCGTGGTACGTGATCCGAAGGTTCATGAAGAAGTTATAGAGAACGTTACCGAATCGGCAAAGGAATTGGGATTTGCCGTACTGGGCCTGGATTTTTCACCCGTGAGGGGGCCCGAAGGCAATATTGAGTATCTGCTGTACCTGACAAAGAAAAGGACGCAGGATGCGGTGTATGATATAACAGCAGTGGTCAGGTCCGCACATGAGGAGTTGTAGACAAAGCGATGAAAAAGATCTGTGTGATCAGTAACAGCATAAAGGATCCGGGCCTTAAAGAGGGACGGAATGTATGCAGCAAGATAGAGAAGGTATCGGGCAAAGAGCCTGTCCAGCTTTTGGATGTATGTGATAAGACACTGGATGTGGAAGAAGGCACCGGGGCGGTTATGGTTCTGGGAGGCGACGGAACCCTTCTTTCCGTAGCGATACGTCTGCGTAAGCTCGATATCCCCATGCTGGGAGTCAATCTGGGGCATGTGGGTTATCTGGCGGAGGTGGAAGCCGGTGAGGTCGAAGATGCCATAAGGCGCATCATGAATGATGAGTTTGTCATAGAAGAGCGCATGATGCTGGCGGGATATACCTGTATAGGCGGAGTAAAGAGTGAGTTTGATCATGCGCTTAATGATATAGTATTAAGTCGCCACGGCGATCTGCAGGTGGCATCCTACAGGATATTTGTCAACGATGTGTTTCTGTATGAGTATTCGGGCGACGGAATAATCATAAGCACGCCTACAGGTTCGACCGGGTATAATCTTTCGGCTGCAGGTCCCATAGTGGAGCCGTCTGCCAGTCTTTTAGTCCTTACGCCTATCTGCCCGCATACTTTAAATACGCGCAGTATCGTTTTGTCCGATGAGGATACGATAAGGGTTGAACTCCTTCCCGGACGCAGTGCGAAGGAGGCATCGGCCGGGACGTTTTTTGACGGATTGCCGATGGGTGTGCTTTCTGCAGGCGATCATATAGAGGTGCGTAAGAGCAAGAGGGTATGCCGTTTTATCAAGCTGGGCAGCGACGGTTTCCTTCAGGTGCTCAGAAAGAAACTGGTGAATTAGAGGAAAAAGGATGTTAGACAGTATTTCGGTGAAGAATCTGGCCCTGATCAGACAGGCGGATATAGAACTGTGTGAAGGGCTCAATATATTAAGCGGTGAGACGGGAGCCGGCAAGTCGATACTGATAGGCTCTGTTAATCTGTGCCTTGGGGCCAAGGCCGACAAGAGCATGATCAGGGACGGCGCGGAGTATGCGCTGATCGAGCTGGTATTCCATGTGGATAATCCGGCTACCACGCAGGCCATTAAGGATATGGAACTGCCGATAGAGGAAGACGGTACGGTCATAATCAGCCGCAGGATAACTCCCAGCCGTTCTTCGATAAAGGTGTGCGGTGAGAGTGTGAGTGTAAAGCAGGTGCGTGATCTGGCCCAGCTTCTTATCGATGTGCACGGGCAGCATGAGCATCAGTCGCTTCTGCACCCGCAGCGCCATGCGCAGCTTCTGGATGAATACTGTATGGATGAGATAGCATCCCTGCTTAAGGATACGGCTGTAGAGTATGATGAATACAAAAAGATCACCGGGCGTCTTGAGGCGCTGGACATCGACGATAATGCCCGCCGCCGGGAGATGGATCTGGCGGAGTACGAGATAAACGAGATTGAAGAAGCTGCGCTGCGTCCCGGCGAGGAAGACGAACTGGATGATGAATTCCGCCGTATGAAGGGGGCGAGGGACAGTTTTGAAGGCCTTAACAAGGTGCAGGAGCTTCTGGATGATGAAAATGCCGGCGCTCTGGATGCACTGGGACACGCCGTGCACGAGATGAAACAGGCTTCTTCGGTAAATGAAGCCCTTACCGACGATGCACAGGCCCTGGCAACGGCGGAAGATACCATAAGGGATGTACTTAGGGATGTAAGGGATATCCTTGATGACGGGGCTTTCGATCCCAGGCATTTTGATGAGGTGGAAGAGCGGCTGGATACCATACGCCGTATCAGCGCCAGGTATGGCGGCAGCGAAGAAGCGGCGCTGGATTATCTTGAAAGAAGGAAAGAGGAACTAAGGGAATTAAACGATCTTGACGAGAGCAGAATGAAGCTGAACGCGCTTAAGAAAGAGAGCGAGGAGAAGCTTGATAAACTCTGCGGAAAGCTTAACGCAAAGCGCAAAAAGGCTGCCCTGGCGCTTAAGAAAGAGATAAGCGCGGTACTGGAGGATCTTAATTTCCTTAAAGTGGAATTTGAAGTGAGCATTAAGCCTCACGGCAGATATACGGCTGCCGGCAATGATGATGTTGAATTCCTTATCAGCTTAAATCCCGGAGAGAGCTTAAGATCGCTTAAGGATGTGGCAAGCGGAGGCGAGCTTTCACGTATCATGCTGGCTCTTAAATCCGTATTTGCCGCAAAGGATGACATAGAGACCCTTATATTTGATGAAATAGACAGCGGTATCAGCGGAAAGACCGCCTGGAAGGTATCAGAGAAGATGGGGGCATTAAGCCTTGGAAGGCAGCTTATATGTATAACCCATCTGCCCCAGATAGCGGCTATGGCTGATAAGCATTTCCTTATCGAAAAAAAGGAAGCGGACGGCAAGACTGAGACGATGATCAACGCGCTTGAGAGGTCGGAAGAGGAAACGGAACTGGCAAGGATGCTGGGCGGAGACGAGATAAGCGGGGCTGTACTGGCCAATGCAAAGGAGCTTAAGGAGCGTGCGAACGCCGTAAAGGGCAAAAAATAAAGACTTTGCATCGGAGTATGAAATAGTATATAATATCCTGTGGAATAAAAATGCGGCGTGGGGGGGACGAGCTGCCGTAAAATAACATATGGAGGGAAGGTAATGAAGAATATTCTTTTTATTGCATCCGAGGGTGTACCTTTTATCAAGACCGGCGGTCTGGCCGATGTAGTCGGATCACTGCCCAAGTGCGTTGATAAGAGGTATTTTGACGTAAGAGTAATGCTTCCCAAATATACCTGCATATCGCAGGAAATGAAGGACAAGATGAAGTATAAGACCCACTTCTACATGGATTTCCATTGGAAGAACGAGTATGTGGGCATACTTGAAGCCGAGGTCGAAGGGGTTAAGTATTATTTCATCGATAATGAGATGATGTTCGGAGGCTTCAGACCTTACAGCGGCAATTTCTACGACGATATCGTGAAATTTGCCTTCTTCTCAAAGGCCGCCCTTTCGGCTATCCCGCTTCTGGATTTTGAGCCTGATCTTTTACACTGCCATGACTGGCAGACCGGCCTCGTTCCCGTATATCTTAAGGAGAGGTTCCGCAACAACCCTCTCTTTGCTAGGATGAAGAGCGTGATGACCATTCATAACCTTAAGTTCCAGGGAAGATGGGATGTAAAGGAAGTGAGGGATATAACGGGCATACCTGAGGAATTCTTTACACCTGACAAGCTTGAGAGTTACAGGGATGCAAACCTCTTAAAGGGTGGTCTGGTTTATGCGGATGCGATAACCACCGTATCGGACACCTATGCGGAGGAGATAAAGACACCTTTCTACGGCGAAGGACTGGACGGACTGTTAAAGGCACGAAGCGGGGATCTGCGCGGTACCGTTAACGGTATAGATTACGAAGAGTACGATCCGTCAAAGGACAGTTATATAGATTATAAATATAATGCAAAGAATTTCCGTAAGGAAAAGATAAAGAATAAAAAAGCACTGCAAAAACAGTTGGGACTGGAAGAAGACGAGAAGATAATGATGATAGGCATAGTATCGCGTCTTACTGACCAGAAGGGCTTTGACCTGATAGCCTATATTATGGATGAACTGTGTCAGGATGCGGTGCAGATCGTTGTGCTGGGAACAGGAGAAGAACGTTACGAGAATATGTTCAAGCACTTTGACTGGAAATACGGCGGAAAGGTATCTGCGAATATCTATTATTCGGAGGAGCTCTCACATAAGATATATGCCGCATGTGATGCGTTCCTTATGCCTTCCATGTTCGAGCCCTGCGGGCTTTCGCAGCTGATGGCACTGCGTTACGGTACCGTGCCTATCGTGCGTGAGACCGGCGGACTTAAAGATACGGTGCAGCCTTACAACGAGTTTGACTCTACCGGCACCGGATTTTCGTTTATGAATTATAATGCTCATGAGATGCTCGCTACCATACGTTATGCCGAAAAGATATATTACGACAAGCGCCGTGAGTGGAATAAAATGATAGACAGGGATATGGCTGTTGATTTCTCCTGGCATGTATCGGCCGGGAAATATCAGGAGATGTATGACTGGCTGATTGGAGATAAGGTCTGATGAATAACAAACTGAGCAGGATAATACTTGCTGCTTTTGTACTTCCCATACTGATATGTGCACTCAGCTTTGATGCATATGCAGGAGGAAATAACAGTTCTGATTTTGATGTTAAGAGCAGCTCCGGGATGAATGTGGAAGGAGATGTTGTATACGCTTACATCCAGGTGAGTAATGACGGTGACGATTTCGGCGGATATGTACGGCTTGTCTTAAGTCAGGGCAACTCCCAGGCGTTCGTTTATGAGAACTATGTGGCGATAGCTTCCGGCAGTACAGAGAACGTAACAATAGGGATACCTGTCCCCGAGTCAGTCAGCCTTGAGGATTATGATGCTACTGTAAAGATACTGGATATGAAGGGGAATGAGCTTTATTCGGCCAGGCAGAAGAAGCTCTTTACCATGAGTTCATCACAGCAGATCGGTATCCTGACCGACAGCAGCAAAGGCATGGATTATATTGAGAAGGCTTTTAACAACAGCTATGGGGGGTATTACTACCCGGGGTACACCGGCGGTAATGAAGAATGGGAAAGCCTTTATATGATGGCTTCGGAGCTGAATGACGGTCATACTCTAAAACAGATGAGCTATCTCTTTATTGATGATTTTGATCTTTCCACCCTGAAAGAGGATCAGATAGAGGCAATAGAGGAGTGGACACGTCTGGGAGGCGTACTTGTTATCGGTACAGGAAGTAATCTGGATAAATGCTTTGATGCGTTTGACCCCAACTTCATCCAGCTTGAACTGGGAAACAAGTATACTTATTCCAATTTCAGTTATTATTCAAACAGCGGATATATCTCCGTAGCGGATCTGAACTTTAAAGGACCGTATACTGCAATATGCTATGGTGAGCTTTATAAGATGGATTCAGGCAGGGGAGCGATAGTAGTATCGAGCTTTGCATTGTCCGATCCTGATGTCAATGATTCCTATTTTGGCTCGGATCTTTATACAAATCTGACGAGTGTTAAAAATTCGGCAGGAAGCAGCAGCGGCAGTTCAAGGTCACTTTCTATATATGATATGAGAAAAGATTACGGCGTAATGCAGGGAAGGAGCAATTTCAGCCCTACTGTGCTGCGTATTGTCATTTTTATATATGTTTTCCTTGTGGGCCCGGGTTTATACCTCATACTTAAGAAATTAAAAAAGCGGGAGAAGATATGGATCGCCATACCAGTTGTCTCGCTGGTATTCGTGTTGCTGGTGTTCCTTTTGAGCAGGGGCTTTGATATGCGTTCCAAACAGTTTACCACTGTGCGCATAGCCAACGGTGACAGCAAAGCAGAGGAGACCGATTACATCTTCGGCTTTTCGGCCGACCGCAAGGACTGGAATATCACCTTAAATGATTATGCCAACGCAGCCGGTCCCGTCTTTTTTGAGACCAACTATGTATATAATCATAATCAGACAGATGATGTATTCCGGTACCGGACTTCAAATAATACGGCGGGTACACAGCTGTGCTATTCGCCATCCGGCGGATTTGACAGTGCGTTCTTCAAGACCAAGAGCGAAAACAGTATCGGGGACGGCACGTTTACAGCACATATAGAGCTGGATAATTCAAAGATCGTGGGAGAACTTAAAAATGATACGGAATATGATCTTGATTACGTGCTTTTAGTGAGTTACGGATATTACGACATAATAGAAAATGTTAAGAGCGGTGAGAATAAGACAATAAATTCGAAGTCCCGTCAACGTTATACAGATGAGAACACTATAGAGAGTGTGGCCAGAAAATTCTACGATTACGGGGATTACGAAGAAGCAAAGATGTATATGGCACTGTTTTTTGCAGCACATGAACTCAATAATGAGGGCAGCTTTGCTGTGGGTGTTTGCAAGAATAATAACAGAGTTTTAAAGGGAGGCGTATCCGAGGAATCGTTCCTTTGTGTATACGGGGTGGAATAAGAGATGCTGTATCTTGAAAGACTCATAAAAAATTACGGCAGTTTCAGAGCTGTAGACGGTCTGTCTCTTCATGTTCCCAAGGGTGATCTGTTTGGTTTTGTCGGGCCTAACGGCGCGGGAAAGACAACTACCATACGTATGCTCTGCGGACTGTTAAAGCCGGATTTCGGCAATGTCTATATAGCAGGCTACGAACTGCGCAGACAGTCGGAGGCAGTAAGGCGCTGTATAGGGTATATACCCGACTTTTTCGGAGTATATGATAATCTGAAAGTGCGCGAGTATATGGAATTCTACGGATCCATATACGGAATAGAAGATATGGATATAAGGAAGATGACAGGTGATCTTCTGGAACTGGTGAGTCTGTCCGGACAGGAGGATAATTATGTGGACGGTCTCTCACGTGGTATGAAGCAGAGACTGTGCGTAGCCAGGGCACTCTTACATAATCCGGAACTTCTGGTCATGGATGAGCCGTCATCAGGTCTGGATCCGGGTGCCAGGGTCGAAATGAAGGAACTGCTCATGAACCTTAATTCCATGGGCAAGACGATCCTGATAAGTTCGCATATACTGTCGGACATTTCGGAGATGTGTACCAGCGTAGGCATAATGAACAAAGGCAGGCTGGTTACTGCCGGAAAGATGGAAGATGTACTGGGGCTGGGACGCAATACGCACCATGTGATAATCACGGTCAGCAGCGATACCCAGCAGGCGGCTCTCTGCCTTAAAGAACTTCCCGGAATAGAGCTCGTTTCTCTTCGTGAGAATGAGATGGTAGTTAATTTTGACGGCAGCGATCAGGAGCTTAACCGCGTGATCGGATCGTTGATGACCGGCGGTGTAATGGTAGCAGGATTCAGACGTGAGGAAAGCAATTTAGAGACGCTGTTCATGCAGCTTACTACAGGTCAGATCCAGCCGCCTCAGAATGTGGGCGGTGCAAACATAAATCTGCAGCAGAGCGGTGCTCCGCAGGGGCAGCAGTTTGGCGCTCCGATGGGAATGCCGCAGGGGCAGCAGTTTGGCACTCCGATGGGAATGCCTATGGGGCCGCAGTCCGGTGCGCCTATGGGACAGCCTATGGGGCCGCAGCCCGGTACGCCTTTGGGACAGCCGGTGATGCAGGCGGCTCAGTCTCCGATGGGAATGCTTAAACAGCAGAATACTGATACAAATGATCAGCAGGGGGATATGGGAAATGGCAATGCCTAAGTTTAAACTGCCCGGTAAGATAAGGATAAATCCCATAGTAAAGAAAGACTTAAAGGTGATATCACGCAGTATGAAGATCGCCTGGGCGGTCTTTGCATACGAGATGGTACTGGCCATAATCTTTTTCTTTGCCGTGTATATTATTTTTGATGCTATGTCATCCTACGGATATACTTCCGATTATCAGGAGTTTATGACTTTATTCCCGGTAATAGCGGGAGTGGAGTTTGCGATAATTGCTTTGGTGATGCCTATTATCACGGCTTCTGCCATATCGGGCGAGAAAGAAAAGCAGACCTTTGATCTGCTCATGACCACGGTCATGACTCCAAGAGCTATAGTCCGCGGAAAAGTGGGATCCGCCGTCATAAGGATGATGGTCTTTATTATAGGCAGTATTCCCCTTATGGCTCTGTCCTTTACCATAGGAGGGCTGAGCTGGTGGAACCTGGCAGTCACTATGGTAGCATTCCTGATTTTTGCCATACTTACGGGATCCATAGGTATATTTGCTTCGACGATCACCAAAAAGTCGATTACCGCGATAATTCTTACTTATGTATTTTATTTTATATTTGCGAATATGAGCATAGTACCCACACTTATAGTGATATTCACGTCCACATTTTCACCGATGAATGTTGTTTCCATACTGATGCTGATAAACCCTGTTGCGGCTGTAATAGAGATGTTCCTTCTTATGCTGGGAGGAGATACGCTCTTTAACGGAAATCCGCTGGGATTCTGGAGCGGCTGGGGCTGGGTGGTACTGTCCGGTGTGACAATGCTGCTCATGTCATGGGGACTTCAGATGCTGGCAGCATGGAGGATCGATCCTCTTCACGGTTATATCATAGTTCAGAAGAAAAAGAAAAAAGTTAAAGGAGTGGCACTTAATTGAAAAAGGATAAAGAAAAAGGAAAGGGAAAAGAGTATATCATCACGTTCATAAAACGTGTTCAGGGCAGGATCAATACCCAGATAGTACTCCGCAGAGCGCTTGACGGGCTTTGCATAGGGCTTTTCCTCGCCTGCGTTCTTGAAGCCGTTGCGGTATTTAAGCCGTTTTATTATGTGCATTACTATGCGGCCGGGCTGATCATAGTGGGCTTGGTTGCAGGTATATTTATCGGCAGGATGAGTGCCAAGGATATGCGATTTGCAGCCAGACGAATTGACAGCTTCGGGCTGGATGAGCGCGTGATAACCGCTTATGAGAATATGGAAAAAGAAGGTGACAGCCCCTCACTGATCGCTTCTATACAGAAGGATGATGCGCAGGAGCGCCTTAAGGATATAGCGGAACAGATCATCATTCCCATAAAGCTGGGATGGTACAGGCTGGTAATGCCTCTCCTTTTATGCGTGCTGATGGCAGTGCTGTTTATGATGCCCAGCAAGGCAAAAGAGGCTGCAGAGGAACAGCATGAGGTCGAACAGGAGAGTGCGGAGCTTAAAGAAGAGCTTGAAGAAGCTGTTGAAGAGCTTGAAAGCATAGATCAGGAGCAGCTCACCGAGGCGGAGAAGGAACAGATCTCCAATATGATGGAGAGCCTTCAGTCATCCATGGCTGAGATGGATCAGGCTACCAATATGGAGGAGTTGCAGCGCGCATCAAGCAGGCTTGATTATAAGTACGAGGATATTTCGTCGGCTTTATCGCAGATGGCAGCTAATGTGCAGGCAAGGGAAAACAGCGGGGATCCGCAGGATCCTTCACAGCCCTCACCTACGCCTACGCCTACGCCGCCTCCGGACAGCCAGTCACAGAATCAGCCGCAGCAGAATAACAGCCAGTCACAGAACCAGCCCCAGCAGAATCAGGGTGGAAACAATAATGCGACATCGCAGCAGTTAAGCCAGATATCGCAGCAGATGTCCCAGCATACCAGCCAGAACCAGAATGGCCAGCAGGGTCAGCAAGGCCAGCAGGGTCAGCAGGGCCAGAATGGTCAGCAGGGTCAGAACGGTCAGAACGGTCAGAATGGTCAGCAGGGCCAGAACGGCCAGCAGGGCCAGAACGGTCAGCAGGGCCAGAACGGTCAGCAGGGCCAGCAGGGCCAGAATGGTCAGAATGGTCAGCAGGGCCAGAACGGTCAGAATGGTCAGCAGGGTCAGAACGGCCAGAACGGTCAGCAGGGCCAGAATGGTCAGCAGGGCCAGAACGGCCAGAATGGCGGCCAGAGCGGTCAGCAGGGCCAGAACGGCCAGAACGGTCAGAATGGTCAACAGGGCCAGAACGGCCAGCAGGGTGGCCAGAACGGTCAGAACGGCCAGAACGGTCAGAACGGCCAGCAGGGACAGGGCCAGGGCGGCGGTGGCGGCCAGGGTCAGGGAACGGGCAGCGGAGGTATCGGCGCCAGACACGATTATGTCAGCCTTCCCAATGCCACCGGCAACGATGACAATCTGACAGGCAACAGGGTTGACAGAGGGAATTCGGATTACAGCCGTTACGAAAACGGACTGGGCTGGCAGGGCAAGCGCCAGGAGTATTCGAATGTTATGGGTGAATACAGCGAGAGAGCATACCAGGGCATACAGAACGGACGTTATCCCAGCGGTATGGAAGATGTCATCAAGCAGTATTTCAGCTCATTCTAAATAAATATTCCGGAGGGGAGAAGATGAACGATTATCAGGTAATGCAGCAGAAGCTGCTGGCATGTGAGTACGAGATAGGCAGGGAGATAATAGGTCAGAGAGAAATAGTAAGATCTGTAATGCTCTCTATCTTATCAGGAGGTAACGTGCTTTTAGAAGGTATGCCGGGACTTGGAAAGACAAGGCTTGTCAATACGATCTCGCATGTTCTGAACTTAAGTTTTAAGCGTATACAGTTTACGCCCGACCTTATGCCCGGTGATATCACCGGTACCAACATAATGGTTAAAGACGGTGACAATACCGGTTTCCGTTTTGAAGCAGGTCCCATCTTTGCAAATATCATCCTTGCAGACGAGATCAACCGTGCCACCCCCAAGACACAGTCGGCACTGCTGGAAGCCATGCAGGAACATATAGTAACCGTCGGTAATGTATCGCATAAGGTTCCGGAACCTTTCTTTGTACTGGCTACACAGAACCCTATAGAGACAGAAGGTACTTATCCTCTTCCCGAGGCACAGCTGGACCGTTTTATGTTCAAGCTTTTAGTGCCTTTCCCTACCAAGGAAGAGCTGGCGGGTATCTTAAGCCTTACTGAAAATCCCATCCAGCAGAAGGCGCAGACCATACTCAGCGGGGATGAGCTGATCTCGGCCATAGCCATGGTCAAGGAGATACAGGTGGCAGATGCGGTCATGGATCATATCTTAAATATCATGATGGCTACCCACGATAAATCCAATAAATACATACGTGAGGGAGCCAGCCCTCGTGCGGCACAGGCACTGGTAAGAGGCGCAAGAGCAAGGGCTTTCCTTGAGGGCCGTTATAATGTGTCGTTTGATGATGTGGCAGCAGTGGTTTATCCGGTACTCCGGCACAGAATAATACTTTCCTTTGATGCCATATCGGAAGGTGTAAACGAAGACGCCGTGATCTCACAGATACTGGCTAAGTTAAAAGAGGGGTTGGCTAATGCTTGATGCCTCGTATTTCGGACGGCTTCAGAGATTAAAGCTGGCCGTTGATAAAAAGAGTAATGCTTCACTCCTGGGCAGCCGCAAGTCGGTGCGTAAGGGCAGCAGTGCGGAATTCTCCGACTTCCGTGAATATATGCCCGGTGATGATATAAGAGCTATCGACTGGAATGCGTACGCAAGACTCGACCGTCTGTATATCAAAGAGTATATGGAGGAAAAGGAGAGTGCGGTCTCACTGTTCATAGACCTGTCCAAGTCCATGGATTACGGTGAGAAGACCAAGCTCGCCCTGCAGGAAGAGATATGTGCAGCCCTTTCATATATATCGCTGATGAATATGGACCATGTGGCTGTTTATGATCTGGCTGATACCAGAAGGCGGCATGTGGCATCCGGAGGCAAGTCCGGCTTTGCACAGCTGAGTGAGTGGCTGGACCGTCTTAAGAGCGGCGAGCCGGCAGATATATTTCATTCGGTATCTACCGTGGGACGTATGCAGCCGGGACTGTCGGTGATAATGTCGGATTTCTTGAGCGAGGAATATGTTGACGATCCGTCTAAGATAGAGCAGCTTATCCATTACCTCCAGTACCGCAAGCAGAAGGTGGTTATACTCCACATCCTGGCGAAAGAAGAGATCGATGTGGACTTAAGCGGTACCTTTTTCCTGATAGATTCGGAGGATAAGGATAACCGTGTGCGTGTTACCATGGAGAGCGGCTCCATAAAGAGCTATAAGGAAGCGCTGGATGAGTTTATCTCCAATATAAAACGCAGTGTTAAAAAGTGCGGAGCTACCTATCATCTGTGCAGTACGAGTGTGGGCTTCGATAAGATAATTTTTGAGGAACTAAGGGATATTTACGAATTTTAAGGTATAGAAAATGTCATTTACCAGTCTGTGGCCCCTGGTATTCTTACTGGGTGTGCCTGCAATAATCATATTATACATTTTAAAGCCCAGGGGAAAGGATATGGAGATATCCTCAAACCTGTTATGGAAGCATCTTTTCAAGTACCGCCAGTCCAGGACTTTCTTTGAGAAGTTCCGTTCGGAGATACTCATGGCTCTGCAGATCCTTACAATGATACTGCTGATGCTGGCTCTTATGGCGCCTTTTGTGATGATGAACTCCACAACAGGCGGATCTACCACTGTCATCATAGACAGATCTCTTTCCATGCAGCACAAGAACCATGACGGGAATACGCGCTTAGATGCAGCTAAGGAAGAGGCGCTCGACCATATCGCATCCGCCGTAGGTGATATCAGCCTTATCAGTGCGGCCGATACGGCAGATATACTTATAGCCAATTCCACCGACCGTACACGTCTTAAAGAGCTTATAAATTCTATCCGGCCTTCGGATAAGGAAGGGGATCTTTCGGAAGCATACCGTCTGGCGGCCACGCTGGAATCGGATAATGTCCTGATCCTTACTGACGGGTCAGGCGTGGCCGGAGCAGAGGAATACGCAAAGACCTTAAAGGCAGATGTTCTGGATGTGGGAGAGGCAGCATCAAATGTTTCTCTTGATTATATCTATTATTCCGAAGCAGGCGGGGAGGTGACCCTGCGTTTTACCAACTACAGCACTTCGGATTCTGAATTTGATGTTACGCTATATGATGAAGCAGGCAATATCATCAGCGTTCAGAGCTCATCCGCTCCTGCGGGCAAATCTTCATCGATACTGTTAAGCAACATCAGGACCGAAGGTTCGTATATAAGGGGAGAGATAAGCGCGGTACGCTTTGCGGACGGAAATAACGCGGACAGTCTGGCACTGGACAACAGTGCCGTGGCCCTTACCAAAAGAAACAGCGAAACACAGGGTATACTTATCAGTAACGGTAATACCTTCATAGAGCGTGCATATTTTGCTGTTACCGGAGCGGATCTGACCAAGACCATGAGTGACAGCGCATTATCTGCCGGTAATTATAACGTGGTCATCTATGACGCGGGCTTTGAACCCCAGGGGGCAAAGAGCGGAAGAAACGGAAGCCATGACGATTCCGATACTTCACCCAATATGTTAAGGTTTGAGACTGCAGGGGGCGCCGGGACCATAAGCAGCGTTGTCGTTAATGTCAAAGAAAGCGAGATCACCGAAGGGCTTACGGAATTTTCATTGGGAAGCAACCAGGTGGTGTATTATGATCTGCCCGAATGGGCCACATCCTTTATGGAGGCAGACGGCAAGTGCGTGGCTTATTACGGTATCAACGGCAACCATAAGGAAGTGGTGGTCGGATTTGATATAAGGGAGACGGATTTCCCTGTAAAAGCCGAGTTCCCGGTGTTCGTAGCCGGAGCAATGAGATATCTGTCAGACCTAAGCATACTGGGGAAGGATGTCTATGAAGCAGGCGAGACCATAGTGATAAATCCTAACGCAGAGGTATCTGCACAGGATATGATCGTAAGCTCGGTAGACGGAAAGGTGGAGAATGTACCCGCACCGGCAACCGATATGGGGATCGCCGGATTATACCGTATCAGTGCAGGAGAGCGTACAGAGTATTTTGTGATCCGTGCAGCACAGCAGGGCAGGGACGGAAGGCTTGAGAGCGAGGATATACATCACGGAGGCAGCTATACCGGGACCAAAGCCCGCAGGAGTCTTCGTAATGTGCTGATCATCGCGGCGCTTATACTGCTCATACTTGAGTGGCTGATATATATGCGCCGTATGAATTATAAGGGCAAGTTCTATCTGGTGATGCGCAGCATCCTGATAATACTGGCCGTGATATCTCTTCTGGGAATAAGGCTGCCCAAACGCAGCAGGGATACCACCACGGTATTCCTGGTGGATCTGTCGGTCAGCGATACCCAGAATATCAAGGCATTTGACAGGTATATCGATGAATCGATATCACGTATGCCCAAGCATAACAAGTATGCAATAGTAACCTTCGGGCGTGATGCCGTGGTCGAGCAGTTCGTTACGGACCAGGATATGTATATGGGCCTGGGCAGCAAGACAGATGTAGCTGCCACAGACTTTGAGAACGGTCTGCAAAGGGCAGTATCCATGCTGCCTTCAGATACCGCCGGCAGGGTCGTGGTACTGACCGACGGCCGTGAGACGGCCGGTAATATAGAACGTACTGCATCGCTTTTTGTAGGGGATGATATCAGTCTTGAAGCCATACTGATAGGGTCGGATTCAGGTGATGATGCATATGTAAAGAATGTTGAGATGCCCGAGACTCTGCATGCAGGGGAGAGTTATTACCTTAAGGTGGCGGTTGAGAGCAACTTTGATACCGATGCCACTGTGATCATCAGCTCAGGCGGAACAGAGGTGGCAAGGGAAGATGTACGCCTGCAGAAGGGAAGCAATGAGTTCATATTTGAGGAAGAAGTTACCTCAAAGGATGTGGAAAGCTATGAGGTAAAGGTTATCGCAGACGGAGATTCCGTTGAAGAAAACAATACCTACAGCGCATATTCACGGGTTGAGGATGCTCCGAGGATACTGGTGTTAAGGGGCAAGGGAGACAGCGGTAATGCGTTTGAAAATGTGCTGGATGCAGCACATGTAAATGCAGAGTTCCAGAGACCCGAGCGCGCACCTAAGGAGCTTAAGGATCTGCTGAATTATAAAGCCGTTATCTTTGAAAATGTATATAAAGAGGAAGTTCCCGAAGAATTCCTGGATATACTTGAGACTTATGTCAAGGATTACGGCGGAGGCTTCTGCGCTTGCGGAGGTGAGGACAGCTTCATGCTGGGCGGATACAATGATACCGTTATAGAGACAGTACTGCCTGTAAATATGGAACTCAGGGGAACGCTGCAGATCCCTTCTACAGCCATAGTTATGGTCATAGACCATTCCGGATCCATGCTGGATTATGCGGGATCCGGTATGACCAATCTGGACGTTGCGGTGGAAGCGGCAAAGAGAGGCGTGGATAATCTGCGTGAGACAGACCAGGTAGGTGTTCTGGCGTTTGATGATTATTATACCTGGGCGCATAAGCTGAGTGACGCAGAGGATAAGGAAAGGATCAAGGATGATATAGAGACGATCACTGATGGTGGCGGAACGATCATCATGCCTGCTCTTGAGGAAGCAAGAAAAGAGCTGGCTGCCTGCGATGCGGAAGTAAGGCATATAATACTGCTTACCGACGGTATGGGTGAGACCAGTGATTTCTCTACCGTGACCGATAAGATAAACCAGGACGGCATCACATTATCGACCGTGGCCGTGGGAGCATTTTCCGATACGCAGCTTATGGAGAACCTGGCCAATGAATGTAACGGCAGATATTATTATGCCGATTCCAACACGGATATCCCCAGGATATTTGCACAGGAAGTATATCTTGGCGGTGATACATATATCAAGAACGGTGATTATGCGGTTATCCCCAAGACCCCCAGCGACCTGACCAAGGATCTGTTCACCGAAGGATGGTATAATGTACTGGGTTATGTGGCCGCATCTCCCAAGACAGGTGCTCAGCAGCTGCTGGTAAGCGGCCTGGATGATCCGCTGCTCACTGTATGGCAGTACGGTCTGGGGAAGACAGCGGCATGGAACAGTGACGTTGACGGCGGCTGGAGTGCGGCATATTCAGGTGATGAATCCTATGCCGAACTGTGGAAACGTATAGTGGACTTTATCGGCGGTACCCCGGGTATAGGCGAAGATTATATGGATGTGAGCAGCAAAGACGGCAAGACCGTTCTTACCTATCACACAGGGCAGTATGGCGACGATACGCAGATCAGTGGTATATTTACATCGCCCGAGGGCAACAGCGGTGATATCAATTTCACATCTGCAGAGCCCGGCGTGTATAAGGCTGAGCTTGATAGCGTGGAGACCGGTCTGTACAATATCAATGTACGCCGCAGCGATAATGATGAAGTGACCGGAGCCTATACTACGGCTACTGTGGTACAATACAGTGATGAGTACCGCTTCGATGTTACGGAAGACAAGTTCAGAAACTTTATAGACCAGTACGGACAGTGGCGTGAGCTTGACGATAACATCTGGAAGAAGCTGGATGTGAGCAGGAGCGGAAGCTTTTCACTGACCGGTCCCCTGCTGGTACTGCTGATACTGCTGTTCCTTGCGGATGTTGCAGGAAGACGCTTTGGCTGGGAGCCCGTGTTTAAGAAGAAAGTAAGGAAAAAGCAGGCGGAAGAGCCGGTCGCTGCAGCAGCGGAGCAGGCAGTTGAACAGAAATCCGCAGCCGAGATCAAAGCCGAAGAAGAGAAGCGCTTAAAGACCAACAGGCAGAAGCGTATGAAACAGGAAGGCCTTGACGTACCCGATACGGGAACGCTTGATACCGCAGCACTGCTTAAGCGTAAAAAGGACAGGAATATATAAGAATGCAATACGGCCTTTGCAGGCCGCAAAAATAAAACCCAACACACAGGAGGAGCACAAAATGGCACAAAACTATTTCGACCTGAGCGGACAGACAGCTATCATTACAGGGGCATCAGGAGGTCTGGGAGTTCAGATGGCCAGAGCACTTGCCAATCAGGGGAGTAACATCGTGGTAATGGCACGCCGAAAGGAAAAGGTAGATGAAGTTGCGGCACAGATCAGCAGTGATTTCGGAGTTAAAGCCCTTGGGATCAAGTGTGATATAACCGATACCGCAAATGTTGAAGCAGCTGTAGACGAAGTGATAAAGGAGTTCGGACGTATCGACATACTGGTAAACAATGCAGGAACCGGTGCTGTGGCTCCCGCAGAGGATGTTACCGATGAGCAGTTCGACAATGAGATGCAGATCGATCTGTTCGGAAGCTTCAAGGTTGCGCGCGCTGTTGCCAAGAAGGCTATGATACCCGCAAAGTACGGACGTGTGATAAATATTTCTTCCATGTACGGTATGGTAGGAAACAAGATCGCAGGATCGGCTCCCTATCATGCAGCAAAGGGCGGTGTGGTAAACCTTACACGCGCACTGGCGGCAGAGTGGGGCAAATACGGTATCACGGTTAATGCGATCTGCCCCGGGTATTTCTACACACCGCTTACACAGGAAACCTTAGACAGCGACTTCTTCCAGCAGAATGCAAAGACAATGATCCCTATGGAGCGTTACGGAAAGGAAGGCGAGCTGGATTCCGCCACTGTTTTCCTTTCAAGCAGGGCATCATCATATGTTACAGGTGTTATCCTTCCCGTTGACGGCGGATATACCTGCATGTGATCAGGTAATGATATTAAACGGGTAAGACGCCGGGATATTTATCTGTCCGGTCTTACCCGGTTTTTGGTTTTTATAAACAGGGGGGTATATGGAGAACGATCAGCATGAACTCAGCGACCATGAACTGGCGCTTGAGCGGACTGAGCTTTCACATGAGAGGACAGGGCTTTCCATACTACGTACGGATCTTGCCTTCAGCAATTCAAAACTCGCGGTGGAACAGACGCATCTGTCTTTTTTGCGTACCATCGTGTCTCTTATAGGAAGTGCCGCAACGGTATATAAGGCTCTTCCCGTTTTGGGTGTGTCTGAATCATTCAGTACACTGCTGTCTTTATTTCTTATCATCAGCGCCGTTTATTTTATAATAAAAGACAGACTTACCTATCCCCGTCTTAAAAAAGAGATAGAAGAGATGGAGAGGATAAAAAAAGAACTGATAGAAAAAGCCGAAAAATCTGAGTCTGCCTGAACAGACAGACTCATTTATTATAAAAAAATGTATTATCGGGAGGTAAGAACATGGATCTGAAAACAGCCTTTAAGGACCGCTTTAAGATTGGTGCGGCAATTTCCGGGGTAAATCTGCGCACGCCGGCGCATATGAAGCTTTTGCTGAGCCAGTACAACAGCTTTACCTGTGAAAATGATATGAAGCCTATGTATTTCCTTGACAGTGAGGCCAACAGGCTGCAGCCTGAGAAATACGACCGCGAACCTAAACTGGTATTCGATCATGCCATACCTTACCTTGAGTTTGCAAAGAAGAACGGTATAGCAATGCGCGGTCATACGCTTGTATGGCACAACCAGACTCCCAAGTGGTTCTTTTATAAGAATTATGATGAGTTTTCGGAACCGGCTGACCGGGATACCATGATCGCCAGACTTGATGCTTATATCAAGGGCGTTTTAAGCTTTGTACAGGATAATTATCCGGGAGTGATCTATGCCTGGGATGTGGTAAACGAAGCAATAGATGATGGCGACTTCAGAAAGTCGCTTTGGACAAAGACCATAGGTACGGACTTTGTGATGAAAGCGTTTGAATCAGCGCGCAGATATGCAGCGGAAGGAGTGAGCCTGTTTTACAACGATTACAATACCTATGAGGACTGGAAGCGTGACCTGATAATCGAAAAGATACTTAAACCGCTGATCGAAAAAGGCCTTGTGGACGGTATGGGTATGCAGTCGCATCTGCTCATGGATACTCCTTCCATGGAGGATTACAAGACTGCCCTTTATATGTACGGTGCACTGGGAATCGAAGTGCAGCTGACCGAGCTGGATATCCATAATGCCGATCCTTCCGAAGAATCCATGAAGGCGCTGGCAGACAGATATGCGCAGCTTTTCGATATCATAGTAAAGGCAAAGGATGAGGGCGCGGCTAATGTGACTGCCGTTACCGTCTGGAATCTGCGTGATGAGGACAGCTGGCTTACGGGATTCAGACGCGAGCAGAGCCATCCGCTTTTATTTGAAGGACGCTGTGAAGCGAAAGAGGCTTATTACAGTGTATTAAAGACAGTGGTTGATGAGTCACAGATCGATAAATGGGAGGTGGATTATCCAAAAGAGGATTATAAAATGCAGCTGCCTGATAAAGCCGGGCATAAACGCAGCCTGATAAATTACCATATGGTAGAAGTAGAGCCGGGAGTAAGGCTCTGTTATGAGGAATTCGGCTGGGGAGATAAGTATATCTTTTCGGCACAGATGGGATTCTATCCGATAGGATTGCAGCAGGCGCTGGCATTTAACGGATACCATGTGATATGCATCACCTTAAGAGGTTTCTATCCTTCATCCTATGTGACTGAGGATTACGGCGACAGATGGTATGATGTATTTGCGGAAGACGTGATAAGAGTTGCCGATAAGATGAAGATCGATAAGTTCTTTTATATGGGAGCTTCGCACGGAGCGGGTGTGGGCTGGCATCTTTGCTTAAACCATCCTGAACGCGTAAAGGGCTTCATAGCCTGTGTCCCCGGGCCGCATTCACTTGCAGAAGGGGCTATGTCCATGAGACAGATGGTACTCTCGGGTATAATAAAAGAAGTTCCGCCCATGGATCCGCCCATCGATAACGATCCTATAAGAGAGAAGCGCCGTTTAAGACGCGATGAGCATATAGCATCTAACCCCGAGCCCGATCCCAGGGAGAAAGCCATTGATTACGGCAGGCCTCTGCTTAAGTACAAGACGGAAGAGAAGCTCTGTGAGATGCTCCATACCATCAATACTCCTACGCTGATACTTGGGGCGATAGACGATCCCATCAGTACACCGGAGCTTATGATCAGGACAGCAAAGCAGCTTCCGCACTGTAAGCTGGCGATGTATTCAAACACAGGTCACAATATCGATACCGATCTGATAGAAGAGCTTGTTTTCGAATCGGTACACTTCCTTACACAGGTTGACAAAGACGGACGTGTATACGAATCATTAAGGGATTTTTAACGGGGCATTTATAATGAACAGGAAACGTATTAGGCGCATAATCATAGGCATAATCCTGACATACCTGGTACTTTTGGTACTCTTATTCATTACCGAGAGTCTGGGCGGTGCAGGGGAAGGACGTATACAGAATCTGGGTGATGCGGCGTGGTATCTTCTTGCAACGCTTACCACGGTAGGTTACGGTGATGTGACACCCGCTACCGTTTTAGGCAAGGTCATCGGCGCAGTGATGATGATATCCAGTGCGGGGGTGCTGACCTTTTTGCTGGGACTGCTGTTTTCACTGTTCTTCGGACGCCTGCTGCCGAGATTTGCGTTATGGCGTTATCAGAAAAGAGACTGGTATGTGTTTTCGGAAATAAACGACCGTACGGTATTTCTGGGTGAGAGACTGGCAAAAGACGAGCCTGAAAAGGTGTGCATATACTGTAACAGTTACGAGTCACTCTCACAGGAATACTTTTCCGTGAGAGGACGCTTTGTCATAATAGATGCACCCGTATCACAGGTACTTAAGCGGCAGGGGAAGAAAGCCGCAGCGCAGGTCTTCTTTATGAAGGACAACGGCTGGGACAATTATTCCGAAGGCAGCAGCATACTGGAAAAGTTTGACAGGGAAGATCTGCGTGTATGTATTGAGACAGAACATGCTCCCGAACATGTAGCGGAACATATGGTTTTATTCAACAGGGCGGATAATACGGCCAGGAGCTATTGGCTTGATGAACCGGTGAAAGACAATGAGCATGTTTTTCTGCTGATAGGTAACGGCCGCTATGCTAAGCGCCTCTTAGAGCGCGCACTGCTCATAAATGTACTTCCGGATACTCATAAGCTTGAGTATCATACCTTCGGGGACTGGCAGGATTTTAAGAACGAGCATTATGCGATGGGGCAGGCGATAAGCATAGATGAGATATCCGGCGAAAAGGACAGCGTAATATTCGAAAAAGAAAGCTGGAATGCTTCGCCGCAGCTTATCAAAAGGGCCGACAGGATAATATTCTGCAGTGACGATCACGATGAGAATCTGAGGGAGGCGGATAAGCTGTTCCGCTTTTTTGCAACGCCTGCCGGTGTCGATATCTGCGTCAACAGGAGAGTGGATTCAAGGTGCAGGGAATTCGGTGATGATGCCCGTGTACTGTCGCCGTCAATGGTACTTAAAGACAGGCTTAACAGCACCGCGGTACTGCTCAACGATCTATACGGCAGGAAGGTAGGCGGAGGCGTACGTTTCGGAGAGCTTAAGGAATTCCAGCGCCAGTCGAATATCGCCGCTGCGGATCATCTGCCGGTCAAATTAAGACTGCTGCTTAGGGGCGATGAGGCAGTAGAGATCACTCCCGAAAACTGTGAACGCGCTTATGAAAAATATGCAAAGATGGATGCGCAGCAGAAGGAAGAATGCCGCAGGCTTGAGCATAAACGCTGGGTACGTTTCCATATCATGAACAACTGGGAATATGCGCCTAAGAGGGATAACGAAAACAGAAAGCACCCGATGATAGTTCCTTTTGAAAAGCTCAGCGAGAGTGAGCAGGCGCTGGATGATTCGGCCTGGGAGGTGCTTGGGGAGGTTAAGAACGTATGGTAGTCGTAATCTTTTCGGCGGCGGTCTTCACCGCACTTATACTGTATATAGCTTTGGAGCAGGATAAGAGGGAGCGCCTGACAGGTATAGCCTTCTTCCTGGCTACAGCCGGCGGTATCATCATATACGGTTTTTCTTATGCTACCGAAGGGCGGAATTTCGTAGAAGATGTTTCGGGAATGCTTAAGACCTTGGTGGATGTGGGCAGGATGTTCGTGGGTATGAACAACGAACCTATATTCGCAAAGATGTTAAATGACCGCGGATATCCCAGGGATCCGTGGTATCTGGCTTTCTGGGGCACGCATTTCCTGGCATATTATTCCATGGCCAGTGCAGCCATACTTACGCTGGGTAAAGGTGCGGCAAGAAAGCTGCAGCTATGGCTGTTAAATATACGTGATGTGGATCTGATCTACGGGATAACGGAAAGTTCGCTCAGTATGGGCAGACATCTGGCTGCAAACAGGCATGTGTCGGTAGTGTTTGTCGGACAGGCTACTGCAGCGCAGGAACTGGCTATCAGGCAGATGAAGGCCCTGCTTTTATCGGATGATATGTCTACGGAGCCGCAGGAAGGTTTTTTAGACTGCGTATCGATCTCGGAACGCAGGGGCAGGCTTAAGGTATTTGCAATCTCTCCCGACGGAGAAGCAAACTATAATTATGCTCTGCGCCTTATGAGACTCTTAAAAGCCGCAAAGGTACCGCCGAAGAACACGCAGCTGGTACTTTTAGGGCGTGAAGAACGGCACGGCAATGCATTGCAGGCACTGGGCGAGCATTACGGTTACGGTGATGCGCAGGTGTTTGACGCTGCCGAGCTTACAGCCAGACTGCTGATACAGAAATATCCTCTCTGCAATGCCATAGACTTTGATGAAGAGGGGCGTGCTACAAAAGACATGGAAGTACTGATGGTGGGCTTCGGCCGCATAGGCCAGGAGGTGCTTCGTAAGATAGTGGCAAACGGACAGTTCGAGGGCAGCAGGTTCAGTGTTGATGTTTTTGATCCGGAATACGGTAAGTACGACGGCTTCTACCAGAAGAGATATTCGGCAATGCTGTCCGGTTATGATATCAGATTCCATGCCAAGGGCGGCAGGAGCAGGGATTTCTGCGCATATCTTGAGGAGCATGCTTTAAGCCTTACGTATATCGTAGTCTGCATAGGCGTGTCCCAGAAGTCTCGTGAGCTGGCAGAAGAGATCATGGAACTGCTTGCCAAGAACGGACGCAATATCCCGGTATATGTGTGCTGCGACAGCAGCGTGGTATGCTATCATCCGCATGAAGAGAGTTCGACCTACAGCCTTCATGATCTGGAGACCCTTTTCGGATCGGATATGGATGCAAAGGCTATGGAGATCAATCACTTTTATCAGGATCCCGAAGGCTCTGTAAGGAAGCAATGGCTTTCTGCGGATTACTTCAGCCGAATGAGCTGCAGGGCAAGTGCCGATTTCCTTTCGGCTTATATCGAGAGGGCCATTAAGAAAGATGCGGAAGAAGTTGATGATGAGATGCTCGAGATAATGGCAAGGACAGAGCATCTGCGCTGGAATGCTTTTCATTTCTCCATGGGCTATTCGCGTATGGAAGATGATGAATGGGAAAAGCGCGCCGCTGAATATAAAGCCCAGAAAGAGAGCGGGGAGAAGGTAACCGTACGTATAAGCAAGGACGCCGCAAAACGCCGGCACGCCTGCTTAGTCAGCTGGGATGAGCTTGATAAACTTTCAGAAAAAGAAAATGCTGTTACGGGTGGAGATGTTGATTACAAGCAGATGGACCGTGATAATGTCATTACGATGATGAAGCTTCTCACCAAAGAAAAATGATCGTCCGCTACTTGCTAAAACAATTATGTACGGATATAATGAATTTTATCAAATATCAATCCGGAAGGAGAAAGAGATTTTATGAAACACATTTTGATCGTTGATGACGACAGGATCAACATTGATTGCGCCAAGATAGCCTTGGGCGATCTCTACAAGCTTTCTACCTGTAACTCGGGACCTAATGCAATGAAGTTTCTTGAAACTACGATACCCGATCTTATCCTTCTGGATATCAACATGCCTTTCATGGATGGTTTCGAAGTGATAAGACGCATCCAGGCTGACGAGCGTACAAAGGATATCCCGCTTGTGATCCTCACAGCGGAGATAGGAGAAGAGATCCAGCGCAAGTGCAAGGAGATAGGTGCGCTTGATTATATCATCAAGCCTTTTGTACCCAGTGATCTGCAGATACGCATGGAGCAGGTATTCTTAAAGCTTGAGCGTGCGGGACATTTTGCAAATGAATCGGTAGGTGCCAGGGATTATTCCCAGATCGACCCCCTTACCGGTGTTATGAATGCGCAGTCCGGCTGGGCACTTATCGACAGCAAGGTAAATGCAGGCAGCGTAGGAACGCTTATTTTATTCGGTGTCGATAACCTGAAGGCTGTCAATAACAATTTCGGTATGACTGCCGGTGATAACGTTATCAAGGCTCTTGCGGATGTTATAAAGTTATATACCGATTCGGAAGATGTGCTTTGCAGGATAGGAGGCGATACCTTCCTGGTATATGTAAATACCGTTAAGGATAAAGACGCCATCGGACGCAAAGTAAAGGGCATCATCCAGGAGATGCATAATAAGCTGGCTGAGTACAGGATAGAGGGAAATACTTCGGTATCCGCCGGTATTGCGATGGCTCCGGAAGACGGTGACAATCTTCCGCTTCTTTACAATGCGGCAGATAAGGCTCTCTATCATGTAAAGCAGAACGGTAAGAATTCATATCATTTCTTCAGTGCACAGGCAGCTACGGATAAAGGCGGTATCGCAAGCCTTGATGAGCTGTATGATAAGCTGCGCAGGACCGATGTTGAGACCGGCGCATATGTACTTGACTATTATGCATTCCAGTATGTATTTAATTATCTCTGCCGTCAGGCCGAGCGTGGCGAGATCAAGCTGGAAGCACTGCTTTTGAATCTCCTGCCAGAAGAGGGATATCTGCCTTCGGCTGCTGAGATGGAACAGGCTATAGGAGTGCTCGACCAGACTCTCTTCAGTACGCTGCGCCGTTCCGATGTGAGCGCACGCTATTCCAACAGACAGATGCTCGTGGCTCTGCCTTATAACGGTGATGTACAGATACAGCCTGTTGTGGACCGTATCGTAGGTGACTATGAAGGAAGGATGATAGGCGGAAAGATCCATCTTCAGATCTATGTTAAGGATATCCGCGGCTGATAGCTGAAGGATACGCCCTTATTATGACACAGGGGGAGAATACCCCCTGTGTTTTTTGGGAGTAAAGCTCTTAATAAAGGAATATTTTTTATGATAAAGATAGTAATGCTGATCGCTTCTTTCCTGATCATTGTAACGGGACTTGTGATCGCACATTTTCTTCTGGGAAAAGCAAAAAAGCACACGTTCTTTGATGTGTTGATGATATATGTATATACGCCTGCCGCATTATGGTCGGCAGTATATTATGCTGTATGTATAATCTATGCGGGCTTTAATCTTTCATGGGTATGGCTGTGGCCTCTGATAGCAGCATTCTGTGTTATAAGGATAATCATGTTAAAAGCAAGGCTTGAGGAGAGCAGTTTTCTGCGTGTTCCTAAAGCACTGACCGTGATCTACAGGATATGTTTTGCGGCAGGTCTGGTATTCTTTCTCTACATAGAGAGCTTTATAGTAAGGGGGATGACCGGAGTGCCTCCAAAAGGGCTGGAATACGTGATAGTGCTGGGTGCGGGACTTAAGGGCGATCAGCCTACCAATACGCTTATGGCCCGTATAAGAAGGGGCGCGGAATACTTAAAGGAAAATGAAAACACCATACTGATCGCTTCGGGCGGAAAGGGCGCGGATGAGCTGATAAGCGAGGCTGAATGTATACGGCGTAAGCTGGTCGGGGAATTTGCCATAGATGAGCGGCGTATAATACTTGAAGACAGATCAACCAGTACTATAGAGAACTTGAGATACAGCATGGATATCATTGGAGATCCGGCTGCTTCCGTAGGGATAATAACAAACAGCTTTCATGAATACAGGGCGATGCAGATAGCCCTGAAAGCAGGATACGAAAATGTAAATAAGGTGCCGGCCACGACACTGCTCCCTGTAGGGATACATTATATGGTCAGGGAATTCTTCGGGGTAGTGGAGTTTATGTTCAGGCAATAGAGTTTTTAGCAGGAGGAGCTTTAGCGATAATGGCTACATATGTTGTTTCGGATCTGCACGGGCAGTATGGGATCTTCAGACAGGGTTTGAAGGCCATAGATCTTAAGGATGATGATATGCTCTATGTGATCGGTGATGTGATCGACAGGGGCGATGACGGGATAAAGATACTTGAATATATCCGGCGTCATAAGAATATGGATCTGCTGCTGGGCAATCATGAACATATGATGATCAATTCAGTGGATCCGGATGGCGGTGAAGAATGCGCGGGGATCGACACCGAACTGTGGATATACTTAAACGGCGGTCTGAATACCTATACCGATTACCTGAAACTTACGAAACGCAGCCGGAAGAGGCTTTATAACTGGCTGTGCAACAGATATGTGATAAGGACGATAGAAGTAAAGGGAAAGAAATTCTGCCTTACGCATTCGTATTATAACGAAAAGTGTGTTAACAAGCGCTGCCGTGAGCTGGATTACGATACCGTCTGGGAGATAGTATGGCTGTCGATGTTTAGGGATGATCCGTCCACACGCTGCGACGATGTATACAGTGCTCATAAGGAGTACAGTTTTATCACCGGACATGTGCCCGTGCATAAAGTAAGGATGACCCACGCGGCGGATGAAGATTTTACAAAGCTTAAGCTTTATAAGCATTCCAATCTTATCGACATTGACGGGGGCTGTGCCTTCCAGGGACGCTACGGTGTTGAAAGCGGGGCACTGTTCCTGCGGCTGGACGATATGAAGGTATTTCCCATACCGATAATAACAGGATAAAAAAAGACCGGCGCAGATCACGAAAGTGATTTTAAGTCGGTCTTTTTTATGTTATACTAAAATAGCGGGGAAATGGGTTTGATCCCCGCGAAAGAATGCAGCTTAGGAGATAAGGGAAATGTACCGTTATGAAACACATTTGCATACCGTTGAAGGGAGTGCCTGCGGATGGACGCCGGGCAGTGAGTATCCGGCGATATTTAAGGAAAGAGGATATGACGGGATATTCATAACCGATCATTTCTTTCACGGTAATACCAGACCTTCAAGGGAACTGCCCTGGGAGGAATATGTGGATGCATATATGAAGGGCTATGAGGAGGCAAAAAAAGCCGGCGACGCGATAGGATTTAAAGTGTTTTTCGGGATAGAGGAGAACTTTGAGGGAGATGAATATCTTATCTACGGAGTGGACAGACAGTTTCTTCTGGCACATCCCACGATACCCAACTGGACCAGGGAAGAGATGATAAAGTGGGTGCATGAAGCCGGAGGCGCCGTGATGCAGGCGCATCCTTTCAGGGACCGTGATTATATCAAAAAGATCCATCTGTATCCGGAGGATATCGAAGGCATAGAGGGCATCAATACCGCAAATACCGCAAACGATAATCTTGCGGCGCTCTGCTATGCGCTCAGATACGGCCTGATGATACAGGCTGGGTCGGACACACATCATGCTCACGCTATAGGTGATATGAACGGCGGGATACTGTATGAAGAACCCATAGAGTCCGAGGCGGATTATGCAAAGAGACTGCTGGCTGGAAAGAAACCTAAAATATTTTATCCGGAAGCGCTCTTTGAAGGTATGGGCGGCATCAATATAAAATTGCCCGCAGAGATAAGGCGCGGCGGACGCTGGGAGGATCTGGATGTAAGCGAGATAATGGAATGGGTTAATAAAGCGGGAGCGGCAGGCAGTGATAAGACATCGCAGCCTCAGGGCATCGTACACGATATAGTATCCGGACTGGGAGCTGTATGAAGGGAGGAGGCAGATGAGAAAGTATCTGTTGTTTGTGATAATGATATCGATGCTCATCATCGCAGGCTGTACAGGAAACGGGGGTGAAGATGTGAAATTCAGAGGTTTGTTCGGAGGCGGAAAAAATACGGTAGGTGAGGATATCACATCGGATGATATCACGGATTTTTATTATACGGAAGAAAACATCAATTATGGTGCATACTACTTAAGATACCGCTTTTATACCGAAGACGGAAAGCATTTCTTTTTTCATGAGAAAAGGGAACGTGTAAATGATTACGGCCCCTGCACCGAGGATGATACCATTGTTAAAGGCGAGATGGAATTGGATGATGCGCAGTGGGATAAGTTTTTTGATCTGATCAGTGACGGAAAGGTCAGTGCAAGAAAAGACAGTGCGGAGTCCGGTGACAGCGGCCCCTGGTATTATCTGTATTGGAAGGATGATAAGTCAAAGTACCAGGTATACAGTTTTGCTTCGGATAAAAAAGAGAGCGTATTAACCTCATACTGTGAGGAACTGGCAGAAGAATGCAGCGGCAGCATACCGCTTAGCGGCGAGCCGTCTATCGAACTGATCCGGATAAGATACAGCCCCGGATACAGTGATATGGACGGGGAACACCATTCCATGACGATATACAGGGATGGTGAAGGAAAGTGGGTTTTTGAGAGTTATGACAGGAGCAACTACGAAGAGCCTGCTGTTACGACGATATATGAGGTATCGGATGAAGATATCAAACAGCTCGAGCTGTTTATCGATAAGTCGGATATAGAGGAGCTCTTAAACAGGGAGGAGAGTGATCTGTTTATAACCGACTACAGCTCATGGGGGATCAACATCCAGTTTACGGATCTTGAAAGCGGTGATAAAACGGAGTACAGACTGGATGAGTACAGAGAGTACACAGATTATGATAACAAGCTTATAGACAAGCTGATACAGCGTATCACCGGTATCAAGGGGGAAATGATATCGGAGACCGTTGAAGAAGATGAATAAGTAACAGATCATATTATGAGGAGGTATGAAATGAGTGTAAAAAAGATCAAGCTGGATCCCGCAAACCGGGAAGTGTTCAATAACCGGGTTGATTACTGTGTGGGGACAGGAAGACTGGGACTGGCACTGACGCAGGAGTACTTAAAGGAATTGGAATATGTCCAGAAGATGATAGGTTTTTCCTATATCAGGGGCCACGGGCTTTTTTCGGATGATGTTTCCATCTATCATGAATATAAAGAGAATGACGAGATAAAGGTCGAATACAATTATACATATATCGACCGTATCATAGACAGCTATTTAAAGCTCGATATACGGCCGTACCTGGAGCTGGGCTTCATGCCTTCGGAACTCGCCAGCGGTACACAGACCATCTTTTACTGGAAGGGAAATACCACTCCGCCTAAGGATTATTCGAAGTGGACCGGTATGGTGGTAGCACTGCTTAAGCATCTTAAGGATCGTTACGGTGATGAAGTATGCACCTGGCCCATCGAGGTATGGAACGAGCCCAATCTGCCGGGCTTCTGGTTTAAGGCAGATATGGAAGAGTACTTTAAGCTCTTTAAAGAAAGCTTTAATGCGATCAAGGCTTATGACGCGCGCTTTAAGGTGGGAGGCCCTGCTATATGCGGAGTCAGGGATGCGGAATGGATAAAGGCATTTCTTAAGTTCTGCAGGAAAGAAGGGATAAAGCCCGACCGTATCACCAGGCATCACTATACAGTGGAGTTCCCGGAAAGGATCGGACATTACGATTATTCAAAGCTGGAAGACCAGGATATGCGTTTTGAAAATCTGCAGTCTACACGCGATATTGTTGATTCCTTTGAAGAATTCAAAGATACGCCTATCCATCTTACGGAGTTCAGCACCTCGTATACGCCAAAGGGTGTTATACACGATACCAATCTTAATGCGGCATATCTGGCAAGACAGTTAAGCGGTCTGGGGGATGTGAACGAAGCCTATTCATACTGGACTTTCGGAGATGTTTTTGAAGAGCAGGGTGTTCCCAATTCGCTCTTCCACGGCGGTTTTGGTATGGTGGCTGCGGGAAATATACCCAAGCCCACATTCTGGACATTCTATTTCTTTAAGCAGTTAAAGCTCTTTGGCAGCGATTGCGTGTTTAAAGATAAGGAAGCCGTGATAGTAAAGAACGAAAAGGGATATGCAGGTATACTCTGGAATATAGATGAGGATGAGTATACCAAAGAGATAACGATCCCCGGAGCTGACTGTGAGGAATATACTCTCATCACAAAGACTGTTGATGAAGAATGCTGTAATCCTTTAAAGATATGGCATGATATGGGAGAGCCGGCATATCCGTGTGAGGAACAGACCGAGCTTATAAAGAGCGCTGCACAGCCTCTTACACAGAGCAGTATCATAAAGGATACGGACGGCAGTGCGGTCATTGATATCCGTCTGGGAAAGAATGCGGTGGTATATTTTACGCTGAGCGAAAGAAAGCATACACCGGATCGCGGCTACGACTATGATAAGGTTCTGAATTTCCACTGAGCAGGTGATCTTAAAGGAGATTTAAGTGATAACAGAAGTATTTATACGCAGTCTTGATGAACTGATGCCGCTCCTGACAGAACAGGAATTCAGACAGGATCTGAACAGGAACCGCAGTTCCTATATTTACCGGGGGCTGCCGGATTCCGGCTTTAAGATGAAAACATCATTATCACGTAACTGCAAAGGGCTGGAGAGCAGGCTGGAGCCTGCAATACTCGAGAATTTTGCAAAGTATGCCCAGATAGGTGATCCTTCGATAGGACAGTCTGTGTGGAGACAGATGATAGAAGGACAGCACAACGGTCTGCCCACACGTCTTTTAGACTGGACGCATTCGGCACTGGTAGGGCTTCATTTCGCCATGAGTGAAACAAATTTAGAAGATATGCAAAAGCACGACTGCTGTGTCTGGAGGATAGATATGTCAGAGATGGTGGCGCATCTTCCCGAAAAATACAGAAAGATAGTGGGACGGCAGCAGGTGACGATCTTTTCGGTCGATACGCTTTCGGAGGCTACGGGTAACAGCCTGGAACAATATGATAAGGATATGGGAGACAGTGCGATGGTCATATTGGAGCCGCCTTCGATAAACCAGCGTATAGTCAACCAGTATTCGTTCTTCAGTGTTGTGCCTATGGCTATCGATGATATAGAGGATTTCCTTAACAGGAAAACGGAGAATACCATCAAGTACATAATCGACAGGAATCTGCGCTGGAGGATAAGGGATATGCTGGACCAGCTTAACATGAGCGAGAGGATAGTGTATCCGGGTATGCCGGGTTTGTGTAAATGGATAGCGCGACACTATTATGTACGCGACGGGGAGGAGGCATAAGAGTGAAAGCTGGTTATTTAAGCCGTGTTTTGATATAATGATCATAGTGGTGTGTTTATTTTTGGGGGGCTTATGAATACGGATAAAAATTATCCCGAAGAAAGAAAAATGCGTCTTGATTCTCTTTTTGAGGCTCTTTCCGTTGTGGGAGAAGATACGCATGTTTATCTCTGTGATATGATCTACGACTATTCGCGCTGGTCGAAGAGCCTGGTGGATGTTTTCGGATTGCCGTCGGAGTATATGTTTGAGGCCGGGGCGATATGGGAGACTCACATACATCCCGAGGATAAGAGGACATACCACGACGGTATAGATGCCATCTTCAGCGGAAAAGCACAGGGGCATGATATGCAGTACCGCGCCAGAAAAAAAGACGGTGAGTATGATGTCTGCACCTGCCGCGGGATTGTGATAACGGATGAATACGGACAGCCGGAATACTTCGGCGGAGCTATCCGCAATCACGGCGAACAGAGTCATATCGATAATCTGACGGGACTCAGAAACCAATACGGTTTTTTTGAAGATGTGGAGAACTGCATCCGTAACAAGACCGAGATCAGGATATGTATGATCGGTATAGGCAAGCTTACGGAACTCAATGCGGTATATGGCTATGGATTCGGAAATGCGGTGCTTCAGCGCTTCGGACGCTATCTTATGGATCATGTGGGTAACCGCGGCGGGACCTACAGACTGGACGGTTCAAAATATGCCGTGATAACCCAGACGCAGAGCGAAAAGGAGATAAAGAAAACCTACGAACGCATCCGCAAATATTTCAGATCCGGAGTACAGATCGAGGACAGGTTCGTATCGCTTGAATTAAATTCCGGAGCCCTGGCGCTCGATGAGTTTAATACCGATACGCAGACGATATATTCATGCCTGAATTTTGCTTATGATGATTCAAAGGTGAGCAAGCACGGTGATCTGGTGGAATTTGCAGGCAGCATCACCGGACGCAATATGCGTAACATAGAAACGCTCCATATGATAAGGAATTCCATATCACAGGGCTTTAACGGTTTTTATCTTCTGTACCAGCCGATCATGGATGCGTCAACCGAGAGGATAACCGGAGCTGAGGCGCTGCTGCGCTGGAGCAATCTTGAATACGGCACCATACCCCCGGATGAATTTATACCGCTTCTTGAGCGTGATCCCAAGTTCCCTCTTCTTGGGGAATGGATCTTAAGGCGGGCTATCCGCACTGCAAAGAAGATGCTTGAAAAGATACCGGACTTTGTTATAAATGTAAACATTTCCTATGCCCAGCTGGAAAAGCCGGATTTTACCGATTTGATCTGGATGATATTAAGAGAGCTGGATTTCCCGCCCGAGCAGCTGTGCCTCGAGATAACGGAGCGCTGCAGGCTTCTGGATATGGACCTGATAAGAAACGTGGTGGTCACGCTAAGGGCAGGCGGAGTGCGTGTGGCACTGGATGATTTCGGTACGGGCTTTTCTTCCGTCGGACTTATCAAGGACATACCGGTGGATTCGATAAAGATAGACAGGAGTTTTGTCATAAATATTGAGGCGGATGAACAGGAAAGCAAGCTGGTAAAATGTTTTACGGAAGTGGCATCCCTCTTTGGGGCAAAGGTATGCGTAGAGGGTATAGAGACTGCCGCTATGCGTGACATCCTGAGGAAATATAACGTCAACAGTTTCCAGGGCTATTTTTATTCCAGACCCATTGAGGATGAGAAGCTGTATGAACGCTTAAATGAAGAGTTAAAGCCAAGATAAAGGAGGAACACTGATATGCTTGATTGCAGTCCGTATTCGGATATGCGGCTTAAGAGCGTGGAACGTGAAGGAAATATTTTGAGCTTAAGACTTAATAAGGGAGAGCAGAGGATAGTTCCTGTAAGTGCCGACTGCGTAAGGGTCCTGTATTCACAGGGGGAGTTTTCAGATGATGCCGCTAAGCCGTGTATCACTAAACTCCCTTCTTTTTCCGATTGGAGTTATACCGAGGATGAGGCGTATGTTTATCTGGATATGCCGGCGCTTAAGCTTAAGATCGATAAGGAGAGCAACTGTTTTTATTACTATTCGGCAGACTCACAGCTTCTGTTCAGGGAACGGGCAAAGCGCAGCAAGGAACTTAAGGAGATCCCGGTATACAGCTTAAATACTAAAGAAGCACAAAAAGAATATGTCGATACCTCAGACGGCCGCAAGGAAGTGATAAGGGACGCCGGCAGGATACAGACAGGGACTGCTTATCAGACAAGGCTTAATTTTGTCTTTGATGATGACGAGGCCGTTTACGGACTGGGCCAGCATGAAGAGGGATACCATTCGATACGCGGCAACTGCATATACTTAAACCAGGCAAACCGTACTATCGCAATACCGTTCTTTGTTTCCGTAAAAGGTTACGGCCTGTTTGTGAACAGCTGCAGCCCGTCGATATTTAACGACGGCTGTGAGGGAACGTATTTTTATACCGAAGCGGATAAGGAGATGGATTTCTTCTTTATCGGCGGCGGCAGCCCCGATGCCGTGATAAAAGGATTCAGAAAGATTACGGGTAAAGCGGTGATGCTCCCTAAATGGGCTTTCGGATACATACAGTCGCAGGAACGCTACGAGACTCAAAAAGAGATACTGGATGTGGCTGCACAGTACCGTAAAAGGGGCATAGGACTGGACTGTATAGTGCTGGACTGGCTGTCATGGCCCGACGGACAATGGGGACAGAAAAGCTTTGATGAAAAACGTTTTCCCGATCCCGATGCGATGACTGCAACGCTGCATGAAGAGAACGTGCACTTTATGATATCCATATGGCCCAATATGGCGGAAAACTGTGAAAACGTTAAGGATTTTGAGGAAAGGGATCTGCTGCTGCCGGGAGTGCATATCTACAACGCGCTTAAAGAAGAAGCGCGTACGCTCTATTGGGAGCAGGCTCAGAAAGGACTGTTCTGTCACGGAGTGGATGCATGGTGGTGCGATAACAGCGAGCCTGTATGTCCGGAGTGGATGGAGGCTGTCAGACCCGAAAATGCAAAGAATTATGAACAGTACTGCAAAAGCGTGAGTGCCCATATCCCTGCACCGTACATGAATGCTTTCGGACTGTATCATGCGATGGGTATATATGAAGGCCAGCGAAAGAGCGCTCCCAAGAAGCGTGTGGTAAATCTCACCAGGAGCGGTTATCCGGGACAGCAGCGCTACGGCACCATTTTATGGTCGGGCGACATATCGGCATCCTGGGATACACTGAGGAAGCAGATCGCCGCAGGAATTAACTTCTGTGCATCCGGAATGCCTTACTGGACTATAGATATAGGCGCGTTTTTTGTGAAGAACGGACTGCAGTGGTATTGGGACGGCGATTATGACGATACCGCACAGGATCCGGCGTATTGTGAGCTCTTTACCAGATGGTACCAGTGGGGGGCGTTTTTGCCTGTGTTCAGAGGACACGGTACGGATGTAAGGCGTGAGCTTTGGAATTTTGACCGCAGTGAAGCTCCGTTTTATGATGCGCTCTTAGCCGCAAATAAAATGCGTTATTCACTGATACCCTATATCTATTCGCTTGCGGGAAATGTATATCTTAACGATGGACTTATCATGCGCCCGCTTTCTTACGGCTTTACGCAGGATAAGAATACTTACGATATATTTGACCAGTACCTCTTCGGCGATAATATGATGGTGTGTCCTGTTACCGAAGCAATGTATTTCGGCAAAGAGAAAAAAGAAGGCGGCTATAAGAGAAAAGTATACCTGCCGCTTGGCTGTGACTGGTATGATATGTATACGGATAAAAAGTACAGCGGCGGAAGCACGATAGAAGCAGATGCACCGCTTGATAAGATACCTGTGTTTATTAAAGCGGGAGCCATAATACCTATGACGGAGCCGGCACTCAGTGTAGCGGAGCTTTCGGATGATATCACGATCCATGTATATCCGGGAGCGGATGCAGGCTTTGAGCTGTATGACGATGCGGGCGACGGATATGATTATGAGAACGGTGACTACAGTATCAAAAAACTGGCCTGGGATGATAAAAAGAAGGTACTCACTGTTAACGGCGCAGAGTGCGGCTGTAAGACGGTGATACACTGATCGTGTTTTAAAGGGGGATTAAGTTAACGGAAGGTTTTGCGGATGAAGGAGATAACATGTGAAGAGCTTAAAGCTTTGGCAGAAGGGACCTATGTGCTTATAGATATCAGGGATGAGGGGTTGTGTTCCTACGGAATGATACCCGGTGCGGTCAATATACCGCGTGGAGAACTTGAGTACAGCAGTGAACTGTTAAAGAGCGCTGAAGATAAAAAGCTTATATTTTACTGTGAGATAGGACGCCTATCGCGCGATCTGGATGATCTGCTGCAGGGCGTTGATACAGATGAGTGCTACAGCCTTGAAGGCGGTTATGTGGGCTATGTCAGGGCGGGCATAAATAACGAGACCGACATAGAGGAAAAGAAAAAGAAAGCAGAAGACAGCATAAAGAAGAAATTCCACAAGCAGCTTTTTTCACCTTTTGCCAAGGCATGCAAAACATATAAGCTGATAAGCGAAGGCGATCACATAGCCGTATGTATTTCGGGCGGCAAGGATTCGATGCTCATGGCCAAGCTCTTTCAGGAAATAAAGCTGCACAGGCAGGTGGAATTTGATCTGACCTTCCTGGTAATGGACCCGGGTTATAATCCGGAGAACAGGGCTCTGATAGAGAGCAATGCACGGGCGCTTGGCATACCGGTAACCATCTTTGAAAGCACGATCTTTGATACCGTGGATACGATAGACAAAAATCCCTGTTATCTGTGTGCGAGGATGAGGAGAGGGTATCTTTACAGCAAGGCAAAGGAGCTGGGCTGCAACAAGATAGCACTGGGCCATCACTTTGATGATGTGATCGAGACCATACTGATGGGCATGCTGCACAGCGGACAGGTACAGACGATGATGCCCAAGCTGCACAGCACGAATTTTGAAGGGATGGAGCTGATAAGACCGCTGTATCTTGTAAGGGAGAGTGATATCTGCGCGTGGAGGGATTATAACGATCTGCATTTCCTGCAGTGCGCATGTCATTTTACGGATACCTGCACTACCTGTCACGAAGACGGGACCACTTCATCGATGCGCCTTGAAACAAAGAAGCTCATAGCGCAGCTTAAGAAGGTAAATCCCTTTGTGGAGTTTAATATCTTTAAGAGTGTGGAAAACGTAAATCTTGATACGGTGATAGAGTATAAAAAGAACGGGATAAGACATAATTTCCTGGATGAATATTAGCGCCTGTCATCATGACCGGCGCATGATGGTCAGGCAGGTGAACCTGTGATCTTTAATGAGGAGGTTGATAATGGATAACAATAAAGAACTTACTCCGCAGCAGTCGGAAAAACTGGACAGACTGAAAGCTGATATAGCAGCACTTAAAAGCCTGGCAGTCGGATTTTCCGGCGGAGTGGATTCGACCTTTCTTCTTATGGTGGCCCATGATGTGCTGGGAGATAAAGCCATAGCGGTGACCGAAGCGGATTCGTCTGTGCCGGAACGGGAGATAAAAGAGGCGGAGGAATTTTGCAGAGCGCACGGCATACTGCAGATCATCTGCAACGGAGATCAGATAAACGATCCGGAGTACAGAAAAAACGGACCTGACAGATGCTATCACTGCAAGCGCAGGACTTTTACGAAGATAATGGAGATAGCAAAAGAGCACGGGATAGAATACGTGGCGGAAGGATCGAATATGGACGATCTGGGCGATTACAGACCCGGGCTTAAGGCTGTGGGAGAACTGAAGGTTAAAAGCCCGCTCAGGGAAGCGGGGCTTACCAAGGCGGACATACGCGCCCTGTCGAAGGCTATGGGACTTAAGACCTGGAGCAAGCCCTCCTATGCCTGCCTGGCATCACGCTTTGCATATGGTGAAGAGATAACCGAGGAAAAACTTAAGATGATAGATAAAGCGGAGCAGTTTTTGATAGAGCGCGGATTCATCGAAGAGCGTGTCCGTATCCACGGAAACGTTGCCAGGATAGAAGTGCGCGCAGAGGATATCCCGCGCCTGGCAGAGGAAGGTCTGCGGCAGGAGGTGTATGACAGATTTAAGGAGATAGGCTTTATGTTTGTAGCGCTGGATATGCGCGGCTACAAAAGCGGGAGCATGAATGCGGCCATAGGCAAATAAATACTTGCAACAAAGCGGCAAAACATATATCATCATGCTGGATGATTTAAATACCAAAGGAGAAGATAAATGTACGATAAAAGAATAAGACCCGATGAGAGACCGGTATTTCCCAAAAGATGTGTGATCACGGGCGGAATGCCCTATGGCAATAAGGAACTGCATTTCGGACATGTGGGAGGCATGTTTGTACATGCGGATGTATTTGCCAGATTCATGCGCGACAGGATAGGAAAAGAGAATGTGATCTTTGTCTCGGGAACAGACTGTTACGGTTCGCCTGCGCTCGAAAGCTATCGCAAGCTTAAGGAGGGTGGATATCAGGAATCGATAGAGGATTATGTCCGTTCAAATCATGAGAAACAGAAAGAGACACTTAAAGCATATAAGATAAGCCTTGATCTGTTCGGCGCATCCGCACTGGGTGAGGCAGGCAAGATGCATACAAAGACCTCGGCAGAGGTATTTAACAGCCTCTACGAGAAAGGCTATCTTGAAAAACTATCCACCCCGCAGTTTTTTGATGATGAACTGGGTGTTTTCTTAAACGGCCGCCAGGTCGTGGGACGCTGCCCCATCGAGGGTTGCTGCAGTGATAAGGCGTATGCGGATGAGTGTTCACTGGGACATCAGTACATGCCCAGCGAGCTTATCGATCCCATAAGCGTATTATCGGGAAAGAAGCCCTCTTTTGTAAACGTGACCAACTGGTATTACAAACTGGAGGATGATATAGATTATCTGAAGGGATGCATCAATGAGCTGCGTGCAAATACAAACCGCCGCAAATTTGAGATGCTCATCATCGATGAATTCTTAAATAAACCTGCAGTCCATATACCGAAGAAATATCTGGAGGATAAGGATCAGGATGCGCTCCTGGCTAAGTTCCCCGAGCATGAGCTTATTGATGAGGAGAAGCGGAAATCACTGCTGTGCGTCTTTAAGTCACTGGATGACCGTGATCTGGCAAGAAAGGTACTTGAAGAAGCGGGCGTGCATTATACCGCGGGAAAGACCCTGGTGCCTTTCCGTTTATCGGGTAATGTGGAATGGGGTGTTCCCGTACCGGAGAAGGAAGGCGAGAAGGATCTGACCTTCTGGGTATGGCCGGAATCCCTTTGGGCGCCTATATCATTTACGCGTGCTTACCTGGCTGCTAAGGGAGCGGATGAGGATGAGTGGCAGAAGTGGTGGAATGATGAAGATTCCATGGTATACCAGTTCATAGGCGAGGATAATATCTATTTTTATTCGATCGCAGAGATGGGAATGTTCCATGCGCTGGGCAATGTGAGACCGCCCCACATCATACCCAACAGACATATCCTGTTTATGGATACCAAGGCCAGCTCAAGCTCCGATATCAAGCCGCCTATGGCAGCAGAACTGCTTGATCATTATTCGGTTGACCAGCTGCGCATGCATTTTATCAGCCTGGGCTTATCAAACAAGAGCACGGGCTTTAAGCCACAGGTATATCTGCCGGAGGATCAGAGAGAGGGCGCCGATCCCGTTGTAAAGGAAGGAAACCTTCTTACTAACGTATATAACCGTCTGATCCGCTCATGCTTTTATTCTACACAGGCAGCATTTGACGGCGTGATCCCCGATGGAGAAGTATCGGAAAAGATACGTGCGCTCGCAGAGAAGAATGTGCTGGATTATGAGCGGCATATGTACAATCATGATTTCCACAGGATATCTTATACCCTGGATGAGTATATCCGTGAGGTTAATAAGAACTGGGCGGCTGTAAGCCGTGAAGCGGACAAGAATAACGATCTGGAGATGAAGAGACAGCTTTTAGTGGATACCTGGTATTCCTGCAAGGTAATGGCTGTTTTATTCCATCCCATAGCCCCGGACGGCTGTGAGATGTTTAAGGAGTATATCGGCTTTGATGACAGGATATGGAGCTGGGATCTGATCTTGGAGCCCTTAAGCGCATATGTGCCGGATCTTAAATCTCATAAGCCTAAGTTCTTAGAGCCCAGGGTTGACTTCTTTAAGAAACCGGAATGGCAGTTTGAATCCTGATAAAAGACGTTTAAGCAGGCCTTTAGTAGGTGACGGTAACAGTAGTTGCCGTCACTTTACGGGACCTGTAAAATTATTTTCTGTAAACTCTTGACAAGCTCATTTTTTGTGATATAATTCCGTATTGCTGAGTGCGGTAAAACGATAAAGCACGCGGGTGTAGTTCAATGGTAGAATGACAGCCTTCCAAGCTGTACACGGGGGTCCGATTCCCCTCACCCGCTCTTTGGATCTCTTAAGTCTAATGACTTAAGAGATTTTTTTTGTCATTTTTTTATCAGCTTGGTGATATCGTCTATAATGCTCTGCAGTCCGTCTCCGGCAGCTTTTGCAGCCATATCGGCTTCGCGTTCGCCGCGTTTTATAAGGTCCTGCATGGAATTACCGCTCTGCTGCGGCAGCCTCATGCCGCATTCTCCGCAGAATGCCGCTCCGAAAACCGTAGTCCTTCCGCATCTTGGACAGTTCATGATAAGCCACCTCCTTTTTTGCTTATTATAGTGGTATCTTATCCAAAAATCAAATGGCCGCAAAAAGCTCTGCAGGCTTTATTCACGGCCGTTTATTACATTTTTATTTCGCTTTTATGACAGAATTGTAACTTGCTTTTATACCGGACAGAGTATATAATGTGTTCTTGGTTGCGTAAATTACTAAATATTGATGAAAAAACATAATTTCAGGCATTATATGGGAAAACCGGTTATCCAGGTAAAGGATCTTTACAAGATATACATGATAGGTACCAATAAGGTGCGCGCTCTAAACGGCGTGGATTTTTCGATACAGAAAGGCGAGTTCTGTTGTATAGTAGGTACCTCGGGTTCCGGCAAGTCTACGCTTCTCAATATGATGGCCGGTCTGGAAAAGCCTACAAAAGGGCAGATCATAATAGCCGGCGAACATATAGAAAAAAAGAACGAATCACAGCTGGTGAATTTCCGCCAGGCCCATGTAGGTTTTATATTCCAGTCTTACAATCTGATGCAGAATATGACGGCTATCGAGAATGTAGCGATGCCCCTTACGTTCCAGGGAGTGAGTAAGGCGGAGAGGGAAGCGCGTGCTATCAAGATGCTTAAGCTTGTCGGACTTAAGAAATACATGAAGCACCGTCCGGGACAGATGAGCGGCGGCCAGCAGCAGAGAGTAGGTATAGCCAGGGCACTGGTGGTGAACCCGGAGATAGTATTTGCGGATGAGCCTACAGGTAACCTGGATTCGAATACGACCATGGAAGTGCTTAAGCTGATACAGAAGATTTCGCACGAGCAGAACCAGACCATGGTAATGGTCACGCATGATAACCACCTGGCTTCTTTCGGAGACAGGATAATCCATATCAGCGACGGAAAGATAATCAAGATCGAGGATAACAGGGCTGTGGCAGAAGCGATGGCTGCACGGGAAGGCCTGGGAGCGGAGGGCGATGCGCCTCCGGCGGAAGGCACTATGGAAACCACACCGCTGCCGGTAATAGATGTGACGGCTCCGGGAGCGCCCGCGACGGATCAGGCGGCTGCAGAAACATCCGCGGCGGAAGATACGCCGGCGGAGGAAGAAGCGCCAAAGATCATAGTACCTGAGTATGATCCGATGAAACTTGCAGAAAATAAAGAAAACAATAAAGATTAATGCTTTTATTCGTATAGACATTATAATCCGGAGGAAAAACAAGATGAAAAAGTTTATCAGAATGATGGCCATGGTATTGCTCAGCAGCGCTTTATTACTTGGACCGGCCGCGGAAGTCTTTGCAGGCTTTGATGTGACTATGCTGGTCACTAAGGATGAGAGCGCCAAGGTAAATGATGATGACAGGGCGGCTGCATATGCTTATCTTGTGGAGCACATGGAAAGCTTAAAGAAGCTTTATGATCTGTCTCCCGAAGGCTGCAAGAGGATGAACGAGGTTTTTTACGAGGCCAATGTATTCATAGCCGATAATGAACTGACGGTCGGGCAGCTGGTGGCTTATGTAAATGAGGTGGAGAGTCGTCTTACGACAGCGGCTCAGAGCAATGTCAAGGGTGCGGAGAAGTTCCTCTTCATAACCAATAACAGTTCGATCCCCAAGGCTTCGTACGGGCAGAGTATCAATGTCAGCTTTTCGGTTGTAAACCTTGGTGTGGCACTTATGCAGGATGTGCTTATCATGCCTGTAGTGGATACGGATGTCAGCAAATGGCCTTTTGATATCACTTCGGCCGAGGCAGTAAGAAAGGTATACCGCTTAGAGCCTGTACATGATGTTGCCCAGCAGGCGCAGTTTGCAGAGCCCGTGACCTGGAATTTCAGAGTAGCTGACGATGCTCTTTCCGGAACCTATCCGCTTAAATTCCATGCAAAGTATTACAGAGACGGAGAGATAGAGGAGACCGATCTGATAACCTATATCGATATCACCGGTGCTCCGGGAAGCGGATATCTTAATGACGGTTCACAGTCCGAAGGAAAGACTTCAACCCCCAGGATAATAGTAACAGGTTTCACGACGGATCCGGGTGATGTATATGCCGGAGATACCTTTAACCTGACTATCACGGTACAGAATACAGCTACGGCTACATCGGTATCCAATATACAGTTTGACTTAAAGGCAGCCAAGGAAGGCGTGGGAGATAACGCCGTTGAAGCATTCCTTCCGACATCAGGCTCGGCGACGATATTTGTAAAGCAGATCCCTGCCGGAGGTACTGCGGATCTTAACATAGAGATGACCGCGCGTGCCGATCTTACACAGAAACCCTACATCGTGGATCTGCATGCTGCATATGAAGATGAGAAAAACAACCCCTATACGACGGAGACCAGCGTGTCCATACCGATCAAGCAGAAGCCGCGTGTTGATACCGGTGATGCAGAGGTACTTCCCGCTTCGATAGAGCTGGGCGGCAGCAGTAACGTCATGTTCCCCATCTATAACAAAGGAAAGACGACTCTGTACAATGTGACCGTTGAATTCTTGGCAGACAGTATAAGCGGCGGATCGACTTTCCTTGGCAAGATCGAGCCCGGCGCCACCGGCAATGTGGATGCCATGATAACCGGTATCGCAGAGACTACGGATGACGGTACCGTGATCGCGCAGATCAGCTATGAAGATGAAGCGGGCAATGTTACCACTATCGAGAAGGAATTAAATATCTTTGTCATGTCAATGGATTACGGAGAAGGCATGGATGATTTCAGCGAGTTTGATGATGGCATGATGGAAGAGCCCAAGAAATTCCCCTGGGCGATACTCATAGGCGGTATAGCAGTGCTGGTTGTTGCAGGCATAGTGGTGGGAGTGATACTCTCAAAGAAGAAGAAAGCTAAGGCACTCCAGCAGGAACTGGATTCACTGGATGATGATAACGAGGAGTAAATCTTGAGACTGGGCGATCTTTTGGGGATGAGCCTTTCATCCCTCTTTAAAAGAAAAGTGCGTACCATACTGACTGTTCTGGGCGTTGCGATAGGTACAACGTCCATAGTGGTCATGATAAGTCTTGGTATAGGCATGAAACAGACTCTGCTCGATGAGATGGAGAATTACGGAAGCCTGACGGCTATCACGGTAAACTCTCCCGACGGCGGAGGCGGTATGGTAATGATGGAAGGCGGGATGTCTTCATCTTCGGATAAGGACAAGGAAGAACGCCATCTTGATGATGCGCTCATATCAACGCTTTCTACGCTGGATCATGTAAAGGCCGTAGATCCGCAGCTTAACTGCAGCGCTATCATAAAGTGCAAGGGCTATATGAGCTGGGTGACACTTTACGGTACTACCACGGAGTATATGGAGAGACAGAACATCCCTCTGGGGGACGGCGCTTATCCATCTTCGGAAAGCGAGCTTCAGCTTTTAGTAGGTAATACCGTGCTGCAGGATATGAGCAACGAAAAAACAAACAAAACTTACTGGGAGACCGGTGAGATCCCGCCGATCGACTGGATGAAGGATCAGGTTTTTCTGATACTTGATACAGAGCGTTACTTTAACGCAGGACAGCAGGACGAAAACGGTCAGACCGTACCCAATGCGAAGAAGTATATCACCAAGGCGTCCGGAGTGGTTAAAGGAGCGATAGACGAATGGAACCAGTATTCCTATGCGGTATATTGCAACATAGATGCTTTAAAGAATACCTTAAACCGTGAGTTCCGCGGCAGGACCATACCGGGGCAGCCTACGAGAAAGAACGGCAAGCCTTACAAGGAGATCTTCTACAACCAGCTGATAGTCTCCGTTGACAATATGGATAATGTATCTGCGGTACAGCAGATAATCAATGATATGGGTTATCAGACTTATGCCAATGCAGACTGGATAGAGCAGGAGATGAAGAGCATGAACGTTATCCAGGCTGTGCTGGGCGGTATAGGTGCGGTATCGCTCTTTGTCGCTGCCATAGGCATCACTAATACCATGATGATGAGTATCTACGAGCGTACCAAAGAGATAGGTATCATGAAGGTTATCGGCTGTCGGATAAAAGATATCCAGGCGCTGTTCCTTATAGAGGCAGGGTATATAGGTTTTATAGGCGGATTTGTGGGAACGCTCTTAAGCTACCTTATATCTTTTGTCATAAATAAGCTCTTGTCGGGCGGCGGAGCGGAGGCTATGGGATTCTACATTGAAGAGGGAGCCGGCGGGATATCCCGTATCCCTTTGTGGCTGGGTGGAGTCTCTATAGTGTTTGCTATATTAATAGCGATGCTCGCAGGCTTCTTCCCGTCTCTTCGTGCCATGAAACTCAGCCCTCTGGCGGCTATAAGGGCAGAATGACGAAAACTTATAAAAAAAATACAAAATAATATGGTAATTTGTCTGAACAGACGGTATAATATAAACGTGAATTTTTAGACTCGCTCTTTTGGGGGATACATGGAACGTTCAGAAATCGGAAAAATCTGTCTTCGGTGCATGAAGGTCAGTGACGCAGAGGGGATCTGCCCTTATTGCGGAAGAGAAAAGACAGGTCAGCAGACCTGGTCAAAGGCACTGGCACCGGGGACCATTCTCAATACCAAGATCTTAATAGGAAACATCCTGGGAAAAGGCGGATACGGCATAACCTATATAGGTTATGATATGCTCCTTGAGTATCCTGTGGCCGTAAAGGAGTTTTTCCCCGATGAGATGGTAGACCGTTCGCCGGATGGCAAGACGGTCCTGGTTCTTGATGAAGTAAATAACGAGGAATACGAAAAAGAGACTAAGGCTTATCTGCGTGAAGCGCGTATACTGGCAGAGTTCTCCAAGTTCCCCGGTATTGTTGCCATCAAGGATCTTTTCTATGAGAATAATACGGGTTACCTTATCATGGAATACTTAAAGAGCGGTAACCTCCGTAAATATATCGATGACCAGGGCGGCTGGCTTTCTGTTGAAGAGTCGCTCAATCTGATGGAGCCTGTTATAAGCATACTTGGCAAGCTTCATAAATCGGGACTGCTTCATCGTGACATAAGCCCAGATAACATCATGATGGATGAGGACGGCAGCATCAAGCTGATCGACTTCGGAGGCTCGAGAAAGATGGGCGTGGCCAACCAGCAGGTGTTCCTAGGGAAATGGGGCTTTGCACCGCTTGAGCAGATGCTTTCAAAGCTTTCGGAGCAGGGACCCTGGACGGATATATACGGTATATGTGCTACGCTATACTGTATGATGACGGGCGATGTGCCGCAGTCATCCTATGAACGTAACGAAAAAGACGAGCTGGTCGATCTGGCCAATTATACTATCCAGATAGATAAGAAGCTGGCAAAGGCTATAATGAAGGGCCTTTCGATGAGGCCGCGTGACAGACAGCAGAGCATAGAGGAGCTTTATAAGGATCTCTACGGTATCTCACCTGATGAAAAGAGCGTGCCCATAGTTTCTTCGGATGACGGTGCGCACATCTTAAAGGACCGCAACAACCGTGTATGGTTCGGCGAGTATCCCATGAACGAGATGACCGGAGCACAGCTCACCTCCGATATAGTCTATGCGGAATATGATGAGGATAATATTGCTACCGTTAACGGTGAGCGCTACATGCGCCTTCCGGTGATGAAGACGGTGGATACGGAATCAAGGGATCTGTTCATTCTGCGCCGCAACGTGGTAAAGGAAGAGGGAGAGGTATCGGGATACCGTTACTTTAAGTTTAACATGCTCTCCTGGCGCATAGTTCAGAACAGGGCGGGGCGTGTTACGCTTCAGTCTGAATATATAATCGAATACCGCGCTTTCGATAAGAGAAAGTATCTTGACATGACGGACCGTGAGATCTCCAAGATACGCAGCGGTATTTACTGGGAAGAAAGCGAGATAAGGGCCTGGCTTAATTCCCGCTTCATAAAGAAAGCTTTCAAAGAGGAAGAGAGAGGCTTCTTAAACGTTACCAAGATAAGCACGCCTATCTCTGCTTTCTCCGACAGGACCACGTACGATAAGGTTTATCTTCCTTCGATAGAGGAGATACGCCAGGGATTTGATATAGACTTTACACTGTCAAGGGGCATCAACAAATCGAATACTGTGATTGAGCCTTCGCCCTGCTCACAGTATGTTGCGGCATTGGCCGACAGGGTCTTGTCACATTCGAGCTTCGGACTCCGTTCCAGAGGACATATAGACGGTAAGGATTCATACAAGTGTGCAGAGAACTATGAAGGGCACGCGCTGGTAGACGATCATCTTACTCTGTGGAAACTTAATGAGGAGATGGGCATACGTCCGGTCATTTGTGTGAATGCGTCGGATATCGAGGAAATGAATTAGGGGGGGAGCCGGGCAGACGATGCGTACATTTGTCATAAGCGACATACATGGTCACTATGATACGTTCATAAATCTTCTTGACCTTATAGACTTCAAACCGGATGATCTGCTCTATATCGATGGTGATGTCATCGACCGCGGTAAGGACGGCATCAAACTCATAAAGTACATCATGGCACAGCCTAATATGGAGATGTTTTTGGGCAATCATGAGATGATGATGTTAAAGGCGATCGAGTATCAGAGAGAGCTGGAGAGAGGGACGATAGATCCCAGGGGAGAGGATGATCACCTGACGCCTTATGAACTGTGGACACACCCGGCTAACGGCGGGGAGGATACATTCAGGGATTTCTATGATCTGAGCGTTAATGAACAGAACGAGATCGAGGAGTACCTTAAGGGACTGAGGCTTATCAAGCGTATCACAGTCGAAGGCGTGAAGTATCATATCTCGCATTCGTATTCGTTAGAGCGCAAGTTCGGTAAAGAGCTGTTCTTTAAGAAGGCTACTCCGGCCGAAGCGGAGACGATAGTATGGGAGTCCCTCTTTGACCGCATGGGCAATCCCTATGATAAGAAAGAAAAATGCCCTTTCCAGTATAAGAGGGATCGTTATATAGTCGGACATATCTTTACCCAGAGGCTTAATCATCTGGATGATCTGGGCAGGGGAAAGATATTCATCAGTGAGAAGTACAGAGGCTGTTATGTGATAGATCTTGATTGCGGTATGGCGATCAATTCCAGGTCGAGCCGTTTGGGCTGTCTTGAACTTGAGACGATGCGTGAGTATTATGTTGCACTGATGGAATTGTGATATGGATCTTTTTTCTGATATAGCACAGGCTGAAATTGACAAGATGCTCAAATGCTCAAGGGCTGTGAGCAGAAAATTATCTGCAGGTGAATATATCTTCCGCCAGGGAGAAGTACCGCAGATGATTTTTTTATTGCAGGAAGGGGAGATGGCCCTGGTAAAGGATTTTGCATCGGGCAAGCGTAACCTTCTGTATACGGTCATGCCCGGCGACGTTTTCGGTGAGGCTTTTCTTTTTGCGGGACAGTCGCATTACTGGTATGACGCGGTGGCTATGGTCGAGAGCAGGGTATTGCAGATACCCTGGAAATTCTTTTACGGTTTCTGTGAGAACGCCTGCGGCCACCATCAGATGATAACCAGAAACCTGCTGCAGATACTGGCAGGCAGGAATTTTTCGATGACCAAGAAGCTGCATCTGTTAAGTTCAACCTCCCTTAAGGAAAAGCTGGCTATTTATTTTCTGGAAAATGCAGATAAGGACGGGATAGTAAGGCTGTCCATGAACCGCGAAAACTTTGCGGATTTCCTGGGAGTGGCAAGGCCTTCGCTCTCAAGGGAGCTTATGAACATGCAGAAAGACGGGCTGATCGTGGTAGATAAGGAAGAGATAAAGATACTTAAAAGAGATGTGATAGAGTGTTTTTATTAAATGTATGCGTAATACGGAGAGCCTGTTGCTTTGGGCTGACTGCTAAAGATCGATAAATTTTTTGTTGCTGCGTAACAATTGTTACGCACTTTTCTTTTTTATAATGATATTATGTCAATGTAACGAGAGGAAAGCCGCAGGGCTATCGATATAGAGTACATAACAAAGGAGGAGAGAAAAATGGAAGCAGCAAGCGCACAGGTAAACAATCTTGTATCATTATTGGACGGCTATGCAACTAAGGGCGGTCATCATCTTAACGTAAATGTACTTAACCGCGACACACTTCTGGATGCACAGGCGCATCCCGAAAATTACCCCCAGCTGACCATCAGGGTATCCGGCTATGCAGTTAATTTCATCAAGCTTACACCCGAGCAGCAGGCGGATGTTATCAGCAGAACTTTCCACGAAGCTATATAATACAGCGTTCCCCCCTCATTTTAAAGGGCTGCGCTTTGCGCAGCTCTTTTTTTACTCCTTGCCAGGCCTGAGGACGGTTCTGCTCAGGCCGGGCATTTGCCTCCTGCCGGGACGGTCCCCCAACCGGTCATCTGCCTCCCGCCGGGACGGTTCTCTGTATTATACGTATTACCACCGGCCAGATATGCAGGCAGAGGCATCGGGCACCATTGGAGTGAGGCCGCTGTTTTGTGACCGGGGTATGCCTGGTAGGGATGGACCGCCACGGATGGCGGGACAAGGTCGATAGTGGATACGGATATCCACTATCGACCGGTCCCGGACGGTTCCGTTATGTAGATCCCGGTCGCATAAAACAGCGAGCCAAACGGAACCGGTGACCGTGCCCTGTCTGCATATCCGTCCGGTGGCTTATTGAATGGGAGCAGAGAACCGTCCCCGGGGAAAGCAAGGGCTGCCCGGGGGGACCGTATGCAGTGGGGGAGGACCGGCTGAGAGGAACCTTCCCGGTGGGGCAGATCAACCCGGGGGGCGGCCCACGGTTAGGCAGCGGCGGGGGCGCTTGCGAAGGGAGCGCGCTTGTGTTAGAATGTAGCGGCGAGGTGAATGAGAATGGAAAAGTCGATTATACCCAAGGGGATGAAGATCACCGGAGATGTGGTGAGTGACGGGGATCTGCAGATCGCCGGGGAAGTGAACGGAAATGTAAGCATAGACGGAACCTTAGAGCTTAACGGTTCTGTTAAAGGCGAGAATATAAAGGTGGGAAGCGTGGAGCTGACCGAGGGCACCATTCAGAGCAATATAGAGTGCCGGGAACATATAGGCATCGGCAAGGGCGTGACTGTGATCGGTAATATCAAGGCCGGCGATGCCGAAGTGAACGGTGCAGTCAGGGGCGATATCGACGTGGCACAGAACCTGGCAGTGGGATCGACTGCAGTGGTGGAAGGCGAGGTAATGTGCAAGAATATAAATGTGGATCTGGGTGCGGTGTGCGATGTGAATTTAAAGCACGGCGATTCGGACCACAGGGCGGCTGCCTTCTTTGAAGAGTATTTGAGAGGCAAAGCGGATGAATAACGATAAGGGCCTTCCGGATAACGGAAGGCCTTTTGTTTAAAGATATCCAAAAGTGCTGGACTTATGAGCGCTATGTGTGGTATAATCTCGCAGTGTGTGCCGTGAAGCGGCAGGAAATGTTTATTTCAGGAGGAAAGATCGTAATGAGCGTACAGTTGGAGAAGTTGGAACACAATATGGCGATGCTGACAATCGAAGTACCCGGTGAGGACTTTGAGAATGCGGTAGAGAGAGCTTACAAGAAGAATAAGAACAAGATAAATATACCCGGTTTCCGCCGCGGAAAGGTTAGCCGTATGGTGATAGAGAAGATGTATGGTAAGGATTTCTTCTATCCCGATGCAGCAAATATAATCATTCCCGAAGCATGGGAAAAGGCATATGATGAGTGCGAAGAGGAGATAGTTTCCTCACCCGAGATAGATGTAGTTACACTTGAGGTTGGCAAGCCCTTTGTATTTACCGCAAAGGTTGCACTTAACCCCAAGGCTACCCTTAAGAAGTATAAGGGGCTTCAGGTTGAGAAGTTTGATACCGAAGTTACCGATGAGGATGTTGAAAGCGAGATCAAGAAGGAGCTCGAGGCTCAGGCAAGAATGGTCAGCGTTGAGCGTGAAGCAAAGGATGGCGATCAGGTAATACTTGATTACGAAGGCTTTGTAGACGGAGTGCCTTTTGAAGGCGGAAAGGGTGAGAATCATCCCCTTACTCTGGGCAGCAATTCCTTCATCCCCGGTTTCGAGGAGCAGATCGTAGGCAAGAAGGCTGAAGAGGACTTTGATGTTAACGTGACCTTCCCTGAGGATTATCATGCAGAGGAGCTTAAGGGGAAGGCAGCTGTATTCAAGTGCCATGTACATGAGATAAAGGAAAGACAGCTTCCCGAACTTGATGAGGATTTTGCTGATGAGAAGGGCTTTGACAGCGTAGATGAGTATAAGGCAGACCTGCGCAAGAAGCTTGAGGATCGTAAGGCTAAGGAAGCACGCAATAAGAAGGAAGAGGCTGTAGTAGATAAGCTCGTTGAGCAGGCAGAAATGGATGTTCCCGAGGCTATGATCAACACCGAGACAAAGAGATCCGTTGATGAGTATGCACAGCAGCTCAGATATCAGGGACTTTCAATGGAACAGTACTTCATGTTCACAGGTCTTACCGAGGAGAAGCTTATGGAGCAGTCCAGACCCGGTATCGAGAAGCGTATCAAGGGCAGGATAGCACTGGAAGCCGTAGCAGAAGCAGAGAAGATCGAAGCGACCGATGAAGACCTTGATAAGGAACTTGCTGATATGGCAGAGCAGTACAGAACAGAAGTTGATAAGCTCAAAGAGATGATGGGAGAGCCCGAGCTTAAGATGATCAGAAAAGACATCCGCATCAGAAAGGCTCTTGACTTCGTAGTGGATAAAGCAAAAGAAAAATAAAATGACCGATATTATCGGACGGAGGTTATGATGGAACACACGATTTATAATGATCTGGTACCTTATGTCGTTGAGCAGACAAGCCGCGGCGAGCGTACTTATGATATTTATTCAAGACTGTTAAAGGACAGGATCATTTTCCTGGGAAATGAAGTTACCGAAGTTACAGCCAGCCTGGTAGTGGCCCAGCTGCTTTTCCTTGAGGCAGAGGATCCCGAGAAGGATATACAGCTGTATATCAATTCTCCCGGAGGTTCCGTGACCGCAGGTATGGCTATCTACGATACCATGCAGTTCATAAAGTGTGACGTTTCCACCAACTGCATAGGTATGGCTGCCAGCATGGGAGCATTCCTTTTAGCAGGCGGTACAAAGGGCAAGCGTTACGCACTTCCCAATGCCGAGATAATGATCCATCAGCCTTTGGGCGGTGCCAAGGGTCAGGCTACAGAGATAGAGATAGCTGCCAAGCATATACTGCAGACCAAGGAAAAGCTTAATAAGATCCTGGCAGAAAACTGCGGACAGCCTTATGATGTGATAGCTGCCGATACCGATCGTGATAACTGGAAGACAGCTGAAGAAGCAAAGGCTTACGGGCTTATAGATGAGGTCATCTATAAGAGGCCTGATGAAAGTGATAAGAAGGATAAATAATAATGGCAGGTAAGATGATAGATTCAAGAAAGGCAAAGTGCTCTTTCTGCGGCAAGACTCCCGATATGGTGCGGCGCATGATATCGGGACCGGAAGGTATATATATATGCGATGAGTGCGTGGGTATATGCTCCGACATAATCGCCGAAGAAGATGAATTTCCTTACGAGGATGAAGAGGGCGGATCGAAGGTAGTACCGGAGATAAATCTTTTGAAACCCAGGCAGATAAAGGAATTCCTTGACGGTTATGTAATAGGTCAGGAGGAGGCTAAAAAGGTGCTTTCCGTGGCTGTATACAACCACTATAAGCGTATCATGGCTCCCAAGAAGAAAGATGATGTGGAGCTGCAGAAATCCAATATCATCATGGTTGGACCTACCGGATCGGGTAAGACCTATCTGGCACAGTCGCTGGCCAGGATACTGGGCGTACCCTTCGCTATTGCCGATGCTACGACTCTTACGGAGGCAGGTTATGTGGGAGAAGATGTTGAGAACATACTCCTTAAGCTGATACAGGCAGCCGATGATGATATAGAGCGTGCGCAGTACGGCATCGTTTATATCGACGAGATAGATAAGATAACAAAGAAGGGTGAGAATGTATCCATCACCAGAGATGTATCGGGTGAAGGCGTACAGCAGGCTCTGCTTAAGATCGTAGAAGGCACACTGGCATCGGTTCCGCCTCAGGGAGGCAGGAAGCATCCCCAGCAGGAGCTCCTTCAGATCGATACCACAAATATACTCTTTATCTGCGGCGGAGCGTTTGACGGTCTGGAAAAGATCATCGGCGACAGGCTCAACAAAAAGGCTATAGGTTTTAAAGCCGAGCTGCAGTCAAAGAAGGAAGAGGATATATCAAAGCTTCTCCATTCGGTAACTCCCCAGGATCTGATCAAGTTTGGTCTGATCCCCGAGTTCGTAGGACGTCTGCCGGTTGGCGTGACGTTGGATGGACTTGACAGGGATGCGATGATAAGGATACTCAAAGAACCTAAGAATGCACTGACCAAGCAGTACAAGCGTCTGTTCGAGATAGATGAAGTCGATCTGGAGTTTGAAGACGATGCACTGGAAGCTATAGCCGATAAGGCAATTGAAAGGAAGATAGGCGCAAGAGGTCTCCGCTCCATACTTGAGAACACCATGATGGACGTTATGTACGAGATACCTTCCGATGATACCATAGGAAAGGTGACCATCACTAAAGCGTCCGTTGATGACGGTGCCAAGCCCGAGATAACACACAGGGATAAAAAGCCCGAAAAACAGGAGGGCAAGCTGGATAAGCTTCTTGATCGGAGAAAACACGCCTGATGGTTTATGAGAAAGAAAAAGGATAATACAGTAAATACACAAAATACAGCAAGCAACATGCCGGTGGTCATCATAAGGGATCTTACTCTTTTCCCCGGCATGAGCCTGCAGTTCGATCTGGATCAAAAAGCGGCGGTCAAAGCAGTTGAGGCCGCCCTTATTTCGGATCAGAGGATTTTTCTGATCAAAAATACCGCAGATGCGGAAGCGGAAGAAAAGCTTGCACCCATCGGAACGGTGGCGGCGGTGCAGCAGGTATTAAAGATCGGAAACGGTGCCATGCGCGTTCAGTTAAGCGGTGAACTGCGCGGCAGTATCAAGAGTCTTGACCGTGATTCGGCGGCATATATCACAGCTGATATAGATACGATAAGCGATAAAGAAGAAAGAACGGATAAAACGGAGCGAAGAGAAGCGCTGCGCCGGGAGCTTATTGCCGCTATGACCGACTATGCCGGTGAGCTTGGTGGCCTGGATCCGCGCTTTTTGATGGGGCTGGGGCGGATAAAGGAAATCGGGGCCCTGGCTGATAAGATCAGTGCCAATCTGCCGCTTGATGATGAGGAACGCCAGAATATCTTAAATACGGTCAATGTTGACGAGCGCAGTGCAGAACTGCTCAAATCCCTTGCGAAGGAGATGCTGATAGTAAAACAGCGCAAGGAGATAAGTGAAGAGATAAGCCGCCAGGTGGACAGCCACCAGCGTGAATATATATTGCGTGAGCAGATGGCTTATATCCAGAGTGAGCTGGATGAGGATAATGAGGAGGCTTCGGAGACCGAACAGTATAAGAAAGCTGTTGAGGAACTCAAGGCACCACAGGAAGTTAAAGACAAGCTGGCTAAAGAGATAAGGCATATGGAACTTGGCGGTTTTTCAAATCCCGAAAATGCCACCTTGCGTTCATATATCGAGACTTTGCTTGAGCTGCCCTGGGATAAGACTACGGAGAGCTTCGAAAAGCCGGTTGATATAAAGAATGCCAGGATGATCCTTGACCGGGATCATTACGGCCTTAAGGAAGTCAAGGAGCGTGTGCTTGAGTATCTGGCAGTACGCAGCCTGACGAAGAAGGGTGAGAGCCCTATACTGTGTCTGGTGGGCCCGCCCGGAACAGGCAAGACTTCCGTGGCACGTTCCATAGCAGAGGCTACACAGAGGCCTTACGTAAGGATCTGTTTGGGCGGAGTAAGGGATGAGGCCGAGATAAGAGGCCACAGAAAGACCTATGTAGGCGCAATGCCCGGGCGCATCACTGCCGGGCTTAAGCAGGCTGGGGTAAAGGATCCGCTGATGCTTCTGGACGAGATCGACAAGATGAGTGCGGATTATCACGGAGATACCGCATCGGCCATGCTCGAGGTCCTTGATTCCGAGCAAAATAAGAATTTCCGCGATCATTATGTGGAGCTGCCGATGGATCTGTCACAGGTGCTCTTTATAGCTACTGCTAATGATGAATCAACTATCCCCAGGCCTCTTTTAGACCGCATGGAGATAATAGAAATAGCGGGATATACAGCTAACGAGAAATTCCATATCGCAAAGGAACACCTGGTAAAGAAAGTGTTTGAGCGTAACGGTATAGAAGCTTCTGACCTTAAGATAAGCGATGGTGCGATCAAAAAGATCATCGAATGCTATTGCCGTGAAGCGGGGGTACGTGAGCTGGAGCGTGAGCTTGACAAGCTCTGCCGCAAGGCTGCCGTAAAGACCCTTGAAATGAGAGGAAAGCGCGGACCTAAAAAGGATAAGGGAGTGCTTAAGGTCACGGATGAAAACCTTGAGGATTACCTGGGCAAGATCCGCTTCCCCAAGGAGCATTTAAACGGCAGGAATGAAGTGGGTATCGTGCGCGGCTTAGCCTGGACCAGCGTGGGCGGCGATACGCTGCAGATAGAGGTGAACATCATGCCCGGTAAAGGCGAACTCTCACTTACCGGCCAGCTTGGAGACGTAATGAAAGAATCTGCTCTTGCGGGACTTTCCTATGTCCGCAGTGTTGCGCCGGATTATAATGTGGCTGATAATTACTTCCAGGAGCATGATATACATATACATATTCCCGAAGGCGCGGTGCCCAAGGACGGTCCCAGTGCCGGCATCACCATGGCTACCGCCGTACTCTCTGCCGTTACCGGAAGGAAGGTGCGCCGGGATCTGGCTATGACGGGGGAAATATCATTAAGAGGACGCGTAATGCCCGTGGGCGGTCTTAAGGAAAAGATACTGGCAGCAAAGATGCTGGGTATAAAGACCGTACTGGTACCTTTTGAAAACAAAAGGGATGTGGAAGAGATAGACAAAGAGATCACCGGAGGCCTGGAGATCCTTTATATGAAGGATATGGATGAGGTGATCGAAAAAGCTTTTTATGAGAGAAAGAAGAGGGCATGATGAAGATAGTCAAAGCGGAGCTTGAAACGGTATGCGGTATCACCAGTAAGCTTCCTGATAATCTGCTGCCGGAATTTGCCTTTGCGGGTAAGAGTAATGTGGGGAAATCCTCTCTTATCAATGCTCTTATGCAAAGGAAGAGCCTGGCGCGGACTTCTTCGCAGCCCGGTAAGACACAGACCATAAATTTCTATAATGTCAATGATGCGCTTTACTTAGTGGATCTGCCGGGGTACGGCTATGCGAAAGCGGGAGCGGCTGTTTCCGCCAAGTGGGGAAAGATGGTAGAGCGTTACCTGCATTCATCCAAACAGCTTAAAAATGTATTCCTGCTGATAGATATACGGCATGAGCCGTCTGCGAATGATAAGCAGATGTACGAATGGATACTGGCGCAGGGGTACGAGCCGCTGATCATCGCGACCAAATCTGACAAGATCAAGCGCAGCCAGCTGGAAAAGCAGAAAAAGATCGTCAGGGAAGGGCTGGGTATGAAAAAAGACGGCATTCTGATCGCTTTTTCAGCCGAGACCAAGGCCGGCAGGGATGAGATTTACGACTTGTTGTGCAAAAGCGACATAGAAGGCTTGAAAAAATCCGAAAATAATATATAATATGGTTGGCGAAATGTGCCAAATAATTAAGTGAGGGTATTGGCTTATGGCAATGAGACTTATCACAAGATCTGATTTTGACGGGCTTGCGTGTGGAACTCTGCTTCTGGAGGCCGGGGTTATCGATCATTGGAAATTCGTACATCCCAAGGATCTGCAGGACGGACTCATCGAGATCGATGAGAATGACTGCCTGGCTAACGTGCCTTTTGTTGAAGGCTGCGGCTTATGGTTTGATCACCATTCCAGCGAGTTTGAACGTAACGAGCTGGAGGGCAAGTATAAGGGAGAGAGCAGGATCACTCCTTCATGTGCCCGTATCATATATGAGTATTACGGTGGTGAGGAGAGATTCTCACATTTCGATGATATGATGGTTGCTGTCGATAAGGTGGATTCAGGTAATCTTACCATCGACGAGATACAGAATCCCGAGGGCTGGATACTTGTGGGACTTTTGATGGATCCCCGTACCGGTCTGGGACGCTGGCGTAATTTCACCATTCCCAACTACCGCCTGATGGAGGTGCTGATGGAAGCATGCCGCACCATGACCACCAAGGAGATATTGGCACTGCCCGATGTAGTGGAACGTATCGAGGTTTATCATGAGCAGGCGGCCAAGTTTAAGGAAATGGTAAAGGCTCATACCAGAGTTGAGAATAATGTGATCATATCGGATCTGCGTGGTGTCGACCCCATTTACTCGGGCAACCGTTTCATGATCTACAGCATGTATCCGGAGCAGAACGTATCCGTATGGATCGTCAGCGGTAAGGGCGGTCAGGGCTGCTCGTGTGCTACCGGATACAGTATACTGAACAAGACTTGCCATGTGGATGTAGGCGCGCTGATGCTTAAATACGGCGGCGGCGGTCACAGAAAGGTAGGTACCTGCCAGTTTACCAACGAGACCATGGATATAAATATCCCGATGCTTTTAGATGACCTGGTTCATTACGACGAGCTCTTCCCCGACGGGGTTGTCAACAGTGACAAGAACAAACCGGTAGGCATTGTGATACTGAGTAACAAAGAGTGATCTTAAGATAAAGAGCAGGGCCGGGAAATACCCTCCCGGCTCTTTATATTTTTACTGAATAATATTTGATCTGGCGGAAGAATGACAGCTCTTTCACAGACCTGATCGGAACGGGATATGGATATAATAAAATATACAAATGAAAAAAGAGGGGAGTGGGATGCCTTTGTAAAAGAGGCGAAGAACTCCCTTTTTATGTTTGAGAGAAATTTTTGTGAGTACCACTCGGATCGTTTTACCGATCATTCCCTGATGTTTTATGAAGAGGATAAGCTGATGGCGCTGCTGCCTGCAAATATTTCGGGAGATACGCTGTTTTCCCACGGCGGCCTGACCTACGGCGGTTTTCTTTTAAAGAATGATGCCAAACAGCATACGGTGAATGACTGTCTATCGGCGCTTAAGACGCATATGGAAGAAAACGGTATCAAAAAGCTGGTATACAAATGCATACCTCACGTATATCACCTGCAGCCGGCAGAAGAGGATGAATATGCGCTCTTTGCTGCAGGAGCCCGGCTCTGCGCTATGGGTGCATCGACTGCGCTGGACCTCAAAGAGCCTATCAAAATGCCAAAGGGGCGTAAGGCCCAGATAAGCAGGGCAAAACGCGAGGGTGTGGAGATAGAGCGCAGAACGGATAAAGAAAGTTTTGAAGCGTTTATCGCTCTTGAGAATGAAGTGCTGGGAGCAAGGCATAATGTAAAAGCCGTGCATACAGCGGATGAGCTGTATCTTTTATACAGCCGCTTTCCGGAGAATATCGCTCTTTATGCAGCTCTTAAGGACGACCGGATAATAGCGGGATGTGTTTGCTTTATCTATAAAGAGACCGTGCATGTGCAATATATGGCGGCAGATGAAGAGGCACGCCGTATAGGCGCGCTGGATCTGGCAGTGGCAACGGTGATGGAAACTTACGCTGCTGATCATAAGTGGCTAGACTTCGGTATTTCCACCGAAGACGGCGGCAGGTATTTAAATGAAGGCCTCATTTCGCAGAAAGAAGGTTTCGGAGGCCGCACCAATGTATACAGGATATGGGAGCTTACGGTCTGATGGATATTAGAGCATCGGTGCTTTTTGTGCTGTATAACAATTTTGATGAAGCGGAGAGTACGCTGGCGTCGCTGGAGGAACAGAGGGACTGTTCGGATGTGGAGCTTATCATCAGTGATGACTGCTCGAAGGAATACGACACCTCTGTCTTATATGAGCTGAAGGACAGGATGGGGCGTAATTTTGCGGATGTGCGCATAAATGTTAATGAAGAGAACATGGGCTCCGTGGCGCATTTTAACAGGCTGTTTAAGATGGCACGCGGGGAATATATCATTTTCTGCAGCCCCGGGGACCGCTTCCCGACTGCATCTACAATATCCGGGATAATCAGCGATTTTAAGAACAGCGGTGAGCTGATACTTACCGGCAGGCGCTGCGATGATTACGGCGACCATAAAAAAATACGGCCGGGCATATTCACCCGTATGGGGCTTAAGTTCTGCCCGGGTATATTACTGAATTACATGGTGCAGAAGCGTAACCTGATAAGCTCCTGCTGTACCGCATACAGCAAAGGCTTGTTTGAAAAATACGGCTATCTTGATGAAGACTACCGTCTGCTGGACGATTTTCCTTTTATCGTAAGCCTGCTTCAGAGAGGCTGCAGGATAGCTTTTACCAAAGAGATATTTCTACTTCATGAGATGGGCGGCGGTGTCTCCACCGGCGACCACATCCATCCCATAATCCTTAAAGATCTGGAACTCATGCAGGATAAGCTGCTTAAGGATCCCACAGGCCTTAGCAAGGCGACGATAAAACATCTGAAAGAAGCGGTCAGCCAAAGGTAATGCAGGATGGGTACAGGGGACGGTTCTCTGTGTTCATTGGGGTTCATGAACAC
>JAFRXH010000002.1 GCA_017437785.1 Lachnospiraceae bacterium
TATAAGGGTGGCTGATGATGAAGGAAAGGTTGACAGTTCGGCTCTGGTAACCGCTATCGAATCCGTAGCGGAACTTAAGTCGGAATGGGAAAAGGTGGATATCATCGTTCTCGATTCACTTATCGTAGGACGTATGGGATCTGTATATTCAAAGGCTGAACAGGAAGCTATAAACAAGGCTGTGAAGGCCGGGATCAGTGTGATAGTCGGTGCCGGTGACGAAGGCAGCAATGCTAAATCCTATCCTGCTTCATACGATGGCGTGATATCGGTCGGCGCAGTTAACCGTGACAACTCGGTAGCAGCTTTTTCCAATAAGGGTACACCTGTTGATATCTATGCGCCCGGTGTAGATATGGCTTCTACCGGACTTAACGGCTCATATTTTAAACGCAGTTCTACGTCTGTAGCGGCTTCAGTAACAGCCGGTGTTGCAGCGCTTTATATGAGTGTTAACGGACACGTATCTCCCGATAAAATGAAGAATGCTCTTTTGGAAGCCAGAAATATGAGTGGTGAGATCGGTGTCATCAGTGCTGCCAAGATATTCAAGGGCGATACCAGGGCTCCCGAGGTAGTACTTAATGACGGTTATGGCAATATTTCCGGATCATTCTTCGGCGAGGATAAGAAGAGCAATCCTACGGTCCCCGGAGACGGATACATCACTATCAAGTCAAGGAACTTTGCGGGTAAAGAGGGCAGCACGGGCAATGCAGTGCTGGTATACAGCCTGGACGGAACTGCACCCAAGGTAGAAAACGGCGAACTGACCCACGGTGAGATATTTGACGGTACAATTTCATATAACGGTACCATAATCAAAGACGGAAAGACCTCCAAGAAGACTGTGACAATCATCGCAGCTGCTATAACCGGTATCGGTGTTATGAGTAAGATGACTACCGTTACATTTACTATAGATCCCAAGGCTGTCAGCAAACCCTTAAGCCTTAGGATATGCGGTGTTTCGGATGATGTGGATAATCCTTCATCCATACCGCTTGGCTACAGTATACAGCTTAGAGCCGAATCTTCGGGCGTTGATACAAAGACGATCAAGTGGAGCATTAAGCATGCGGAAGGTGTATCAGCAAGTATAAACAGCGTATCGGCAAACATAAACGGTTCTACGGCATATTTAAGTACTTCTGGCGGAGGTAAAAAAGACGGATATGTTACTGTCTCTTGTAAAGCTACATCGCCCAAGGAGATTGAACAGATTGTAGAGATCAAGGTTCTTGCGGGTGTTGATCCCGTAGGAAAGATCACTCTCAATACAAAAAACGAAGAATTGTGGTATAACGAAGAGAACGCTGGCAGTTATGAGCTGGTGATACAAACATATGAGGATATAAACGGCAGGAATATCAGATATAATGAATTCGGTATTGATTGGATCAGCAGTAATGAAGAGGTGGCTATTGTAGAGCCATATAATGAAGAAGATGCGGATGAGCCTGATAAGAACGGCTGGAAAAAGGCTACCATAATCGCTAAGGGGGCCGGAAAATGTACCATTACCTGTGCCCCTATGGATGGATCGGGCAAAACAGCCAAGGTAAGCGTAACCGTCAGGAGAAGCGTAGACGGTTTCAAGATAGACGGTCCCCAGCAGGTATTGAGGGGAAAGACCTATCAGCTTAAGGCAACTGCTTTCGTGCCTGAAGAAAGCGCAACTTCTGATGTGAAATGGTTAACGGTAAGCGATTGTGATAAAGTAACTCTTGATCCAAATACCGGAAAACTCACAATAGGTAAAAAGGCTGAGGTGGGAGATACTTTTACTGTAGTCGCAACTGCCCACGGATGCATGTCCGAACCTTTTGATATAGAGATAGTAAAGGGAAGCTGCAAAAAGCTGATCGCCCAGCCGAAGGACGGTTTTGATAAAACGTATTATCAGATAAAGACCAAAAAGAATGGCAGCTTAAAAAGCATCAATCTGTTCATAAAGAATCCTGATGCTATTAAAAACGTATCAGAGAATTCCACCATGATCAGAGTGGAAGCAATCGGCTATAACAAAGATGATGATGATCTGGATCTTGATACCATATTCAGCAGCAGTGATCCAAAGATAGTAAGTGTAACTACAGGACCGGATGGAGATGTTACCCTAAAAGCCGTAAAGAAAGGAACCGCAACCATTACCTGTATATATTCCGACAGCAGCAGGAAAAAGACTACATTCACCGTAAAGGTTACGGATCCTGTTGAGAGTATCAAAGTAAGCGGACAGAGCGCTATAGTTGTAGGTAAATCGGCACAGTTTAAGGCTAAGCAGGTACTGCCCGAAACAGCCGGGAATAAGAAGGTTACTTGGAGCATCAGCGACAATGTGACCGGCGTGCGCATCAGTAAGAGCGGTAAGTTAAAGCTTGAAAGCACGCCTTCCGTTAATACCGTGACTGTAGTGGCTACAGCTGCCGACGGCAGCGGGGTCACCGGCAGTATGGACTTTGTGGTATGTGCCGCAAAGACCAAGAGCCTTGTGCTTAATACGACTGCCGATCCCGAAGTATATAAGATAAAGAGGGCTAAGAAGACCGATAAACTGCAGCAGGCAAGACTTTATACCGTAAACATCCCCAAGAACGGCAATGCAGAAAACAAGCTGACACTGAACACAAACAGTGCATATGCTCTTGACTGGAAGTCTTCGGATACGTCTGTTGCCAAGGTAGAAGCTGCGGACGGAGGAAAGGGTGCTGTAGTAACAGCGGTAGCGAAGGGTACTGCAACCATCACCTGCAAGGCTCTTGACGGCAGCAAGAAGAAGGCTACGATGAAGATAGTTGTACAAGTTCCTGCATCCGGTGTGAGCCTGATACCTCAGGACGAGCAGAGCGGTGACATACATTTCCTGGCTTACGGAAAAAGTGTTGATATAACTGCATCGCTTGGCAGGAGTTTCGGTACGCCTACAGGCAGCAAGATCAAATGGTATTATGAATTCTGCAATGTCTCTGTTGAAAGAGACGATGACGGAAATGTAGAGTCTATAGATGTAGAAGCTATCGAGTATGATCAGAAGGAACTTGAAAAAGTATTTGGTTTCAAGTCTGTTGACGGAAAACTTACTATGCCTGCATATGAGATTGTTAAAAACTCGGGAGTGATTGAGAGCGATGATGAGAGAGAGCAGTTTATATTTGCTATAACCGTAACAGCCGTTGCCGACGAAGGCCTTGGCTATTATGCAAGCAAGACCTTTGTAGCCTGCCATCCCGTTAAGTCAATGTCTCTGTGCTATAAGGATATCTACTATAACAATGGCGATACTATGGCAATCGGCGTAGGAGAAAGTACTTCATACGAGATGAAGGGCAACTACGGCGGAAAGGGTGGCGAGTATACCAGACTGGTAGGCGGTGTCAGTGTCAAGAGTTCCGATCCTGCTATAATGAGTGCATACTACGATGAGCGTCAGGGCAGACTGGTCATCACCGGACATAAGAAGGGTAGTGTGAAAGTGACGATTGCTGCAAAAGATGGAAGTGAAACGAAGATGGAGTTAAAAGTCAAGGTAAATAAATAGCGTCCCAGTATCGACCTTAAAACAGCGGCGGGAAATGACCTGCCGCTGTTTTTCTATGCACAGGCCCTTCGCGGGGAATATATTGAAGGGCCTTCATATCCGATTCATTAAATATGATTGCAATCTAAGGGTATTTTATGGTAACATTGCTTTGTATGTGGTTAAAACCGTAGAGGATATTGCACCGGGTTTTATTCTTGAAATGAGGGGAATCTTTATCTGATGAGGAGAGTTTTCAAAAAAGCTGTTGCATGGCTGTCGCTTTTGTGCTTCGGTATTTCCGGCGCAGGTGACGTGGTGCTCCCTTCTGTGGCTGCGGCGGATGACAGCTGCAGTATTTCTTCTGATATCTCGCCACAGAAAATTAACGGCGGTTATATACTGCCTGATGAAGAAAAATCTGTCCCAGCCTCCGATGCCGGTATAAGTTACGCTCAGGCAATGGATGAGCTTAGTTTTACGGATGAGGGCGTGGCGGAGACAGTATATGCAGGCAGGCCGGATGATGAATTTCCCTGTTCTTATGATGAGGACTGGCTTTCTTATTTTGATGAGCATTATCCGGCGACCAGGGATCAGGGTATCTACGCCACATGCTGGGCACAGTCGGCGATGAGCCTTGCTGAATTTAATATGATAAAAAAGGGTCTGGCATCTAAGGATGTTGATTACAGTGAGCTGCATATGGCTTACTGGACTTATACGCAGGGAACAGCTTCGGAGCCTGCCGGAGATACTAAGGATAAGGTGTTTTTTTCTCCTGTTTCCGAAAACGGTATCGATAATATCTTAAATAACGGCGGAAGTCTTAAATACGCGGCAGAAAGTCTTATGCGTTTAAGAGGTGTTGCCAACGAAAAAAGCGCTCCTTACAGCGGTGCCGACTTTATAGCTTCAGGAGGAAGCCTGGCAGCTAACAAAGAAAGGGATGACGTCGCTTATCTTAAGAATGCCAGTCTTATCAGTATCAACTTCAATCCCGAACTTGTTAAACAGGCCATTGTTGAAAACGGCGCTGCAGGTATTGCGATCCATTCCGACCGCAAGTATTTTGATGAAGAACATGATTCTTATTTCTGCACGGATATCGGGGAGGCTGATCATGCCCTGACTGTAGTCGGGTGGGATGATTATTTCCCCGAAGAGTATTTTAAGGAATGTAACGGCAAGCTTCCTCCGCGTCAGGGTGCGTGGCTGGTAAGAAACAGTTTAAGTACAGTAAATAAAGCGGATTTTGATTCGTATTTCTGGCTTTCGTACTATGATTCGTCGATCACCGGTGCGTGGACCTTTCAGATGATGGAAGATTTCCCGTGGGATAACCATTACTATTATGATTCACAGATCCATGAAAACGGGCGGTATGATGATGTCTGCGAATATGCAAATGTTTTTACCGCAAACGGTAAGGCGGGAGCTGAAGGAGAGCGTCTCGAAGCAGTCAGCTTTGAGATGGCCATGGTTGAAAAGCAGGGCTCCCATTACAGTGTAAAGATCTACGGCAATCTGACGGGAGACACTCCCGATACCGGCACATTGATCCGCAGCGCGACTACAGAAGGAACAGTCTATTTTGAAGGCATATATACTGTCAGCCTTAATTCTCCGGTCATACTCGACAAAGGTGAAAAGTTTGCGGTGGTGATATCTTTTGACCGGCCGGGGTCTTCGGTTGTAATGGAGAGCGCTATTGAAAAATATAACGGGATAAGCAGCAAGGTGGGGATAAGCAGCGGCCAGAGCTTTGTATCAACAGACCGTTTGAGCTGGGCGGATGTCAAAGGTACCGATAAAAGCTACGGAAACCTTGTTATATCGGCAATGACCTGTGATACCCAAAAAAAAGCCGTTGTCAGCCGTATAGAGATCAAGCCGGAATTTATAAGCTTTACACAAAAAGGCGAAAGCGCAGGGGTTTGCGTCAGATTACTCGATTCTAACGGCGAAGAAGCACCTGAAAGTGAATACAGTTATGTGAGCTACTTAAGCGGGGACAGCTCCGTAGCAAAAGTAGACGATCTGGGCAGGATAGAAGCCGTCGGAAATGGCAGGACTAAGATCCTGGCAAAATATAACGGATATACCGCTGAATGCGACGTTAATGTGATGATCCCTATGGAAGGCCATGCAGCAGTCCCGGTAGCTGATATAAAGGACGGATCTTCCATCGACTGGGCTTTGGATAAGCTTAACTTCAGCTGTTCCACACCGGGGGCAGCGGTCTACTACACATTAGACGGTTCTGTCCCCGATACAGAGAGTAAAAGATATACGGCTCCGATCGCTTTCAACGCTTCTATGGCAGGCACTGAGGTATGCGTAAAGGCTGTAGCATATGCGGAAGGGCTTCTGCCCAGTGATGTTATCACGTATGAATATACTGTTCCAACAAAGGGCAGTTTAAAACTTACGGCATCTGCTAAGGGCAGCGTGATCAGATCTACGGCATCGGGCAATATAAGTCTTACAGCCAAGATCATGATAGGTGATACAGAAGAGGATCCGGCCTGGGGTTACGACTGGTATGTTGAGGATGAGAGCATCCTTGGTCTGAATGCAGGAAAGGATATGCACGCAGCTGTTGCCAGACTGACAGTATATAATAACGGCTCTACCCTGATAAGTGTAAGCGCATGCGATTCGTATGGTGAAAGTCTGTCCGCTAATATCAGCATCAGCGTGGACATCGCAACGACAGGAGATGTACATATCGAGCCTGTAAGCGTGAATTATCTTTATGCGGGTGATGGCGTGAGCATCAGCTGTGATAATGCCGATGCGGTAATATATTATACGCTTGACGGAACGGCCCCGTCAGCGTCTTCTGCTGTATATACATCTCCGGTGACCATCAGCCAGCAGATGGTGGGATCGGTCATCTGCGTGCAGGCTATGGCTGTTAAAGAAGGAATGTATCCTTCGGATAGTGTAAGTGCCAATTACGCGATCAAACGCGGTAAGCCGGGAAAATCGCCCTATGATCCCATACCTGCCGAAATTGATGAAAACGGATTTACATATCTTGTAAAAGGACAGAGTTATTATGTCGATCCGTCCGTATCATGGCGATCGGGTGAAAAAAAGATCGTAAGTATTGATAAAAACGGCCTGATAAAGGAAAAAAAAGAAGGAAGTGTCAGGATATATGCTGCGGACGATCCTGATAATTTTATGGATCTTATAGTCACTCTGCCTGTTGTCAGCTGTGAGAAAAAAACGCTTTTATGCGGTGAAGAAAGCAGCGTGAGCTTAAATTGCCTGCTTAACGGCATGGATATCAGTGACAAATATCTGAACTATGTCTGGGAGAGCAGCAATGAAGAAGTGCTTTGTGTTGATGAGACCGGCACTGTTAAAGCAAAGGGCAGCGGCAATGCCGTAATAAGTGCACGGATAAACGGCCGGGCGTTCGGATCAAAGATCACGGTTAAGGATGAGATAAAGCCGGGTAAAATGATCCCGACAGATGACAGCCTGAGTCTTGATCTGGCACCGATGCAGGTTACTGCATTAAAGATAAAAGGTATAAAGATCAAAGACTGCAGCATAAGCGGCGAAGGGCTTTCTGAAAAATATAATGAAAAAGGAAAGCTGATCGGATACTCAAACGCTGTCTGTGATATAACACCTGCCGGCAGGATAACGGCTACAGGTGCGGGCGATGCCAGCATTATCCTTACTCCCGTAAATGATACAGACAGAAAGATAACGGTTAATGTATCTGTTAAAGCGCCTGCCGAGCGCATATACTATATGCAGCCTGGCAAAGCAAGAACGATACGGATCAAAGGCGTTAAAAGCGGCGGCAGGAACGCAGCGGAGTGGATATCAGATAATGAAGATGTCGCTGTGGTGATTAAAGGAAAGGTCTGTGCAAGGAGTGCCGGAGAAGCTGTATTAAGCTGTAATTATAAAGGTTTTGAACAGAGTATACGTGTACTTGTATATGATGCTATACTGAAAACTGATGAGAAACTTAAGATCAGGGGCAAGTATTATGTACTTGAATTAAGAGAAGGCGATGAACCCTACGAGCTAAACTGGCTTGGGGAGCCGTCCCAGAAGGCGGTATTTAAGAATAGTAAAAATACGGTTGCATTTTGTGACCTGTATGAAGTGATACATGTAAGAGGAAAGGGGAAGACCGTGCTGAGTACGGTGATGCACGGTAAAAAGATACGGATAAAAGTAACAGTATTATAAAAGGGAGGAATGATATGAAAAAAAGAAAAGTATCCTTGATGAACAGAGTGGTGGCATCTGCCCTGGCCATCTCTATGGTGCCCGCGATGTGGACATCTGCAGCCGGTGAGCATGATGGCAGACTTGTTGACAGGACAGATCATTCGGATGAAAAATTCAGCGATTATGAATATGCCCGGATGGATGAAAAGGATTTTGATGAGATCATAGACGGTCTTGATGATCTGGCGAATGATGCAGGCAGCGCCGATGCTGTGCTGGATGTGATCATAGCGATGGAAGATTATTATAATCAGTTGAACGGTTATTATTCTATTGCTCATGTTCATTCCGATCTGATCGCTGATGATAAATACTGGGATGATGAAGTCAAATTCTATGATGAATTGGGTACGAGCGTCGGCGATAAACTGATGAAGAGTTACCGTACCATAGCGACTTCGGTCAATTCCGATGTTTTGCATGAGCGTATCGACGATGAGGATGAATGGCAGGATATACTCGATTATGTGGATATGACCCAGGAGCAAAAGGATCTGAGTGCAAAAGAGACAGAGCTTTCGCTTGAGTATGATGTCCTCTATAACAAAGAGTATACAACTACCATAGGCGGAAAGAAATACACCGAGGATCAGCTCTCTGAGGCTTCGGACAAAGGGACTATTGACAGGGATGCTTTCCTGGGCGGATATGCGGATATATTAAAACAGAAGAATCAGGAAATGGCCGAGCTTTATCTTGAGCTGGTACAGGTGCGAAATGATATAGCCAAGAGTTACGGTTATGATAATTACGCTATATATTCATATGAGAAACGTTATGACCGCGATTACTCATATGATGATCTGAAACAGTACCGTCAGGATATCAAGGACTATATGATACCTGCCAATGACAAGCTTACGCTCGAACTGTTCATGACTCATTATGATAAGATGAGTGAAGCTTTTGAGCAGCCTATAACTACTCAGGAATGCCTTGATATCATGAGAAAGTATCTTCCGGAGATCTCTTCGGATATGCTGGTATCGCTCGACTATATGATCGATCATGATCTGTATGATCTGTCTGTAAACGATAAAAAGGCGCCCGGCGGATATACAATTATGATCGAGGGCAAAAATGCTCCTTTTATGTATAACGATGCTGACGGCACATATTCCGATATGAGGACCGTGATCCATGAGTTTGGTCATTATAACCAGATGTATTATATGACTGAAGACAGCTGGTATTACGGAAAGACCGATCTGGATCTGGCAGAGATCCATTCCCAGGGGCTTGAAATGCTCTTTATGGATTTCTCAAAGGATATATTCGGTGATTATGCTGATTTCATGAATTTCTATACAGTTTATAACCTGGTTTCTTCATCGATAGAAGGCGTTAAGGAAGATGAGTTCCAGTACAGGGTATATTCCGATGCCGAAAACATGACTGTAGAAAAGTTAAATCAGATCTATTACGATGTCAGCCAGGAATACGGCGGAACCTATGCAAGCATGCTGAGCGATTCACTGGCCCTTGCCGATCAGGGATACCTTGATAAGGGCGTAAATCTTGACTGGGTGCGTATACCCCATACATTTCAGTCACCGCTTTATTACATAAGCTATTCGATCTCGGTAGCTGCTGTATTTGAGCTGTTCGACGGTATACTTGATGACCGCGATCAGGGAATAGAATTATATCTTAATCTGGTAAATGCGGAATTCCAGGACAGCTATCAGAATACCATTACAAATGCGGGGCTTAACAATCCTATAAGCAATCCACGTTTTGATGTATATGCTTCCGATCTCCTTTACTATCTGGGACTTGAAGATGAACGAATAGTCGATAATTCCTGGAAAAACAGCACAGAGGTGGAAACAGGTGATGGAGATGAGCCTGATGTTGTTGATCCCGACGACGGAAAAGAGGACAAGCCTGATGATAAAGATGATGATGAAGATCAGGATGAGGATCAGGATGATAATGGCAGGAAAGGCAGCAAAACAGATGTTGTAACTGATGTGGGCATTTCTACCGGAGTGATCATTGCCCTGGCAGTGATAGGCGTAGTATTCTTTATCGTATTGATAGTTCTGATCGTGCTGCTTGCCAAAAGAGGCAAAGAGAAAAAAGAACAGAAATTTGCATCCGCACCTCAGGGAAATATCCCTCCCGGAGCTTATATGCCCGGACAGAATGGTATGAACGGAGCGCCCGGAATGGGCGGAAGACCCGGAATAGGCGGAGCACCCGGAATGGGCGGAGCACCCGGAATAGGCGGAGCACCCGGAATGGGCGGAGCGCCCGGAATGGGCGGAGCGCCCGGAATGGGTGGAAGACCCGGAATGGGTGGAATGCCCGGAATGAATGGAGCACCAGGAATGAATGGTGCGCCTGCGCAGCAGATGCCACAGGCAAATCCTTATATGCCGGTCAACACGTCTAATCCATACATGCCGCAGAATGCTCCTTCGCAGGTGCCGGGAGCAGGCCTTTCACAGCCTGTGCAGAGCAGCAATCCTTATATGCAGGGAAATCCTTTTGCAAACATGGGAATAAACCAGCCTTTAAACAATGCTACGCCCCCTGCTGAAGCTGCTGCCGTGACAGCGGTTGCATCTGCTGTTGATAATACTGCAGCGGATAAACCTTCAGATGTTTCGGATAATGCACCTGCTAAGAGTGATGATAACGAAGTGACAACAGGTCTTTTCGCAGCGGCACAAGCTCCGGCTGAAGCAGCTTCAAATGGCAGTGATAATGCACCCGCACAGATGGGGCCTCAGGCTGACGATCGTCCGGCACCCTCGCCTATGGGCGAATTTAAAGGGCAGATGCCTAATACGGCACCCAATCCGTTCCTGCAGAATCTGGAGAATATGAAGAAGGATTCCGAAGATAACGGCAATACTTGAAAACATAAAATGACTATGCTATAATGCTTTGAATTTAATCAGAATTTGACAAACGGAGAGTATGACCATGGCACAGCTTTGGGGCGGTAGATTTACAAAAGATACTGACAGGAACGTATATCTTTTCAATGCATCCATTGATTATGACAAACGTCTTTATGCAGAAGATATAAGAGGCAGCATAGTGCATGCCCAGATGCTTAAGAAACAGGGCATCATAAGCGATTCGGAGCTTGCTGATATCAGTAACGGCTTAAGTGCTATTCTCAAACAGCTTGAAGAAGGCACGCTAAAGATCACTGATGAGTATGAGGATATACACAGCTTTGTAGAGGCTAATCTGACCCGTATGGTGGGTGAAGCCGGAAAGAAACTGCATACCGGACGCAGCCGTAACGATCAGGTTGCCCTGGATATGAAGCTTTATGTTGGATCGGCTTTAAAGACGATAGATTCGGAGCTAAAAGAGTTTCAGAAGATCCTGCTTCGTGTAATGGAGGAAAACATCGAAACTTACATGCCCGGATTTACGCATCTTCAGAAAGCGCAGCCGGTAACTCTTGCACATCACCTGGGAGCTTATTTTGAAATGTTTAAGCGCGACAGGCAGCGACTGGCTGACTGTTACGAAAGAGCTTCGAGCTGTCCTCTTGGTGCAGGCGCCCTGGCAGGGACCACATATCCGCTTGACCGCGAATATGTGGCGACAGAACTTGGCTTTGATGGCCCTACGCTTAATTCCATGGATTCCGTTTCTGACCGTGACCATGTTATAGAGATGCTCAGTGCGTTATCTATCATTATGATGCATCTTTCAAGGTTTTCGGAAGAGGTGATAATCTGGAATTCAAACGAATATGGCTTTGTGGAGATCGATGATTCTTTTTCGACCGGCTCATCCATTATGCCGCAGAAAAAGAATCCCGATATCGCCGAGCTGGTGAGAGGAAAGACGGGCCGTGTATACGGACACCTTATGGCTATGCTTACAACGATGAAAGGACTTCCGCTTGCATATAATAAAGATATGCAGGAAGATAAGGAAGGTACTTTCGATGCTGTTGATACGGTAAAAGAATGTATCACGATGTTCAGGCAGATGGTAGATACCATGAAGTTCAGAAAAGACGTGATGGCTAAGAGCGCAATGATAGGTTTTACCAATGCAACGGATGCGGCTGATTATCTTGTAAGAAAAGGTGTAGCTTTCAGGGATGCTCACGGCATCATCGGACGTCTTGTGCTTTGCTGTATTGAAAAGAATAAGAGTATTGAAGAAATGAGCCTTGACGAACTTAAGGAGATATCCGAAAAGTTCGAGAACGATATTTATGATGCGGTTTCATTAAAAGCCTGCGTCGAAAGAAGAAATACCGTGGGAGCACCCGGGATCAAGGCGATGAAAGAAGTCATAGAGGTATACAGGAGGTATCTGGAAGGGCAAGAACCTTCCGTATATACCCGCATCTGATGCGCGCTTCGCAGCATCAGCCGTAATACCTGAAAAATATGCAAAGAATTTTATTAGGGAGGAATATATAATGAGCAGATTAAGAGTAGGTATACTGGGAGCAACCGGTATGGTGGGACAGAGATTTATCTCTATTCTTGAAGATCACCCCTGGTTTGAGGTGACAACAGTAGCAGCGAGCCCCAGGAGCGCAGGCAAGACTTATGAAGAGGCAGTGGGTGACCGCTGGAAGCTTGAAAAGCCCATGCCTGAAGCCGTAAAGAAGCTTGTGGTAATGAATGTTAATGAAGTTGAGAAAGTTGCTTCGGAAGTTGACTTTGTTTTTTCGGCTGTTGATATGACAAAAGATGAGATAAGGGCTATCGAAGAGGCTTATGCAAAGACGGAAACGCCTGTTGTTTCAAATAACAGTGCGCACCGCTGGACGCCCGATGTACCCATGATGGTTCCCGAGATAAATCCCGGACATATGGATGTTATTGAATTCCAGAAGAAGCGTCTTGGTACCCAAAGAGGTTTTATAGCAGTTAAACCCAACTGCTCGATACAGGCATATGCGCCTGCTCTTACCGCATGGATGGAGTACGAGCCTTATGAAGTGGTAGCCAGTACCTATCAGGCTATAAGCGGCGCCGGAAAGACCTTTAAGGACTGGCCTGAGATGATCGAAAACATAATACCTTATATCGGCGGCGAAGAGGAGAAGAGTGAAAAGGAGCCTCTGCGTCTTTGGGGCGAGATCAAGGACGGCGTTATCGTTCCTGCAACCAGTCCCATAATCACCTGCCAGTGCATCCGTGTACCTGTCCTTAACGGACATACCGCAACTGTATTTGTAAAGTTCAGAAAGAAGGCAACGAAGGAAGAGCTTATAAAGAAACTTGTTGAATTTTCGGGTGAACCCCAGAAGCTGAATCTTCCCAGCGCACCCAAGCAGTTTATCCAGTATCTTGAGGAGGATAACCGTCCCCAGGTCAAGCTGGATGTTGATTATGAAGGCGGTATGGGTGTATCTGTCGGCAGATTGCGTGAAGATACCGTATATGACTGGAAATTTGTAGGTCTTGCCCACAATACACTGCGTGGTGCAGCCGGCGGAGCAGTACTTTGTGCCGAGCTTCTTAAAGCTAAGGATTTCATCAGGGAAAAGTAAATGTTCGTCGGAAGGAAGAAAGAGCTAAGGTTTCTGGAAGATAATTTCACCGGAGTCGGTAACAGACTGCTGGTAGTATATGGGCATAAGGGAGTCGGTAAAAGCTCCCTTATGCTTCGTTTTGCTGCTGATAAGGATTGCAGTTATTATGCAGCCAGAGCCTGTTGTGAAACAGAACAGCTTTTACAATGGGGAGCTGAGCTTAATGAAGCATTCACAGACTTTGATGCTTTATTTTCGTATATTAACAAGAGGTCCGGTCACAGAAAGCTTATCGTGATCGATGAATTCCAGAATCTGATCAAATATTCCGATTCTTTTATGCCGGCACTCACGGCTTCGTTAAAAGATGAAAATACTGATTGTATGATCGTTCTGCTTTCCTCATCTATCAGTTTTGTGGAAACCGATTTTGTCCCCAGGATCGGTTCGATGGCTTTAAACATCAGCGCATTCTATAAAGTTCCTGAAATGGGCTTTATGGACTGTGTTAATTATTTTAAGAACTATACAACAAGACAATGCATGGAAGTATACAGTATCTGCGGCGGGATCCCGGCTTACTGGAGCGCTTTTGACAGATCGGCTACGGTAGAAGAGAATATCATCAGTAAGATCATCTCATCCGATGGGATGCTGCATAACGAAGGGGAGCGAGTCATATCTGCCGAGCTCAGAGAACTTAATGTATATTCCACTTTATTATGCTGTTTGTCTAACGGTTTAAATAAGCTTAACGATCTGCACAGCCGCAGCGGCTTTTCAAGAGCAAAGATCAGTGTCTATCTTAAGAATCTGATGGAACGTGAACTGGTAGAGAAAGTATTCCCGTATGATAATGCTTCGGGCATCAATGCTAAGAAAGGAATATACAGGCCGGGGCTGCGTCTTTTAGAGTTCTACTTCCGTTTTATGTTCACAAACAGCAGCGCCTGCGAGCGTCTTGATGCGAAAGAGTTTTATAAAACAAAAGTGGAACCGGGTATCAACGATTTCCACCATGGTAATTTCTGCAAAGTCTGCGGAGAGTATCTTGATATATTAAACCAGAACAATATGCTTCCCATAAAAGCCAGTGAAAGAGGCGAATGGGTCGGTAAAAAAGGGACCATAGATATTGTAATGCAGGACGAAGAAGGAGAGAGCCTTCTTGCTTTCTGCAACTGGAGATCAGATGAACTGGGGATGGATTATCTGAATGAGTGCATGGCGACAGCACAGGAAGCCAGGCTTTCACCGGATCATCTGTATATGTTTGCAGCAGGCAGTTTTTCAGATGAGCTTAAGGCTTTTGCGGCTGATAACAGCTTCATAAAGCTTGTAGATATAGATACATTGTAATATGGCCGAAAATCTAAAATCACTGTTTATCGCAGAGAAACCCTCCGTAGCCAGGGAATTCGCGAAAGCATTAAAATATAATATGAAGAATAATGACGGTTACATGGAGAGTGATGAAGCCGTTATTACCTGGTGCGTAGGCCATCTGGTCACGATGAGTTATCCCGAAGTCTATAATGAGGCTTTAAAGGCATGGAATTTTAATACCCTGCCTTTTATTCCGGATGAATATCTATACGAAGTTATAGAATCCTCCAAAAAACAGTTTAACATAGTAAGCTCGCTGTTAAACCGCAAGGATGTCGGTACCATTTATGTATGCACCGACTCGGGGCGTGAGGGTGAATATATATACCGGCTTGTTGAACGGCTTTCCAATGTGAGTGGAAAACAGCGCAGGCGTGTATGGATAGATTCGCAGACGGAAGAAGAAATAGCCAGGGGCATCAGGGAGGCTAAGGATCTTTCCGAATATGATTCGCTTTCGGATGCGGCATATCTGCGCGCGCAGGAAGATTACCTGATGGGCATAAACTTTTCACGCGTGCTCACACTGAAATACGGGCGCTGCCTTCAGAATTATTTAAGAAGCGAAAAACGTCCCGTAGTGGCTGTGGGCAGAGTGATGACCTGTGTCCTGGGAATGGTAGTCCTTCGTGAGCGTGAGATCAGAAACTTTGATAAAACGCCGTTTTACAGGGTTCCGGGCATTTTTCTTCTGGGAGATAAAAAAATAAACGCTGAATGGAAAGCAATTTCGGGATCGCGGTATTTTGAATCGCCTCTTTTGTATAAAGAAAACGGCTTTAAGAAAAAAGAAGACGCCATAAAACTGATAGAACAGCTTGGCGGGCATGGCGCTGACGAGAACGGTATATACTCTACAGAGAAAAAAGCAGAGCTTTTAAAGAGCGATAAGAAAACAGAAAAGAAAAATGCGCCCCTGCTTTATAATCTTGCCGAACTGCAGAACACCTGCTCAAAGATGTTTAAGATAAGTCCGGATGAAACACTGCAGATAGCGCAGGAGCTGTACGAAAAGAAACTGACAACCTATCCCAGAACTGATGCCAGGGTGCTTTCAACTGCAGTCGCAAAGGTGATAGACCATAATATAAAAGGCCTGTGTTCTTATCCGCAGTGTGCCGGATATGCAAAAGATGTGATCGAAAAGGGCCTGTTTAAAGATCTGGCTAAAAGCCGTTATGTTAATGACAAGCAGATAACTGATCATTATGCGATCATCCCGACGGGACAGGGCCTGGGGGCGTTAAGCAGTGTAAGCCCTACCGCTGCTAAAGTATATGAGCTGATCGTCAGGCGTTTTCTGTCGATCTTTTATCCGCCGCAGACCTTCCTTAAACTTTCCATGGAGATACTTATGGATGGGGAGCATTTCTTTGCAGGATTTAAGGTGCAGCAGTCGGCCGGCTGGTTTGCCGTGAGCCGCTGTTCATTCCAAAGCGATAAAGCAAAAGAAGAAAAACAGGATGAAAAAGACGATAAGGACGAAGAGGAAGTGGTAGTAGATCCTGCTTTCCTTGAGATCTTATCAAAAGTTAAAAAAGGCAGTCCGATGGATTGCGGCGGATTATATGTAAAGGAAGGCGAGACCAAACCTCCTTCGAGATATAATTCCGGAAGCATGATCCTGGCCATGGAGAATGCGGGGCAGCTGATAGAAGATGAGGAACTGCGTGAGCAGATAAAGGGCAGCGGAATAGGAACATCCGCAACAAGAGCCGGGATACTCGAAAAACTGGTAACCAAAAAATATCTGGCTCTTAATAAGAAAACCCAGATAATCAGTCCTACACAGTTAGGCGAGATGATCTTTGATGTAGTACGTTATTCCATAGGATCATTGTTAAATCCCAAACTGACGGCCAGCTGGGAACTGGGATTGTCGGGGGTAGCAGAAGGAAACGTATCTACCGAGGAATATAAAAAGAAACTAAACGGCTTTGTTACAAAGCATACTGAAAATGTAAAAAAGCTGTCTAATGAAAATGAATTGAAGAAATGCTTTGATTATGCGGCTGCTTTCTATAAAGCTGCACCTTCCACAAAAAAGAAGACTAAAGCTAAGGCATAAACGGGTATTGAAGAAACGAGGAGCAGATGAAGAGCTTACCTAAGGAGAAACAGGAATTATTCAGAAAAGTGCTGCGCAGCGTCAGGGAGAATTCGCGCTTTGATCTAATGGACAACTTTATACAGCACGGCGATACGACAGTACGTACACATTGCCTGCATGTGGCGCAGACAGCTTTTTATATCGCATGCAGGTTTAAGCTTAAAGTTGATGAGGAAGCGCTGATACGCGGAGCCCTTTTACATGATTATTTCCTTTACGACTGGCATGAACTGTCGTTAGCCAATACGATACACGGATATACACATCCGGGCTTTGCACTTCATGAAGCGGAAAAAGATTTTGAACTGACAGAAACGGAAAGGGATATGATCATACACCATATGTTTCCGCTGACGCTTGTGCCGCCTTTTACCCCGGAAGGCTGGATACTTATGATAGCAGATAAGATCTGTGCACTGGGAGAAACTATAGGAGACAGATTAAAATGACAGAACTGACATTAGCCGAAAAACTGTTTGCCGGTCTTGATTTTCCGGCGTGGACGCTGGTGGCGTTAGTTTATGCTTTTATCGGGTGGTTTTATGAATCCACGATATTCTCACTCTGTGAGCAGGGTAAATTCATGGACCGCGGAGTATTTATAGGCCCGTTATGTCCTATCTATTGCATGGTATGCACCTTTAGTTACGATCTGTTCCATCCGATCGAGGAATGGTGGCTCCTTATCATACTGGCAGGCACCGTTACCAGCATAGTTGAGCTCATTACCAGTATAACTATGGAAGCGTTGTTTCATAAAAGGTATTGGGACTACAGCTATTTCCCGCTTAATCTGGACGGCAGGATAAGCGTGGTAGCCGGACTGTTTTTCGGCGTAGCGCTTACTGTCATGGTTAAATGGATACATCCCGCGCTCAGCAGTGTTGCAAAGAGCATACCTTATGATGTGAGGCTGATCGCATGTATCGTTATCTGGGGCATCTTTGTTATAGATATGATCTGGACAACGATCGGAAACATGAAGCTCAATAAGCCTATAGCTGCGGCTTATGACAGGGTGATAGCCTTTAAACAGCGCAGATTCGATGCGATCAACGTATGGAAGAGCAAAGTTGAAAAAACCGCACCTATAAGAGCGTTTAAATTTATACTGGCTAAAGGAAAAGCGTTTAACCGTAAGCTGGTATCGATAGAAAACAAGATCAAGGGTAAAAAAGAAGAGTGATCATTCAGCGGTCATTAAGTATTCGCCTATAGCGCTTACACGCTGCATGGAATATTCATATTGCTGTTTAGCCAAAACAGCGGAATCTTCATCATAGGAACCGCTGTCATAAGCACTGTGATAAAGCGCTGCAGAATCGTTCATCAGATCATAGGCTTCCGAAGCGATCGTACCGGCATCCGCATAGTTGGCAGGTACTTCAAGGGCTGCCATATTATGAAGTGTAGCAGCCAGTTCATCCACGGTTTTTAAAAGCTTGCTGACCGATTCTTCGCTGGACGGATCCAGACTGTCGAGAGAACTGCTCAAGTTGATTATCTCGCTGGTATAAGCCTCCATGCTTTCCTTATATTTGGGAAGTGCGGGGTCTTCCTTTTTTCCGCAGGCGGAAAAAAGCAGAGATAAACATAAAAACGATTTGACAAACTTAACTTTTGCGTGGATAATCTTTTTCATGACTAAATAAAGGTAGCATAAAGAGCCCCATTTTGCAAGAGGGTTTAAATGCGATAAGGGAGGACAAACTATATGACCGGTGCTGATGCTATGGTAAAAAGCCTTATGGCGGAAGGGGTTGAATACGTTTTCGGATACCCCGGAGTGGCTATATGTCCTTTTTACAATGCGATACTGGATTCTGATATAAAGACTGTTTTGATAAGGACCGAGCAGAATGCCGCTCATTCGGCCAGCGGAATGGCAAGGCTCACGGGCAAGCCCGGGGTATGTGCCGTGACTTCCGGTCCGGGAGCTACAAATCTTATTACAGGTATTGCTACTGCATTTGCCGATTCTATACCCTTAGTCTGCATCACGGGGCAGGTCAATTCCGAACTTATCGGTTCCGATGTTTTCCAGGAAGCCGATATAACGGGCGCGGTGGAGAGTTTTGTTAAATACTCGTATCTTGTAAAAGACGCTAACGATATCCCGCGTATCTTTAAGGAGGCTTTCTATATCGCAAATTCCGGACGTAAGGCCCCTGTGCTCATTGATGTGCCCATCGATGTGCAGCAGCAGAAGATAAAGAGCTTCGAATATCCCGAAGAGATTAAGCTGCGTACATATAA
>JAFRXH010000099.1 GCA_017437785.1 Lachnospiraceae bacterium
AAGTCCACGCTTAAGGAAGAAAATATAGAGCAGCTTAAGGCACTGGCAGAGGAATTGATAAAATAATAGAATCCTTCGGTGAGCATGTCATTCTGAGGAGCGCAGCGACGAAGAATCTTTTGAATATTTAGATAAAGGAAATAAAAGAAATGAGTACCAACAAGATCATGGTGGGTATCGATGTAGGATCCACGACCACAAAGATAGCGATAACAAAGGAAGGCGAGCTTACTTATCATAAGTACATCAGGCATTTCGCAAGGCAGAGAGAAAGCATAATAAACCTTCTGGAAGAAGCAAAAGATGAACTGGCCGGAAAAGACATAATAATGTGCATGACCGGTTCGGGTGCGAGACACCTTGCAGAGGGACTGGGCGTTCCCTTCACCCAGGAGGTGGTGGCAAACTCCCTGGCTCTTAAGCGCATCTATCATCATATAGGCACGGCTATAGAGCTGGGCGGTCAGGATGCAAAGATCATCTTCTTTAAAGATGATGATAACGGCGAGCCCCAGGTATTTGACATGCGTATGAACGGAAGCTGCGCAGGCGGTACCGGCGCATTCATCGATGAGGTGGCTACCGTACTTAATATTCCGGCAACAGAGCTTAATGCGGCAGCAGAGCGCGGCAGCAGCGTTTATGATATTTCCGGCCGCTGCGGCGTGTTTGCAAAGACCGATATACAGGCGCTCTTAAACCAGGGCGTAAAGAAGGAAGACATAGCACTTTCTTCCTATCATGCGATAGCAAAGCAGACCATCGGCGGTCTTTCACAGGGACTGGAGATAAAAGCTCCCGTAGCTTTTGAAGGCGGCCCGCTTACATTCCATCCCCGTCTGGGTAAGGTTTTCAAGGAAAGACTGGAGCTTACGGATGATGACGTGATCATCCCCGAGCATCCGGAGATGATGGTGGCCTACGGCGCTTCGCTTTCTATAGAAGAGCTGCATCAAAATGCCGAAAGCCGCAGGGTCGAAGATCTGATCGAGGGCTTGAAGGGACTTAAGAACCTTGATGAGAAAGCTTCTGAAAAAGGACAGAGATATTTTGACAGTGACAGCGAGAGAGAGGCATTTGCGAAAAGGCACAAAAAGCCCGATATGCCTTCCTATCAGCCAAAGAAGGGCGAAAAGTTAAGGGTTTATCTGGGCATCGACTCCGGCTCCACCACTACCAAGCTGGTACTGATGAACGAGCAGGAGGAGCTGATAGATTCCTTCTATGCTTCCAATAAGGGCAATCCCCTGGATGTGGCAAAGAAGGCGCTCCTTGATATGTATGATAAATATGAAAAAGCCGGAGCAGAGCTTGAGATAATAGCTGCCGCATCTACCGGTTACGGGGAGTTCCTGTTCAACAAGGCATTCCGTACTGAGACCCATCTGGTGGAGACCGTGGCGCATGCGCTGGCAGCTTCACATTATTTCGGTGAGGATACCAGCTTTATACTGGATATAGGCGGACAGGATATGAAGGCCATCTGGCTGGAGAAGGGCATCATCACAAATATCGTGGTGAACGAAGCCTGCTCTTCCGGCTGTGGATCCTTCCTCGAAAACTTTGCGCATACGCTGAATATAAAGACGGAGGAGATAGCAACTGCAGCCTTCCGTTCCGATGCACCCGCAAAGCTGGGCAGCCGCTGCACCGTTTTCATGAACAGCTCGATAATCACCGAGCAGCGTAACGGCAGCCAGCCGGATGATATAATGGCGGGCCTCTGCCGTTCCATTATAGAGAATGTGTTCACCAAGGTTATCCGCGTTTCCAATATAGATTCGCTTGGAAAGAAGATAGTGGTGCAGGGCGGTACCTTCCAGAATGATGCGGTACTGCGCGCCATGGAGCAGTACGTGGGCCGCGAGGTTACACGCGCGCCTTATGCGGGACTGATGGGAGCTATAGGCTGTGCGCTCACCGCAAAGGAAACGGCAGCAGTAAAGGGCTTTAAGGGAACCTTCTTAAGTAAAAAGGAACTGCAGGAATTTTCCTATAAACAGCAGGCCAATTCACCCTGTCCTTATTGCACGAATCACTGTAACCGCACGATACTTACCTTCTCATCCGGCGAAAGCTGGGTGACCAACAACCGCTGCGAGAAAGGTGAAGTGTTGGGCGATCCCAAGGATAAGGCTACGCAGCAGAAGATAAAGGACATAGTGAATAAGTCCGATAAACCGGTCAATATGTACGAAACAAGGAAGAGACTGCAGAACATGGATTATCCTTTCGAGCAGCTCCTTCCCGATCAGAATATAACCATAGGAATACCCAGAGTGCTTAACTTCTGGGAGGGCATGCCTTTCTGGAGCACCTTCTGGAAATCGCTGGGCTTTGGCTTTAAGACATCACCGGTAAGTACCCGCGCTATCTACGAAAACGGCATACATGCTGTGCCTTCCGATACGGAATGCTTCCCGGCCAAGCTGGTGCACGGGCATATACGCGAGTTGGTCAAGCTTAAGGTAGACCGCATATTCATGCCGGAGATAGTGGTAATGCCTTCGGAAAATAAAGAGGAGACCAGCTTCTCACGCTGCGCATTGGTAAAGGGTTATCCCATCGTTATAAAGAATTCGGACAATCCTTATAAGAAATACGGCGTTAAATTTGATTCGCCCTACTTCTACTGGTATTCCGATGAAGACAGGGAAAAGCAGCTCTGCGATTACATGAAGGAGACCTATAATATCGAACCTTCGGTAACGGCCAGCGCTGTTGAGATGGCTGCGCGCGCGCAGAAGAATTATGATACGGAACTTAAGGCTGCAGGCAAGCTGGTACTTGAAGGCGTAGAGAAAAATGACGGCTTTGCCGTGGTGCTGGCCGGCAGGCCTTATCACAACGATCCGCTGGTAAACCACGAGCTTCCCGAACTGCTGGTAAGCATGGGCGTGCCGGTGCTGACTGCGGATTCGCTGCCCGATCTGCCGGATGTGGAACTGCGCAAGTCGCGTATCGATATAGTAAACAACTTCCATGCGCGTATGCTGGGCAGCAGTATACTGGCTGCGCAGAACGATCATTTGGAATATATACAGATAGTAAGCTTTGGCTGCGGTCATGATGCAGTGCTTTCCGATGAGATAGTGCGTATGATGAAGGAGATAAGCGGCAAGGCGCCTCTGATACTTAAGGTGGATGAGAGCGACGCCCAGGGACCTCTGCGCATACGCGTGAGAAGCTTTATCGAGACCATACGCCGCAAGCGCAAATTAAATATAAAGGAAGAGGTGAAGCCGCTTCCCGATCCCTATCCCGTTAAGTTTACGAAGAAGGAACGCAAGATGCATACCGTGCTGGTGCCCAATTCATCGCATGCATTCAGCCGTATAATGTCATCTGCTTTTGCTTCGCAGAATATAAAGACAGTTCCGCTGGGCGTAGGCCGCACTGAGGCAGTGCGTCTGGGCAAGCGCTTTACGCACAATGATATATGCTTCCCTGCGCAGATAGTAATAGGCGAGATACTGGAGGCGCTAAACAGCGGCAAATACGATACGCATAATACTTCAGTAGCAATGGCTAAATATCTGGGGTGCTGCCGTCTGCCGCACTATGCGACGATACTGCGTAAATCACTGGACGATGCGGGCTATGATTATGTGCCCATCATGACAAATGATGATATCGACCTGCACGACATGCATCCCGGCTTTAAGATAAACATGACTTCGCTGCTGCGCATATCGGTATGTCTGCCCATGATAGACACGCTGGAAGAAATGCTCAGAAAGATCCGCCCTTACGAAAAAGTAAAGGGCAGCGCGGATGCGGCATTTGAGATAGCTATGGACCAGCTCTGCGAAGGACTGGAAAAACACGGCACCTTCGGTGCAATGAGCGGCTTTAAGAAAGCGATGAAGACCCTGAGCGCCGTGGAATACGACAGATCCAATCCCAAGCCTACGGTGCTCATAGTGGGTGAATATCTGCTGAACTTCCATCCCGGCGCAAATGATGAGATAGAGCGCTATCTGGAAGATAACGGCTTTGAGATCATCGAAGCAAAGATGACCGACGTTATACAGAAGTCCTACTTCTGCCAGGGTAAGCAGATCAAGGAGTTTAAGGTGCACCGTGACAAGGCGACACGCTTCTGGAGCAATGTGGCAAATAAGTTCTTTAACTTTGCGCACTGGGTGACCGACCGACTGGCAAAGGATCAGCCGCTGCATGAGAAAGCGGTGCTTATGGATGAGCTGGCCGTGGATTCGGACGATGTTATACATCATACCTTTGATACCGGTGAAGGCATACTGATACCGGCGGAGATAATATACAATGCAAAGCACGGCTGCAAGAACTTCGTTATACTTCAGCCCTTCGGCTGCCTGCCTAACCACGTTATAGGCCGCGGCGTATGCAAGAAGCTTAAGGAAATGTTCCCGGATATAGAGCTGCTGCCGCTGGATTACGATCCCGACGTGAGCCGCGCGAATATCGAGAACAGACTGCAGATGCTGATCATGAACCAGAGGACGGAAGAGGTTTCATCGGAAGCCGGCAGATAGTTCAAAAGAGTGCATTGTGAGGTTGAATGCCAGGGCAGCAGTACGGTGCCATTTTGAAAGAATATATTGGGAGACTGAATGATATGGAAATGATAAAAGCAGGCCTTATACTGGAAGGCGGTGGTATGCGCGGCGCGTACACCGCAGGAATACTGGACTTTTTTATGGAGAAGGAGCTGTGGTTCGATCACAGCTACGGCGTATCCGCCGGAGCCTGCCATCTGTGCAGCTATATCTCAAAGCAGCCGGGCAGGGCGCTGCGTATATCCATCAATTACCTTGATGACGAAAACTACTGCAGCATGAAAAGCCTGAGGGAAACCGGTGATCTGTTCAATGCAAAGATGTGTTACGATACCATCCCCAACGAGCTGGATCTGTATGATTACGAGACTGCCGATAAATGGCCCGGTAAGGCATATGCGGTGGCTACCGATCTGGAGACGGGAAAGGCAGAGTACCTGCAGCTTAAGCATATGCGTGAGGATATAACAGCCGTGCAGGCGTCCGCATCCCTTCCGCTGGTATCCCGCAACGTTGAATACAAAGGAAAGCTTTATCTTGACGGAGGCATGGCAGATTCCATTCCGTTAAGAAAGTCGCTGCGTGACGGAAATAAAAAGAATGTGGTGGTACTTACCAGACCCGTAGATTACAGAAAGAAGCCGCAGTCTTTTGCCAACCGGGAACTGATGGCCTTAAGGTATCCCAAATATCCGGGCTTAAGAAGAGCCATGATACGCAGACATGAGGTATACAACAAAACTCTTGATCTGATCGAGCGCCTTGAAGCGGAAGGGAGGGTATTTGTGTTCCGCCCCGAGAAGCTGGTCAAGATAGAGCGTATAGAGAAAGACCCGACAAAGCTTAAGGTGCTTTATCTTCAGGGATATCACGATGCGGCCATGAACTATTCACTGCTGATGGATTATCTGAAAAAATAACAGTGCGTTATCATTCACAGCCGGGAGGGCTGTGAATAACAGTGTATTTATCATTGAGGGAGAAAATTATGAAAAAGAAAAATCTGATGAGCAGAGGGATCGGTCTGATGATCATGCTGCCTTTAACTTTAGCGGCATGTGACACGGCCACACCTTCGGACAGAGGGCCTTATGAGGCCGGTGAAGAAACACCTACTCCCACAAAGGAGACGGAGAAGCCTACCGAAGCCGTAGAGACGCTTACACCCGGGCCGGATATCGAAGCGGATACAAAGCCGGATTATGAGGATATCTATGCACCGGTGTTACAGGAAAACCTGGATGCCATACAGAACGGTTATGACAGCGATAAACTCTATGAGTATCTTTCAAGCGGTGTCATGGAAAGGGTTGCATACGGTGATAAGGATGAGCTGTTAAACAGCCTGGGATACGCTATAGTCGATCTGTCAGGCGATGGAGTTCCGGAACTGCTGATCGGTGAGAATGCAAAGTATTCCGATGAAGATACTGCGGATACGAGTTATGTTTATGCGGCTTTTACCTGTGTTAAGGATAAGCCGGTGTGGGTATTTGAAGGCTGGGCCAGAAATTCTTACCGTTACCTGGGAGACGGCAGCTTCTATTATCTGGGTTCCGGCGGCGCGGCACATACTTACATCGGACGCTTTCATTTAGGTACTGACGGAACAAAGCAGATGTGGGATGAGTATTATTATACGGACGACTCTTCCGGTGAACTGAAATGCTATTCGAACGATAGCGGACCTGAAATACCCGCTCATGCCGTAGAGATGAATATCCCTGTGGAGGATTTCTTAAGTCTTACCGATAACTACAGGATGCAGAAGATCGCCTTTAAGCCCATAAGCAGTTTTAAGGGAGCGGTAGTCAACACAACGTCTGCAACTCCGTCGCAGCAGCATTCGGAGGAACCCATTGTGGGATGCTGGGGACTCAGAAGCTATGTTAACATGGATATCATAGAATACCGGGTATTTGATGATGGTACCTGGCTGGCTGTTGAGACGATGCCCTCATTCATAACCGACGGTACCTTATCAAAGACGGCCGATCTGTGCGGTACCTGGGAACAGGGCAGGGGCGGCAGTGCAGGTTATTACGCGTACAATCTGCTGGATGAGAACGGAAACATCTATGAACCCGTACTGGTGTATGAAGATGAAATGGGAGATATGGTGATGAACTTCACCAATGACCTTCAGTTCTATTACAGCGATATTTATATCCCGAAGGAGATAGAAGGTTCCTGGGTCAATGCAAGAGGCTGCGAGATCAGTTTTGATGATAAGGGAGACTGGAATTATTACGATGATGAAGGTATCTGGAAATCCGGCGGGCATGCCGTGATCAGTAACGGCCCGGGTTACACCTATCTGCGTCTTCATACTCCGGCAGGAGATACGGGGAACGTGATATTTGCCGAAGGAAAGTATTATGAGGATAATACGGGATACTATGTGATCGATATGAAATTTGCTCCGGAGTTTAAGAATATTGCCGGAAGCGGAGACAGCTTTTCAAAAGGATACTGATAAATATGGACATAGCAAAGATAATAGCGACAGAACTTAAGATAAAACCCACCCAGGTGGAGACCGTTATAAAACTTATCGATGAAGGAAATACGATCCCTTTCATAGCACGTTACCGTAAAGAGATGCACGGAGGACTTAATGATGAGGTGCTGCGTGATCTGGATGAGAGACTTACCTATCTGCGTAACCTGCAGGATCGTAAGGATACTGTACTTGCCGGCATAGAGGAACAGGGAAAACTTACGGATGAGCTGAAAAAAGAGATAGAGGATGCCATGACCCTGGTGGCAGTGGAGGATCTGTACCGCCCGTACAAGCAGAAGCGCCGCACAAGGGCGATGATAGCTAAGGAGAAAGGTCTGGAAGGCCTGGCTGTATGGCTTATACTGCAGCATTCCGATCATCCCGCCGAGAAGGAAGCAGAGAAATATCTGGATGAGGAAAAGGGCGTGACCACGGTGGAAGAAGCCCTGGCCGGAGCGAAGGATATACTGGCGGAAGAGATATCGGATGATGCGGCATACAGGACATGGATACGTAATATCAGTTTTAAGGAAGGCATACTGGTATCCGAGGCAAAGGATAAAGAGGCGCAGTCCGTATACGAGATGTATTATGACTTTAAGGAGCCGGTAGCGAAGATGAGCGGCTACCGCACCCTGGCTGTAAACCGCGGCGAAAAGGAAAAGATACTTTCCGTTAAGATAGAGGCGCCGGAGGATAAGATAATCTCTTATCTGGAGGATAAGACGATACGCGGCAATGATCCGTATACCGCACCGCTCCTTAAGGAAGTGTGTGAAGATGCATACCGCCGTCTTATAAAGGAATCGATCGAAAGAGATATCAGAAGCGAGCTGACAGAGCAGGCAGAAGACGGTGCCATAGAGGTATTCGGAAAGAATCTCAACCAGCTGCTGATGCAGCCGCCCATCGCCGGTAAGGTGGTACTGGGCTGGGATCCCGCGTTCCGTACGGGATGCAAGCTGGCAGTGGTGGATGCTACGGGAAAGGTGCTGGATACGAAAGTAGTCTATCCCACGGCTCCGCAGAATAAAGTAAAAGAAGCAAAGCAGGATGTTGAGGCGCTGATAAAGAAATATAAAGTGAGCCTGATATCCGTGGGTAACGGTACGGCATCGAGGGAATCCGAACAGGTGATAGTGGAGATGCTCCACGAGATAAAGGAACCGGTGCAGTATGTGATCACAAACGAAGCGGGCGCATCGGTATATTCGGCGAGCAAGCTGGCTACGGAGGAATTTCCGAACTTTGACGTGGGGCAGAGGAGTGCGGCGTCGATAGCAAGGCGTGTGCAGGATCCGCTTGCGGAGCTGGTAAAGATAGATCCCAAGTCCATAGGTGTGGGGCAGTACCAGCATGATATGAACCAGAAGAAGCTGGGAGAAGCCTTAGGCGCGGTGGTAGAGGATTGTGTTAACCGCGTGGGTGTGGATCTTAATACCGCATCAGCTTCGCTGCTCGAATATGTATCGGGCATCAACAAGAGCCTTGCAAAGAATATCGTAAGCTACCGTGAGGAAAACGGAAGTTTTAAGAGCCGTAAGGAGCTGTTAAAGGTGCCCAAGCTGGGACCCAAAGCCTTTGAACAGTGCGCGGGCTTTTTAAGGATACTGCATGCAAAGAACCCTCTGGACGGGACCAGCGTGCATCCCGAATCCTACAGTGCGGCCGAGAAGCTGATCGCCGGACTGGGATATTCTTTAAACGACTTATCCGGCGGCGGACTGCCGGGCATAGCAAAGGCAGCGAAGGATACATCAAAGCTGGCTAAGGAACTGGAAATAGGAGAGATGACGCTTAAGGATATCCTTAAGGAGCTGGAGAAGCCCGGAAGGGATCCGCGTGAAGATATGCCTAAGCCGATACTCAGATCCGATGTGCTGGGCATGGAGGATCTGAGCGAGGGCATGATACTTAAAGGTACCGTGCGCAACGTGATCGACTTTGGTGCGTTCGTGGACATAGGCGTACACCAGGACGGCCTGGTACACATTTCGCAGATGAGCGACCGTTTCATCAAACATCCGCTGGAGGTGGTCTCCGTGGGAGATATCGTGGAGGTAAAAGTCCTGGGCGTGGATATAGCCAAGAAGCGCATATCGCTTACAATGAAGGGCATCGGCGGAGAAAAGAACGATAAATAACGCAGTATTTAGGGCTCATCCCTTTCGGGGGATGGGCTTTTTTCTTAATATACAGGGCTTCGCGTATTGCTATTTGAAACAAAGAGCGGTATAATGTATTGCGTCGGTTTGTGCGAAATGCACATATCGCTTCAAGGGGGAGGAAGAAAATGAAAAAGAGACTGGTAGCATTGATCACGGCTCTGACTATGTCGGCAGCCGTATTAGGAGGTTGTGCCGGTGACGAGGGTGAAGATACCGAACCCTCCGTTGTCACCGAAAATGATGATAATGAAAAGGATACTGCCAAAGACAGCGTTCCGACGCGCAGTATGGGCAATAAATCTACCGAACTGCAGGTAAACAGAAGCAGCGGAAAGATGAGCATTTCCCGCGGAAGCTTCGGCAATACAGCAATGGGCAGCGATGGCACCTGGACCATATTTGTATATCTTTGCGGCACCGATCTTGAATCGGACAACGGTATGGCTTCGGGCGATCTGGAAGAGATGATATCGGCCAAGTCCAATGACAAGGTGCGCTTTGTGGTCCAGACAGGCGGTGCGTACAGCTGGGAAAACAGCAGTATCGATCCTAATAAGAATCAGCGTTTCATAATAGAGGATAACGAGCTTAAGGAAGTATACAGCGAGTCCCGCAGGAGCATGGCGGATACTTCCACGCTTACTGACTTTCTGCGCTGGGGAGTCAAGGAATATTCCGCAGAGCATATGGGCGTGATATTCTGGAACCACGGTGGCGGCAGCATAACCGGCGTATGTTTTGATGAGACCGATGATGCCCATGCGCTCTTGTTGAGGGATATAGACAATGCGTTCTTAAGTATCTCCGATACGATGACCGACCGTTTTGAATTTATCGGATTTGACGCCTGCCTGATGGGAACGATAGAGGCAGCAAACGTACTGGCACCTTATGGCCGCTATATGTATGGATCGGAAGAGCTTGAACCGGGTTACGGCTGGGATTACGAGATGATGGGTGACTATCTGGTATCCAATCCCGGCGCTGACGGAGCGGCTCTGGGCAAGGTGGTCTGCGACGGTTTCTATGAGATGTGCGAGGAAATAGATTCGGAGAGTATGGCCACACTTTCGGTCATAGATCTGGATAAGGTTGACGATCTGCTGGTAAGCTTTAACGACTTTGCAAAAGATATGTACGAAGCCGGGGATGACTCTTCTTCGCTGGCATCCATGGTGCGTGGCATCGAAGGCAGCGATAACTTCGGCGGAAACAACAGAAGCGAAGGATACACCAACATGGTGGATCTGGCCGGCATAGTGGAAGCCTGCTCGGATTATTCCTCAAATGCATCCGCAGTTTTAAAGGCGATCGATGATGCCGTTGTATATAAGCGTGTGGGAGATGACCACAGTGAGGCCTGCGGTCTTTCGACTTACTATCCGCTGAGCATACAGGGTTCCGAGGAAATGAAGATATTCGGCGATATCTGTGTGAGCCCTTATTATATGTCATTCGTGGAGAGGCAGGATTACGGCAGCGTATACGGCTATGGCGACAGCATGGAGCTGGATGATGAGAATACATATTATGATGAGGAAGAAGGCATGTTCTACTTCATCGACGGCGAAGATATGTATTGCTACGATGTGAACGCAGATACCTACTACTGCTATGACGAAGACGATGACGAATGGTACGAGATGGACGGCGACGATGACGGCGGATCGTTCGAAGAAGACGAAGATACCTACTATGACGAAGAAGAGGGGGTGTTCTACTTCGAAGAAGACGGCGTACTGTATGCATATGATGTAAACGAAGAGATATATTATTACTACGACGAGGATGACGACGAGTGGTATAACCTGGATGACTATGAAGCTCCGGAAGATTACAGCGATGACTACTGGTATGACGATGACGACATGTGGAGTTACGGTATGTTCGAAAGCTTCTTTGATGAAGCGAGTGGATGCTTCAGGAGCAGATCTGCGACTGTAGACCGCTGGGATTATACCGATGATGTGGAAGTGACCGGAGAGAGTAAGAAGATAAGCTTCTCGCAGGAGCCTGCATTTGACGAGAACGGATATTACTCCTTTACACTGGATAAAAAGGGCGTAGACAATGCAGCTCTGGTATATGCATATGTATTCGATATACTGGAAGATGAGAACGACCTGCTGCTTTTGGGCGAGACCTATGACGTATACGGTGACTGGGACAGCGGACATTTCGAAGACGGCTTTGACGGATACTGGCTCTCACTTCCCGACGGTCAGAACCTTGCTACCTTTATAGTTGATTATGGTGAGGACTATATTATTTACACTTCACCGGTTAAGGTAAACGGCGTAGAGACGAATCTGCGTCTGCGTCAGGATCTTAATGATGACAGCGTGACGATAGAGGGTGTCTGGGACGGTATAAATGAGAACGGCGTACCTTCGCGTGATGTGCGACAGTTAAAGGCCGGTGATATTATCGTTCCCATGTATACCAGCTTTACCAACGACGACGAGATGACAGAAGGCGTTTACGAAGGCGATGAATACAAAGTAGATGCCGATACGACAATAGAATATAACTGGCTGGATGTGGCCGATTATATGTATGCATTCTGTATCGATGATATTTACGGTGATTATTATATGTCTGATTTTGTGACATTTAATCTTGATGAGAACGGAGAAGTAAGCTTTTACGAAGACTAAAAAGATCCGGGGTAGCTGATGAAGAAAAAGATAGCCGTATGTGCCAATGGCTGGAGCCTTGAAGCTCTGGCCGATGCGATAAAGGGATTCAGAGCCTGTGCCGAAAAAGATGATTTCGACATATTTGTTTTCTTGAGCTTTGCATCGTACAGTACGCACCGTACCCTTATGCAGGGAGAACTGAATATCTATAAGCTGTGTGATCCTGCAGAGTACGACGGTGTGGTCATCTTTTCCACCATGCTCAATTCCGACGAGACGGTAATGGAGATAGTGGAGAAAGCAAAGAAAAAGTCTGTTCCGGTAGTAAGTTTAGGAATGGAGATAGACGGCGTGCCTTCGGTGACCATCGGCAATGCGGCGGGAATACGTGAAGTGGTAAGGCATCTGATCGAGGACCACGGGGTTAAGGACATCGTATTTATCGGCGGTACCGAGGATCATGTGGACAGTATCGAGAGACTCGAGGTCACCAGGGAAGTGATGGCCGCACATGGGCTTAAGCTCAAAGATAAGGATATAGGGTACGGGAAATGGTCCAACCGCCGTACCATAGAAGCGCTTGATAAAGTATTGAGTGGAAGAAGGAAACTGCCGGATGCGATAGTATGCGCCAACGACATCATGGCTTTGGCAGTATGTACCGAGCTTGAAAAAAGGGGAGTGGATGTTCCCTCCCGGGTAAAGGTGACCGGCTTTGACAATATTGAAAACGGAACGATATTCTTCCCTGCGCTGACTACCGTAAAACAGGATTTTGAGACTATTGCGCACAGGGCGTGCGAGATAATATACGGTAAGCCTTATTCGAAAAAGAAGCCGCCCAGGATAGTCGTGCCCACGGTGCCTGTGATAGCCGAGAGCTGCGGCTGCGAAAATATAGAATATGGCAGGCTTCGCCGCCTTTACTGCAAGCATTCTTTCCAGCGGAGCCAGGATGATAATCTGGTCGAGCAGAACGAAAGGGTAATGCGTGAGCGGATTGCCGATGTTTCCGATTATGAGGATATGAAGGAAAAGCTGCAGAATCATTACCTGGATAATCATCAGTATGAGGGATCGGCTTTTTACATGGTGTTTAACGGAGAATACTTTGAGGATGTCATGGCTTCCGATGAAGAGATATGTGCCGGCGGCCTTAAGGGTGATCTTGATGTGGCTGTCGCCATAAAGGGTGGTAAGTTCCTTAACGTAAAGAGTGTGAGCAGCGTTGACCTTATACCTGCTTACAAAAAGAAGAAAAAAGAACAGCATGTCTATTATCTGATGCCTTTGCATTATATGCATTACAATTACGGTTATGCGGTATTTACGGATGATCCTTATGTGCTTAAGGAATCCATGATCTATACTTATCTTGAGAAGCTGCAGCAGTCGCTAAGGCTTTTACGCATCAACTTAAGACTTAAGCAATTGTATGATAAAGATCCGATGACCGGTCTGTATAACAGGTTCGGATATGAGAATAAGGCGTTGCCGCTGTACCAGCAGAGCCTTGAAAAGCTGAGCCGTATGACGGTACTCTTTGTGGATATCAATTCCATGAAGCGGATAAACGATAATTACGGCCATGAGCAGGGAGATATAGCGATAAAGACCGTGGCAGCCGCCATAGAGGATAATCTGCAGAAAGACTGGGTAGCGGTACGCTACGGCGGTGATGAATTCCTGGTGATAGTGCCCGGCTGCGGCACGAAAAAGGCAGCTACCGTCAAGGCACGTATCGAGGAGCGGCTTGAGCAGCGTAAGAAAGCCGCCGCGCTGCCATATACTTTAACGGCCAGCATAGGTTTTGTCACTACTGATCCAAAGAACCGGCCCAAGGCAGATCTGTGGGATTATGTCAGTGAGGCGGATGCACTGATGTACCTTATAAAGAAGAGAATGCATGGGGAGTAAGTACCCACCGTCCCCTGTATCCATCCCTAAAAAATATTTGCTGGACATTTAAAGAAGATATCTATATAATAATTGGGTATGCGAGTAAGCGGAGATAAAAAGCGAAGGGACAGGCGCAGGGCTGTCCAGTTGCTGGGGATGATAAGCCAGTTCGGCATCAATATGATGGTCCCGATATTTCTGTGTTTTTTCGCGGGCAGGCTGCTTGATAAGCATTTCGGTACGGTGTGGTGGACGATAGTACTGTTTTTCGTCGGGGCGCTGGCCGGCTTCAGGAATATATACGTATTTGCAAAGAAATTTTTTAAGAATGATGAAGGACAGGTGGACAGCACACAGCGCTCTGGTGGAGCTATGGATAGGGATAGTGCTCTTGGGAGCGGTGCTTCAGATACCCATTCTGATATTCCTTGACAGAAAGGGATATCACAGCCTGGGACTGTGGCTGGGCGTCGCGGGCGCATTGATAGTGGCTAAGCATATGGAATATACCATAGGCAAGGCGCTGGATGCAGGCGAGGCAGGAGCCACTAAGCAGATGTGGCTGGGATACCTGGTGAGATACTTTGGTATGGCGGTATTCCTTGCCGTGCTGGGTATCACGGGTATAGCGGATGTGATAGCAGCTTTTGCGGGTCTTATCACACTTAAGCTTTCGGCTTATGCACAGCCGCTTACTCATAAAATATCCGTTGCGGTATGCGGAGAGGAAGCTTTCTACCGGGAGATGGTATCGCCGGAGGAGCAGGATGAGATGATGAAAGCCGCAAAACAGGAGTAAGAAAGGTTAGCGTTTATGGGAGCAAACATGCTATTATCCTCTGACGATCTGGGGTTCATGATAGAGGGGGTATTTTCCTTTAAGATAGGAGATCATACCCTTTGGATCACCACCTCTCATATATGTCTTTTGATAGTATTTCTTGTACTTGTTATTTTTTCGTTTTTTGCAAAAGCCGCACTTACAAAGGGCGGTGAGGTTCCTTCGGGATTCCGCAATATCGTTGAGATGATCGTTGAGATGCTTGACGGCATGGTAGACAATACCATGGGCAAGTTCGCACCGTCTTTCCGTAATTATATCGGTACTATCTTTATATTTATCCTTTTCAGCAATATATCGGGTCTTCTGGGACTGAGGCCTCCCACGGCGGATTACGGCGTTACTTTCCCCCTGGGTATCCTTACATTTACTATCGTTACTATCCAGAAGTTCCGTTATCAGAAGGTCAGCGGCGTTATCAAGGGATTGTGCGATCCCTGGCCTTTCTGGCTGCCGATCAACCTGATCGGTGATTTCGCGGTACCTATATCACTGAGCCTGCGTCTTTTCGCAAACGTGCTCTCCGGTACCGTTATGATGGCACTTGTATACGGTCTGCTCAAGGTTATCGCCTACGCATGGCCCGCAGTGCTGCATGTTTACTTTGATATGTTCTCGGGTGCCATACAGACCTATGTGTTCTGTATGCTCACCATGACATATATATCCAGTGCGATGGAAACGGAATAATTATTTAAGGAGGAAGCTGTTATGAATTTTACTGGATCGGGAGAAATGTTTAATGACGCATTTATCCTCGGATGTTCCGCAATAGGTGCGGGTCTTGCGGTTATCGCAGGTATCGGACCCGGTGTAGGCCAGGGTATCGCTGCCGGACATGCTGCTGCTGCAGTAGGACGCAACCCCGGTGCAAAGGGTGATGTTACGGGTACCATGCTTCTGGGTCAGGCCGTTGCAGAGACCACCGGTCTTTATGGTCTGCTGGTAGCTATGCTTCTTATGTTTGTGCATCCCTTCAAGACCAACTAAGGATAAGTTCTGAAAGTATAAAGAAAGGAGGCTTACGGGCTGACCAATGGAAATCTATATGTTATTGGAAGCCGGCGAACAGATGGCGCCGCGAATGTTCGGCCTGGACCTTCAGCTCCTGTTTGATTCAGGGCTGACACTGCTGGCTGTCTTTGTACTGTTCCTTATCCTTTCCTATAATCTGTTCAATCCCGCGAGGAAAGTTTTAAAAGATCGCCGCGACAGGATACAGAATGATATAGCCGTAGCCCAGAATGACAAGGACGAGGCTCTTAAGCTTAAAGAGGAATACGAGAACAAGCTTAAGGAAGTGGATAAAGAAGTGGAGCAGATCTTAAGTGATGCCCGCAAACGTGCTCTGGCCAGCGAGAACAAGATAGTCGACGAGGCCAGAAAGGAAGCAGCTGCCATCATAGAGCGTGCCAATAAGGAAGCGGAGCAGGAGAAGCTGCGCGTTGCCGATGAGGTAAAGCAGGAGATGGTGAGCATAGCATCGCTTATGGCGTCCAAGGTAGTGGCAGGAAGGATCGATACCAGTGTACAGGATGCATTGGTAGACGAGACATTAAAGGAAATAGGTAACGATACATGGCTAAGCTAGTTGCAGGTACATACGGAGAAGCCCTGTTTTCCCTTGCATGCGAGGAGAAAAAGGTAGACTCCATGTATGAAGAGGTTCTGGCTCTTGAGAATATCCTTGAGCAGAATCCCGATCTGACCGTTCTTATGAATCACCCCAAGGTGATGAAGGAAGAGAAGCAGAAGGTCATAGAGGAAGTATTTGCAGGACGCGCCAGCAGTGAGCTGACGGGTTTCCTTAATCTGTTGCTGCAAAAAGACCGCTATGCACAACTGCCGGCCATACTTAAATATTTTGAAGCGCGTGTCAAAGAGTACAAGGGCATAGGCGTGGCATATGTCACCACTGCCATGGAACTTTCCGAGTCGCGCAAGAAAGAGATAGAAGAAAAGCTTATAAGCACCACATCCTATAAGTCCATGGAGATGAATTATTCCGTGGATAAGAGCCTGATAGGCGGGATCGTTATCCGCATAGGCGACCGTGTGGTGGATTCAAGCATCAAGACCAAGCTGGAAGGCTTGAAGAGAGAGCTGATCGCATAAAGCAGTCTGCCCGGATCAAGGCAGCTGCAGGTGATATTGTAAGAGTAAATCACTATTGTAATAGGAGATAAGATCCATGAATCTGAGACCAGAAGAGATAAGTTCGGTGATCAAAGAGCAGATCAAGCGCTATGCCGACAAATTGGAGGTTTCCGAAGTAGGTACCGTTATCCAGGTGGCTGACGGTATTGCCCGTGTTCACGGTCTGGAAAAGGCCATGCAGGGCGAGCTGCTCGAATTCCCCGGCGAAGTGTACGGCATGGTCATGAACCTTGAGGAAGATAACGTGGGTGCAGTGCTTCTGGGCAGCAACCGCAATATCAACGAAGGTGATACCGTAAAGACTACGGGCCGTGTGGTTGAGGTTCCCGTAGGCGATGAGATGCTGGGCCGTGTTGTTAACGCACTTGGCCAGCCTATAGACGGTAAGGGACCCATAGCTACCACTAAGTTCCGTCAGATCGAGCGTGTGGCAAGCGGCGTTATCACCCGTCAGTCAGTGGATACCCCGCTGCAGACCGGTATCAAGGCTATCGACTCCATGGTTCCCATCGGAAGGGGCCAGCGTGAGCTGATAATCGGTGACCGTCAGACAGGTAAGACGGCCATCGCAATAGATACGATAATCAATCAGAAGGGCCAGGATGTTAAGTGTATATATGTAGCCATCGGCCAGAAGGCATCCACTGTTGCATCCATAGTGAAGACACTGGAAGAGTACGGTGCAATGGCATACACTACCGTGGTAGCCGCAACGGCTTCCGAGCTGGCTCCCCTGCAGTACATAGCACCTTATTCGGGATGTGCTATCGGTGAGGAATGGATGGAGGCAGGCCAGGACGTGCTGGTCATCTATGATGACTTAAGTAAGCATGCAACTGCATACCGTACACTCTCTTTGCTGCTGAGACGTCCGCCCGGACGTGAGGCATATCCCGGTGATGTATTCTATCTGCACAGCCGTCTGCTCGAGCGTGCAGCAAGAATGAACAAGGATTACGGCGGCGGTTCACTTACCGCATTACCTATAATCGAGACACAGGCAGGCGACGTATCGGCATACATTCCGACCAACGTTATCTCCATTACCGATGGCCAGATCTATCTGGAGACCGAAATGTTCAACTCCGGTTTCCGTCCCGCTATAAACGCAGGTCTGTCCGTATCCCGTGTGGGTGGTTCCGCACAGATAAAGGCAATGAAGAAGATCGCAGGTCCCATACGTCTGGAGCTGGCACAGTACAGAGAGCTGGCAGCTTTCTCACAGTTCGGATCCGAGCTCGACGCCGATACCAAAGAGCGTCTGGCACAGGGCGAGCGTATCCGTGAGATGCTCAAACAGCCCCAGTACAAGCCCATGGCTGTTGAGTACCAGATCATCATCATCTACGCTGCTACCAAGAAGTACCTTCTGGATATACCCGTAGAAGATGTGCTGCGTTTTGAGAGCGAACTGTTTGAATATGTTGATACCAAGTATCCCGAGATCCCCGAGAGTATCCGCAAGGATAAGGAAATGAAGCCGGAGATCGAGGAGAAACTGGTTAAGGCAATCGAAGACTTTAAGAAGACCTTCTAAGCCTTCTCCTTGAGGGCGCATGGCGTCCGGGTTGCTGCCCGTCCGGGGGACGGGCGTTTAGCAACGACCGAAGTGGAACGGAGACCGCCGGCTTTGCGCCGAGTGGAGCGGAGACAGGTGTCACGGCGAAGCTGTGACGGATTAGGTGTTTACGTAGAGGTAATATTACATGGCATCAATGCGTGATATAAAAAGGCGCAAAAGCAGTGTTGAGAGCACACAGCAGATAACCAAGGCTATGAAGCTGGTTTCTACCGTGAAGCTGCAGCGTGCTAAGGCAAGAGCCGAGCAGAGCAAATACTACTTCCGCGCCGTATACGAAACGGTGACGTCCATACTGGCAAAAGCCGGTGAGGTTGATCATCCGTATCTTAAATCCGGTGAAAGCGGTAAGAAGGCGATAGTACTTATCAGCTCAAACAAGGGTCTGGCAGGCGGTTATAACTCAAACGTCATAAAGCTCATCACCCGTAATGATGCTTTCAATAAGGACAATACCACTATCTATGCCATCGGTAAGAAGGGCAAGGATGCTTTCGTACGCGAAGGATATCCGATATTCAAGGATTTCTCCGAGGCTATAGAGGAGCCGGTCTATAAGGACGGAATGATCGTGACTAACGATCTGCTCAAGGCTTTTGAAGCAGGAGAGATAAGCGAGATATATCTGGCATATACCTTCTTTAAGAATACGGTGAGCCATGTGCCTACGCTGATCAAGCTGCTTCCCGTAGATATGGATGCCGTTCAGCAGGACATCGACGGAGACGGAGTCACCGATGAAAAGCCCGCGCCTACCGCGCCCATGAATTTCGAACCTGCGGATGAAGAGGCATTAAACCTCATCATTCCCAAATATATATCCAGTCTGATATACGGCGCCTTGATATCTGCGCAGGCAGCCGAGAACGGAGCACGTATGCAGGCGATGGATAATGCTACAAACAATGCGGCCGAGATGATCGATCATCTGTCGCTGCTCTACAACAGAGCACGTCAGGGCAAGATCACCACAGAGCTTACGGAGATCATCGCCGGAGCCGACGCGATCAGCTAGATCTTAAGAAGGGGCCCGCAGAATCCTCATGTCATCCTGAGGAGCGCAGCGACGAAGGATCTTGACAGAAGTACAGGAAAATAGAGAGTTAAGGGCTTTGCCGGTAATTCACGGCAGAGATCAAATCAGAAAGGGAAAACGGAAATGGCAGAAAAGAAAGGCAGACTGACACAGATCGTCGGTGCAGTGCTGGACGTTAAGTTTGACGGGGATCTTCCCGAGATAAACGAAGCTATCCGCATCAAGCGAAATGACGATACTACACTGGTGGTAGAAGTTGCGCAGCATCTGGGTGATGATACAGTGCGTTGCGTGGCTATGGGTCCTACTGACGGACTGGTAAGAGGAATGGATGCGATCGCAACAGGCGCACCCATAAGCGTACCGGTAGGTGAGAAGACCCTGGGCCGTATATTCAACGTGCTGGGCGAGCCTATCGATAACAAGCCCGCACCTGAGGATGTGGAATATGCGCCCATTCACAGGCCTGCGCCTGCTTTCAAAGAGCAGAGTACCGAGCAGGAGATGCTGGAGACAGGTATCAAGGTCGTTGATCTGCTCTGCCCCTATCAGAAGGGTGGAAAGATAGGACTCTTCGGAGGTGCCGGCGTTGGTAAGACGGTGCTCATCCAGGAGCTTATCCGTAATATAGCAACAGAGCATGACGGTTTCTCCGTATTCACCGGCGTTGGTGAGCGTACCCGTGAGGGTAACGACCTTTATCACGAAATGAGTGAGAGCGGCGTTATCGACAAGACCGCCATGATCTTCGGTCAGATGAACGAGCCCCCCGGGGCACGTATGCGTGTAGGTCTTACCGGACTTACAATGGCAGAGTATTTCCGTGATAAGGGCGGTAAGGATGTGCTGCTCTTCATCGACAACATATTCCGATTCACACAGGCAGGTTCGGAGGTTTCGGCTCTTCTTGGCCGTATGCCTTCAGCCGTTGGTTACCAGCCTACACTGCAGACAGAGATGGGTGCCCTTCAGGAGCGCATCACCTCTACCAGGAACGGTTCCATCACTTCCGTTCAGGCCGTATATGTGCCTGCGGATGACCTGACCGACCCTGCACCTGCTACAACATTCGCACACCTCGATGCTACCACGACACTTAGCCGTGCCATCAGTGAGCAGGGTATCTACCCCGCTGTGGATCCGCTGGATTCCACTTCACGTATACTGGATCCCCGTATCGTAGGTGAGGAGCATTACCAGGTAGCCCGTGGCGTGCAGGCTATCCTCCAGAGATATAAGGAACTGCAGGATATCATCGCCATCCTGGGTATGGACGAGCTTTCAGAGGAAGATAAGCAGGTCGTAAGCCGTGCGCGTAAGGTACAGCGTTTCTTAAGCCAGCCGTTCTTCGTAGCAACCCAGTTCACCGGTATCGAAGGAAAGTACGTGCCTATCAACGAGACCATCCGCGGATTCAAGGAGATACTTGCAGGTAAGCACGATGACATTCCCGAGAGCGCATTCCTGAATGCGGGTACCATCGACGAGGTTGTGGCAAGAGCTAATAAGTAGAGCACTTAATGAGTACAAGCGACAGCGTAGTACGAATTTAGTGCGAACTTACCCGAGGAGCTTAATGAGAACAAGCCGAAGGCGCAGTTCGAATTTAGCGATGTCGGGTTTGCTGAGGAAGAGAAAAAGTAGAATACTTAATGAGTACAAGCGACAGCGCAGTTCGAATTTAGCGATGTCGGGTTTGTGAGTGTCGCGAAGCGAAGGATCTTGATAGATTTAAGGAATATACAGAATGGAAACATTTAAACTGAGCGTCGTAACCCCCGAGCGTGTATTCTTCGAGGGTGAGGCCGAGATGGTAGAATTTAATACGACCGAGGGCGAGATCGGTATCTATAAGGACCACGTTCCCATGACCGTGATCGTAAGTCCCGGTGTACTTTATATGCAGCTGCCCGAGGGTGAGAAGAAAGCGGCTCTGCATGCAGGCTTTGTGGAAATACTCCAGGACAGAGTGACCATATTGGCCGAGCTTATAGAGTGGCCGGATGAGATCGACGAGCAGAGAGCGGAGAGTGCCGGTCAGAGAGCGCGTGAGCGTATAGCTGCAAGGGGCGACGATCTGGATATGGACAGAGCCGAAGCTGCACTCAAGCGTGCCATCGCCAGAATAAATTCGCTGAAATGATCTTAGTGTGAAGGTTAAGCATTTCTCCAAAGGAATATTAAGGATCATCTATTGCGGGAGCATTTTTATGCTCTCGCTTATTTTGCTGGGAAGACTTATGAACCGCGGCAATACCGATATGACCCTGGAGATGCCGCCGGCTACTATGCCGCTTATGTGTCTTATGTGTGGCGACATGGAATATAACGAGATGCAGGCATATTCCGCGGAGATGGATATACTGCGCATGAATGACCATGTCACGCCGCTGGATGCCGACCGCAGTCTGGACTTTAAGATAGAAATGCACGGCAATGAAGTGGAGCGTCTTTCCTTTCAGCTGCGGTCCCTTCAGGATGAACGTCTGATAGAGGAGAGTCAGATCTTTGATTATGCCAGGGCGGCGGATACGGTGAGCGGAAGCGTCACCTTAAAGGACCTGATGAAGGACAGGACCGAATATTCCTTATGTTTCTTACTGCAGACCTCAGGCGGAAAGCTGCTGAGGTATTATACCCGCGTGATCCCCATGAGTTCGCATTCTTTGTGGAGCAAGCTGGATTACGCATTCTATTTCCATAACACCACTTTTGACAAAGCAAAGGCCAAGACGGAGCTGCCCACTTATCTGGAGAGCAATAAGCATGGAGATAACAGCAGCTTCACATATGTTGATATACATTCAAGCGCCGAGCAGGTAAGCTGGGGCAGCCTGGATGTGGAACGCGCGATCAAAGCAAGGGCAAAGGTAAGGGAGATCGATGAGGATTCGGCACAGATAGTGCTCGAATACACGGTAAAGATAAAAGAAGGCGATAGGGAGGCATATTGTTTTGCTGAGGAATTCTACCGCATGCGACTGGGCAAAGAGAGGATATATCTGCTGGAGTTCACCCGCCGTATGGAGGAAGCGTTCGATCCCGATGATCATGTGATAGCCGGCAACAAGATACAGCTGGGCATAGTACCGGAGACTATAGAGAAAAAAGAGAGCAATGACGGGCATATCCTGGCATTTTCCAACTGCGGGAGACTCATGTCCTATGATTCCAGCGGAAACAGACTGGCGTACATCTTCGGCTTCTACCGTAAGGATCTTAATGACCGCCGTGAGACCTGCCGTCTGCACAACATACGTATCTTTAATGTGGATGATACCGGCGATGTGATCTTCGGGGTATGGGGCTACATGAACTGCGGCAATCACGAGGGCACCATGGGTATAGCGGTGTATCATTACGACAGTATGTTAAATACAGTTGAAGAGATGCTGTATGTACCTTACGCCGGAGGCTATGATCTGCTTAAGCAGGATATGAACAGGCTGTGCTTTGCCGGTGAGAATAAGCTCTATATCTTAAAGGATGCGGATCTTCTGGAGATAGACCTGCACGACAGACACATAAGGAAAATGGCGGATGATCTGCCGGCTGATGCACTCATCACTTCGCCCGACGGTATGACCGTAGCTTGGGGGGACGGCAAGGATATCTATTCTTCGGATAAGATAAGCATTATGAACCTTAAGAACGGCCTGTTGTCGGAGATAAACGCGCAGAGCGGTGAAAAGGTAAGGCCCATAACCTTCTTTGAGAGCGATCTGGTATACGGCGTGGCCAGGGAAAGGGACATCACCCTCGATGAAAACGGCCATACGCTTTTCCCCATGTACATGTTAAGCATAAGGGGAGAAACCGGCAGGATATTAAAGGAATACAGGCAGGATGGGACTTATATCACTGACGTCGAGCAGCTGGGCGAAATGATCAATCTAAGGCGTATGACTTATGATGAGAACGGCATGCTGATACCTCTGCCCGATGACCAGATACTGGATAACAATACCGGCAGCAGTGATAAGAATACACTTGAGAGCGCCGTGACAGAGACTTACGAGACCATTAGACGACTGGTGCTTAGAAGTGAAGTGGATACGGGCAGTATGCAGCTTATGGAGCCCAAGCTGGTGATCTACGAAGGCGACAGGCTTGTAACCACAGAAAACGACACTAAGGTTGAAGGTTACGATCTGTTCGCCGGAGGGCACTTAAGCGAACGCTGCATATATTGCTATGATGCAGTGGCAAAGGCTTTTGATGCCGGCGGTGCGGTACGTGATGCGAGGGGCACTGCGATCTACAGGCGCACCACCCTGCCTGCAAAGAACCAGATAATGGCCATAAGCGGATCCGTGACCGAAGCCGGTACCGAGCCGGAGGATCTGCGTAATGCCTGCCTTGAGACCTGGTTTGCCTATGAGGGCTGTGAGTATAAGGGGACGATGGAAATGCCCGGGCGAAAGATCCTGGATCTTTCGGGAGTGCCGATGGATGCGGTACTGTATTATGTGGCAAATGAGGAGCCGGTACTTGCAGAACTTAAGGACGGATCGGCCATGCTGATAGTTGGCTATAATGAATACAACGTGGTGGTCATGAATCCTGCTGCTAAAGAGCAGGTATATAAGATAGGCCGCGGCGATGCCACAAAGCTTTTCATGCAGAGCGGTAACCGCTTCATGAGCAGCGTGGCTGTGGGAGACTGAAAATGAGTCTGAAAAAAGACCTTGTAAATTATGCGGATAAGGGCATGGTATCCTTTCATATGCCCGGACATAAGGGCAGGCTTGATCCCTTAGATATAACGGAACTGCCGGGGCTTGATGATCTGTATGCACCGGAAGGAATGATAAAGGAAGCCTTAGAGCGTGCCGCGAAGCGCTACGGATCGGACCGCTGCTTTTATCTGGTCAACGGAAGTACCGTAGGCGTTCTGACTGCGATAAGCGCAGCCGTAAAACGCGGCGGACATCTGATCATGCAGAGAGCTTCGCACAAGAGCGCATATCATGCAGCGATGCTGAGGGACCTCAGGCTTTCGTACATTTATGAGGATTGCGATCCTCACAGCGGCGCAGGCTGTGGGGTAAGCCTTGAGCGAGTCAAGGCTGCGGCGGAAGCGGACCCCGAAGCCGAAGCGGTCTTCATCACATCCCCGTCCTATGAGGGGTTTACGGCTGATGTGGAAGCCATAGCAGCTTATCTTCATTCTGCAGGAAAAAAGCTGATAGTGGATGCGGCCCACGGTGCGCATTTTGCTATGTCGGGAGCATTCCCGCAGTGCGCGGTGGCAGCAGGCGCGGATATGGTGGTCATGAGCCTGCATAAGACCCTGCCCTGCCCCAATCAGGCCGCGCTTTTGCATATAAAAGGAGAACGTGTCAGCCCATCGGTGATAAATGCGTTCCTTACCGTATATCAGACATCTTCCCCTTCATATCCGCTGATGGCGTTAATGGATGAATGCATAAATGCCGCATATGACTGGGAGGCATTCTTCAGACGGCGCAGACAGCTGAGCGAAAGTTTTAAGGGACTTAAGAATATCAGATCAAGAGACGCATATGACGGTGAGAGCATCTCTCCGGAACCCTGCAAGATACTGCTGTGTCCCGCGGACGGGGTGAGCGGCGTGAGGCTGCATGAAGAATTGCGAAAGCACGGCATCGAGCCCGAGATGTCCCTGCCTGCCTATGTGATGCTGATCTGCAGCGTATATGATACAGATGAGGATTATAAGAAGCTGGCTGAGGCAGTGAAAGATATCGACAGCAAATGGCAGGGTCGGGCAGGAGCTTCCGCACGGGAAGACGGATACAGCATCCGCTGTATTAAGGATGCTTTGACAGCAATGAGTTTAAGCGATGCCTGGGAGGCAGAGTCTGAGGAAGCACCGCTGGCGGAAGCTGCAGGCCGCATAAGCGCCGGCACTGTGATGGCTTATCCTCCCGGCCGTCCCATCCTGGTACCGGGAGAGCAGATCACAGCGGCTGTCATCAAAGAGATCGTCTCACTTCTTGATCACGGCTGCACTATAAAAGGTATAGGATAAAAAACGTTGTAAAACGTTAGATGGAAAGGAGAGTTTATGAAACGGGAAAGAGGTAATTTAACAAAAAGGTTCTTGATCCGGAGAGCGCTGGCACCGGTAATGATAACGGAACTCATGCCCAGGTTTCTAGAAAGTATTCGATATACAATACATTGATAACAACCTTCGGTCTAAAAAAGAATGAACATAGCGGGATCTTTACCAGAGTGCTTAATATGAATGATATATTTGCATTCTGACCATCAGGGTTAAGAAGAGCAAGTGATAATTACAGCAGCACATGGCCGGTATGATGTAGCAATGGAACTGAAAAACGCAAATTTGTAAATTTATACATTCGCAGCTGATTATCTCACCAAAAAGCGGGGATAATCAGCTGCGAAGTGCTGTTATATCCTGTTGACAGCCGATTATCCCCGAGCGTATAATCTATTTGGAAGTTTAACCCAAAGAACTGATATAAATGTATTATAGGAAGGGTATGATTATGACAGGCAGGGACAAAGAAGTTGCAGAGCTGCTCGGATTATATGATAAAGACAGTGCCGAGCTGGTAGCAATATACGGACGCCGTCGTGTCGGGAAAACTTATCTTGTTGATGAGACATTCAAAGATAAGATCACATTCAGACACGCCGGGCTTTCGCCTGTAGAGATAAAGGAACAGGTCAGACCGCAGCCGTTAAAGGATCAGCTGCAGGCTTTTTATTACTCACTCCTGTCTCAGGGAATGAAAAGAGATCATTGCCCAAAAGACTGGCTGGAAGCCTTCTTTATGCTGGAAATGCACTTGCAGGCTATTGATGACGGATCCAGACAACTGATTTTTCTGGATGAGCTTCCGTGGATGGATACACCTAAATCAGGTTTTATTACGGCGTTTGAAGCTTTCTGGAATGGCTGGGCATGCCACAGAAATGTGATGGTCGTGATCTCGGGAAGCGCCAATTCCTGGATAGAAGATAAGCTTATCAATAATCACGGAGGATTGTACGGGCGCGTTACATATGAGATCAAGTTGCTGCCGTTTACATTAAAGGAGTGCGAATTGCTTTTAAAAGAAAACGGGATCGCGCTTTCCAGATATGATATTGTTCAGAGTTACATGATCTTTGGGGGAATCCCATATTATTTGAAATATTTCAAAAGGGGAAACAGCCTTGCACAGAATGTAGATGAGTTGTTTTTTGCAAAGGGTGCAAAGCTTTTGCGTGAGTATGACAGGCTTTTTATGGCGCTCTTCACGAATGCGGATATGGTCAGATCGATAGTAAAGCTGCTGGGAACGCGCAGTAAGGGATATACCAGGAAAGAGATAATCGACAAGACCGGAAACAGCGACGGAGGCAGTCTTACTAAAAGTCTTGAAGCCCTGATAGCAAGTGACTTTATAATAAAATATGTTCCGTTTGGATGCGGGAAAAGAGAAGAGCATTATAAGCTTGTTGATCCTTTTTGCATTTTCTATCAGAAGTTTGTGGAACACAGGGATTTCATGATAGACGGATTCTGGCAGCAGAATATAGATTCACAGCTGGTCGTATCCTGGAGAGGATATGCCTTTGAGAATGTTTGCTTTAACCATATCCCGGAAATAAAACGTGCGCTTGGAATAAGTGGGATCAGTTCCACTGAGTCCGCCTGGACAAAGACGGGAGATGATGAAAAAGGCACTCAGATAGACATGATCATCCGGCGTAAAGACAATGTCGTAAATATGTGCGAAATGAAATTCTACAGTGAAGAATTTGCTGTTGATAAGGACTATGATGAGCTTTTAAGACACAGGCAGGCTGTACTGTATAAGAACCTTCCTAAAAAAACAACGATCCACAACACCCTGATAACCACTTATGGTATCAGGGATAATGAATATAAGTGGTCATTTGAGAGGGTTATCACCATGGATGAATTGTTTGAGTGATACCTTCCTTGAACATTACGACAATCTGAGTATTGATATGTCGGATTTATGATATTCAGTTTTGGAAAGACATAGAGAGCGTTCAAGGAATCTGCTTCTGTAAAAAGACCTGCATAATAGAAGCGTTCATAAAAGAGCAGGATAAGACTGGTTGATAATCCGTCCGTTTTCTGGTATAATTTTGTTTGTGGCTGACAGGGATGGTCGGCTGTTACAGTATCATAATGAGTGTTCGGTAATTTGGAGCTTCTTGGAGACTGAAAAAAGGACTTGACAGCTATGCGGAAATCGGACAAGCTTTATCGTATCGTATCGTATCGTATCGTA
>JAFRXH010000100.1 GCA_017437785.1 Lachnospiraceae bacterium
CTGGATGATCAGATCAGGGAGAATATGCGCTCCCAGTCCGATACAGAGACTGAATTTAAGGAACTGGGAGGATGTTATACGCTTTTAGACAGTATCTATAAGGAGTCGGAAGATCTGATGTCGCAGATCTATAATGAGATGAGTGCATTGCAGAGTACCACATCCCAGATAAACATATATGTGATGAATACCGCTCTTGATATCTCACGTGCAGGCAGTATCACAGTATCGGCTTTACGCGCCATGGATGAGATAAAGCTGATGAGCGCGGAAATCAATGATAAGACCGACAGTGTGCTCCTGTTGATAATCCGCGCCAGAAACGCGCTTAAACTGGCGATGGATCAAAGCGGAGAATGCCGCAGTAAAGGCAGGGAATGTGAAGACAGTTTTGATAAGACCGGCGAATATCTTAAGGAACTGGGGAGCGGGGTTAAAGAACTGACAAGCCTTGGAAATGATATCTTTGAAGACACGCTTAAGCTATCTGCCTGTATCAATGATGTCAGGACTAAAGAAGACAGACGTCATGAGGAAGATACAAAACTGTTGAACGGTATCGATAAACTTGGTAATTACGTTCGCGAGCTTAAGGCGGCGGATGATAAAGAATAATTATTTCTTTACCGTATAAAGATTTTATGTTAACATAATGCAGTACATTTTTAAGGAGGATGATACAAATGGGTATGACGATGACGCAAAAGATCCTGGCTAATGCCGCAGGTCTTGAAAAGGTGGAAGCAGGGCAGCTTATAATGGCTAAGCTCAACCTGGTACTGGGGAATGATATTACCAGCCCTGTTGCTATCCATGAAATGGATAAATTCACATCAAAGGGCGTATTTGATAAGGATAAGATAGCTCTTGTGCCCGATCATTTCGTGCCGAACAAGGATATCAAATCGGCAGAACACTGCAAATGCGTAAGGGAATTTGCTAAGAAAAATGATATCACCAATTATTTCGAAGTGGGCGAGATGGGTATCGAACATGCGCTGCTTCCGGAAAGGGGGCTTACGGTTCCCGGAGATGTGATCATAGGAGCAGACTCCCATACATGTACTTACGGTGCACTGGGCGCTTTTTCCACAGGCGTTGGTTCTACTGATATGGCAGCCGGCATGGCTACAGGAGAAGCGTGGTTTAAAGTACCTTCAGCCATAAAGTTTAATCTTACAGGCAAGCCTGCTAAGTGGATAAGCGGTAAGGATATCATCCTGCATATAATAGGACTTATAGGCGTTGACGGTGCACTTTACCGTTCGATGGAATTTACCGGGGATGGGATTAAATATCTTACTATGGATGACCGCTTTACAATAGCAAACATGGCTATAGAAGCAGGCGGAAAGAACGGTATATTCCCTGTTGACGATCAGACTGTTGCTTATTTAAAGGAACATACCAAGCGTGAATATAAGGTATTTGAAGCCGATGCGGATGCTCATTATGATGAAGAGTATACCATAGAGCTTGACAAATTAAAGCCTACGGTTTCTTTCCCTCATCTGCCCGAGAATACACATACCATAGACGAGATCGATGAGATAAAGATAGATCAGGTTGTTATCGGATCATGTACAAACGGCCGTCTTGATGATATGCGCATAGCAGCCGGTATCTTAAAGGGAAAACATATAGCCAAGGGCATGCGCTGCATAGTGATACCCGCAACCCAGCAGATATACCTGCAGTGTATGGAAGAGGGCTTATTAAAAATCTTTATCGAATCCGGATGCGTTGTATCAACACCGACCTGCGGTCCCTGCCTTGGCGGTTATATGGGTATCCTTGCTGAAGGAGAGCTCTGTGTTTCAACGACAAACAGGAATTTTGTCGGACGTATGGGCCACATAAAGAGCGAGATCTATCTTGCAAGTCCCGCAGTGGCTGCAGCAAGCGCTATCAAGGGTTATATAGCAAGCCCGGAAGCTATCTGAAACAGAAAATACCCGGGCAAACGGACGATTCAGACGAAAGATCATAGGAGGTAATAATGCTATGAAGGCAGAAGGAAAAGTATTCAAATACGGTGACAACGTTGATACGGATGTCATCATTCCCGCAAGATATCTTAATTCATCGGATCCCAAGGAACTTGCGACACATTGCATGGAAGATATCGATAAGGATTTTGTTAACAAAGTGCAGCAGGGCGATATAATCGTCGCTGATAAGAACTTCGGATGCGGTTCATCCCGTGAGCATGCGCCGATAGCGATAAAGGCTGCCGGCGTCAGCTGTGTTATAGCCGAGACTTTTGCGCGTATATTTTACCGTAATTCCATTAATATAGGACTGCCTATCATGGAGTGCCCCGAAGCAGCAAAAGCTATAAAAGCAGGCGATGATGTGGAAGTTGATTTTGACAGCGGTATCATTACCGATAAGACTACCGGAGAATCATTTAAGGCACAGCCTTTCCCTGAATTCATGCAGGAGATAATAAAGGCCGAAGGACTGATAAACTATATCAATTCAAAAAAGTAAGCAGGACGATCCTGATATGAAAAAGCTGCCGGTAAAGAAAGCGGATATCATACTTGCAGCTTTTTTATGTTTGGCTGCTTTTTTGCTCCTGCTTGTCGGTGGCATACAAGGCAGGCATCAGGATGCACTGTGGGTGCGGGGATATCTTGACGGAAAGTGTGTTTGTGAATATCCCATAGATTGCGATATCAAAACAACGATACGTACTCCGGACCAAAACGGAAGCAATGTTCTGGTGATAGACCAAAAGAAAGTATATATCGCTTCCGCTGATTGCCCGGGACAGGACTGTGTAAAGATGGGGATTATCACAAAAAGCGGTGAGGAGCTTATATGTCTTCCGCATAAGCTTGTGATACGTATAGAGGGCGGAGACAATGCCATCGATGCCATTTCTCAATGAAGGGTAAGTTAAACGCAAAATATATAGCCGAATGTGGATTGCTGCTTTCACTGGCTGTAACGGCTTCGTATGTTGAAACGCTCATACCGCTAAACATTGCCATTCCCGGCATCAAAGCCGGGATAGCCAATTGTGTGATCCTTTTTATCCTGTACCGACACGGCTTTCTGCAGGCTGTGCTTATAAGCCTGCTGCGGACTGTCATCACCGCATTCTTATTTTCCGGCCCGTTTGCGTTTGTATACAGCTTTAGCGGCGCTCTTGTCAGTATACTGCTGATGAATGTGCTTAAAAAAAACAGTATTTTTTCAATTTACGGTGTCAGTATTGCCGGAGGCGTAAGCCATAATCTGACACAGCTCTTAGCTGCTTCATTTGTTTTGACAGCATCAGGAAGCGGGATACGTTATCTGATGACTTATTATCTGCCGGTGCTTATACTGGCGGGGATGGCCGCGGGATGCCTGAATGCTTTGATCGCAGATACACTGATAAAACGGATCCCCGATAAAAGGAAACAGGAAGGTTAAATGATGTATGCTTATCTGAAAGGAACGCTGGAATATAAGTTCAGTGATCATATAATAATCGAAACAGGCGGGATAGGATATAATGTTTTTTATCCCACAGGAAGGATCGCACAGCTCCCTCCCATCGGAAGCGATATTACGGTTTATACCTATACTGCCGTACGTGAAGATGCCATGCAGCTTTACGGTTTTGAGAGTATGGATGATAAGGAGCTGTTCTGCACGCTTATCGGAGTGAGCGGAGTGGGGCCTAAGGCCGGTATGAGCCTTCTGTCGGAGCTTAGTGCCGCACAGATACGCATTGCGATAATAAGCGGAGATACAAAATCTCTGTGTAAGGCGCAGGGGATAGCCAAAAAGACGGCAGAACGTATCATAGTCGATCTTAAAGCAAAACTGAATGTTGATGAGAGTATGATCGAAGCCGGCACTTCTGAGGAAACTATGGCTGTGAGTGAAGATGAAAATGAAGCATTGATGGCTCTTATCGCACTGGGGTATGCTGCAAAAGATGCCAGAAGTGCTGTTGCTAAAGCTGTCTCTGATAAAGCGCAGGGAACCGAAGAGATTTTAAAAGCTGCATTGAGGTATATGTGATAATGCCAAAGAGGATGATCGAAACTTCGTTCACGGACGAGGATATAAAAATAGAAAACAGCTTAAGACCGCAGTTCCTTAAGGATTATACCGGGCAGGAAAAGATAAAGACAAATCTCAAGATCTTTATCGATGCGGCAAAAGAAAGAGGGGAATCCCTTGACCATGCATTGTTCTACGGCCCTCCGGGACTGGGAAAGACCACGCTGGCAGGCGTTATAGCCAACGAAATGGGTGTAAATATAAAGATCACCAGCGGGCCTGCGATAGAAAAGCCCGGTGATCTGGCAGCTGTACTTAATAACCTCAAAGAAGGAGATGTGCTTTTTATTGATGAGATACACCGTCTTTCGCGCCAGGTAGAAGAAGTCCTCTATCCCGCGATGGAAGATTTTGCGATAGACATAATGATAGGTAAAGGCAGCGGCGCTAAGTCTATCAGGCTGGAATTGCCGAGGTTTACGCTTATCGGAGCGACCACAAGAGCAGGACTGCTTACGGCACCTTTACGTGACCGCTTCGGCATCATTTCCAGACTTGAGTTTTATACTACAGATGAGCTTACGAGCATAATAAAGAATTCGGCACGTAAGCTTTCGGTTTCGCTTGATGAAGAAGGTGCGCGTGAGATGGCAAGAAGAAGCCGCGGGACTCCCAGGCTGGCTAACCGTATGTTAAAACGCGTGAGGGACTTTGCGCAGATCCGTTCAAAAGACGGTACGATCACAAAAGAAGTGGCTGATGAAGCACTTGATCTTTTGGAAGTTGATAAGCTGGGGCTTGATATTACCGACAGAAATATGCTGCTTGCGATAATAGAAAACTTCGGCGGCGGGCCTGTCGGGCTCGAAACCCTTGCAGCTTCACTTGGCGAAGATGCCGGTACGATAGAAGATGTCTATGAGCCTTATCTTTTACAGAACGGTCTGATCAACCGTACACCCCGCGGCAGAGTGGCAACCAAAACCGCTTATGAACATTTCGGACTCGAATTTATCGAAAAATAAAAATTTTATGTAAACTATACTTGAAATAAGATAATAATATTATTATAATATCTCTGTGTCTGTATTTGTTCCGGGGGAGGGTTCTATGGCAGAGAAAAGAGTCATCAAGGTTCTTATCGCCGGTAAGGTGATGACCATGAGCGGTTACGAAAGTGAAGAGTACATGCAGAAGGTGGCCGCTTATATCAACAGTAAGATCGAAGAATATGAAAAGGCAGATGCTTTCCGCCGTGCGTCGGCTGATATACGTCATCGTATGCTGGAGCTTAATTTTGCCGACAGTTATTTCAAAGAAAAAGAACATGCGGAGGATCTTGAACAGCGTCTTAAAGATAAGATCAATGAACTGGACGAAATGAAGCATAATTACGTCAATTCACAGGTCATGGTCGATGATCAGAAAAAGGATGTGGGCAGTCTTGAAGCCAAACTGCGTGAGAGCGAAAAGAGCATCACAAGGCTTCAGACCACGCTTACGGAAAGAGAAAAGACCATAGCGGATCTGCAGGCGGCGTTAAAAGAAGCGGGCAGGGATCCAAGGACCATGGAACCGGTGATCAAGAAAGAACCCGAATACGTACAAACGAGTATTGAGGATCTTTTGGGAGTTAATAAGGCCGAAAAGACGGAAACAGAGGATAAAAAGAAAGATGAAGAGAACGCGGCTGATAACGAAGCTGCGGAACTTAAGAAAAAGCAGGATGAGACAGCTTTGAGGCTGGCAAAACAGTCTGAGGCTTTCAGAAACAGCAGGAATGGAAAACGCAGAAGATAAAAGATCGGATAAATACGGGCAGCCGGCTATATCGGCTGCCTTGTCTATAGATGGGCGAATGATCGGTCGCCCGGAACTTTTGGCGCCCGCCGGTGAACCGGAGGCTGTTTACGGTGCGCTAAGCGCCGGAGCGGATGCTGTTTATCTGGGAGCTGAAAAGTTTTCTGCACGGGCTTATGCAAGGAATTTTTCTGCGCAGGAACTGATAAAAGTTATCGATCACGCACATTTATTCAATAAGAAGATCTACCTTGCGTGTAATATACTTATGCGCAGATCCGAGATCGAAGAGATATATCCAATGCTGGATCCGCTGTATGAACACGGTATTGACGGTGTCATTGTACAGGACAGCGGCCTGCTGCTATGCCTAAACAGGCGTTATCCACAGCTGCCGCTGCATGCCAGCACGCAGATGAGCGTAAATTCGGTTAGCGGGGCTGCATGGCTTAAAGAACACGGAGTATGCCGTGTGGTCCCTGGCAGGGAACTCTCCTTGGCTGAGATAAGGCAGATAAGGGAATACGGCATAGAAGTCGAGTGCTTTGTGCACGGCGCGATGTGTTATTCGTATTCCGGCAAATGCTTATTGAGCTCTCTTGCCGGCGGCCGAAGCGGAAACCGCGGCAGGTGTGCAGGCCCCTGCAGACAGCCATACAGCTTAAAGGGCCACGAAAGGGCTTATTATCTTAGCATGAAGGATATGATGGCGCTTACGGCACTTCCCGGTCTGATCGATGCGGGAGTCGATTCGTTTAAGATAGAAGGACGTATGAAAGCGCCGGAATACTCTGCCGGAGTCAGTGCGATCTACCGTAAATATATAGATATGTATTTAAGCGGTGCGGACTTTAAGATAGATAAGTCAGATATTAAAGATCTTGAAGTACTGTATATGAGGAGCGAGCGGCAGGAAGGGTATCTTGAGAGGCATAACGGCAGAGAGATGATCAGTCTCGATTCTCCTGCATATTCAAAGGTATCCGAAGAGTTAAAGGAACGGATCAGGGAAGAATATATCAACAAGCCGCTTAAGAAAAAGATCTCCGCAGTCTTTTATATCAAGGCGGGAGAAGAAGTATGCCTTAAGCTATCGACGGGCGGTACAGAATTCCTGCATAAAGGGGATATAGCCCAGAAAGCCGATAAACGTCCTTTATCCGATGATGATATAAAAAAACAGCTTTGTAAGACTGGAGATACCGATTTTACTATAGATAAGCTTGTTATCGATAATGACGGTTCGTCTTTTATGCCTGTTTCGGCACTGAATGCCATAAGACGCGAAGCTTTTGCAGAGCTTTTGGAAGCACTGCGCTTTAAAAGAAGCTTAGATCCTGCAAATAAAGAGGATTACGGACAAGCGGCTGTTTGTCCGGCAAAACCTCTGATAAAAGCGGGACTGCCGGGAAACGCACCGATAAAGGAACTGGCAGAGATAGACGGAATAGATGCTTTTATACTTGAAGCAGACCTGTTCCTAAAAAATGCAGGAGAATATATAAAGCAAGCAGGCGGTAAGAAACTGTATATTCGTCTGCCTGCGGTGATAAGACAGAAGGATGCAGCTAATATAGCTTCAGTGATCAAAGAATGCGCGGCTTATCCTGTATCCGGTTTTTATACCGACGGTTACGACGGGATAAAACTGATAAAAGAAAACGCTCCGAACAGCCTGATATTCGGAGACCAGGGCCTGTATGTCTTTAATCCGTATGCAGAAAAGCTCATGCTTAAAGAACTTGCGGCATATACCATAAGCCATGAATTTTCCGCTTCAGACATAAACGGCGCAATAAGAAAGGACGCCGCGGAATTGATAGTATATGGGCGTGCTCCGGTGATGTATTCGGCCAACTGCATATTAAAGACTGCCGGGGGCTGCGACAGGACTAAAGAATGGACGATCATCTCGGATGAAAAGTCCCACAGCTTTCCTGTAAGAATGGTACATGATCATTGCTATAATATCATGTATAATTGCGTGCCTTTATCTCTCCATCGTGAGATGGAGTATATATATGAGAACTCGGGTCTTATGTCATTAAGGCTTGAATTTACTGATGAAAGCCCAAAGCAGATCGTTGAGATCAGCAAAGCTTTTGCGGCTATGGCAAAAGGGGCTTTAGTCACTTTCCCTCCTGCGGAGTTTAAGAGCAGCAGGGGGCATTACAAAAGAGGAGTAGAGTAGATAATGCCTGCACTTATAATGGAATTGTCTAAATATGGTTTTCTTGTGCTCATGGCTGTTTATATGGGGCTTACTTTTGTTGCCCTGCGCAAGAAAGATGATGATTTCAGAAAAGCCATATTTTATTTTATGGAGATCATCACGCTGATATTCTATCTTCTGGGTATGGCCAATCTGGTCTTGAAATATCTGGAAAAAGAAGACTACGATATGGTCAGATCCCTTGGAATACTGGCCGGAATGGAATTTGCTCTTCTGATCCTTCTGCCTCTTATCATGAGGATCATATACAGGGATGTGAATAACCTGCTTTTGTGCCAGATGGAGATGCTTATGGCCATAGGTTTTATAATGCTGGCCAGGTTAAATATCAATCATGCAAAAAGGCAGTTTATCATCATAGCCTGCAGTGTCGTGATATTTCTGATCATACCCATACTGATAAAAAAGCTGGCTTTTTTAAAGAAACTCACATGGGTATACGGCGGCATAGGCATGGCCGGCCTGCTCATAGTCCTTATCGCAGGCAATGTGATAAACGGATCCAAACTCAATTTTAATGTTTTCGGCCTTATCTTCCAGCCTTCCGAGATGATAAAGATAATGTTCGCCTTTTTTATCGCGGGGCTTTTATATGAGTCGGCCGAACTTAAGAATATACTGATCTCTGCGGCTCTGGCTGCCGTACATGTATTGATCCTGGTCGCATCAAAAGACCTGGGCAGTGCGCTGATATATTTTGTGATGTATGTTGCTATGGTATTCGTGGCTTCGGCTAAAAAACGTTATCTCCTGGCGGGACTGATAGGGGGATTGCTTGCGGCAGCGGCGGCGTATTTGCTGTTTTCGCATTTCAGGCTTCGCGTGCAGATCTGGCTCGATCCTTTTAAAGATCCCGATAATAAAGGATATCAGCTCACACAGTCGTTATTTGGTCTGTCTACCGGCGGGTGGTTCGGTATGGGGCTGGGACACGGTGCGCCCACGGTGATACCTTTTGTTGAAGCTGATTTTATCTTTTCGGCTGTAGCCGAAGAGCTGGGGGTATTGTTCGGTATGCTGCTGATCCTTTTATGCTTAAGTGTGCTCCTGGGCGGGCTGGTTATGGCAGTGCGTCTTAAGGATGGCTTTTACCGCCTGGTCAGCGTGGGCTTATGTGTATGCTACGGCGTGCAGGTTATACTTACCATAGGCGGCGGTACGGGATTTATCCCTCTTACGGGCGTTACACTTCCGCTTATCTCTAACGGAGGCACATCCGCGCTGATCACCATAGTGCTGTTTGGTATACTGCAGGGCATCTATATGATCAGGATGGAAGAGTACGATCTGGATGCGGAAGCGCGTGAAGCTTATGAAGAGAAGCTGGACCGCTGGGAAAGAAGACGGGAAAAGCTTATAAAAGACGGTTTCAGCGAAGAACAGATAGAACGCAAGGAAGACGCGTTCTTTGCCGAGGAAGACGAGGAAGATGAGATCAATGAACCTAAGAGGCTGTTTAAGCTTAAGCAGGACCGCTGCATCTTTTTAAACGGCATTATATATTCGGCGGTCTTTCTCCTTATGTTTGCCAATATCGTTCGATTTATCTTTATAAAGGGTGATACAGCCATGGTCAATTCCTATAATCAGCGGCGCATGGCTATTCTGGAACAGGATAACTTAAGAGGAAACATATATGCGGCGGACGGTACAGTGCTGGCATTTTCGGACAGAAATGCCGAAGGCTTAAGTGTACGCCATTATCCTTACGGAGAGCTATATGCCCACACGGTGGGCTTTGCAAGTAACGGCGGCCTGGGAATAGAGCGTGTCATGCAAAAGTATCTGATCACGTCAGATGTATCACTGATCGAAAAAATGGGTGATGATCTTAACAGGCAGCCGCATAAAGGAAACAATGTATATACGTCCCTGGACCCGTCACTTCAGCAGGTTGCGTTCGATGCGCTTGGTGATCACCGCGGAGCCTGTGTGGTCACTGAGGTAAAGACAGGGCGTATACTGGCAATGGTCTCCAAACCCGGTTTTGATCCCAATGAGATAGATATTATCTGGGATTCGCTGCTTGAAGATGACGAGAGCGGAAAGATGGTAAACAGGGCTGCGCAGGGACAGTATCCTCCGGGATCGACTTTTAAGATACTGACAGCGCTTGAATATATACGCGAAAACCCTCAGGATTATCAGGATTACAGATATACCTGCACCGGGCATTTTACCAACAGCTCCGGAGATACCATACAGTGTTATCACGGAAGCGTACACGGCGATGTGGATCTTACGGAATCCTTTGCCAAATCCTGCAACTCGTCTTTTGCGAATATGGCGCTTTTACTGGACCGTAACAAATTTGCCTATTCGCTTTTAGACCTTAAGTTTAATTCGGAGATGGAGCTTCAGCTTGATACCAATTACAGCAAGATAAGCATAAGGAGCGATCTGACGGATGACAAGCTTATGCAGACGGCGATAGGACAGGCCGAAACCGTTATGAGCCCGCTGCATCTAAATATGATCACACAGACCATTGCAAACGGCGGCGTGATGATGAAGCCGTACATAATCGAAAAGGTGGCGGCTTCCGACGGCGGAGTACTTAAGCGTTACGCCCCGGAGAAATACGGTCCTACAATAAGCGCAAATGAAGTGGCGATAATGACGGATCTGATGAAAGCGGTTGTCGACCACGGTACTGCTACAAGACTTAAGGATCTGCCTTTTGAAGTAGCCGGAAAGACAGGATCGGCAGAATTTTCGAACAACAAGCAGCAGTCACATGCCTGGTTTACGGGCTTTGCTCCGGCTGATGATCCGAAGATAGCAGTGACGGTCATACTGGAAAATGCGGGAAGCGGCGGTGAGATGGCGGCGCCTGTGGCAGGAAAACTGTTTTCGAGATATTTTACCGATCATGCAGGAGAATAGATCAGGTTACTGATCAAGAGGTTACTGATCAAGGCCCTCCGGCCGAGAATGGTAACAAAATCTTACGTTTAGTTGACATAATTTACAAATAAATATTCACAAACATCTGATTTTATGATAAAATATACAAAATTCTTTTTATAAGGGGGTTATTTATGCAGGATTATAAGAAGATCGATTATGCAAAGAACAAAGATGTGGTACTTCGTTATGTTCCGGGGCACTTTATCACTCCTCATTCCCATGTAAATTATTACATGGACTTAAGTGATATGAAGGCCCGCCAGCGTGAAGCCAGGGCTACCGGTGAGGAACTGGCAGAGCTTTATCTGGCATCCGATATCATCGATACCATACTTTGCTTAAACGGCATGGAAGTTGTGGGAAGTTATTTGGCTAATAAGCTTACCAAAGCAGGTATTCTTTCGGCTAACGCCCATAAGACCATGTATATCACCAGTCCCGAATATAATACCAGCGGCCAGATGATGTTCCGCGAGAATATTGTCCACATGGTAAAAGGAAAAAAGGTTCTGGTACTTATTGATGCAGCTACCACCGGCGGTACCTTAAAGAGCGCGCTGGGTACGCTTCAGTTCTATCAGGGCAGTGTTGTAGGCATAGCAGCTATATACTCTGTGGCACCTGCGATCGACGGTATCGAGATCCGTTCGCTTTATTCGCTCAGGGATCTGCCCGATTATGCGAGCTTCACCGCCGAGGATTGCCCCATGTGCAAAGCCGGCAACGCGGTAGATGCTATATGTAACGGTTTCGGATATTCGACGTTATAATCTTAAGCGGTCAAATACAGAGTAAACGGCAAAAAGATCACCATTAATGTTATAGTAAAGTGATGATCAGCTGAAATTTAACAAAAAAAACTAATATTAAGCTTGCTATAACCCGTATTTTTTGGTAAAATATCAAAAGATGCGGGTTATTTGAGTTTTGTGTTTGTGAATAATTCACAAAAAGCCGGCGCTAAATTTAAAAAATCGGAGGTTACGCTTTATGAATGTCTACACAACAGACAAGATCAGGAACGTGGTACTTTTAGGGCACAGCGGGGCCGGAAAGACTGCTCTGGCTGAATCGATGGCTTATCTTGCAGGCCTTACTTCCCGTATGGGAAAGACGGAAGACAAGAATACCATTTCCGATTACGGCAAGGAGGAACAGAAGCGTCTTATTTCCATCTCCACATCCGTGATCCCCATGGAATGGGAGGGGGCAAAGATCAATATCCTTGATGCTCCCGGTATGTTTGACTTTGTAGGCGAAGCTGAAGAAGCAGCAGCTGCTGCGGATGCGGCTATCATAGTTGTTTCCGGTAAGGCCGGCGTAGAAGTTGGTACGGAGCGCGCATGGGATCTGTGCGAAAAGAACAAGCTCCCCAGAATGTTCTATGTTACCGATATGGATGTTGATAATGCATCCTTTAAGAATGTTGTTGATTCGCTTACCGAAAAATACGGCAAGCAGATAGCTCCGCTTCATTTCCCTATCCGTGAGAATGAGAAATTCGTGGGTTATGTAAATGTTATAAGCCAGAAAGCCCAGAAGTGGCAGGGCAAGGAAGTGGTTGATATGGAAATGCCCGATTACAGCAAGGATTATCTGGCAACCTATCATGATTCACTCATGGAAGCTGTTGCAGAGACCAGCGAAGATATGATGGACCGTTATTTTAACGGTGAGACTTTCTCCGAAGATGAGATACGTGCGGCTCTGCGTAAATCCGTTAACACCTGCGATATCTTCCCTATCTCAATGGGATCGAATATCCTCTGCCAGGGTACTTATGCGCTGATGGATGATATCGTTAAGCTCATGCCTTCACCCCTTGATAAGAAGGTTGCAGGTATCTCCCTTAAGAATAACGAGATATTCCAGGCTGACTACGATTTCTCAAAGCCGAAGAGTGCATATATCTGGAAGACCATCGTGGATCCCTTCATCGGTAAATATTCGCTGATAAAGGTCATGAGCGGTGTGTTCAAGCCCGACGATATGATCTACAACAAAGATAAGGATATTGAAGAGAAGGTATCCAAACTGTATATCCTTACCGGCGGAAAGGCATCCGAAGTCAAAGAGCTTCATGCAGGTGACATCGGTGCGCTGGCTAAGCTTACC
>JAFRXH010000012.1 GCA_017437785.1 Lachnospiraceae bacterium
CGTATTTTTCCGTGATCAGGTTACGGCCGTTTAACTGTGCTTCTTTCAGATCACTTAAAAATGACATGAGCAGCTGATCCGGCCAGGCCATATACTGGCTCTTGCGCATGATGTGGAAGGTATGCCAGTTGTTCTGACAGTCTGCCCTGCCACCCTCATTGACAGTCTTATCAAACTGATCCCATTCCAGCCTTATTATACTCTCTATAAGGTCATCGCGGTTGATCATCACCGGCCCCGGTTTTACAAGGCCTGCTATCTCTGCTATATAGCGGTCCGCAAACGGCTCGTTTTTATCGTAGCGGACGATCAGTCCCTGCGTCTTCATCTCATCGAGTATAAGGGATGCTACTATATCAAAGCTGAGTGCTTTATTATCCGTACCGTTCTCTATACGGGATTCACGGCCGGAAGGCATATCTGCGATAGCACGCGCTATATCCGAAAGCTCCGGCAGTATCAGCAGATCCGCTGCTCCCCTGCACAGAAGCTTAAGATAAGGCGGAAATCTGCGGTTTAAATAAAATGCTATCTGCAGCATGGTCTGTACCGCTCTGGCCTCATAAAGCCCTGCAGTCACATAATCTCCGCGCTTTAAGGATCTTAAGTAATTATACTGCCCTGCCTGTGAGAACAGATGCGTGAGATTAGCCAGCTTCTTTCGTCTGAAATCCTCCGGCATCTCTTCCGTAAAATATCTGCGAAGCCTGGTCATGGTGCCGTCCGCATCCATAAACATGCGGCCGTTTACCGCAGCAGCAACGCCGGCAAGTTCTTCGTCGTCCATGTTCTTAAGCCGGCCTTCAAGCCCCTTTGCATAATACAGCATGGTGATACGCGGTATGCCTGTCAGGCGTTCAAAGTAAGCATCTATCTCCATAACGCCCTGGCGGGCCATGGTAAGATCGGGTTCCCCGCCAAAAGCTGCTATAAAAGCTTCATTATATATTTTTTTGAGCTTCTCCATGTATTTATCCGCACGCACCGAAGGCAGCCATACGCAGCAGCCCGGGGCATAATCATGGTCTTTCGAATACTCATCATCATAGCCGAAATGCTCGCTTCCCTCTCCGGCATAGCCTACCGCTATGCAGCCCAGTGCATCGGGAATACTGCGCTCTATCGCCGGGAGCAGATACTCCTCAAAAAAGAAGCGGCTGCGTTCAAAAGAACTGCGCTCATCCGGAGCCGCCTCCGCCTGTTCTCCGGCCAGACGCATGGAAAGCTCGTAATTATCCTTTACACGCATATATGAATCGCTGGCTCCGGTGCCGGAATACAGCTGGTCCATAGCTTTCTTAAAGCAGGCTGCTGCCGCTATATAATCTTTTTTATGGAAATACAATGCGCCAAGCGCCGAAAGCGCCGCGCTGTAATGAAAATCGGTACCGCCGTCACGTTCAAAGATATCTATGGCTTCCTGCAGCCAGTTCTCAGCTTCTGCCCTTGCCTCCGGCGAAGACTCTATCATCGCAGTCGCCAGATTGGCTCTGGTCGTCGCCTGTTCTATCTCTTTATCCGGATACTTATCCGCTATGGCCAGGGCCTTTCTGAAATCATCTATAGCCTGATCCCAGTCCTGCATCTCCTGATGCAGCAGACCTCTGTTATTATACAGCCCGGCGAAAAGGAAATCCCCTTCCGGGAGCATCTTTAAATACATTTCCTCGCATACATCATAGCGTTTTGAGGATTCCTCATACATGCCAAAGCCCCTGTAAGCATTGGCCAGATTGAGCATAGTGGTCGCATATTCGATCCTGCCCTCAAAATCCAGCTCGTGCATGAGACGCTCCAGCTCTCTGGCATAACGCACACCCTCCTCTTTAAAGAAGGCATCACGGCAGAAGCCAATGGTCTCGTTAAGAAGGATTATCTCAGAGGCCACATCTTTTTCTTCCCTTGCCATGTCGATCTTCTGCATAAGGTACGAAAGGATCTCACGGGGTTCCTTTGCACCGAACATACTGTCATATTCTTCTATAACGCTGTTGATGTCCATAATGCCTCCATAAGATTAAGGCAGGGAACTGATCACCTACCTGAAAAATCTGCCTATGTCGTTAAAGAGTACTGCTATCATAAGGATCATGAGCAGGACAAATCCTATCAGATGTACTATGCCCTCCTTCTCCGGAGGAAGCTTACGCCCACTGACAGCCTCAAAAAAGAGGAAAAGCAGACGGCCGCCGTCAAGAGCCGGAATGGGCAAAAGGTTCAGCACACCCAGGTTTACGGACAGCAGCACCGCTATGTTCATCATATTGAGCAGTACCGTGAACGCCCCCATCGGAGCAGTCTCCTCGATAGTATCATCTATTATGTTGGCCACACCTACCGGGCCGGCCAGATCATCTAACTTTGCATGTCCGGTCACCATATATTTAAGGCTCTGTACAGTGGCGACCAGCCAGTATCTTACTTCGAACCAGCTGTATTTAAATACGCTGATATTGTTGCACTTGATATAATCCGCACCGCCGGCAAAGCCTATGAAACGCCTGCCCTCTTCCTCCGAATACTTAGGCGTAAGCGTTGTGGTATATTTCTGACCGCCGCGCAGATACTCGATCTTCATCTCCTGTCCGTCGTTCATATACGAATATACCATTACCTCACGCCACAGATGAGTGGAGTGGCCGTTGATCTTGGTTATAACATCGCCTGCTTCTATACCGGCTGCCTCTGCAGGATATCCTTCCATAACACTGCCCACGGTGGTAAGATCAGCACCGCAGAACCATACGATGAATAACGCCAGAAGATATGCCAGTATGATATTAAATATGGGGCCTGCAAATACCGATGCTATCCTGCTCCAGACAGGCGCATCGTTAAAATTCTTTGCCTCCAGCGATCTCTTTATCTCCGCGTTCTCATCTTTCTCCTCTTCTTCCGAAGGAACATTTACTACACCGTCCTCGCCCTCAAAAATGCAGGCTCCGCCTATGGGAAGAAGACGGATGACAAATGTAGTCATCTTCCCTTTCTTTTTAAACAATGCGGGTCCCATACCTATGGAGAACTCGTTAACCTTTATGCCGTTTAAGCGTGCTATGAGATAATGCCCGAACTCGTGGCTGACTACTACGACAGTGAATATCAGTATAAAAGAAACTATAGTTAAAACCGGTGAATGCATATGCCTACCTCAGGTGATCTTGCTGCGGACCAGTTCCCTGGCAGCTCTTTCAGCTTCCAGTATCTGCTCCACATCCGGATCATTTATATTTTTGCCGGCTTCTACAGCCGCGCTTATCAGGTCACAAATATCCAAAAAGCCGATCTTTCCGGCAAGAAAAGCCGCAACCGCTTCCTCATTAGCGGCATTATAGACGGTAGGAAGTATACCTCCTGCCCTGCCTACCTTTACTGCCAGCGGCAGAGCCTTAAATGTCTCCGTATCCGGCTCATCAAAATCAAGTGTCTTAAGCTTGTAAAAATCTGCTCTGGGACGTGCCGCATCCGCACTCTTCCTGTCGGGATAGAACAGCGCATACTGGATTGGCAGGCGCATATCGGGTACGCCCAGCTGCGCTATCACTGCGCCGTCCACGTATTCCACCATTGAATGCACTATGGATTGGGGATGTATAAGAACCTTTATCCTGTCATAATCAACATTAAAAAGCCACCTTGCTTCCATCACCTCAAGGCCTTTATTGACCATGGTAGCGGAATCTATGGTTATCTTCTTTCCCATTGACCAGTTAGGATGCTTAAGGGCATCCGCTGCCGTCACATTTTTAAGTTCCTCTGTCTTTTTGCCCCTGAAAGGACCGCCGGAGCAAGTGAGCCAGATATGCTCTATCTTTCCCTTAGGCTCGCCGTTTAAGGACTGGAATATCGCACTGTGTTCCGAATCCACAGGCAATATGGATACTCCCATCTTTGCAGCCAGCGGGATTATTATATGTCCCGCACAGACCAGTGTCTCCTTATTTGCAAGCGCTATGGTCTTTCCTGCCTTTATACCGGCTATAGTAGGACGTATGCCTATCATTCCCACTACTGCGGTGAGCAATATATCATAATCGGGCAGAGAAGCTATCTCTATAAGGCCGTCCATCCCGCATAAGACTTTAACATCCATATCCGCAACAGAAGACTTTAATGCCTCTGCCGCTTCTTCATCCCACATTACTGCGTAGCGCGGCTTAAACTCACGGATCTGTTCCTCCATGAGACGGTGATTGTGTCCTGCTGCCAACGCCACTATCTCAAATTCATCTTTATACTCTCTTGCGATATCAAGACTCTGTGTACCGATCGATCCCGTAGAGCCTAAAATAACCAGTCTTTTCATCTTTTTATTTTCCCAATACGATAAGTGTTAACAGATAGATGAGCGGTGCCGTAAAGATCACGCTGTCGAACCTGTCCATGATCCCGCCGTGCCCGGGTATGATATTTCCGTAATCCTTTATCCCGAAATTTCTCTTAATGGCGGATGCTGCAAGATCGCCTATCTGTCCGACGACACTTCCGCAGATCCCCAGAAGAGGATAAGCCCACAGATCGCCTTCAGGCAGTCTTCCCAGATTCTTAAGCACCACTCCGTAAACAAGACCCAGTAGTCCCGCCCCGACCACGCCGCCTATGCAGCCCTCTACCGATTTCTTAGGGCTTAAGCGCGGTGTTATCTTATGTTTTCCGAAGAGGACTCCCGTAAAGTATGCACAGGTATCAGAGCCCCATGCCGAAATGAAAGTCATCCATACGGAAAAGAATCCCACGTTATAGATCCCTTCGCCCTGACTGACGCTTAACTGTCTGGTCATCAGTACAAAAGAGAGCATAACCGGCGCATAGACAAAAGAGAAGTAACTGCGCATAACCTGTGAAGCCCTGTAAGAGGGGAAAGTAAAGACAAAAATGAGCATCAGCACAACTACATAAAGTACCACCATAAGCATAAGATAAGTAGTGGATACTTCAAAAAAGATCATTGCATAATAAATGATAATAACGCCTGTACCGACCACTTCAAAGATACAGGGCCCCTTGGCCTGATCCATGCGTACGCCGGTGGCGCTTATCATTTCCGAATATGCTATGCAGCTTATGAGTGCGAGACCGATCGCGGTAACAGCGCCTCCGAACCACACTATACCAAGCATGATAACGGCTACCGCGACACCGCTGATCACGCGTGTCAACATATTAGAGCCTTTGCGATCACTCATACCTTACCATAACGCCTGTCTCTGGCCGCATAGGCCTCGATGGCTTTCTCCAGTTCAGCTTCTTTAAAGTCCGGCCATGCCACATCGGTGAAATAAAACTCCGAATATGCACACTGCCATAAGAGATAATTTGATATACGCTGTTCGCCACTGGTACGTACCAGAAGATCCGGATCCGGATAGGGTGCCGTATCCAGCTGCTGCGCTATCATCTCCTCGGTGATATCGTCTGCTTTGATCTCACCGGCGATTGCTTTTTCACATAACTTTTTAACAGCACGTCGTATCTCGTCCCTGCTGCCGTAATTGATAGCGATGGTGAACTTAAGACCGTCGTTATCCTTCGTTGCCTCTTCCAGCGCGGCAATACTGTCCCGGATATCTTTATCCAGTCCTGCCTTGTCGCCGATTATGCGTACCTTCATGTTATTGGCATTGGCGCGCTTAACGGCTCCCACCATATAATCCCGCAGGAGCTTCATAAGAGTCTTCACTTCATCGGCAGGACGCGCCCAGTTCTCTGTGGAAAAGGCATAGACCGTAAAATACTCTATGCCGTGATTCCACACCCATTCGCACATATCTTCAACATTTCTGGCGCCCTGGATATGACCGGCACTGCGGGGAAGGCCCCGTTTCTTAGCCCACCTGCCGTTGCCGTCAAGTATCACCGCCAGATGTTTAGGTACAAACTTTTCACTCATACCTTCATGATTTCCTGTGACTTTTCTTCTACTGCCTTGTCGATCTCCTTGATATACTTATCGGTTATCTTCTGCAGCTGATCCTCAAGATCCTTTATCTCGTCCTCGGAGATCTCGGTCTTTGCAAGCTTCTTGAAAGCTTCATTTCCGTCACGGCGGATGTTACGTACCGCTACCTTGCCTTCTTCGCCTTTCTTCTTTACTTCCTTTGCCAGATCTTTTCTGCGTTCCTCGGTAAGCTCGGGGAATACCAGACGGATCACTGTTCCGTCGTTTGAAGGAGTGATACCTACATCGGAAGCTAAAATAGCCTTTTCAATATCCTTTATAAGGCTCTTATCCCAGGGTGCTATCTGCAGCATACGGGGTTCGGGTACGCTCACATTGGCAACCTGCTGCATGGGTGAAGGGGTACCGTAATAATCCACACGGATCTTATCCAGAACATGCGGATTGGCACGCCCTGCCCTTATAGTTGACAGATCGGTGGTCAGAAAGTCAAACGCCTTCTGCATCTTTTCGTCGTATGCCTTGATCCTCTCGTCCATTTGTGTAACCTCCTCTTTTAATATCTGTTTAATGTATTGCAAAGATCCTTCGCTTTAGATGACACGCCGGTGCATCCGTGTTTTTTTTATTCTACACTGTAATGCGTGTACCGTTAAAATTACCGCTTACAGCCTTGATTATGGAATCTTCCTCTCTCAGATCGAATACCCAAATGGGCATTTTATTGTCCCTTGCCATGATGGAAGCTGTCATATCCACCACCTGAAGATTCTGTGCTATAACATCATCTATGCTTATCTGATCATATTTCTTAGCTGCGGGATTCTTCGCCGGGTCGCTGTCATATACACCGTCGATAGCCTTGCCCATGAATACTCCGTCAGCTGCGGTCTCAATAGCCCTGAGTACCACTCCGGTATCGGTTGAAAAGAACGGATGCCCGGTACCTCCTGCGAAGAATACAACAGACTTGTCTTTCATCGCAGCTACTGCAGCATCTTTGGAAAACAGCTCCGTAAAAGTAGAGCAGAGAAAAGGAGTGAATATCCTGGTGGATAAGCCCTTTGTCCTGAATGCCTCCGAAACATAGATACAGTTCATGACCGTAGCGAGCATACCGATCTGGTCCGACTTGGGACGGTCTATGCCTATGCTGCTGCGTCCGCGCCAGTAATTGCCACCGCCTATCACGATGCCCACTTCGTTGCCGTCAGCAAGAAGCTTCTTAACCTGTTCTGCCAGGCCGCCGATCACTGCGTCATCATACGCTCTGTTTTCGTCCGATAAACGCTCACCGCTCAGTTTTAATAAAATACGCATGGTTCTTTACCTTCCTGTAGTTTTTATTTATCGAAGCTGCCGAAGAAATCGGACGGGGTTATAGGGGAATAGATCTGTGAACACATTCCTTCCACAGCAGCGCCATTACTTATCTGCAGCGACTGTGAGCGGATATCGCCCATCACGATGGCAACCGAATCTAGTATGACCGGTCCCTGAACGTCTATATTTCCCTTTACCGCACCGGCTATCACGGCGCTGCTGCCGCTGATATTCCCGATGATTATGGTACTCTGCCCGACTTTTACACTGCCGCTGCAGCAGATATCACCGTTTATCTCCGCTCCGTCGGCATAGATCTCACCGGCTTTGGTATTCCCTTTTATGATGCCGGAAACCTTAAGCTTCCCGGCTATATCGATATTACCCTCTATGCTGCCGCACAGTTCCAGACTGCCGTCGGATTCAACATTTCCCTTTACGGACATGCCCTCCGCAAACACCGCATTCTCATCGGATACAGTACGTGGTGCGGCTTCAGCTTTATCACTGTTTTGGTTCTTATCTGCTTTTGACGGCTTCTTACGGCCGCGCTTAGCGGGTTTCGAATCCACTTCAAACGCCGCCACATCCTCTGCAGTAGCCTCTTCCTGTGCTTCTTTTGCAGCCTGCACGGCTTCTTTTATATCAGCAATGGCCGCTGCCTCTGCCATCGCTTCAGCCTTCTTTATAAGCTTGTCATCTTCACCGGCAGTCCCTATCATCTGCTCGATGGTCATCTGCTCTCCGTTATCCGGGATCGGCGCTTCCGCTTCTTTCGCTTTCTCTGCCGCAGGTGCATCTTCGGTATTTTCCGCTGCCGGATCACCTGATGCCGCAGCTTCTGAAGCTGTCTCTTTGGAATCTGTCTCTTCTGTCACAGTGCTTTCAGCTTCTGATACTTCTGCTTTACCGGGCTCTTCTTCAGCACCTGCCGGAAGCTTATCCTGTGCTTTTTCATCCTCTTCTGATGCAGCTTCCCTATCTTCTGCCGCTGCGCTTTCGGATGCGGCATCTTCTGTCTGCTTATCTGCCGGTGCATTTTCCGCAGCAGCTGCCTGCAGCTCTTTATCATCTGCTGTCGCCTCTTTTGCTCCTCTCTCTCCGGCCTCTATGCCGCGATCCGGCTCCCCGGCCGCACTTTCGTCTGCATCCTGTGCCACGCTCTGCGCGGATTCAGCGTCATCTTTCTCATTTTCCTGCATGGCCTTAAGATCTGCCATCATCTTGTCCAGATCGGACATATCAATAGCATCCTCATCTTCATCGGATGAAGATTCAAACTCCGCTATCTCCTCCGGAGTAGCAGGTACATAATCCTCGTCGGGATCGGATATATCTCCTGTCGCCATTCCAAGAAGCGCCGCTATATCCTCTCCGTTATAATCATCGGAATCGAATTCCTCTAAAGCCTCATCCTTAGGAACGCTGCAGTCTTTTGCACCTTCGTCCTCAGGCTTCTGTTCTTTAAAATCTGCGAGCAGTTCCTCAAAAGATGTGTCCATCCCGTCTACTGCCTCTGACAGATCATCCTTCAGGCTTTGAAAAAATCCCATGTATCCTCCCGATAGCTACGGCCTAACATGCTGCACGGCTTCCGTTTCCTCTGTTATGGGAAGCAGTACCACATCATCCATCGCTTTAAGCTTTTCTATTATCACGGGCAGCGCCTCCACCGTGGAACGCTTTCCCGCCGCATCATGCAAAAGAACCACTGCCGTATCCCCGCTTACGGCCTGCACCTGGGCGCACACATCATTCACTATCTGGGCCGCACTGTGAGGCTCGGCCATCGCATCTCCGCCGGAAACATTCCAGTCAAAATAGCGGATCTCCTTTGCGTCCAGATATTCGATGCACTCCGCCATAGGCATATGGTGAACGGCATTGCTGCTGCCGCCGGGGAAACGGTAAAGTCTGCATTCTTCACCCGTTATATCCTTTATCAACTGCTGTATGCGGTGCAGATCCTCTGCAAAAGAGTCCAGATCGGAATACACCTCATCATACACATGGCTGTATGAATGCATGCCTATGCTGTGCCCTTCAAGAGCAATACGCATATACTCTGCATCAAAGCCTTCGCGTCCGTTGACAAAGAAGGTTGCCTTGACATCGTATTCTGCAAGTATGTCAAGTATATCATCCGTATACTGTGACGGCCCGTCATCGAAGGTAAGATAAACCTTTTTGACGGCAGTACTATCATCTTCCGTACCCGCCTCATCATCCTGACCGCTTAAGCTTTTCTCCGTAAGCGGTGTGGGACCGGATGCCGCACGCGACTTGGGCTCCTCAGACTCATGAACGCTCATGTTCATATTATCGTTCATATTGTTGAGCAGAGTGGTTATCTCATCAAGCCGTGCGTTCATGCTGCCGATACGCACCAGCGCGATCACAGACAAGACCGTAGGCAGTATCAGAAGAAACACCGCTGCGGAAACTATTATCCGGCGAAGCCTGCGTATACGTTTCTTATGTTCAGTTGTCCGGTTATCCTTTACCGGATCCATCAAATTACCTCCGAGATTATATCACAAAAAACATTCACGTACAAGCGTCAGCGCGCGTTGCAATAAAGCGTGTACGTCTGATCCTCCACTTCATAGAGGGGTATGAATTCAATTTCCCTGCCGCCGTTATTTAATACATAATGACTCTGCACCCACGGCCAGTCCCCATAGCTGTGCCCGCTGCGGCGCAACAGTGCACGTTTGGGGTCATCTCCCAGTGAAACATTATCGGACAGTGCCGCCAAAGCTATCGGGCCCTCCATGACAGCCTTTTTATCCGGTCTGTCCGGCAGAGCTTCCGCTGTGAGTTCCACAGGGAAATATATCTTTATCTCCTGCTCGTCCCACTCCCGGTCTATCTTAAGATAACCGTCCTTAACGACATCTTCGGTGATAAAGCGTCTCTCCTTATCAATGCTTACCACCGGCATGCCCTTTACCCATCCGGGTATCCTGAGCTTTAACATAAAGCGCTGGGGCCGGCCTGTACGCAGGCTTATAGTAAATGCCCACCTTGAATGCTCCGATCCTTCAGTCTCTTCAAACATACTGCCGCCGCCGGCATACCGCATACCGTGCTTTAACTCTATCACCACAGGGGTACCGCTTATCTTAAGCTCTGCCCTGCTGGGTATGTACTGTGCTATCGTAAGGCTATCATCGTCCTTGTAATAGATAAGGCTGTTAACCATGCTGTGTGCCTGTACCATGGTCCCGTGGCAGCACCAGAAATCATGTCTCCTGCTCCCCCAGATCTTTTTCGCTCCCGCAGACATCGGCAGGAAATACGCGGGCATACCGCTCCTTACATCCTGCTGGGCTAAAAAGCCGTTGTACAGATTTTTCTCAATGTAATCCGCGTATTTAGTATCCGCGGTCGCACGGAAAAGGCTGTCAGCCAGGCGCACCATATTGTATACCGTACAGAATTCCTGGTTACGGTCACCGGCATATTCACCAAGCATGATGGGCGGTATCCAGAATTCACCCGCATTTGCGCTTCCTGTGCAATAGCATCCCCTGCGCTCCACGGCGCATTCCCAGAATGCCTTCATTATATCCAGCCAGTCCCCCTTACGTTTTACCTCATATATCCTGGCGGCGCCTATTATCCATGGTATGGATGAATTGGTGTGTGAGCCGCTGAGCGGATCCCCGCCTTCCTTCAGTATCTTAAACATTTCGGGATACTGGTATCTCTTTAAAAGAGCCCTGTACTTTTCCTCACCGCTTAAACGGTATAGCCTTACCCATATCTCCAGCATCCCGCCTGATTCCCCACGGTATGCCACTCCGGGATCAATTGTATCTGCCTTTTCAAACCACTGCGTATACCAGTCGCTCAAATGCGATACTATGGTAAGTGCAGGTGCATAGGAAGTGCACTCATAGGCATCCAGCAGCCCCATAAAGAGCTTATGCATCGTATATTGCGGCGACCATATATCCTTGCCGGCAAGGAGTATCTCAAAATACTTCTCCGGGATCGGGCCTATCCAGCGTCCTCCGTTCCTGAGCTGGTACTCCCGCAGTTTATCGATAACGTCGTAAAGCTTAGCACGCAGCACCCTGTCGTTCTCACTCCGGACTATATACGCTGCCGCGCTGAGCCAGTGTCCCAGAAAATGCCCCCGCAGCTGGCAGGTTGGCGATTCCCATCCCCAGTGCAGCCAGCTCGAAGCCGGATCGGACAGCGCCTGATAATCTTCAAGCTGCTCGCCTGCTTCCAGCGCATAATTCTGAAGAAGCGCACGCGTATCAAGGGAAAGAAGGTATTCCCTGTTTATCTCCATTCTTTTTCTGAAAAGCCCGGGTAAGAGCTTTACTCTTTCGGGTGATATATTATCCGGCATCACATCTCTCCTTTTGGGTGACCAGACAATTGCTTAAAGATTATAACACTCACGCCACGATGCAACAAGATAAAAAAAGCCAAAAAAGCCTTAAAATAAAGGCTTTTCGTTGACATAATCATATTAAAGTCAATCTTTTAGCGGGTTTTGTTTACATAACATGTGAAAAAGTCAATCAGCAAGGGCTTTTCAGAGGTCAAGCCCGGACAGAATATCTGCTGTGCCAAGACCGGCACGGCGTATAAAAAATGACTTCATCCTGGCCAGGCCCGGCGGTATGCTGTCAATGATCATCATGGCATTTGACGTATCTATCCCGCCCGCATCCGCAAACGCGGTATACCACTGTTCTTCTTCTCCGTAACGCTCCAGGAGAAGCTGCCAGGCTTCATCTCCCTTGGGGCTGCCCAGTGTATGTCCGGAGATATACTGTTTACAGATATCACGTGTGCCGGCATCAAGCCCTTCGGGATTCATCAGGCGCAAAAGACAGCGGCGTGCTTTTTCCCGGCGCCTGCCGCTCTCATATGCAGCCACATCGCTCAGGCCGTAGTCTTCCTCCCCGCAGGGTACCTGCCCGGAATATCCTTCCGAATCATCGGCGTTTACAAAACGTACAAGCCAGGCATCCCAGAGCTCATACCACTCCGCTGTACCGGCCTTTTCCATATCCAGCAGATATGTCACATCCTGCCTGGCAGCCTCTGCCAAAAGAGCCGCCGCATCTTCACCGGCACCTTCTACGCGGATATGCTTAAGAGCCCTGCAATCCTTAAAGACCCCACGTCCCAGGGCACAGCGCGGCATGCTTACTTCTTCCAGTGCCGTGCAGCCCGCAAAGGCCCAGTCATCGATTATCAAAGCCTCTCCGGGAACAGTAACTTCTTTAAGGCGTCCCTGTCCCAGCATTGCTTTCTTCTCCACCCCCAATACGGTACTTCCGTCAGGAAGGCTTACTTCGGTAAGAGAAACAATGGTCATAACAGTTCTCCCAGTTTGTTTATCTCTTCTTTCAGCTGATCACCGCGGTCACGCACCATGAGGGCGGATGACAGCCTGGTATAATCTTCGCTTCCGAAGCCGGCGATGAAGCGGGCGGCGGAATCATTTACCGTAAGACGTGTTACCAGAAGCAGAAGCTCCTGCGAGTCTTCTCCGAATGCCGCTTCCGAGAACTTAAACATGGCGGCCAGCTCCGACGATACTTCTGCCGCTTCACCCTTTAAGCCCTCAAGCTCTGAGTTATAAACGGCTTTAGCTGCCGCGAAAGGATCGGTCTTATCGGCACGTGCTGCCTTTATCAGTTCATCGGCGATCAGGGCGCTTCTCCTTACGGCGCGCTTATCATCTTCCTTAAGCGCCCCCGCCGCATCAAGCTGCGTCTGGGATCTGAGCAGGGCATCGATCCCTTTACCAAGTTTCTCTTCAACATCATCACCCTGCGCGCAGGCTGCAAGCACCGGCCTCAGTTTTGATAATGCATCCGCCTTTACCAGCACGCGCTGCATATCAGCCTCCACACGCTCACAGAGCATGCCGGCCAGCAATATACGCTCATCAAAAGGAGCATTGCCTACTCTTTCCGTCATAAGCTCCGTCCCCAAGCCTTTAAGTATCAGCGCCGGCGAATAATCTTTTTCGTATTTCCGGTACAGCTCATAGTAGGCGCCGAATTCCTTTACGACGCTGTCATGATGAAGATACTGCGCCAGCAGCATTTCATCAGCTTCTATCCCCTCTTCTTCGCATGCTTTTAAGATGCGCGACAGATCTTCCCAGCCGCGGGCGGTAACATATTCCCTGCCCGATTCGGTCAGCTCCATGATATAGAAATGCTCATCCTTAAGCTCAAGATATGCTAAAATGGCAGGATGCACCTGCTGTTTTACGGCATACTCCATCCAGGCTTTTTTATCCGCTTCAACTTCCATGAGTTTTAACCTGTCCATGGTCACGACATCAAACTCACGCACCATGCGGTTATACTCAGGCGGATTACCGGCGGTCACGACTATCCAGCCCTCAGGTACCTTATGTCTGCCAAAGACCTTGTACTGCAAAAACTGCAGCATGGACGGATACAAAGTTTCCGACACGCAGTTTATCTCATCCAGAAACAGTATGCCTTCCTTAAGGCCGCTCTCTTCCATGGTATCGTATACGGAGGCAATGATCTCGCTCATCGTATATTCCGATACAGGCACTTCCCTGCCGCCGTAGAGCTTCTTTTCGATAAAGGGAAGTCCCAGCGCTGACTGGCGTGTATGATGGGTCATGGAATAGGATACCAGCGCCAGTCCCATCTCAGCTGCTATCTGCTCGATTATGGCTGTCTTTCCTATACCCGGAGCTCCCAGTAGAAATACAGGGCGCTGGCGGACCATCGGAAGTATATAATCTCCCAGCTCATCCTTTTTCAGGTACAGCCTGATGGTATCTTTGATGCTCTGTTTTGCCTGTGCGATATTCATCGTTATCTCCTTTCGGTATGCTTATGGCTCTATATCGTCTTTAACTACCGCCTTCATGGCCCACAGCGGGACTGCCGGGCGGTATTCATCGTCATTTATAAAAACAAACAAAACCTCATAGGGCGGCTTTTTGGCCGGATATATCCCGTAACCGTCGGTAAAATAGATAAGCCCCTTCATATCCTTAAGCTCCCCGCTGCCACTAAGCTGCTCAACGTAATTAAATACCGGCCTGAAATCCGTACCGCCGAAGCCCCTTAAGGAAAGCCCCTCCAGATAGGCATCAAGCCTTCCCAGATCCTCTATCAATGTATCGCTCTGTACCTCACTGTCACACTGCAGTATATGGATGTTGACCCGCTCCGAAAAATGCTCTTCACTGCGGAGCATTTCAAATGTCCTGCGTATAAAGCTCTTTACCGCAGACCCGGATACGGAGGCGGAAGTATCTATGGCTATGACCATATCCTTTACCCGCTTCTCCTCACGGTACTCGAGCGGCTCTATCAGCGGCATATTGCCGTATAATTCAAGACCGTAGCTGTAATATACATAATCAAACTCATCGGGACTCAAGCCCCTGTGTTCACCGCTCACCATAAAGCGGCGTAGTATCTTTGCATAATCGTATTTTCTTCTGACGGCTCCCGACAGCCCGTCTTCCAGCGCTTCGGCCAGTGCCTTATCCGCAGAGAACGCCTTTATCTCCGTCCGTATGCGGCGCGATAACTGTTCCCATTGCTGCTGCGTCATCTCAAGCTTATCCTGTGCATGCCAGTAACGGTGATCATCACGCGCAAAGCTCTTTATATAAGCCGCCCTGCTGCGTATGGGGAGGGCAACGTTAACAAAATAGCGGTAAAGCCTTCCGGCACTGAGTACTCCCGCTTCCTGCTTAAGTCCCCGGAAACGCTGGCGCAGTTCATCATCCGCCGGCAGCGCCAGAGCCTGTATATTCAGGTTTACTATTACCGCCTCCACAGCTCCGTCACAGGCTATGTCCCACAATTCCTTATCCGCCACATCCATATCAAAGGTATGTGCAAACAAAAGATGCAGGAGCGTGTGCAAAAGCATCCTTGAAAGTCTGGGTTCATCTTCCTTAAACGCATTAAGCACTACCACCGGATCATAAAAAAGATGTACCCCGTCCGTGGCAAAAAGCCCGGTCCCGGGACGCGATGCAAATTCTATCCTGCCAAAGGCCGGCGCAAAAAAGCGCAGGTTCATCAGGACTTCATCCCGCGACAACTCAAGGGCTTTACGGGCAAGGGATTCGATTTTTGCAGTTTCTTCTTTGGTCAAATTTACTTCCTTCAAGATCCTTCGGGCTAAAGCCCTCAGGATGACACAGGGTGGCGCTCAGGACGGCAACCTAAATGCTCAGGACGGCAACCTGAATGCTCAGGATGACAGGGTGGGCGCTCAGGACGGCAACCTGAATGCTCAGGATGACAGGGTGGCGCATATTATGAAAAAGCCCCCGGGGCTAACCACGGGGGCCTGATATCATTCTTTAAGGATTACTGCATCTGCTTTGCAACTTCTTCTGCAAAGTTCTCTTCCTTCTTCTCGATACCTTCGCCGGTCTCGAAACGTACTACTGAAAGAATATCAAATACATCACCAACTGATTTAGCAACCTGATCTACATACTGCTCAACAGTCTGCTTTCCGTCCTCAGCCTTTACATATACCTGCTCGAAAAGGGTGAGTTCTTTAAGCTGCTTCTTTACACGGCCGTCTACCAGACCTGTAAAGATCTTATCGGATACATATTCATCCTTCTTTGCAAGAGCAAACTCAGCGATCTTTGCTGCAGCTTCCTTGGAAAGGAAGTTGAAGAGGAACTTGTTGTTCTTCTGCTCCTCATAAACCTTGATGTCCTCGTCGCTCCATGCCTTCTCGGAAACAGCTTTCTCAAGCAGCTTCTGAAGGATGGGCTTGGGCAGTGTAGCGGGATCGTTGAGTGAACTCTCAACAGTGATCTCGGTAAGCTTGGCAAGCTCCGCCTCGGAGATATCGGTCTTCTTGATGTATGAAGGATTCATAGCTGCAACCTGCATAGCTATATTCTTCATAGCCTCACGAATTTCGGGCTTATCCTCGCCGTATGCCTCTACGATAACAGCGATCTTTCCGCCGCCGTGGATATAGCTCTCTACCAGGCCTTTCTCGCTCTCAACCTTCTTGAATCTTCTGATATCAAGTTTCTCACCGATGGTAAGAACCATATCATTAAGTGCATCCTTAACGGTCTTGGACTCGTCGTCGATCCACTTCTCAGCCATGAAGCCTTCCATATCAGCTGCTTCGGTCTTAAGAGCCTGTGCAGCCACACGCTTAACAAATTCCTTGAACTTCTCATTCTTTGCAACGAAGTCTGTCTCGGAGTTAACCTCAACAACTGCTGCCTTCTTTCCACACTCGCACTTTGCAACATCGCAAAGGCCTTCTGCTGCGATACGGCTTGCTTTCTTAGCTGCCTTCATCGCACCGCTCTTCTTAAGTACTTCTATAGCGGCATCCATGTTACCGTCGGTCTCGGTAAGTGCCTTCTTGCACTCCATCATGCCGGCACCTGATGCCTCACGCAGTTCTTTTACCATTGCTGCTGTAATTGCTGCCATTTTTATTTCCTCCTGTTTATTCTTTCTAAACAAATGCCCCGTTTAAAAGCGGGGCATCTGAAACGACATTCTTATTTAATGCTTATACAGTACCCTCTGCAACCTGCTCAGCCTCAGCAGCTGCGCTCTCTGCTTCAATGTCGGATGCTACTGCACTCTCCTCACCCTGATTGCCTTCGATGATAGCATCAGCCATCTTGGAAACGATGAGCTTAACCGCACGGATAGCATCATCATTACCGGGGATCACATAATCGAGTTCCTCGGGATCACAGTTGGTATCGCAGATACCGAAAAGGGTGATGCCAAGAGCCTTTGCTTCCTGGATGCAGATATGCTCCTTCTTGGGATCAACTACGAATATAGCATCGGGAACGCGTGTCATTTCCTTGATACCGCCAAGGTTCTTCTCCAGACGGTCCCACTCCTTGCGGATGTTGATAACTTCCTTCTTGGGAAGTACATCAAAGGTACCGTCCTGTGACATACGCTCGATATCCTTAAGTCTCTTGATACGGGACTGGATGGTCTTGAAGTTGGTGAGCATACCACCAAGCCATCTCTCATTTACATAGTACATACCGCAGCGCTCTGCTTCGCTCTTAACAGCTTCCTGAGCCTGCTTCTTGGTACCTACGAAAAGTACGGTACCGCCCTGAGCTGCGATATCGCTGATAGCGTTGTATGCGCTGTCAACCATGCCTACGCTCTTCTGCAGGTCGATGATGTAGATCCCGTTACGCTCCGTAAAGATATACGGCTTCATCTTGGGGTTCCATCTTCTGGTCTGATGACCGAAGTGTACACCGGCCTCCAACAGTTGCTTCATTGAAATTACGCCCATTTTATTTTCCTCCGTTTGGGTTATTCTTCCCTGCAGTAAACGGCTTAAGCACTACGACCGCACCGAAACTATCTGCAGGTGATTATTTTTACAGCCCGTAAATCTTAACACAAGTATTAAGATATTGCAAGCTGAAATTCACTTTATTCCAACACTTTTTTTATGGTTAATACGTTCTTATCTTATCCGTACGCTCCTTAACGGAGCATCCGTGATCTCAAGAGCTATCACGGGCTTGTTGCGTCAAGTATTATTTGCAGGTGCAATATCGGCTTCTATTCCATCTACCACCCAGCGTGCCGGAGTCCAGTTGAACCATATGGTAGTGGTGTATTCCTTTTTCCAGGCCGGATCGTAGACCTCAGCTTCCGTCCAGCCTGCCAGAGGCGCAGGATAGGTATTGTACAGATCGATAAGATCAGGATACTCACCGGGTTCTATACGGGGACAGTAGCCGTTTTTCAGCTCGTACTCTACCGAGTAATCATAAGGCCATTGTGTGATGATCTCATTCTTCATGCTGTACTTCCCGTCCATCACCCCGCCGTGAGTGGTAAACTCGTCATGCTCGTGCTGGGCTTCAGCCTCCTCACTATCCGAAGGAGCGCTGTATCTGTCGCACATCCCCTCGCCCTCGGGTTTATCGGCTTTCCAGCTGAGGGAATAGATCACGAGCCTGCCATCGGATGCTATATGTGCCCAGCGCCCGTCGCCTTCTCTATAACCATCCTTCATATTGCCGTAATAAACATACAGCCTGTCGTCTACCGAATAAAAAGCAATGCTCCCGGCACCGGAAACCTGTCCCTGTATTATAAAGGGCTTTTTTAATTCGGCGGCATCCGCCTTAAGTTCCTCATCGTTAAGCTGTGCATACAGCGCATCAGTATCTCCGGCATCGAAAGCCGCTTTGATAGTATCCCTGACCGACGATAAATGCTCTGCCCTCTTCTTTTCGGCTTCGATCGCATCCGCATAGGATGTAAGGTCTGCCAGAGCAGCTATATCCGTGGCTGCCGCAGTATCATGTGCATCAAGCGCTGCTTTAAGACGCCACTCCTGCGCATCCCTGTACAGAGCCACCGTTGCCGGATCATCATGGCTTAAGGTCACCGCCTTTTCAAGGAAACCGACAGCTCTGTCAAAATTCCTCAGCTTCATATCCTTTGACGCCAGGTATCTGAGCACATCCGCCTGTGCTTTGTCAGCTTCTTCGTTCTTCCCGGACGCTGCCAGTTCCTGCAGCGCTCCCTGCGCAGCCTGATAATCACCGTCAGCTATCAGCGCGGAAATGCTGTTTAGGTCGGTCCTTCTCTCCATATCATTGATGATACCGCCCATTATTTCGATACGTTCATCCGAGGTATTGCCGGTCTCCACCTGTATATCCAGCCATCTGTCATAATAATCCATCAGCAGTGCCCTGTCTCCGCTCTCATATGCAAGCTGCATCATTCCTTCACATGCAGCGGAGTTTAACGGATCCTCGTCCAGCACGCTCTCGTATATGGTGCGGGCGCCTTCGGTATCGCCTGCCATCAGGGCATCATTCGCCCCGTCAACTATTATATTGAAATGCTGTACCCTGCCGTATCTGTAACTGTTGGCGGCCACCAGAAGACCTGCCGATATCAAAAAAAGCAGCAGCGGAAATGCGATATGCGCACGTTTTTTCTTTTTCATCGCAGTTCTCCCTCAAACAATGCTGCCGGCTCCCAGCCGTCCGTCAATCGCGAGCAGATCCGGTAATCAGTGCCGTTATCCATATAGCCGTATACCATACTGTCTTTCATGATATAAAAAGCAGTAACGTTGTATGCATCCATTTCTTCTTCCTTCTTAGTCTTCATATCCCTGCGTACCAGCTGTCTGTCACGGCTGCGGTCTATGTACCATAACGAACCCTCATGCTCGACCGGCAGTGAATACAGTCCTTTCATCTTTACCAGTTTGTTGCTTAACGAAGAAAGTGAAAGGGTAACGTCGCTTTCCGGATCGATCAGTCCGTACCCCTCATCGTAAACGACGAAGCCCAGCTTACCGTCTATAAATCCAATGTCTCCGTAATTACCGTATTCCGTCAGATGAAAGCCCTCTTCGCCTTCATCATCCGAACGGCAGATAACACGGTCAGCACCTGCGACGCGGCTCTCATCACTTGTAATGTAAAACAATGTGTTTTCGGAAACCGCATAATCCAGACACTTATCGTCGCATACGCATATGTCTTCGTCCCCCGTGGGATCGTAACAGTAAAGGCGGCTGTCATTATTCCTGATATAATAGATCCTGCCTTTATCTGCGCGCATGGAATGCAGACTGCCTTCAATATGGTACTGAAGAGACGCACCGTTAGTTAAGCAGCTGTAGAGTCCTGCCTTATATTCACCATGTACTGTGGGATTGATAAAATAGAGTCTTCCCCGGATGAGTACCACCTCGGAAGCGGGGATCGATGTTATGGCTTCCCTTGAACGGTCGGCCTTTGAAACCGAATAGATAAATCCTTGCTTTGACGGATCGGCTATGTAGAAATGTTTTTCGTCCTCTGCCGCTATACTGCCGTTTGTTGCAAACTCCCGCGAATTACCGTAGACAACCGGCAGCGTTTCATACACCACAGGTGCATTTTCCTCTTCCGGCAGCATCAGATCCACAGTATCCGGCGTATACTGCTTATACCACGGTGTGCCCTTATACTTAGCATCTACGCTCTCAACATTAAAATAAATGTAAGCCGACAACGCCATCAGAAGAAAGGCCAGAAGGTACAGCATCCTGGCAACTTTCCTTTTGAGCGCATCTTTCTTTTCCCTTTGCGCCTCTTCCTCTTCGGATATCAGAGGCTCCGATAAGATATCTTTCTCTTCCATAACAAGCCTTAAAATGTACATCTGCTGCAACTTCATGCAGTGCTCTTTTACTGAGTCTGTTTTTACACGGGCGACATTTTAGCACATCTTACCGCTATATGCAAATAAGCCGGCGTCCATATGGCGCCGGCTTATCCAGACAATGTCCTGTATACATTCTTATTGTTTTTCCTTCACATTTACCGTGATCTTTATTTTCTTTCCGTTGATCGTGGTTGTGAGAGTTGCTTTACCGGCTTTGCGCGCAATAAGATTGCCGTACTCATCGATAATGGCAACTTCGGGCTTGTTGCTCTTGTAGATGACAGCCTGATCGACATAAGCATATTCGATCTTCTTTATCTCTCCTGTACTCATATCAACGGTATAATCGTTTTTCTTCTTCGAACTGAATCCGGCGGTTTTGATGGTGATATCTTCCACAAAAATATCGATATTCGCCCATTTACCCTCGGTTTTTCCCTTTAATTCAGTACGTCCGATCGCTTTAGCTTTGATCTTACCGTTTTTAAGAACTTCTATAATACTCTCATCACCTGCTGTCCATTCAGCTTTTTTGCCCCCGGCAGCTGCAACGGTTTTCGTATCATTCAGATTAAGATGAAGGGTCATAGGCGTATTGGTAAATACTTTATCCTTTTTATTATAAGGTTTTATCTTGCAGGTAAGTTTGAATTTATACGCCGTTCCGTTTATATAAGCTGTGATAACAGCTGTTCCCTTACCTTTTACTTCCAGTCTGCCGTCATCGGTAAAATCTGCGATATCGGGTTTATTACTGTACCAGAGCACTCCCAGATGCTCATCATCATATTCAAAGCCAAAAGGATCATTTAAATAATGGAATACTCTTTCATCACTTCTTATCTCGCTTACGGATTTCTTTTTCCATGTAGGCTGACTGATATGAACTGTTATGGTCTGGCCTTCTTTATTGAGTGTTACGGTATCGGATACCTTCTTTGCTTTTACCACGCCCTTCTTGCTGACGGAAAGGACTTTTTTATCACTGCTCTCCCAGCCGGCTTCCAGCGCAAATTTCTGTCCTTTTACCAGATAAATATCTTTAGTGTTCTCATCGATAAAAGGCTGGGGATCGAGCGGAGACTGTTCCTCATCTACAACCGGCTCTTTAATTCCCTCCGTGTATTCATAAACAATCTCCACGCCTGAAGGCACTATATTTACCAATGCATCCCATTCAGTCTTTGTCCCTGCATACTTTATCTTCTTTACTCCGGAATTGCTCCAGTCATATCCTTTAGCCCACCTTACGGGCAGGGCAACGTTCTGTGAGCTGTTTAAGAATGTATTCCATGCCTGATCATTGTAGACATCCTTCATAACACATGCATCATTGATTATAAAACTTCTGATATCGATCTCGGTTAAAGCAGTACAATCGGCAAACATTGCAACCATGTTGTCCACAGAAGCCGTATCAAAGCTGCTTACATCCAGCTTATTCAGTTTGGTGCAGCCACTGAACATATAGGCCATATTCTTAACCTTTGCCGTTCTGAAACCGGACAGGTCAAGTTCGCTGAGATTTACACAGCCGCTGAACATGCCGCCCATATCCGTAACATTTTTGGTTTTAAAGCTGCTAAGGTCAAGGGCGGTAACACTTGAAAGCCCGCCAAACATGCCGCCCATATCGGTCGCACTTGAAGTATTGAAGTGGCTTACATCCAGGGACGTTATCCCGGAGCAGCCGGAAAAAATTGAGGCCATATCTTTTACTTTAGATGTCTTAAATCCGCTTACATTAAGTTCCTTAAGGTTTGCACATTCACAGAACATGCTACCCATATCGGTTACTTTGGATGTATCAAATCCGCTCACATCCAGAGATTCAAGACTCCGGCATCTCTTGAACATACTGTCCATATTTGTCGCTTGGGAAGTATCAAAATCGCTCACATCCAGTTCTTTAAGTTTTTCGCAATACGCAAACATCCCTTCATACAGATAGCCGTCTCCTCCAAACCTGGTCACATTGGAAGTATCAAAACCACTCACATCCAGGGATTCGAGAGCGGAACAACCGGCAAACATACCGCTCATATCCGTTACCTTTGAGGTATCAAAACCGCTTACATCAAGTTCTTTAACAGCAGATACACAGGAAAACATAAGACGCATGGTTGTCACATTAGACGTATCAAAACTGCTTACATCCAAAGAATCAAGGGCGCCGCAGCTATCGAACATCTCTTCCATGTTTTTAACATTTGATGTATCAAAACCACTTACATCAAGCTCTTTAAGCGAAAAGCAGTCAATAAACATCTCCCACATATTTGTCACGTTTCCGGTATCAAAGCCGCTCACATCAAGCTGCTCCAGACAGTTACAATATGCGAACATCCTTAACATATCCTTACATTTAGAAGTGTCAAACCCACTCACATCTATAGATTTAAGCTGAACACAGCCCAAAAACATGCCTGCCAGATCCGTAGCATTTGAAGTATCAAAACCACTGACATCAAGCTCCGTAAGATTCTCACAGCCCCAGAACATGGATCCCAGATTTTCGGCATTTGAAGTATCCAGACCGCTGATATTCAGATACGTAAGAGAACGGCATTCGCGGAACATTCCCCACATATCCGTCACATCCGAAGTATCCAGACCGCTGACATCAATGGCCTTGATATTCTTCATATCCTCAAACAGACCGCTGCAGAATCCGTCTTTAACCTTAACGCCTTTTTCGAACTTAACTCCCGTAAGCTTTTCGGACTCCTTATCCCAGAAAGGACTCTCCCAGCTGTAACCGATCTGCATTACGGTCTTGTATTCCTTGCCGGATATCGTTGCTGTCGCAGGAATCAAAACATTTCCTTCAAGGCTGCTCTTTGCCTTTTTCAGATATATATTGCCGTCTTTCGTTTCGTACTCAAAACTCTTATACCAGTCCGCAGCCGGCTCTTTCCATACTATCTCGCCATCAGCGGCATCTTCCTCTTCTGTAGAAACATCTCCGGCATTCTCCGCCTCATTCTCATCTTCTTCAACATCCGCATCATCAGTATCATTTTCCGAAACAGCATTATTATCCGATACTGCATCATTTTCCGAAACTTCCTGCTCATCTGCTGCTGTCTGATCTTCCGCAGGATCCGCTTCTACACTGCCATCTTCCGGCGTATTCTCCGATACTGCGTTCTCCTGCTCATCAGCGCAGACCACAGCGTCTCCCATGCTTTCTTCTCCTGCAGCTGCTGCGGGCAGCACTTCATTGCCCAGCATGAGTATACTCATAAGCACAGCCAGAGACCTTTTTCCCACTTTCTTACTAAACATCCTGTTCTCCTTTCAATCCATTATCCTGCAGCTGATAAGCTACACCGTAAACATTATATGAAAAAACGCCCGCCACAGGCAAGCGTTTTTCTATACTTATATTATTATTCATCACTGCATAGGTATATATTTCATATCCTTGATCTCGAAGTCTTTGCCATTGTATACCAGGTCGAATTCGATGACATCCCCGTATTTAAAGAAGGGCTGTACACTGCAATGCACTGCTTTTTCACTCATCACGGCATCAAAGACCACTCGTGTATCAGTATAGTCTACATCGGTCAGGGCACCCTTCCAGTAGCCGTTCAGATAGTTTTCATCAAGCTCCGCATCAGTCTTAAAACTGTTCTGTTTTACCGTAATGCTTACTTTATTATCTACAGGGGGCTTATACAACAGCTCAAGACCTTTGCCTGAACTGCCGTCATCGGCAGCGCTTAAGGGCAGCTTCATCTCCTCGTAGATCCCGCTGTTCGCATCTAAATGAAAAAGTGCCATCTCCCCAAAACTCATGGGATCGGTAGAAGTATCATAACTGACGCTGATCAGTATTTCCTTATAGCCGTCACCTGTCAGATCGGCGCTCTGGATATGGGGAAAACCTGTCTCCCAGAACAGAGGAGCAACGAGTTTGCTGCCGTTTCCAAATTCAATGGTATATTTTGCTGTCTGAGCATCCTTGTCCCACTCACGGTATACCTTGTCCAAAGTACCGTCGCCATCATAATCCTTATCTATGAACTCATCCTGCAGCTCATATTCAACAGCCTCGTCCATGTATCCGGTATACTCCCAGATCGCAAACAGTGACTTTTCAACCTCCGGCTCCGCTTCCGTAGGCGTAGGTGTTTCTTCTGCTACAGCCGCCGGTTCTTCTGTAGGTGTTGCTTCCGGTTCCTCCTCCTTCGTGGGGGTAGGATCCTCTTCCTCCTGTGTGTAATTGCCTCTTCCGTTATCTGCAGTCTGGCTGCTGCCACAGGCAGCAAGAAGCGTTGCCACAGAAAGTAAAATACCTAAAACCTGTTTCTTTTTCATAATCTTCTCCTCGTAATATTTTTTGGTAGTGTCAAGTCTGACACTACTTTTTTGTTTCTAAATCCTTTATTTTCGGGAGGTTCAAATAAAATGAGCATTGACCTCCCTTTTTGGTATAATGTCAACGACCAAGAAGACACCCCAGAAAGGAGCCAATGCTCATGAACATTATACTTTATTTACTTCAAAGTCACCAACCCCCATTTCAAATGGGGGTTTGATAGGAACCCCTCCGGGGTATAATACTGGTTCCGCCTAAGGCGGGGCCGCAACCACACCTTATACTGGTTGCCTCCCAGGTGAGGCTCTTTTACTTCGCTCCGTC
>JAFRXH010000013.1 GCA_017437785.1 Lachnospiraceae bacterium
GACACCACAAGGCAGTGCTTGCTGATTTTCTGCATATCCCCTCCGGGATATGCGAGTTCTGGCAGCCATAGGGCTGCCGCTTAGAACTCATAACGCCGTATCCGGCGGGTTTTTCCTTAATAAATATGAGGGCAGAAATAAAACAAAAAAACTGCCATAAGCCCCGGGTGGAGCCTTAGCAGTTTTTGTACTCAATTAAAAGTGTTTTATCCGTCACCTATTGTAACAGAAGAAGCTGCATAAAACAACGAGAATCTGATCAATGAGAGAATGTTATCGGACAGCTGATTTAGTAGACTGATAGTGTGGGGGTCTGCACACACATATCTGCATGGAGGTATTTGCAGTGGATGGGTGGTGTATCTGACAATAATGGAATACGAATAATACGTCTGACTGAAAGTCTCGGTCAGGCGTTTTATTTTTGTGTATTCCAATATGTTGGAATAATTTTTTTAAAAAATTTTCCAAAACGAAGGTTTATTTCGACTCCCACCGGAAGTTTACAGAGCGACAGGAGATAAATCCCGGTGCCTGAAGAAAGGCAGGCACAATGAAAAAAGATGAGAATTATACTCCGCGCTATACGGAGAACAGCTTACCGGAAAGATTCGATTCCTGGATCAAAAAGATACTGGAGGGTCTGGTGTATAACGAGGTACGATCCTGTGCCAGAAGAATGATCAGACAACCGGAGTTTACGACCGAGGAAATTGATGACGCAGCGTTCTATGATCCGTTCTCAGAAGATGAACTGATCGAGGTTCTGTTCGGAAGTACGCCGCTCTTGTTGAAAAACAAAAAACTTGCCGAGTCACTTGGGAAGATCAGTAAGCGTCAGCAGGAGGCTATTGAAGGAACTATCGTATTGGGGATTCCGGTTCGTGTAGTGGCGAAACTGCTCGGAATTGATGAGCAGCTTGTGAGAAATTACAGGAGCCGTGGGCTGGATGAACTCCGTAGCATGATGGAGGGTTTTGAAGATGAATGAGCAGAAGGGTGGAAAGTATCATGAGAACATGAAAGCCGAAGTTATAAGAAAGGCATGTAACGGCGACAGTAGCGCACTCGGCGAAGTGGTCGCCCATTACCAGAATTACGTGAAGGCAGTGATCATTACCACTGCGATCCGGTTTGGTTTGGAGCCGGAGGATATTCCCGTTGAAGATCTGGCTCAGATCGTATGGGTGAAGTTCATTACAAGAAAGATAGATCTCTTTAAGGATCTGGACTAACACATTGTCGGGTGCCGGGATATATTCTGTCGTTATTTTGTCGGTCTCATAAAACGCATAATTTTACAACATGACGGTTCTTAGCAGTACCGGGTGCTCTTATGCGTTTTTAGGGCAGACAAAAGCCCAAGTGTTTTATCCAAATCCGGCTCCGTGCCGGGATTGAACCTTGACAAGTGAATATCAGGTATTGCAGGACGTGAGAAGCAGGCGAGCCCGTCGGAAACAGCGCGAAGACCATTGATTATAAATAATCCGTGAGAGCGATGAACTGTTGTTTGAAACCAGAGGGATAGGTTCCTTTGTGTGGCGATGACCTTGCTTCGTGATCATGATACTTCCCGAGAGGGCTTATAAAGTGGTGCAATTCCAATGTGGGCGAATTACCTTAGTAGCCACCTGCAAAACTTAAATTTTTCTGTATCTGCGGTTCAAAGGTTATCTGATGTGACAGATGGCATTTGAAGCGCAGATACCCTATGAAAAGAGCGCGTAACAAATGCATGAATACAGCGAGAGGAGGCGATGCATTTTGAGTGTAATAGTGGATGAAACCTCGGATGAGAAAGAGGTAGTCAATGTGCCGATAGAGAAGAAACTGAATCTGACGATCAGGGAGGCGGCAGAATACTCCAATATTGGCATGAACAAGATCAATGAGATGCTCAGAAATCCCATGTGCAGTTTTGTACTGTATGTCGGAGCAAAAAAACTGGTAAAAAGAAAGGAATTTGAACAGTTCCTGGCAGGACGAATGGAGATATGAACGGAACATGTAAAAGTTGCGTAAAATCGCGAAAAAACCGGTCGGAGTGATTGAAAAAATGCGTTTGTTATGTTAGGATAAACTGTTGTGTTAGGCTCTTTTCTAAATTCTCTCTTTTAGAAAGGAGTACAGCGAAATGGGCAAGAATTTAAAGGGCAAAGAGCTGGGAGCAGGAATATCCCAGAGAAAGGATGGTAGATACTCAGCTAGATTTGTTACATCCAGCGGGAAAAGGATTGAAAAGTATTTCCCTATGCTTCAGGATGCGAGGAAATGGCTGGCAGAGGCTAAATTGAACGATGAAAACGGCAGCGTGGGCGTATCTGTCGGAATGACGGTGGATGCCTGGTTTGAGTTCTGGATCGTAAATATCAAGGACAAGACCGTAAGATATAACACTGCACGCAATTATCGGGAAAGATACAGGCAGAACGTTAAAAAGCACATAGGCAAGATGCTTATGACTGATGTGAAGCCGATGCACTGTCAGAAGATCCTCAATGCGATGGAGGCTGATTATGCGGGATCAACCATTTATCAAACGCTGATAACACTCTACAATTTGTTTGATTCAGCGGTTGAAAATGCGATCATTCTTAAGAATCCTGTAACAAAATCGGTAAAACTTCCCAAGCCTGTCGAGAAGAATACCAAGGTGCTTACGGTTGATGAACAGGAGAAATTCATGGAGGAAGCAAGGTATTCCAGCAATTATCCCCAGTATTTCTTCATTCTCCAGACCGGAGTGCGCACCGGGGAAATGGTGGGCCTTAAATGGGAGGATATAGATTTTGAGAAGAATCTTATCTCTATCAGAAGATCCATGGAGTACAGATATACGACCGGGGAGTGGCGCGTGGGTCCGCCGAAGACCAAGCATGGATTTCGGGAGATTCCTCTCACGAAAGCAAACCGGGATATGCTTCTTGAAATGAAGAAGCAGGCTGATGGGGGAAGATATGTGCAGGAGGAGTTCAAGGAATTTGTTTTTATCAATAGGAAAGGGATGCCTACAAAGAACTCGACTTATGACGTACATATCGCAAAGCTGACGAAGAAAGCAGCGATCCAGAACTTTTCAATGCATACGCTCAGACATACCTTTGCAACAAGGTGTATCGAAGCGGGGATGCGTCCGAAGACGCTTCAGCAGATCCTCGGACATTCAAGTATCAATATTACGATGAACCTGTATGTGCATGTAACAGATGAGGAAAAAACCAAAGAGATGCATAAGTTTGAAGAATACTCCATTAAGATGGCGTAGAAAAATGGCGTAAAATGCCACAGACTTGTGCAGAGCAAATGTCCAAACAGAAATAATAGTCAGGACGATGGCGTAAATGGCGTAAGACTGTGTAAGTTCCTTATATAAGTCATTAAAAGCCGATATAAGTTGATAGCAGATGGCGTAAAAAATGGCGTAAAACGCTGAGCCAAAGTCCGGAAACACTTGAAAATAAAGGAGATGTAGAGGAAGTATGAAACTAGGAATCGTGGGTCTGCCCAACGTGGGCAAGTCAACCCTTTTTAATTCACTGACCAAGGCGGGGGCGCAGGCGGCTAACTTTCCGTTCTGTACTATCGATCCGAATGTGGGTATCGTACCGGTGCCGGATGAGCGCATCGAAAAGCTGGGAGAGATGTATCACACCAAGAAGGTGACGCATGCGGCTATCGAATTCGTGGATATCGCAGGCCTGGTAAAGGGCGCATCCAAGGGTGAGGGCCTGGGCAACCAGTTCCTGGCAAATATCCGTGAAGTGGACGCTATCGTACATGTTGTGCGCTGCTTTGAAGATGCAAATGTTATCCATGTGGACGGTTCGGTCGATCCGGCGCGTGATATCGAAACGATCAATATGGAGCTGATCTTTTCCGATATCGAGATCTTAGAGAGAAGATATGCCAAGGTGGCAAAGCAGGCAAAGATGGATAAGACACTTCAGAAAGAAGTGGATATGATCGAAGCACTGAAAAAGCATCTGGATGAGGGCAATACGGCCAGGACTTTTGAAGTGCCGGATGATGAAGATGTGCAGAAGGCATTTGCGGAATACAATCTGCTGACTGCAAAAAAGACTATCTATGCTGCCAATGTGGCTGAGGATGATCTGGCTGATGACGGCGCAGGCAATCCCTATGTGGCAAAGGTGCGTGAGATGGCAGAAGCGGAAGGCAACGGCGTATTTGTGATATCTGCCAAGCTGGAAGAGGAGCTTTCTGAACTGTCAGATGAGGAAAAGAAAGAATTCCTTGCAGACCTGGGCGTAGAGTCTTCCGGTCTGGATAAGCTGATCGCTGCAAGCTATAAGCTGCTGGGACTTATCAGTTTCCTTACGGCGGGAGAGGATGAATGCCGTGCATGGACTATAAAGGAAGGAACTAAGGCTCCTCAGGCAGCAGGAAAGATCCATACGGATTTTGAACGCGGGTTCATAAAGGCAGAGGTTGTTAATTATCAGGATCTGCTGGATAACGGTTCTTTGGCTGCTGCGAGAGAAAAAGGTATCGTAGGTATGGAAGGCAAGGATTATGTGGTCAAGGACGGAGACGTGATCCTCTTCAGATTTAATGTATAAGGTAGAGACAAATGTCTGACTGGATGAACGGAGGCGATATAGCCTTTCCAAATTTGGGGATATATCTGAAAGATGTGCCGCGCAGCTTTACTATATTCGGCTTTACGATAATGCTCTACGGCGTGATAATAGCTGTGGGTGTATTGCTGGCTTTTATGGTCATTTCCAAGGTGGCTAAGCGTGACGGACAGAATCCGGATGATTTTTACGATATGGGGATATATACCCTTATCTTCGGCATAATTGGGGCCAGGATATATTATGTGATCTTTGCATGGGAATATTATAAGGATGATCTGCTGAGCATATTTAATATCAGGCAGGGCGGATTGGCTATCTACGGCGGAGTCATCGCCGGCGTTGCCACTGTTATAATCTGGTCAAAGATCAAGAAGAAGAATATGTTTGAAATGCTGGATACGGCTTTCCATGGCGTGCTCGTAGGTCAGATTATGGGCAGGTGGGGGAATTTCACCAACAGGGAAGTCTTCGGCGGATATACCGATTCGCTTTTTGCCATGCGTATCCCCATCGAGGCCGTGCGATCAAGAGACCTTACCCAGGAACTTTATGCCAATATACCGGCTGGGGCCAATTATATACAGGTTCATCCCACTTTCCTTTATGAGAGTGTGTGCAATCTGATACTGCTCATCATCATGCTGATCTACGGGAAAAAGAAGGCCTTCAAAGGAGAATGCACCCTGCTTTATCTGGGCGGCTACGGGATCATCCGTTTTGTTATAGAGGGTATAAGAGTGGACCAGCTGCTGATCCCGGGAACCCATATCCCGGTATCCCAGCTGCTTGGTATCTGCCTGTTTATAGGGGCTCTGGTCGCGGATATAGTTATAAGGGTGAAGATCAATAAGTCCAAAGCTGTTGTGGAGGAAAAGAGCGCAGAAGCTTCAGAAAAAGAGGACTAAATCTGGTACACGAATACAGGTTCGGTACAAAATAGGATAATGCGTATAAAATAAGGCTTTGGCCTTATTTTTTTTGTAAAAAGCCTTGCTTTTTGTCTGATTATAGCATAAAATTGGTTTTGCACGGAAAAGTTTGGAAAAAAGTGGAGTGATTCCCCAATTGAAGAGTGGAAGCGATAAAAAAGAAAAGGCCAATGGTGAGGTTTGCCACAGTATCGATGATAAGGGCAGGCTCTCTATTCCCAATCGCTTTCGTGAGACCTTGACAGACAGCTTTGTGATAACAAGAGGCCTTGATCATTGCCTGTGGATGATGACCACTGCGCACTGGAAAAGGATGGAAGCCGGCATCAGAAAGCTCGATCATAATAAACGTGAAGTACGTGCATATGCCAGATTCCTGATGGGCGGCATGTGCGAGGTGGAACTGGACAAGCAGGGGCGTATGGTACTGCCGCAGAGCCTCAGGGATTATGCAAGGATCCAGAAGGAAGTGCTTTTCTCCCAGGGCGTTGATTATGTGGAGATATGGCCTAAGGAAAACTATTACGAAGAGATAGAAAGCATAGATATGGCAGATTGTGCGGAAAACATCTCCTTCATCATGCCGCCTGAAGATGAAGAGTGAGGCGGGCTATGGAGTTTGAACATACCCCGGTACTTTTAAAAGAGGTTCTTGAAGGGCTGAATATAAAACCTGACGGAGTGTATGTGGATGGCACCGTGGGCGGCGCCGGACACAGCGGTGAGATAGCAGGAAGGCTGGGCGAAAAAGGGAAGCTGTACTGCTTCGACCAGGATGAGGATGCGCTTAAGGTTGCATCGGAGAGACTTGAAAGATACGGCGATAAAGTTACGCTGATAAGAAACAACTTTGAAAATGCAGTTACCGACCTCATTCAAAGGGGCGTAGACGGAGCGGACGGGATCCTGCTTGATCTGGGGGTCTCCTCCTACCAGCTGGACAATGCAGAGAGAGGCTTTTCCTACCGCTATGATGCGCCCCTTGACATGAGGATGGATAAAGACAATCCGGTAAGTGCATATACGATAGTCAATGAATACAGTGAGACAGAGATCTTTCATATAATAAGGGATTACGGCGAAGAGAAATTCGCAAAGAACATTGCAAAGAAGATAGTGCAGGCGAGAGCCGCTAAGCCGATAGAAACGACTTTTGAACTTAATGAACTGATAAAGGCTGCGATACCGGCCAGGATGCGTCAGGACGGACATCCGTCGAAGCGGAGTTTTCAGGCTATAAGGATAGCCTGCAATAGGGAACTGGATGTGCTGGCGTCGGCGATCGGACCCATGATCGACTTTTTAAGACCCGGAGGCCGCCTGTGCATAATAAGCTTCCACTCCCTCGAGGACAGGATGGTGAAGGAAGCATTCAGAACAGCGGAAAAACCCTGCACCTGCCCGCCGGACTTTCCACAGTGCGTATGCGGAAAGGTTTCAAAGGGAAAAGTGGTCAGCAGAAAGGCTATAACGGCCACGGAAGAAGAACTGGCAGGAAATAACAGATCCAAACCCGCGAAACTGCGGATATTCGAAAAAGCATAAAAGGAGTTATGACAATGGCAGCAACAGCTAGAGCAAATACAGCAAGAAGAGAGGCAATGGTTGCCGACATCCACCCCATAAGGGCGCAGCGCCGCAGGGAGAAGGGAAGCATACGTCTTACGGTATCAACACTGATGCTTTTGGTAGTCGGATTTGCGATGGTCATCGGATCGGTACTGCTCTTTATCAGGACCCAGAATACGCTGACCATGAGCAGAAGACAGTATGCGACCATGTCATCGCGATATGAGGAACTCAAAAGATCGAATGATCTGTATGAAGAACGCATCATAAGTAAGGTGGATATGGAAGAGGTGGTAAGGATCGCAGAGGAAGACCTGGGCATGCAGCGTGCCACCGAAGGACAGATAATCTCATATTCGGGACAGATCGATGATTATGTGAAGCAGTACTCGGATGTACCCACATATGACTGAGAAGAAGCCTATGCGGAAAAGAGAAATGCAAGTTGGAAGAGAATAAAGTACCCAGACGTAAAAAAAACAGGCACGGGTCCCCCGAAGTCTCAATGATGAAGACTATTCAAGGCAAGATCATTATCATGGCAATTGGCATGGTAATGTTTTTTGCTTTTCTGATATTCAGAACCTGGACCATAATGAGGGACAACGGCGAACGTTATAAAAAGCGCGTGCTGGAACAGCAGAAGTACGATTCCAGGGCGATCCCTTATCAGCGCGGAGCGATACTTGACCGTAACGGTACGCTTTTGGCTTATTCGGAGCGTGTGTATAACGTGGTACTCGACAGCTCTATGGCGCTTAACGATCCGGATGCTATCGAGGCTACGCTTAATGGTGTGAGTGCCACACTGGGATTTGAAAAGGATGTCGTACGCGAATATATCAAAGACCATCCGGAAAGCCAGTACCATATACTGGGGACGGTCACTTATGACCAGAGGCAGGAGTATGAGACATATATCGAGAATTACAATGCCACTGTCAAGGAAGAAAACAAGAACCGTGAGACCAAGCTTCCGGGCATAAATGCAAAGTCTGTATGGTTTGAGGATCAGTTCAGGCGCACCTATCCCGGCGGAACCCTTGCCAGTGATGCCATAGGCTTTACCACTGCCGACGGAAGAGGACAGTACGGGCTTGAGGAATACTATGACGATGTGCTGACCGGAAGGAATGGCCGCGAGTACGGTTATCTTACAGCGGAGAATGCGCTCGAGCGTACTGTGGTACCGCCTGAAAACGGGTATACTCTGGTAACTACTCTGGATTCCTATATACAGCGCGTGTGCGAGGAAAAGCTTAAAGCATATGATGAGGAGCACGCCGGCGAATTCCGTGAAAACGAAATGGGTGCCGATAATACCGGTGTCATAGTTATGGATATTCACAGTGGCGAGATCCTGGCAATGGCCAGCTATCCTTTTTATGACCTTAACGATCCCAGAGACCTTTCCATGTACAGCGATATACAGATCGATCAGCTGGCCAGGATGGGTGGCTGGAGTGATGAGGAGCCTGCAGAAGGGGAAAGTGAGACCGAGGAGGAAAGGGAGACTAAGGAGGAAAGGGATGCAAGAGAGGAGAGCCGGCTGGAAAAAGCCAGACAGAACCTCTGGAAGAATTTCTGCATTTCCCAGTCCTATGAGCCCGGATCGGTCTGTAAGACCTTTACTGTAGCGGCAGCTCTTGATGCCGGTGTGATCCACGACGGCGATTCCTTTGACTGCCGCGGATATCTTACCTTTGGCGAAGGCAGCAAGGCAACAACAATCAGATGCCACCAGAGATACGGTGACGGCGTGATAACGTTAAAGCAGGCAGTGGAGAAATCCTGTAACGTGGCTTTGATGCTCATAGGCCAGAAACTCGGGAAAGAAAATTTCCTCAAGTACCAGAGGAACTTCAACTTCGGTCTTCGTACCAATATAGATCTGGCCGGAGAGATGAGAACGGCATCTCTGGTATTTAATAAGAACAATATGGGTATAACGGAGCTTATGACATCGACCTTCGGTCAGGGCTTCAATGTAACGATGATACAGAATATCAGTGCTTACGCAAGCCTTGTTAATGGCGGATATTATTATCAGCCGCATATGGTAAAGCAGATAAAGGATTCCGGCGGTGCGGTGGTACAGAATATCGAGCCTACGATAGTAAGGCAGGTGGTATCCGAGAGCGTATCCAGACTGATGATAGATTACTGCATAGGAGTTGTTGATGAAGGTACAGGTACCAGGGCGCGCCCGGCAGGATACCGTATAGGCGGAAAGACCGGTACAGCAGAGCGTTCCGGTCAGGGTAAGAGGGATTACACTGTATCATTTATGGGCTTTGCGCCGGCTAATGATCCCCAGATAGCTATCTACGTAGTCATCGACAGGCCCAATACGGCTTCACAGGAAAACGGTACCCGTAATGCCTGCATACTGTGTAAAGACATACTTACCGAGATACTGCCTTATCTGCATATCTTTATGACAGAGCCGCTTACCGCGGCAGAGCGTAAGGAGCTTGAGGAGAAGGGATTAAAAGATACTACGGCATTAAACAGTATCTCCGAAAACAGCATATCCGAAAACGAAGCTTCAGCTCCGGTACCCATGGAGGAAAAGCCGGATATCAGAGTCCTGATCGATGATAAGACAGGTTATGCGATAGATCCTTTAAACGGTGAATATCTTGATCCGGAGACGGGCGTGCCCATCAACGGGGATTCGAGTATTTTCCAGGACGAGAACGGAAACTCAATAGAGATCGAAGTGCTTAAAGACGAGGAGAGCGAAAAGCCGGATCCCAGAGAATAGAGGGTATATGATGAAAGATACATTGTTGGCAATAATAATATCGTTTGCGGTAAGCGCAGCTCTGGGACCTTTTGTGATCCCGCTGCTGCTTCGTCTTAAGGTGGGGCAGACCGTAAGGGAAGAGGGGCCGGAAAGCCATAAGGCCAAAAACGGAACACCTACGATAGGAGGACTTATCTTTCTGGCGGGTATAGCTGTGGTATCTGTTGTCTTTGGTAAAAAGTATCCGCAGATGTCACCTGTGATGATACTGATAGTGGCGTTTGGGCTTATAGGTTTTATAGATGATTTTATCAAGGTCGTGCTTAAGCGTTCTAAGGGGCTGGCTGCATGGCAGAAGTTTACGCTGCAGTTTATCGTTACGGCACTTTTTGCATGGTTTCTGGTCAGGTATGAGAATATAGATCTTGATATGATAGTGCCATTTACCAAAAAGGAACTGGATCCCGGGATACTGGGGCTGCCGATATTGTTTTTTGCCGTACTTGGAACCGATACGGGTTCGAATTTTACAGACGGACTGGACGGACTTGCGGCGTCGGTTACTGCGGCTATAGCATTGTTCTTTATGGTTGCTGCGGCCATATTGGGAGGAGAGGCAGCATCTGCGGTATCGGTAGTATCGGCTGCGGTATTCGGCGGCCTTTTAGGCTTCCTGCTCTTTAATGCCAATAAAGCCAGGGTATTTATGGGTGACACGGGAGCCCTGGCGCTGGGCGGTTATGTGGCGGGAGCGGCATATATGCTTCATCTGCCGCTTCTTTTGCCGATAGTGGCCATCATCTATGTTATAGAGGTTGCTTCGGTAATGATACAGGTATCTTACTTTAAGCTGACCCATGGAAAGAGGATCTTTAAGATGGCTCCGATACACCACCATTTTGAAAAATGCGGCTGGTCGGAAGCACAGATCATGACCCGCTTTACTGCGGTGACGATCATTGCGGCAGCGATCTGTCTGATCTCTATATTATAAAAATATCACGGCTGCGCCGTGGGCATTTGCGGGGAGAAGAAATGGAATTAAAAGGGAAAAAAGTTGTAGTAATAGGCGCGGGAAAAAGCGGTATCGCTGCGGCAAAGCTGCTTGATCAGATCGGGGCGCAGATCGTTCTTTTTGATCAGAATGAGAGTCTGGATATAGAGTCTCTTATAAAGAAGATCCCTCCGAATACTCATGTTTATGCAGGAGAGCTTCCCGAAGAAGAGAAAAAGGATGCGGCATTACTGGTCATGAGTCCGGGAGTCCCTGTTGACACACCTTTGGTTGACAGCTTCAGGGCGCTTGATATACCTGTGTGGGGCGAGATAGAGCTGGCATACCGTTATTCGAAGGGGCGTCTTATCGCGATCACGGGCACGAACGGGAAAACCACCACCACAGCCCTTACGGGACATATCATGAGGGACTGGTATACGCATGCAGGCATAGACGGACAGGTGTATGTAGTGGGAAATATAGGTGATCCCTATACCGGTATAGCTTTACAGACAAAAGAGAATGATACCGTAGTGCTGGAAGTATCCAGTTTCCAGCTGGAGACCATAGATGAATTTCATCCGCAGATATCGGCTATATTAAATATTACTCCGGACCATTTAAACCGTCATCATACGATGGAGGCCTATACGGCCTGTAAAGAGGCTATTGCGCGAAATCAGACGAAAGATGAGCATTGCATACTCAATATGGCGGATGCTCGTCTCAAAGAATTTGCCCAAAACCGCTGCATACCGCGGGTGTCGTTCTTTTCGTCGGAAGGACGCATTGATGCGGCAGATAAGCCTTCCATGAACCTGTTTTATGAAGATGATCACATATATGCAGCACAGCGCAGCTCTTCAGAAGGAGGGATGGGCGGTGTCTCAAAGCTTATGGACATACATGCGATGAAACTGCTGGGGACACATAATGTTGAAAATGTTATGGCTGCGATCGCGATGTGCGCGGCAGCAGGCGTGCCGATGGAGAGGATAATACCGTCCGTATGTACATTTGAAGCAGTAGAGCACAGGATAGAGTATACTGCAACGGTCAACGGGGTCGATTACTATAATGATTCAAAGGGGACCAATCCCGATGCGGCTATAAAAGGGATACAGGCCATGGTAAAGAAAACGGTACTCATCGGCGGCGGATACGATAAACAGAACGAATATGACGAATGGATAGAGAGTTTTGACGGCAAGGTCACTTATCTGATACTGATAGGACAGACTGCAGAGAAGATAGAAAAATGTGCCCATTCCCACGGCTTTATGAATACGGTCATGGCGACGGATATGGAAGACGCCGTAAATAAAGCGCATGAACTGGCAAAGCCCGGGGAGGCTGTACTGCTTTCGCCTGCATGCGCCAGCTGGGGGATGTTTGATAATTACGAGCAGCGGGGGCGGATATTCAAGGAACTGGTCAGGAGCCTTTAAGGAATGGAAGAAGCTGTAAAGACGAAAAAACACAGAAGGAGAAGGCGCGCCGGTGATCCGGTGGTACTTCCCGATCTGGTCATACTTGGGGCTCTATTTGGGCTGATGATAATAGGGGCGGTAATGATCTATTCTACCACCTCCTATACTTCGGATCTTAATAACCAGTCACAGTTCCTTAAGAAACAGCTGCTGGCTGAGTTTTTGGGACTTGTGGCTATCGCGGGAATATATCTGCTGCCTTACAATACTATCAAATGGGTGGGCGGACGGCCTATGAGACTTATACTTTTGTTCGGATCGCTGCTAAGCGTATTCCTGCTTAAGACACCTCTTGGAAAGACCGTTAAGGGCGCTACGCGCTGGATAGTCATCGGACCTATGCAGGTACAGCCTGCAGAGATAGTCAAGATAGCCATACTGATCTATATTGCTGGATTTATCGCTGAGAAAAAGGAATTTATCAACACCAGGACGGGCTTCTTTCATGCACTGGCAGTTACGGGATTATCGGCCGGACTTGTGTATAAGATATCAAATAACCTTTCCAGTGCCTTGATCATCGGCGGCATAGGAGTGCTGATGATATTTGCTTCGACTAAGGACTGGGCTAAACAGATCATAGGATATGCACTGATAATTGTACTGGGAGTATGGTTCATGATATCCAAGGCTCACAGTGCACAGGCCGCCGGTCAGGTGGATACACTTAAGTTCAGATATAAGCGTATCCTGGTATGGGAAGACCCCACCAATCCGGATTTCTATTACGAAGGTGCATTCCAGACCCTGCAGGGGCTTTATGCAATAGGAAGCGGCGGGGTATTTGGCAAAGGCATCGGTAAAGGTATTCAGAAGCTTGATAAGATCCCGGAGGTTCATAATGACATGATCTATTCGGCGATCTGTGAGGAAACAGGTCTGATAGGAGCGGTGGTGGTAATGCTCCTGCTGGGCACAATGGTGGTACGGTGTTTCCAGCTCGCATTGAAAGCAAGGGATACATATGGAATGCTGCTGTGTACGGGAGTGATGCTCCATATAGCCATACAGACGATATTGAACGTGATGGTCGTTACCAATACAATGCCCAATACCGGGGTCAGTCTGCCGTTTATCAGTTACGGCGGTTCTTCGGCGTTGTTTCTTATGGCAGAAGTGGGGCTGGTGCTGCGTGTGGGCAGATACAGCAGCCGGTGAGCAGTATGGATGATTCTTTAAGGACCAGAGTTAAGATACTGGTAGCAGAACTGATCATATGTGTTTTACTCGCCGCTTTTTTCGTGGTGCTGAATGAATTTACGATAACCTCTATCATAGTGCAGGGGAATGAGCATTACTCATCCTCACAGATAAAGGAGATAATCGAGAACGGATGGTTTGGGGATAACTCCCTGATACTGTCGCTTAAATACAGGCATAAAGCCTTTAAGGATCTCCCCTTTGTGGAGACCATGGAAGTCAAAATAGAAGACAGGCATTCTGTAAGGGTCATTGTATATGAAAAAGCCCTGGCGGGTTACATAAAATATCTTGACCGTTATATGTATTTCGACAAGGACGGTATCATAGTAGAGAATGCGGATGTTCCTACGGAGGGACTGCCGCTTGTGACGGGGCTGGAATTTGACCACATCACGATGTTTGAGCCACTGCCGGTAGGGGATAAGAGCGTATTTCAGACCATACTGGATGTTACGAAGATACTGGCAAAGCACGATATGAGTGCCGATAAGATATACTTTAACGAGAAGCTGGAAATGACTCTGTACTTTGGGGAGATGCGTATCATGCTGGGCAGCACCGACATGCTCGAAGAGAAGCTGCAGCAGGTGGAAGCTATCATGGCAAGCCTTAAAGGACGTGAATTTTCGGGGGTTTTGGATCTGAGTACCTATGACGGAAATACCAGTCAATTCAGCTTCCAGATCGACGAATAAATTGACTACAACAGTCAACACCCTTAAATTGCGCGTTATTTTGCGTCCCAAAGCTGTTGCGCAATAAAAAAAAATTTTATATTATAAACAAGGCGTTATAAAACAAGCGTTACATGATGTAGTAGTAAAGCAGTGGGATAATACACAATATCCTGTATGTCCTGCGCGCATATCACCATGAGGAGGTTTAAAAAATTGTTTGAGTTATCGGATGTTAAGTCAAGTGAGATCGTAAAGATCAAAGTAGCAGGTGTAGGCGGTGCAGGAAATAACGCTGTAAATCGCATGATCGATGAAGGCATAGCCGGAGTTGAGTATTATGCAGTCAACTGTGATAAGCAGGCTCTGCTCAATACAAAAGCAAGACCGATCCAGATAGGAGAAAAAACTACCCAGGGCTTCGGTGCAGGTGCTGATCCCGAAATCGGCTGTGCTGCAGCTCAGGAAAGTATAGACGAGATCAAGGAAGCATTAGAGGGCGCTGACATGGTATTCATCACTGCCGGTATGGGCGGCGGAACAGGTACTGGAGCGGCTCCTGTGGTTGCAAAGATCGCAAAGGATATGGGAGCACTGGTCGTAGCTGTTGTTACCAAGCCTTTCAGCTACGAAGGTGATGTGCGTATGCAGAATGCATACAGCGGTATCGAGAATTTAAGAAACAATGTCGATACGATGGTTGTCATCCCTAATGATAAGATCCTTGAGATTGCTGACCGCCGTATGACAAAGAAGGAAGGCTTTAAGAAGGCAGACGAGATACTTCAGCAGGTTGTACAGAGCATTACCGAGCTGATCAACAATGTTCTCGATGTAAATATCGACTTTGCCGATGTTAAGAAGGTTATGTGCAATGCCGGCATCGCTCACGTGGGCGTAGGTTTCGGATCCGGTGATGAGAAGGCTATGGATGCGGTCAAGCAGGCCGTTGAGAGCAAGCTGCTCGAGACCAATATCGGCAATGCAAAGGCTGTTCTGCTTAATGTAACTGCAGGCAACTATACAATGTACGATGAGCAGACCATTTCCGAATACATCGTTTCACAGACCGGACGCAGCGTTAATCTTATCATCGGTTCAAATGATGTTGAAGATGAAGACATGCAGGAAAACTGCAAGGTAGTACTTATAGCTACCGGTATAGATGATCCGATGATCCATTCTTCGGGAAGGATCGTTAATCCCAACCAGTACCGTCCCAATGTACGTCCGGGACAGATGAGCGGAATGCCCCAGCTCAACAGACCGCAGTTTGTTCAGGGGCAGGGAATGTCTCAGATGCAGCAGGGTGAGACGCTTGCACAGCGTGGCATGACCGGACCTTTAAGAGGCGGTATGGCTCAGTTCCCCGGAGCTGCTCAGGATATGCAGGATCCGAATATGCAGCCTATGCAGCAGGGAAATGTCGCTTATGATGATCCCAACGCTATGCCTTCACAGGGAGTACCCATGGGGACCAACAATCTGCCCCGCTTTAACAACGGTGTGGCAAACGGCGGATTTAATTCAAATGCGGGTACGGGACGTATTCCGACCAAGCCCCGTGAGCAGTTCGATATCCCCAGCTTCATAAGCAAGAGCAGGAGTAAGAAGCGCGACGAATGATACGCTGACAACATAAAGCTGATCGGATCCCCCTGAATAAGGGGGATTCTTATTATAAACAGGAATACATACTATGCGTATTTTAAAGGAGATAACATGAAAACAGGAAAGCCGGTTTTTGAAAAAGGATACACATACGTAGCCGGAATACTCAATCTTACACCCGATTCATTCAGCGACGGCGGAAAATATGAAGAGGAAGGCGCGCTTAATATCGTGGAGCGTATGATAGCCGAAGGGGCCGATATGATAGACATAGGTGCCGAATCCACGCGGCCCGGGGCTCTGGCTGTGGATGCCGCAGAGGAAAAAAGACGCCTGATACCCGTGATAGAAGCCATACGCAAAAGTTATGACATTTATATCTCGGTGGATACATACAAGCCGCAGGTGGCAGACGCTGCGCTTTCGGCCGGTGCGGATATGATAAATGATATAAGCGGTCTGGGTTACGGCGGTACAGGCATGTTAAGAGCAGCTTTTAAGCATAAAGCGCCGATAATAATGATGTACAATAAGGATTATCATGGCCTTCCGGAAAAGAAAGAGGAGCTGGTAGAGTATATAAAAGATGTTCTTTCCGGCTGCGCGGATAAAGCTGCAGCAGAAGGTTTATCAAGGGACCGGATAATAATAGATCCGGGTATCGGTTTTGCAGGCGGGACAGAAAACGATCTTACAATATTAAGAAATCTTGATGATATATGCAGCCTTGGCTATAAAGTGATGCTTGGATGTTCCAGAAAATCGGTGATAGGAAACAGCTTAGATCTCCCTGTAGACCAGAGGGAGGAAGCGACTATAGTTACCAGCATACTTGGGGCTCAGGCGGGGTGCGCCATCGTGCGTGTACACAATGTGCTTTCAAACCGCAGAGCCCTTGATATGCTGGCAGTTATTTAGAACGGGATCTCGTGCATAAATACCACTTCGCCGTTTTTATTGAAATACAGATACATAAGTCCGCCGTCGGGATCATCAGACATACGATCGAAGAATTCATCATGGCTTAAAAGGGTATCGAATACATTGTCTGTAAAAGTAACATATACCGGACAGTCGTCACTGAGACTGTAGGTGGTATAATACTGATCGATGCCGGTAAAGGCGTCTGTATCGGGCTCATAGGGATCGTTCAGGCCCTGGGTATCTGCCGTTTTAAGTTCCACAAGATCTGCTTCTATATGGTCCGGATCTTTACCGGCCGACACGATCGCGTACGAAGAAGCGCGCTCATCCAGATCCTCGGACGAGGCTGATGAGAGACGGTCCGGAGTTCCGGCAAAATCCAGGGATGAAATATAGCATTGAAGTGCATACAGGCTGTAAGGGCTGTAATCGGGGTGGAGATATATTATATATGCATATGCATATCCGCGGTCTACAGTGCCTGTTGCGTTGTCGTATGCGCCCATCATCTGTGAGAATATGCCGATGTACCAGCCGGTGTCCTCGTTGCTGCCCTGAGTCCAGGATGCAAGTACGCTGGTGTTTCCGTTTACAGAGGTATATTTGGCAAAATTGCTGTCATCCCTGTAAGCTTTTCCGTAAATGGAAAGGCTGCCATTGTTAGGGTGATGGCCGGTACGGTCTAAACACATATCTACGAATTCGTCTTCTTTCCAGCTTATATCGGAATCGGGATCGGCCTTAAAACAGCAGTTCTCTATATGCATTAAGCTTCCGTCACTTTCATCTACATAGTAGTAGGTGTTATCATTTTCGATATTTGCTTCAACGTTTTTAAGACCGGGCAGATTGGCAGTATTGATAAGATACTGGCTGTTTTTGCCGGTGTTGTTATGGGAAGAAAAGCCGCAATCGTCTCCGGGATTGTACAGACCGCAGAAATACAGCGTTTCGGGATAATCCCGGTAATATTCGCCGGAAGAGGAAGCACCGAAGCGTCCGTAATTCATCCAGTCCACAAAGCCGTCCGGCAGATCCTTAAAGGGACAGCCGGGGAGAAATACGGTAAGTTCGGTCTGGGTCCCTATACCGTAAGGCTCGGTATATTCATACAGGATATCGTTTATTATCGCGTTAGTGCCGGGAGTATTTTTGTATTCTATCTCGCCGATAGTCAGGTTATAGATATAGTCACTGACCTTTTCGTAATCGGTAAAGCGGCCGCTGAATTCACACTTATATACGGTCCCGCCCGAATATCCCGGGCCGGTAGAACCCATATCCGAATCCGAGTAATACCCATTGAAGTTTCCGCTTTTGTCAACGTTCAGTGATGTGCCCCATCCGCCTGCACCGCTTGAAAAGTCGAAATCCCATTCAGACATCATCCCATAAGGAGCCGGATCGGGATTGACAGGTTCCGTGGTGGGGGCGGGTGCCTGCGTGGGTTCTTCGGTGGGTGCGGCTGTGGGAGTGGTTTCTTCTATATTACCTATCGTACCTCTGCTTTGTCCTTCGTCAGAGGTGCATCCGCATATCAATACGGCTGACAGGATCGCGGCAATAGCAGCTTTATTATATTTCATGGTCAATATCCCCCTTTCGCCTCAAAGTATAAAGAAGAGTTTTGCAAAAATCAAGACCGGGCGATCGGCTTGACATAATGAGGGATAAAAGCTAAAATTTGAGTTTGTTATCTTAAGGTAACGTTTGGTGTTTATTGCAATATCAGGGAGCCGGCTGTGGGCGTATACGGAAAAGGAAGATCAAGAAAGTTAATGATCGTATTGGGACTGATCGCTTTGGTCTCAATGCTTTTTTCCGTGCGGCTGTCATGTGCGGAAAAACACCATAATTGTCATGGAGAAGATTGTCCCATATGTGCCTGTCTGCATCATTGCCGTGAGAGCATAAGGGATCTTTCGGACGCCATAGTGCCGCCTGTGATCGTTTTATTTGTACCTGTTGCGGCACAGGGGATAAAAGCACTGTTCTTATGCGCAGGTATCTGTTATACACCCGTCGGCCTTAAGGTGCGCTTAAACGATTGAGATACCCCCGGTAACTGTCGGATCATACGCATTATCGGTTATAATCGGAGGTAGATCATGAGAAAAAAGATTTATGTATACATGACCGCTCTTCTGGCAGCGGTATATCTGTGCGCATGCAGTACGGGCAGCGCTGTTAGCGGTGATAAGGTTTCGGCTGCAGGCGATACAATAAGTGTTGTTACCACTATTTTTCCCGAATATGAATGGGTGAAGAGTATACTTGGAGAAAACCCCGCAGGGGCTGAGCTTACGATGCTTCTTGATAACGGTGTGGATCTTCACAGTTATCAGCCCACAGCAGAGGATATCCTAAAGATAGCAGACTGCGATCTTTTCATATATGTAGGCGGGGAATCCGACAAATGGGTCGAGAATGTGCTGCATGAAGCGGTCAATAAGGATATGATAGTGATCGATCTGCTGGATGAACTTGGAAATGCCGTTAAGGAAGAGGAGATCGTGGAAGGCATGGAAGCCGGGCATGACCATGATCATGAAGACGGCGACGACCACGATCATGAAGACGGCGATGATCATGACCATGAAGAAGGGCCGGAGTATGATGAACATGTATGGCTTTCACTTAAAAATGCGCAGACACTTTGCGGCAGTATAGAAGCGGCACTTGAAAAGATAGATAATGCCAACGCTTCCGTATATAAGGCTAATCTTGAATCCTATGTAAGCAGGCTGGACGCGCTCGATAAAGAGTATGCAGCTGCGGTTGCTGCTGCTGACAAGGATACGCTTCTTTTTGCGGACCGCTTCCCTTTCCGCTATATGACGGATGATTACGGACTTAAGTATTATGCGGCATTTTCAGGCTGTTCCGCGGAAAGTGAAGCCAGCTTTGATACCGTTACGTTTCTTGCGGGAAAGGCAGATGAGCTTTCGCTTGGGCATATACTGATCATAGAAAGCTCCGACGGAAAGATAGCACAGACAGTTGCAGCTAACATGTCATCGGGTGATGTGAGCATACTGACAATGAACTCCCTGCAATCCGTTACATCAAAGGATGTAGAGGAAGGAATAAGCTATATCGGAGTCATGCAGCAGAACCTGGAAGTATTAAAGGAGGCGCTACAGTAACAATGGCTCTACTTGAAGTAAAAGATCTGGCTCTGGGATACGATTCACATACTATCGTAGAAGGTCTTAACTTCTCGGTTAACGCCGGCGATTACCTTTGTATCGTCGGCGAGAACGGGGCAGGTAAGAGTACGCTTATGAAGACTATCCTGGGTTTGAGAGAACCTTACGGAGGGCAGATCGTATTAGGTGAAGGATTAAAACGCAGTGAGTTTGGTTATCTTCCGCAGCAGAGCATAGTGCAGAAGGATTTCCCTGCATCGGTATATGAGATAGTACTTTCCGGGAATCAGGGACGCTGCGGCTGGAGACCTTTTTATAATGCAGATGATAAGAAGAGAACGTTTGAAGCTATGGAACGTCTGCAGATAACGGATCTGGCAAAAAAGTGTTACAGGGAACTTTCGGGCGGGCAGCAGCAGAGGGTCCTCCTGGCGCGGGCTCTGTGTGCTACCAGAAGACTGCTGCTTTTGGATGAGCCTGTATCGGGGCTTGATCCAAAGGTTACCGTAGAGATGTATGAACTGATCGAAAGCCTTAATAAGGAAGGCATTACGATGATCATGGTGACCCATGATATACATGCGGCATTAACTTATGCCAGTCATATACTTCATATCGGCAGCGATATCTTCTTCGGAACACGTGATGAATATACGGCCAGCGAAGAGGGGCGGCTTTTCACAGACAGGAAAGGAGATCAGCCATGATAGATAAGCTTGTAATGTATCTGCAGATCCCTTTTGTAAGATATGCCCTGATAGTCGGGGTGCTGGTGGCTTTGTGTTCTTCCTTATTGGGAGTGACTCTGGTATTAAAGCGCTTTTCATATATAGGTGACGGACTTTCACATGTCGCTTTCGGGACTATGGCGATCGCATCGGCGCTTCGGGTGGCAGCCCATAATACACCGATCGAATCTGCGCTTTCGGCCACCGGAGACATGATACTGGTAATGCCGCTGACCATACTGTGCGCGGTGCTTCTGTTAAAGACCGGCCAGAATACGGCCGTAAAGGGAGATGCGGCCATAGCTATGCTGTCGGTCGGAGCTTTGAGCTTCGGCTATCTTATAATGAATATTTTCCCTACATCGGGGAATCTGAGCGGAGATGTATGTTCCACACTTTTTGGATCGACATCGATACTGACCCTGCTGCCGGCAGATCTGATAGTGTGCGTGGCATTATCTGTTATCGTGATAGTGGTTTTTGTTTTCTTTTATAATAAGGTGTTTGCAGTAACTTTTGATGAGGATTTTGCAAAGGCGATCGGAACGCGTGCAGAATTGTATAATCTGATAATCGCCATAGTAACGGCTGTGATAATCGTTCTGGCCATGGATCTGGTAGGTACGCTTTTGATATCCGCACTGGTGATCTTTCCGGCGATATCCGCCATGCGCCTGTTTAAGAGCTATAAGGCGGTGACGGTCTGTTCCGTGATCTTATCTGTTTTTTGTGCGGCAGCCGGGATAATAATATCCATACTGGCGGGCACACCGGTAGGATCGACTATCGTGGCGGCAGATGTGGCGGCGTTCGCGGTATGCTGGCTTATAGGAAAGTTTGGGAGATGAAAGAAAAATGAAAAGAAAGATATTAACAGTATGTATTGTATTATCAATGCTTTTACCGGCTTGTTCGAACGCAGGAAAGACTGATACGCGTACTACGGGGACAAGTCAGACAGTAAATGATATACTGGAGCAGGGACTGGCAAAACAGGAGAAAAATGTGACCACCATATATACTCCCGATCCTACGTCGACGCCCACTCCGACACCCGCACCGACGGCTGCGCAGTCTTTAGATAAAGAGGAAGAAGAGGATGTGGTACTTAGTACGACCGAGGGAATAGACATAGACCTGACTTCGCTTTCCGCTACACTTGTATATTCGGAAGTATATAATATGATGTATATGCCCGAGAATTATGTGGGCAAGGTGGTAAAGATGGAAGGGATATATTCCTTTTATCAGGATGAAGCCAGCGGAAATGAGTATTATTCCTGCATCATCCAGGATGCAACGGCCTGCTGTGCGCAGGGACTTGAATTTATCCCCGGTAATCCGGAAGCTTTGCCGGATAACGGAGGGGATGTGACTGTGGTAGGTGTTTTTGACACTTATAATGAAGGTGACTACATGTATTGTACGCTGCGAAACGCTACCGTTCTGTGATCTGACATAAAAGCAGCGTAGTTCTTTTGCGGAGGAAATATGAAAGAGCATAAGCTTCCGAAATACGTCTGGGGAGAGCTTACGTCGCATAATATCAAAGAAGGGGATGTGCTGTGCACAAGCCCCGTAGATCTTTCTTTTGACTGTGAATATATCTCCGGTTTTGTATTTTTAACAGATAAGCTTATCGGTGTATATACCGAGAGACTGCCCGATGATCATGTATGGTATTTCAGGGGGACTAAGACCCAGGACCTTAAGGATGCGCAGCAGGGCAGTGACACAGATATACGTTTATATGATATCGAAAAGACAGAGAATATCCGTCTTGAACGTCATATAGGCTCTAATATCCTGTGCGCGGAATACGACGGAGAGAAGGCAGAGATAGCGGCGCTTACGAATACCAATGCCGAATCCATGTTCTTTTTCATAAGGCAGTGTAAGAATGTGAAAAAGGGAAATGCCGTGGATGAAGAGGCTATCCTTAAGGAAGAAGCGGAGGAGGAACTGTTGTACTGCCCGATATGCGGTACCATGTATCCGGATCCGGAAAAGAAGCTCTGTCCCAAATGTACCAATAAACGTACGATCTTCGGCAGGACTCTCAGATACTTTTTCAGATATAAAGCTTCCATTGCATTATTGTTCTTATGTTATGTGCTTTCATCGGTGATAAGCATAGCCTGGCCGTATTTGTCGGGTAAGATGCTCTATGATGAGGTGCTCGCCAAAAACGGGGATTTTCTGGAAAAATATGGTCTTGGCGGGCAGTTTACACTTGCACTTATACTGCTGGTTGTCATGATGTTTGGCTGCAGGCTGATAAGCCATCTTACCAGTGCCGTCCAGATGGCGGTAATGGCCAAGGTGGCAACATCCACGGTAAGGGATATAAAGACGGATATCTTTTCGGCGATGAGCCGGCTTTCTTTGAATTTCTTTACAAGCAAGCAGACCGGCGGACTAATGACACGTGTGGTAAGTGATGCGGACCGTGTTACGGAATTCTTTATAGACGGTCTGCCGTCGATATTTATCCAGGGCATGACGATAATCGCTACATTTGTGGTAATGTACCGTCTTAACTGGCAGATGGCTCTTATCGCCTGTATCCTGCTGCCGCTTCTGGTATTTATGACAGTCAAGCTTCGCCCGGGACTCTGGACTTTATCCGGCAAGCGTCACCGTGCGGAGAAGGGGGTTACAGGCAAGGCAAACGATAACCTGACAGGTGCGCGTGTGGTCAAGGCATTCGGACAGCAGGCAGAAGAGATAGAACGTTTCGAACGCCCCAACAGGAAGCTGCGCGACACGGAAGTCGATATCGTGAAGCTCCGTAACCAGTTTTCCATACTCTACAATCTGGTGCAGGAAGTATCCAGTATCTGGATATGGATCATCGGTGTATTCTTTGTATTAAAGACCGAGCAGATGGAGCTTGGTGTATTGCTTACTTTTGTAGGTTATGTAGGGCAGTTAAACGGTCCTATGAACTTCTTCTCAAGGGTATTCCGTATGTGGTCGGACAGTATCAATTCAGCCCAGAGGCTCTTTGAGATAATGACTCGATACCGGATGTAAAAGAGAGTGAACATCCCGTTCATATGAAAGCCCCCAGGGGAGAGATAGAACTGGATAACGTGACTTTCGGTTATTCTGCATCCAAACCCGTACTTAAAAATATCACGCTTAAAGTAAAGGAAGGGGAGCTCCTTGGAATAGTAGGGCGATCGGGAGCCGGTAAATCCACGCTGGTTAATGTAATATCGAGACTTTACGACATACAGGAAGGAAGTATAAAGATAGACGGTGTGGATGTAAAGGATCTGGCGCTTTCGGATCTGCGCCGTAATGTGGCCATGGTATCACAGGATACGTACATCTTCATGGGCAGCGTGGCCATGAACATATCATACGGAAGAGAAGAAGCCAAAAGGGAAGACATCATCCGTGCGGCCAAGATGGCCAGCGCCCACGATTTTATCTCAAAGATGCCCGATGGCTACGATACGGTAATAGGGGCTTCGGGCAAGGACTTATCCGGCGGTGAGAAACAGCGTGTATCCATAGCACGGGCGATACTTGCCGATCCAAAGATACTGATACTTGATGAGGCAACAGCCAGTGTGGATACCGAAACGGAAAAGGCCATACAGAATTCGCTGAAACTTCTGGTAAAGGGGCGGACCACCCTGTCGATAGCGCACAGGCTTTCCACTTTAAGGGATGCAGACAGGCTGATAGTGATCGAGAAGGGACGTATAGCAGAGGAAGGCACCGCAGAGGAACTGGATAAGATAGAAGACGGTATTTATCATAAATTAAGCAGACTGCAGATACGAAAAAGCGATTGGGACAGTGAGGTGATGGAAATGGTACAGAAAGCTGAAGATGACATCAATTATTATGAAAAAGAAGCTGAGGAGATGACAAAGCTTTACATGATCACTCCCGATGATAAGTTTGAACGGACAGGTGGCGGCTTTGTGGATCTGAACTGCAAAGGAAAGCTGTATAAGAATATAAAGGTCGTAAGACTATTCCCGTTTACGGATGCCGATAAGTTTATCTCTATCCGTGAGGGTGACGAAAAAGCCAGGGAGATAGGTATAATCGAAGATCTGAATGCCATGCCCCCCGAGACGGTAAAGATACTTAAAGAACAGCTGGATCTCAATTATTTTACACCCGTGATAAAGAAGATATACAGCATAAAGGATGAGTTCGGCTTTGCATATTTCCATGTGCTGACAGACAGGGGAGAGTGCAGGTTCGCGATCAACATGGCATCCAATGCAGTGACAAAATTAAGCGATGAGCGTCTGATAATCGCAGATCTTGACGAAAACCGTTTTGAGATACGTGACGTAAATGCTCTTACAATGAAGGAGCGCCGCAAACTTGATATGTTCCTGTAACGTTAGAGGGCCGAATAATGATATTAAAATACACCATCCCACAAAGAGTAAAAGAACTCATCAGCTTAAGCGGTGATGAGCGTATATACTATGCCGTCCCTTTCGATATCGGTAAAGATGCGTTATTTAGTGATGATTCGTATCTTGTCGTGACCACAAAAAGGGTGCTTGTCTTTGAACAGGGTGAACCGGGCATATCTTATGATATTAAAGATATAAGTGCGGCGAAAGCCCTGCCGCGTGTGGGCGGAGGCTTGCTGACTCTTACCCATCAGGGCTGCGAAAAGGTAGTGGTACATTATTCGGCTAAGCACCTGAGCCGCTATGCCTATATTGCCAGAGGTATCAATATCCTTGTATCCGGCCGCTTTGAAGAGGTGGAGAGCAGGGAGTATGAGAAAACCTGCCCTATATGCGGACGTGCAATACCGGGTACGAAGAACTGTCCCAAATGTTCGAAAGAAGGGGGCTTTCTGAAGGCCTTTGTAAAGATGGCGGCTCCCTACAGGAAAGATTTCGCCGGTATATTTATACTGATGATACTGGCTGCGGTGACCACTCTCTTAAACCCCGAGATCCAAAAACATCTCATAAACGATGTGCTCAAGGGAAACGGCGGTATGAAAAAGGCACTTCTTTTTATCATGCTGATGTTTTCGCTCAGTGTGGGCATAGTCATAGTAAACGTATTAAAGAGTAATGCATCAGCTAAGCTTGGCGCCAGGATATCGGCGGATCTAAGGTCAAAGCTGTTTAAGAAGTATCAGGAACTGCCCATAAGCTTTATAAATGACAGACGTCCGGGCGAGCTGCTCAACCGTATAACGAATGATACCCAGCATATACGTATGTTCATGGAGGATGTGTTCTGCAATCTCTTTGCGGTGCTTTTCATATTCATATGGGATGTGGTGTTTATGATGGCGCTTAACCTTAAGCTGTCGCTGATCACGTTTGCGTTTATACCTCTTGCGGTCTTTCTTACGGTGGCTTTCAGAAAGACAGTCAGCAGGATCTTCCGTCTGCAGTTTAGGAAGAATGACGATGTGGCCAGTGATCTGCAGGATGTACTCTCGGGTATGCGTGTGGTAAAGACATACGGAAAAGAGAAAGAGGAGTCGGAAAAGTTTAAGCGGCTGTCCGCTGAATATGCCCGTATAAACCGCAGGAACGAAACATTCTGGGCTTATTTTTCACCGCTGCTTCAGATGGTGATGGGGCTTGGCGTACTGGCAGTGGTTTTGTTCGGCGGTATGGATGTGCTGGGGGATAAGATGAGCCCCGGTGAACTGTATCAGTTCGTAACCTATACTTCACTGCTGTTCCAGTATATTTCCTGGATGAACCGTCTGCCGCTTCAGCTGGCCCAGCTGGCAGCGTGCCTGGACCGCATTAATGATATTTTGGGACAGGATGTGGAGGTGCAGGATGAGAATGTGGTGCGTGACATAGATATCAAAGGGGAGGTTACCTTTGATCATGCTACCTTCGGATACAAATCCTATCAGCCTATCCTTGAGGATCTGAGCGTTACGATAAAACCGGGAGAGATGATAGGTATAGTTGGTGCTTCAGGTGCCGGCAAATCTACACTTATAAACCTGCTGATGGGGCTTTATGATGTGGACGACGGAAGGATACTTATAGACGGACATGATAAAAAGACGATACGCAGCAGCTCATATCATTCGCAGATAGGCGTGGTGCTGCAGGAGACCTTCCTTTTCTCGGGGACCATACTCGATAACATCCGTTTCTCCAAGCCGGATGCTACATATGAAGAAGTGATAATGGCGGCAAAGATGGCCAATGCGCATGATTTTATAAGTGACACGCCCAACGGCTATAATACTTATGTCGGAGAAAAGGGCTACTCTTTATCGGGCGGGGAAAGACAGCGTATAGCCATAGCCAGGGCCATACTTACGGATCCAAGGCTGCTGATACTTGATGAGGCCACCGCCAGCCTTGATACGGAGAGCGAGTATATGATACAGAAGGCATTAAACCGCTTAACGGGAGGCAAGACTACTTTTGCCATAGCACACCGTCTTTCAACGCTTAAGAACGCCGACCGTATCATGGTCATAGATAAGCACCGCATAGCAGAGATGGGATCACATGAGGAACTGCTGGCAAAGAAAGGGATATATTACAAGCTGCAGATGGCGCAGAACAGTTGATGACCTTAAAGCGGGTCAAAAATCAATAGTAGGCATATCAAATAATAATAGGTATCATCCGTTCTGATATGTTATGATATAAAATGTAGTTTTTGTATCAGTCCTAAAGGAGGGATTACCGGATGGAGAAGAGAAGGTTTGAAAAACTGGGGATCGATGTTTCACTGCTGGGTTTTGGCTGCATGCGCTTTCCGACGGATGCGGAAGGAAAGATCGACAGACCGCTGGCAGAGAAGATGCTTGATAAGGCTATAGCTTCGGGGGTAAATTACATTGATACCGCGTATCCTTATCACGGCGGGGAGAGCGAGTTGTTCGTGGGAGAGGCGCTTAAGAAGTATGACAGGGATTCGTTTTATCTTGCTACCAAGCTGCCGGTATGGTTTGTAAACACAGTAGAGGATGTCGACAAATACTTTAATGAGCAGCTGCAAAAGCTTCAGACGGATCATTTTGATTTCTACCTGATGCACGCCATGAACAAAGACAGCTGGAAGAAACAGCGCGACCTGGGGACGGTAAAGAGGCTGGAGGAACTTAAGGCTGAGGGAAAGATACGCTTCCTTGGTTTTTCCTTCCACGACGATTACGATACCTTTGAAGAGATAATAAGATACAGGGACTGGGATTTCTGCCAGATCCAGTTAAATTACATGGATATTGATGAGCAGGCCGGGATGAAGGGATATAAGCTCGCAGAAGAGCTGGGCATACCCCTGACGATAATGGAGCCCATAAAAGGCGGATCACTGGCGGGATTTTCGGATGATATCATGGCAGTCTTTAATGAAGCAAGGCCCGGCAAGAGCGCTGCTTCCTTTGCACTGCGTTATGTGGCTACGCTTCCCAATATCCTTACGGTACTGAGCGGTATGTCGAGCATGGAACAGGTAGAGGATAACCTGGATACGTTCAATAACTTTGTGCCCATGGAAGAGAAGGAATACAAAGCCATAGATAAGATCAAGGATATCATGAACAGCAGGATACAGAACGGATGTACAGGCTGCAGATACTGTATGCCCTGTCCTTTCGGAGTGGATATCCCCGGCAACTTCAGTGTATGGAACCGCTATCACATGTATCAGAAATATGATGTGGTCAAATGGCAGTGGGAAGGAATGGAAAAGGAAGGCAAGCAGGCGGTCAACTGCAGGGAATGCGGTAAATGCGAGAAAGCATGTCCTCAGCATCTGAGCATACGCGATAATCTTAAAAGAGTGACTGCCGATCTGAAAAAAGCAGCAGGATGATAAAACAGGGCCGGAGCTTCCGGCCCTGTTTTACTAATACCGGCGATTATGATATAATACCCGCATGGCAGATAAAAGACCCAAGGCCCCCGGAAGGGGTGGATATATCGGTTTGTTTGTGCCGGTGACAGTTACGGCGCTTATTTTTGTTGCGGTTTTTATCATTCTGATAGGGATGAATAAAAAGGATACCATGCCGGGACGTGTTGCGGCTGCCACAGGTGCGGCTTTGGGTAATGATGTGCAGTACCGTGAGCGCTTTAGCACTGATGTGGCTTCGAAGGGGGATGCTTTTTTTGATCCGGGCAGACTGATCGGACTTACGCCGCAGAATGTTGCAGATCAGATGCAGCTTAAGCCGGATGCGGATCTTATGCAGAGCGTAGCTTCGGGTGCGGTGACGGATGAGTTTAAGCTGTATTCCGACGGCGGGGTACTATACGTAAGAGCCGTAAATGTATATATGGCTCCGTTAAGCTTAAAAGACTGCTGTATATGCTCGGTGCGTTTTTCCGGGGACTCGGGAGTATACTCTCTGGCGGAGCACTTTGGCTGCAATGAGAGCAGCTTAAGTGATGTGCGCGGGCATTACATAGAGCGCAGTCTTTATCTGGCCACTGATGATACCCTTATATATAAGACTAATAATGAAAATATTCGATTCTTTGAAAAGAGGAGTACTACCGGACGCAGTACTTATCCCGTGATAGCCGGTGCTAATGAAGTGGACGGGATATTCCGTTTCGAAAACGGGATCCTTTCGTCTTACCGGCTGGAAGCACCGGAGCTTCTTTATTATTCGCTCCGCAACAATGTGGATCAGTATGAACTTGAGCAGATGAGCCCGGAAGAGCTGGCAGCACTGCGGCGCCAGAGGGACCATTATCTTGAGGAACTTAAGGAAGCCTTTGACGCGGTCGGAGTGGATGTCGTTATAGATGATACTGACGGTACCGTGGCAATGAAGAGCGATGTCCTTTTCGATTTTGATTCCTATGCGATACGGGAGGATGCAAAGCGTTATCTCGACGAATTCTTTGATATATATATGAGTGTTCTTATGCGTGATGATATCAGTTCATCTGTTTACTCGGTGCGTTTTGAAGGCCACACTGATACAAAGGGCAGCTATGATTATAACAAAACCCTGTCACTTAAGCGCGCGCAGAGTGTACTTGACTATTGTGTGAAGAGGAGCGCTCTGGATGAGGATAAGAAGGCCGAGCTTGCAAGGCTGGCAGAAGCATACGGTTATTCTTTCGATCATCCAGTATATGCTGCCGATGGCAGCGTAGACATGCCTGCATCAAGAAGAGTCGAGATCAATTTTGTGATAGGTACGAAATACAGGCTGAGTGAGGAACAGGAGCGTGCACTGAACGGGGAGTATATAACTACCGTTTCGGCATCTTCTGTTTTTAAGGGTAACAGTTTTGTTCCGGCTCAGTATACTATAGCAAAACTTACCGATGATTATTCATCTGATCCCGAAATAGGGGCCTACGAGCTGCTTTCTGCGGACAGCATGTGTCTGCTTGTCGGAGATAAGATAAGGATAGGCGGACTGGGGAATCCCAGGATAAGCAGATTTGAGCTTTCGGATCCGTCCGTGGGGAGGACTTCAACGGAAGTATTTTCAATGTCTGCGGGCAGGGAGACAGAATACTATTTCTTTGAAGCACGCAAAAGCGGAACCTGCCGTATCGATGCTTATGCACCCCGGGAAGGGTATGAAGGCAGCGATATGGAGGCTCATGCGACGCTGCATGTGTTTGAAGTACAGGACGATCTGCCGCTTAGTCTTAAGCCTGAAAAAGACAGCTTCAGAAAAGGTGATAATGTCAAGTTCATCCTTTCAGGTGAATATGAGGGTGATATCTGGGCCTGTGTATACTTAAACGGTGAACGCAGGGGGAGCCTTTACGATAAGGCGGAATGGCTGGATCCCACAACATTGTCGGTAGATATCACCGGGGAAGCGGATCTTACTGTGATCCTGATCCCGGCCGGGGATCCCGATACATTACTGGGATATTATAAGGAAGGGGCAGCCCGGTAGGGCGTTTAATTAATCATGAATGCATTGGTTTTTCTGATCATCATACTTGCCTATATAGTCATCATCGGCACTCTTAACGAAAGGATCTTTCATCTCCAGAGCGATATAGCGCTGATATTCTTTTCACTATTATTGTCTATAGTTTTGCTGGTGATAAGATTCATTTTTCCGGAGTCATCTTTCAGTATACTTGTAAAGAGCCTGGGGGATTTTGAATTCAGGGAATATCTAATGGACGGCGTACTGTGCTTTATGCTCTTTGCAGGGGCCAGTAAGGTCAATATGGGGAAGTTTAAGAAAAACATACGTCCCATATCGCTCCTGGCATTGCTTACTACGGTTCTTTCTTCATTTCTCTATGGTGCGTTGTTTTATGGAATGGCATGTCTGTTAAAGCTGCCGATGGATATATGGATGTGCGTGCTTCTGGGCTGCGTGGTATCGCCCACGGACCCTATCGCTGCCACCGGTATCTTAAGTAAGATAGGCCTCTCAAAGAATGTGTGCTCCGTAATAGAGAACGAATCGCTGTTTAACGACGGTACGGGTGTTACGCTGTTTATCTTTGTCAGAGCGCTGATCATTTATGGCAGCGGAGAACACTTCCTTGAGCTTATGGTAAAGGAGATAGGCGGTGCGGTAGCTGTTGCCCTCATGGTCTCCTACGTGCTCTTTGAACTGATGAAACTTACCCGCAATCCCGTAAGGTATATACTCATATCGCTGTTAGACGTGTCACTGGTATATATGATATGCGAGCATTTCGGATTTTCGGGAGTTATCGCTTCCGTGGTCTGCGGCATGTTCTTCTCTTATTCGATGGAAGGCATGAAGCGCAAAGCCGCGGTAGTCGATCCGGAGAATTATTACGAGGATTTCTGGGAAATAGTCGAGAATATCTTAAACGCCATACTCTTCGTTATGATAGGTCTTTTGGTCCTTAACCTTAAGCTTTGTGATCATGCGGCGCTCATCATACCCGTGGCACTGATCATACTTGTATTCTCGCGTGCGGTGGGAGTAATGGTAAGTACAGTTCTTACAGGCAAAAGGATCCCGGGCAATTATAACCTGTCGGAATTTGTGATACTGATGACATGGTCGGCGTTAAAGGGAGGCCTCTCAATGGCACTGGCTCTAGAGACGGCGGAGTATCTGCCGCCCGACGTATATCTGATATTCACCAATGTAGCATATGTAACGATCTTCTTTACGGTGTTGGTGCAGGGACTGAGCGTGAAGAATGTATACTTTGCGTTGGAGAAACATAAAGCTGACAGACTCAGCTCTAAAAACAGAAAGGAATCAGCATGAAAGTAATAATAGTAGGTCTTGGACAGACCGGTAATCTTCTGATAGCATCGCTTGCAAATGAAAACTACGATATCGTGGTGATCGATAAGGAACGCGCTCTGGTAGATGCCGTAACCGACAAATATAATGTAAACGGTGTTGTAGGCAGCGGTGCATCACGTGAGACCCTGTTAAAGGCGGGGGCCGATACGGCTGATGCCATAGTGGCCCTTACGCATGTGGATGAGATAAATCTTTTAAGCTGCATGCAGGCCAAGTCTCTTGGAACAAGCTATGCGGCGGCCCGTCTTCTGATGCCGGACTTCGTACATGAGCAGGAGGAATTAAAGAAACAGTATAATATCGATTTCTTCGTAAAGCCCAGGCCGGACGTTGCGGAGGAGATATACCGGAATATAGGTATGCCGGGCTTTACCAAGCTGGAAGGCTTCTGGGGAAATAAGGTACAGCTGCTCAATATGAACGTTCTGGATAACAGCGTGCTGAAAGACCGTTCCCTTATAGACATTAAGCAGTCGCTTAAGATGGACATACTGATCATAACCGTTATACGTGACGGCAGGCTCTACATACCGCACGGTGATTTTGTCATAAAGAGCGGGGACAGCCTTAATGTGGCCGTGTCCAAAAAGGATCTTGACAGCTCTTTGGAAAAGCTTGGCATACAAAGGAGCAGGACAAAAAAGATAGTCATAGTCGGCGGCAGCACTACCTGCAACTATCTGCTGGGTATGATGAAGAAGGATAAGAATGATGTGACCATCCTTGAGCAGGACGGAGGGCGCTGCAGGGAACTGATGGAGCAATATCCCGGGATCAATGTGGCGTTTGCAGGCGGCGGCACTCTCGAGGTGCTTGAAGAAGAGCATGTATCAAAGTCTGACATGATCATCTCTCTTACAAATAATGATGAGACGAACCTGGTGATCAGTATGTATGCATGGTCATGCAATATACCCTCCATCATTACCAGAGTGGATAAGCCGGAGCATTTAAAGCTTTTGCATAAGGTTAATATCGATATAACGGTATCACCGGCCGAGTCATCCGCACTTAAGGCGATGCGTTATATACTGAGCTGTGAGGTGAAGGATGCGGGTAAGGAGATCGGAAAGTATTACCTGCTGGCGGATGGCATGGCGGAGATCATGGATTTCCCTGCCGGTGCGGATTTTAAATGTCTGAATGTGGCCTTTTCGGATAAAGCATTCAGTCTTAGAAAGGATGTACTGATAACGGCGATCCTGCGTAATGATGAGATGATCATTCCTTCAGGTTCGACCTGCATAAAGGAAGGTGACAGGGTCATCATAACTTCCTCACGTAAGAATCATATCCGTTCATTGAGTGAGATACTCAGATAAGAAAGGGAGACGAAATGAAAAAAATATCTGTACTTATAATGATATCTGCTATGGCTGTTGCACTTTCTTCCTGCGGGAGTGCAGAGAGCGGGCGCGGGGCATATTCAGACGACGTTAAAGAGACAGTATCCGAAAAGGATGATAAGCAGGAAGATGTTTCCGGCAGCGGGAAAGAAGATGAGACGCTCACGCAGGAGGCTGATACTGAAGAAGAGTATACGCCGGGTGATCTGGTGTTTGACAGCGTTGACATAAACGGAACAAAAGTTACGGATGAGATCATAAAGGGCTCCAAGCTGGTATTGTTAAATCTCTGGGAACCCTGGTGCGGGCCCTGTGTAAATGAAATGCCGGATCTTCAGAAGGTTTATCTGAAATATAAGGATAAAGGACTTTTGATCATAGGCGCCTATACCACTTTTGATATGGACGGTGAAGCCAGATCTATAGTTTCTTCCGCCGGGATAACCTATCCTATCGTTAAGGCTGATGAAAATCTGTATTCTTACGAGCAGAGTTATGTCCCCGCAACTTTTATATTTGACGGTAACGGCAACCTCCTTGACAGCAACCCGGTTGAGGGATCGCGTTCATATATTGAATGGGATACGCTGGTATCGCGCTATTTATCCGATTAAGAGGAGTATCATGAAAAGGACCGGTACGATATTGCTTCTTATACTGGCTGTGGTGCTGATGGGCATCGGTTTGTGCAGCAGTCAGTTTCAGGTGGTCATGGCTAAAGCTTCGAAAGTATGTCTGGAGTGTATAGGAATTGGATAACAGGAAGAGAACGATAATCCAGTCTGTGGCTGCCCTGATCCAAAATGCAGATTTTAAAGGTTTTTTTACGGGAGAGATCCATACAGGCGCAACAAAAGGGATCTGTGTTCCGGGGCTTAACTGTTATTCCTGCCCCGGGGCAGTGGGGGCCTGTCCTCTTGGCTCACTCCAGAATTCACTTTCCGCATATAAGTTTAAATTCCCGTATTATGTTGTGGGGATGCTTTTATTTTTCGGAACGCTTTTCGGCAGACTGATATGCGGTTTTTTTTGTCCGTTCGGACTGCTTCAGGACCTGCTTCATAAGATCCCGTTTCCCTTTAAGTTAAAGAAGTTTAAGGCAGACAGATACTTAAGGAAGCTTAAGTATGTGATCCTGATAGTATTGGTTATAATACTGCCGATCTGTGTTAAACTGACTCCATTTTTCTGTAAGTATCTCTGCCCTTCCGGAACTTTATCCGGTATACTGCTTTCGCTTGGAAATACCGGGCTTTTTAAACTCTTTGGCAGCCTTTTTGCCTGGAAGGCATGTATTCTTGGGATCGTGGTCTTATCGGCTGTTATCATTGCAAGGCCGTTCTGCAAGTATATATGCCCGCTGGGGGCTATATATGCCCCGTTGAATAAAGTATCGCTCTTTAAGCTTTCATGCGACAGATCAAAGTGTATCTCGTGCGGCAGATGCGCAGAGGTATGCGATATGTGTGTGGATCCCACAGAGGATCCCAACAGTCCGGAATGTATAAGATGCTTAAGCTGTGTTCATGAGTGCCCTGTAAAAGCCCTGAAGGCAGAGGGTATCAAGAAAAAAGTAGAAAAGGCCGGATGATTGTGATATTATTTCTTCTTGATGTTTAACTGCTAAAAGGAGAGGATAAATGGAAAATAAAGGATTAACATCGACGGAAGTGGCCGAAAGAGCAAAAAAAGGTAAAAATGTACTGACGCAGGGAAAGAAAAAGAGCCTTATGGCAATGATCCTGGGGCAGTTTGCTTCGCCGCTGCTGCTTCTTCTCATCGCAGCTTCGGTAATATCCATAGCTACGGGAGAGTTTGTTGACGGCATTATAATAATCGTAGTAGTGCTGGCAAACGTAGTGATAGGTACGGTTCAGGAGGTATCTGCAGAGAAATCGGTAGAAGCACTTAAGCAGATCAATGCATCAACAGCGGTCGTCATCAGGGACGGAGTGCAGAAAGAGATAGCGGCAGCGGACCTGGTCGTAGGTGATTATGTTGTGCTGGAAGCCGGGCGTGTGGTCCCTGCCGATCTTTTGCTGGTACAGACCAGTTCGCTTAAGTTAAACGAATCTGCCCTGACCGGAGAGAGCCTTGCAGTAGAAAAGGACTGCAACGAAAAGAGCGACGAAAAAACTCCCCTGGGAGACCGCAAGGATAAGGCTTTCATGTCCACACTGGTAGAGTACGGCCGCGGGGACGGTATAGTAGAGAAGATAGGAGATGATACCGAGATCGGCAAGATCTCGCGTATGCTCAACAAGATAACCAAACAGGAAACGCCACTGCAGAAGAATCTGAACAGTATATCCATGGTGCTGGGTATCGCGGGCGTGATACTCTGTATACTGATGTTCGTATGCCAGATCTTTATATATGAGACTGCGATCATAGAAACTCTTATGATCTCTATTGCCTTTGCTGTGGCTGTCATCCCCGAAGGCCTTGCAACTGTGGTAACACTGGTGCTCTCGGCCGGCATACAGAAGATGAGTAAGCGCAATGCGATAGTCAAGCAGATCCATGCGGTGGAAACACTGGGGGCTGTTAACGTTATCTGCTCTGATAAGACCGGAACCCTGACCCAGAATAAGATGACCGTGGTCAAGTGGTACATGCTGGGAGAAGAGAGAGAGCCGGGCAGCATCAAGAGTGGCGATAAGGTATTTGATACTCTGCTGGAAGGCTTTCTTGCATGTAATGATGCGAAGTATTCTTCGGAAACAGGTGAGGAGATAGGTGATCCTACGGAGACGGCCTTCATTAAGTATGCGAAGGATAATGATCTGGGCTATGACGCTATCATGTCGCACATCACGCGTTTTGATGAGATACCTTTTGATTCGGACAGAAAGATGATGACCACTTTGGGACATGTGGAAAAGGGCGGTATTACAAAGAACATTTCATATACGAAAGGTGCTATCGATTCAGTCATAGTAAGATGTGACCGTATACTTGATGAAAACGGTGTAAGGAATATCACGAATGAGGATGTGCTCTTAGCCAGCAGATGTGCGGAGAAGATGAGCTCCGATGCACTGCGTGTGCTGGCGCTGGCATACCGTGAGGGGGATGATAAGCCTCAGGAAAAAGACATGATCTTTGTGGGACTGGCAGCGATGATAGATCCGCCCAAGAGCGGAGTTAAGGAAACCGTTGATGAGTGCCATCATGCCGGTATCGATGTGGCCATGATCACCGGCGATCATAAGATAACCGCGTTTGCAATAGCCAAGGAACTGGATATAGCTACGGATATATCACAGAGTATATCCGGTGCGGAGATAGATGCGACAGATCCGGAGGAGTTTAGAAAGAACGTGCTTAATTACCGTGTATTTGCGCGCGTTTCACCGGAAAATAAAGTGCAGATAGTCCAGGCATTCCAGTCACACGGAAAGATCTGTTCGATGACAGGTGACGGAGTAAACGATGCACCGTCCCTTAAGGCTGCCGATATAGGTGTGGCAATGGGAATAGGCGGTACCGAAGTGGCAAAAGATGCAGCCGAAGTGATACTCGTTGATGATAATTTCATCACCATAAAGAATGCGGTGATGGAGGGACGTAATCTCTTTAACAATATAAAGAAGTCGGTAGTATACCTTCTGCGTTCAAACTTCGGTGAAGTGATACTTATGGCTTCGGCGATATTTGCCGGTTTATCTTCACCGCTTTCCACGATACAGATACTCTGGGTGAACCTCCTGACGGATACGGCGCCTTCACTGGCACTGGGTATGGACGTGGGATCGGACGCAGTCATGAACGAAAAGCCCAGGGATGTAAAATCGGGTATCCTTAACAAAGGCGATTACTTAAATATCGTTATCCAGGGACTTATCAGCGGCGGTGTGGCACTCCTGGCATTCCTGCTCCCTGTTATAACCAGATACGGCATGGGCGATATCCTTGGGAATATCAGCGGGAATGAAGAACTGCTTAGAATGTGCAGGACCTACTGCTTCAGCACGCTTGCCATTAATGAGATGCTGATGGCCTATGTATGCAAGACAAAGGGCAGCCTGGCCTTTGCGACCAAAGAATCCTGGAATAACAAGGCTCTTAATGTGATAACCGTGATCGGTATAGTGCTGCAGCTGGCTGTTTTGGTGATACCGCCCATGCGCTCACTTCTTAAGCTTGCTGCTGTAGGCATTTCAGATATTGCAGTGATACTTCTTATCGCGGTAGTGGGAGTAATGGTAAATGCAGCGATCACCCTTGCAAAAGAGCGTCTTGATATCAAGAGAGAAAGAAACCTGTAATAGAGTGGTAAATAAGAACTGATGAAGCGCTCGGACACGGATCTTAATAGATTATAGTGTTGCGCCCGCGTTCTTTACCAAGGTAGAGCTTGGTATCGGCATCTTTGATGTTTGCGTTCAGAGGCCTCTCCTTATCGTACTCGGTGAGTCCGTAGGTGAGAGTCACCTTAACGACCTGGTCGGTCGTGTTGACTACAGTTTTGCGGACAGCGCTCTGTACGCTGTAGAGCAGGTCTTTTGCGTCATCACCGTTAAGCCCCGGAAATGCTATAAAGAATTCTTCTCCGCCCCAGCGGGCAACGAAACCTTTATCCCCTATGGTGGAGATAAGTGCAGCGGCTACGGCTTTAAGCACCTGGTCGCCTATATCATGTCCATAGGTATCGTTAACATTCTTAAAATGATCTATATCGCATATGCATAAGGAGCACGGTTCGGAATCGGCTATTTTTATGAATTCCTGCAGATATTCCATTGCCATGCCGCGGTTGTTAAGCCCTGTAAGAGGATCGGTGTTGGCTTTCTCCTTAAGACGCTTGTTATATTCGATCAGTTTCTTTTCCATGATCTTGCTGTCATTAGAGAACATATGGGCAGCTATACAGGTACAGAGGATGATTATGAACATACAGCTGTCACGCAGACAGTGTCTTGTTGCTGCACTCAGTTCATATACCGGCGGACGGTTGCCGTACAGATAAGACATTCCAAGATATACTATAAAGGTGGACAGGCTGAAGAGGACCTTCTGGGTAAAGCTTTTATAGCTGGAAAAGAAGAAAATGATTATCACAAAGGGCGGGAAGATCTGGAAGGATGAATCGGGGCCGAAGAGCCAGAGCAGTCCCAGTGCCCAGGCTGTGGTCACGATGATAAACGACCAGACCAGTATCATTTTTCTTACATGAAAGGAAAGGGTGAATATCGAAAGATATAAAAAAGCCATCAGCAGACTTCCGAGACTGGCCGAAAAACGGCCTATGATAACGAAGCCTATCGCGTATACGACAAAAAAAGCGATCAGGGTAAGACATAATATCCGGATGAGAACGGCCATCTTTTTTGATTCGTTTTCATCCTTTGTTTTTTTTGTGATCAGGTTTTTAAGCGCCGATAACACTTTCATGAGCATTATTATACAAAAATCGTTTTATTCTGCAAGCGTCATATCGCCATATGCTTTAAGTCTGTTAATTTCGTCGGGAATATGATAAAATATTTGGGATTTTTGCAAAAAGGGAGAAAGTGCCTGATGCGTTCGAGGATGCCTCTGTATATGGGTATAACATTCTTTTGTGCGGCTGCGATACTGAGCGTGGCTTTTATGTTCCTGCGCCTTAACCGTGTCAAGTCACAGGAGGAAGAGAATGCGCATATATATGACAGGTATTATGCGATGATCTGCGATGATGACGCATCCTCTTTCTGGCAGCATGTATATAAAGGGGCAGCGGAAGCCGCGGAGGCTCATAATGTTTATGTGGAACTGTTCGGGGCAAATCTGAATGTGGATTTTTCGACGGATGAGCTGATGGAGATGGCAATATCTTCCGGGGTTGACGGCATAATGGTATTGGGCAGCGGCAGCACGGAGATGAGCAGGCTGATAGATAATGCCGTAGAGCAGGGGATACCTGTTGTTACGATGTATTCGGATAATGATGAGTCAAAGCGGTGCAGCTTTGTAGGCGTCAGTGCGTTCAATATGGGGCGCGAATACGGCAGACAGATAATCAGTGCCTGGGAAGAAAAGTTGCGGCTGAATCCGGATGCGGAAGACACGCAGGGCGCGCCTGCTAAGGTTACGGTATTTTTTGATGATAATAATCTTCTCTATGATCAGAGTGTGATACTTTCCGGCATAAACGATACTTTGAGCCGCGAAGCCGGGGAAGGGGAATTTGCGGTGAAAACGGTGGCTGTGGACAACAGCAACCCTTTTTCGGTGGAGGAGAGTATCAGGGATATATTAATGGATGAAGAGGTATCGGACATACTGGTGTGTCTGAGCGAACTGGATACCACCTGCACCTATCAGGCGGTGATCGACTACAATATGGTAGGAAGTGTCTATATACTGGGATATTATGATTCAGAGAAGATATTAAACGCCATAAGCCGCAATGTGGTATTTTCGTCGCTGGCAGTGGATACGTCGGAGCTGGGAAGGTATTGCGTGAATGCACTTGAAGAATACCTGGATACCGGCAATACCAGTCAATACTTCTCGGCTGATGTTACACTGATCGACCGCAGTAATGTCGCGCAGTATCTTGAAAACGGAGGGGATGGCGATGAGTAAACGTCTTAAGAGTCTCCCTCTGTCTTATAAGGTGAGCGGCATCTTCATAATGGCCAATCTTTTTATCTTTCTTGTGGATATCATGCTTTTGGTAGGTATCAACAGCATGTCTGTGGAGATGGAAGAAACCTATCGTGAGAACAGGCATCTGAATGAACTGCTGGATGCCATCGAAGGTGTGCAGAGAGCCATGACGGAATATCTGGATTCAAAATCAACGGATTCGCTGTCGGATTATTACATCAGTGAGCAGAAGTATTCAGAGCTGGCATCGCAGCTGCAGACTCAGATAAGCAGCAAAACGGATGACAGGATGGAACGTAACATAAGCTATATGTCTGAGGACTATCTTAAGAAAGTGGCGCTGACGATCGAGGCTAAACGAGGCAGGAATGTTGAAAAATACAGGATACAGTATGAGGAGGCATCCAGGCTTTATGAGTATATCAGATCATATATCCGCAGCCTCAACGCCGAGCAGTTTATCAGCAACTCGATAAGATATAACTCTCTGTCCGAAGACTTCCGCAGATTTGAGTTTTTTGCTTTTGTGGTCATGGTGGTGGTATTCTTCGCCAGTGCGTTTATCATAATCCGTATCACGCGTATGCTGATATATCCTCTGCAGGCTCTTGCAAAGAGCGCGGATGAAGTGGCGGACGGAAATCTTGATGCAGAGCTTCCGAAGATAAGCAATAATGATGAGACCGGCAGGCTGACGGCGGCTTTCGCCAAGATGATGGTCAGTATCCGTGAATATATAGAACGTGTGCGTGAGAGTATGGAAAAAGAGCGGCAGATGCAGGAAAAGGAGCTGATGATGGAGACGCATCTTAAGGATGCCCAGCTTAAGTATCTGAGGGCTCAGATCAACCCGCACTTTTTGTTCAATACCCTTAATGCCGGGGCGCAGCTGGCGATGATGGAAGGGGCCGACAGGACTTATGAGTATGTGCAGACCGTGGCTGATTTCTTCCGCTATAATGTTAAAAAGCAGGACGAGCTGGTAAGCATTGAAAATGAAGTGGATCTGGTCGATAATTATATCCGTATCCTTAACGTGCGTTTTTCCGGGGACATACACTACGACAGGCAGACCGACAAGAGGCTGATGAAGCTGAAAATGCCGGGGATGATACTCCAGCCCATAGTAGAGAATGCCGTTAATCATGGTATACGCGAGATGGGGGATAAGGGACATATCCAGCTCAAAGTATTTAAGGATGAGGACCGTGTTTACATCTCCGTAAAGGATAACGGAAAGGGAATGAGCCGCGAGGATATAGACAAGCTGCTGGGCGGTGAGTGGAAGTACGAGGAGAAAAAGGGAGATTCGAACGGTATAGGAATGGATAATGTGATAGCACGTCTTAAGCTGTTTTCGGAGCGGGATGATGTTATCGATATAGTAAGCGAAGGTGAAGGTAAAGGAACGGAAGTCATAATCAATCTTCCTTACGAGACGGAGGAATAGCCTGATGTATCGCGTAATGCTTGCAGATGACGAAGGTATAGTCATCGATTCGATGAAGTTCATAATTGAAAAGGAATTCGGCGAGGAGTGCGAGGTGGAATTTGCCAAGACCGGCAGGGCGGTCATCGAGCTGGCTGAGCGCTTCAGGCCGGATATTGCCGTTATGGATATCCAGATGCCGGGGATAAACGGCATCGAAGCGATGAAGGAGATCAAAGCCTTCTCCGCAAATACGGTATTCATAGTAATGAGCGCCTATGATAAATTTGATTACGCCCAGGAAGCCATAAAGCTGGGTGTACTCGAGTACATCAACAAGCCTATGGAGAAGACGAGGTTTGTGCAGGTGCTCAGAAAGGCCATGGAGCTTATCGATAATAAACGCAAAAAGCGAAGTGACGATCTTCTGGTCAAGGAGAAGCTTGAGAGTGTAGAGCCCATAATAGAAAACGGACTTATCTACAATATCCTTTTCCAGGAGCATTTTGAGGAGGATATAGATAATTATAAGACTATCCTGGGAGTGGAAGCAGATTACGGATATATGATGTGCGTAGTCTGCGGCGATTCGCAGGAAGGCAATCATATGACAAATGCCGTGGGAAGTTCCGTAAAGATCTCGAAGCATTATACCGAGGTGAGGGCAGGCCTTAAGGAATTCTTTAACTGCAAGATAGGCACGGTAATGGCCAATAAGATAGCGGTGCTGGTACCTTATGAGAGCAGTACCATGGATTACAATACAAGGATCGATCTGATAGATAAAGGCAGGGAGATGGTCAGGTATCTGCGCAGGCGCTTTGACATAAGCTTCCGTCTGGGGATAGGAGGGGTAAAGCCGCTTAAGGAGATGGGACAGTCTTATCAGGAGGCTATTAATGCGCTGATCGCTACGACAAATCAGGTGGCGCATGCGGATGACCTGCCTATAGGCTGCGATTATGAAAAGGACTACCCGGTCGATCTGGAGAAAAAGCTGTTTGAAAGTGTGCAGCGCGGGGACTACAACGAGGCGGCGCTTCATGCCGGAGCATTCATAGAATGGATGGAGGGCTCGGAAGGCTCCAATATCATGTCGATACGTCTTAAGCTTCTGGAGTTCGTTCTATGGGCGGAGCGGCTTGCATACGAAAACGGAGGTATGACTTACCGCTTCGGATCGAGGGATTCTTATCTTCCCGATGTAATGTCGTTAGAGGGGAGTACACAGCTTAAAGAGTGGTTTCTTGACAAGATAAAGACCTCGTGTCAGAACATAGGAAGCAAACGGCAGGAACGTTCTACCGATACCATAAAGATAGCACGGGATTATATAGGGGACAATTTTTCAAAGGATATCTCGCTTGATGATGTATCAAGAGTTGTGAACATATCGCCTTATTATTTCAGCAAGCTTTTTAAGGAGGCGACGGGAGAGAACTTTATAGAGTATCTGACAAATATAAGGATAGAAAAGGCAAAGGATCTTCTCAAGAATTCCGATCTGTCCATGAAGGAGATATGTGCGATGTGCGGCTACTCGGATCCCAATTATTTCAGCCGTACTTTTAAGAAGAACGTAGGCCTTACACCAACGGAGTATAAAGAGAAAAATGCGTAAGATTAAAAAGACGATCGTTATTATGTTTATGATGGCGCTGACGGCATTTGTCCTGTGCGGCTGTGACAATACCGAGATGCAGGTTGCGCAGAACAACGATGCGCAGGAGGATAAGCTTACGATAGGTATGAGCTTTGACTCTTTTGTGATAGAGCGCTGGCAGAGAGACAGGGATATCTTCGTACAGGCGGCGAAAGAGCTGGGAGCGGAGGTGAATGTCCAGAATGCCAACGGCGAAGTGGAAGAACAGAAGCAGCAGATAGAGTATTTCATAAAGAAAAAGGTAGATGTGATCGTCATTGTCTGCATAGATTCGGATGCGCTCTCGGATACGATAAAGAGTGCGCATGAGGCCGGGATAAAGGTAATAGCATACGACCGTCTGATCAACAATGCGGACATAGATCTGTATATCTCGTTTGATAATGAGATGGTGGGTACGCTCATGGCTCAGAGCCTGGTCGATAACGGAATCTCCGGAGGCAGGGTGCTGATGGTGGGCGGATCGCCCGCAGACAATAATGTGTCGTTAGTTGAAAATGCCTTTGAAAAAGTGATGAAGGACAATAATGTGCAGATAGCGGACAGAACACATTGCGACGGCTGGAGGGCAGAGCTGGCTTCCGACTATATCTATTCCCATCGTACGCTGGTGGCTGACTGCGATGCTGTGATGTGCGGTAATGATAATGTGGCAAGTCAGGTGGTGAGTGCCCTTGCGGTGCAGAGGCTGGCCGGCAAGATACTGGTAACGGGGCAGGATGCGGATCTGGAAGCGTGCCAGCGAATAGTGGAAGGCACGCAGATCATGACGGTATACAAGCCTGTGGAGAAGCTGGCGCACAGAGCGGCAGAGTGTGCTGTGGCTATGGCACGGGGACAGGAGATAAGCGGTGAAGGCGTGGGAGTGATCAATAACGGCAAAAAGGATCTTCCGTATGTTAAGCTCGAACCGGTGATGGTAACGAAAGATAATATGGATGAAGTGATAATCGACAGTGGTTTTCATTCAGAAGAGGAAGTATATCTTAATATAAAACAGGACTAAAATCTTAACTTTTTTGCATAAAATTCCTGGACCATGACAAAAAAATGCTGGTTCAGGTTTTTTTGTTGTTAAGAATCAGACAATAAAGTGAAGCAATTAGCAAACAACTACTATTTGAGCTGTGTTAACATGAGCACTGTAAGGAAGACAAAGGTCTTCTGAAAATGAACCCGAAAAAAAAATAAAACAATAAAAGGGAGGAAAGCAACAATGAAGAGATTTACAAAAGCATTCTTAGGCGCAACACTGGCTGTATCTATGCTGGCCGGCTGCAATGGCGGCGGCGCTGCACCGGCAGGCGGATCTACCGGTGGTTCAACCTCTACCGCAACCAGTACCACAACAGACAGCGGTTCATCTACAACCACATCTAACGAAGGCGCAGGCAAGAAGGTTGGCGTGTCAATGCCTACCAAGGATCTGCAGAGATGGAACCAGGACGGCGCTAACATGGAAAAAGAGCTGATCGCAGCAGGATATGAAGTTGATCTTCAGTATGCAGCTAACGATGTTCAGCAGCAGCTGTCACAGATCGAGAACATGATCGCCGGCGGATGCGACGTAGTCGTTATCGCAGCTATCGAAGGTTCTTCACTGGGTGAGGCTCTGGACATGGCTAAAGCTTCAAACATTCCCGTTATCGCTTATGACCGTCTGCTCATGAACAGTGACGCAGTATCTTACTACGCAACATTTGATAACTACAAGGTTGGTACCGTTCAGGGTACATATGTTAAGGACAGCCTTGATCTGGACAATGCAGCAGGACCTTTCAATATTGAGTTCACTGCAGGTGATCCCGGTGACAACAATGCAGGTTACTTCTTCAACGGTGCTTACGATGTACTTAAGCCTTACATCGAGAGCGGGAAACTCAATGTAGTATCCGGACAGAAGTCCTTTGATGAAGTTGCTACTCCTACCTGGGCTACCGATAAGGCTCAGTCAAGAGCAGAGAATATCTTATCATCCTACTATGCAGACGGAACCAACGTAGACGTATGGCTGTGCTCAAACGACTCTACCGCACTTGGTGTTGAGAACGCTCTGGCAGCTAACTACAACGGATCTTATCCCATCATCACCGGTCAGGACTGCGATATTGAGAATACCAAGAACATGATCGCAGGCAAGCAGAGCATGTCAGTATTCAAGGATACCCGTACTCTTGCATCAC
>JAFRXH010000101.1 GCA_017437785.1 Lachnospiraceae bacterium
ACTTTGCTCACTACAAGCCTAAGGAGTTGCACAAGAAGATAAAGAAATATTTAACCTGAGATGCCATATACAACATTCAAACAGCCGGAATCCCTTTAAAACAAGGCATTTCGGCTGTTAAACTGTCAAAAACGGGATATTTTAACATATTCACCCATAAGTTACAAACTGATTTATGTAAACTCAACCTTGCAAATGCCGCGCCGTAAGTGGTATAATACAGTTTATGGAGGATAAAGATTTTATCAGACTCAACCAATATTACATCGCAGGAATGCGGCCGATCCTTCGTAAGCATGCCCTTTATTCGGATGTAAGCGATAATTATATCTCACCGGCATATCCCGCGCCGGGAGAGGATGTCAGTATCCGCTTCAGATGCGCTTCCAACAACATCGATACGGTCTATCTGGTTTCCGGCGGCGAAAAGCATATCATGGAGATGTCCTCAAGGGATGAACTCTTCGATTACTATACCGCAACAGTCAAACTGGGAAATGAGCCCTTTACCTACCATTTTGAAATACACGTAGGTAATATCTGTGTGCTCTTTGATACCAGAGGCGTGGTCCGCAGCTTAGATGAGCATTTTAAATTCAAACTGATACCCGGCTTTAAGACCCCTGCCTGGGCCAAGGGTGCCGTTATGTATCAGATATTCGTGGACCGTTTCTGCAACGGCGATCCCACCAATGACGTACTTACCGACGAATTCAGCTATATAGGTGAACACAGCGTTAAGGTCGATGACTGGAACAAACTCCCTGCCGCCATGGGCGTACGTGAATTCTACGGCGGCGATCTGCAGGGCGTTCTTAATAAAATGGATTATCTGGAACAGCTGGGTATAGAGGTAATATACTTCAATCCCATCTTTGTTTCACCCTCCAATCATAAATACGACATACAGGATTATGATAATATCGATCCCCACTTCGGACGTATAGTGGACGAGCGCGGGGATCTTTTGCCCGAAGGCGATAATGATAACCAGCACGCAGGCAGATATATAAACCGCGTGACGAACAAAGCCAATCTTGATGCCAGCAACGAACTTTTTGCCAAGCTAGTCGAGGAGGCACACAGACGCGGTATCCGCGTGATACTTGACGGCGTTTTCAATCACTGCGGTTCCTTCAACAAATGGCTGGACCGTGAACGCATATACGAAAACGCAGAAGGATACGAAAAGGGTGCCTATATCACAAAGGACAGCCCTTACCACGATTTCTTCCGTTTTTACGAAAACGATGATAATAAATGGCCGTACAACCGCAGCTATGACGGCTGGTGGGGACATGATACGCTGCCCAAGCTCAATTATGAAGGGTCTAAAAGCCTTCACGACTATATACTGCATATAGCAAAGAAATGGGTAAGCCCTCCCTACAACGCTGACGGCTGGCGACTTGACGTGGCTGCAGATCTGGGACATTCAACAGAATACAATCATGTCTTCTGGCAGGATTTCAGAAAGGCGGTCAAGGAAGCAAATCCCGACGCCATCATACTTGCGGAGCACTACGGCTCACCGGCCGCATGGCTTAAAGGCAATGAATGGGATACCGTCATGAACTATGACGCCTTTATGGAGCCCCTTACCTGGTTCCTTACCGGAATGCAGAAGCACAGTGATGAATTCCGCCCCGACCAGCTGAACAATTCGGATAATTTCTGGGCGGCGATGATGTATCATATCGCGGATATGTCGATGCAGTCTCTGTTCATTTCCATGAACGAGCTTTCAAACCACGATCATTCGCGCTTCCTGACCCGCACCAACCACAAGGTGGGACGTACTGCCACCGCAGGACCCGAAGCTGCATCCGAAGGTATAAATAAAGCAGTGATGCGCGAAGCCGTGCTGATGCAGTTTACCTGGATAGGCGCACCTACCATATATTACGGCGACGAAGCCGGCTTATGCGGCTGGACCGATCCGGATAACCGCCGCAGTTATCCCTGGGGAAACGAAGATAAGGAGATGATCGATTTCCACAGGAAGATGATCAGCATACACAAACGCTACCACGAATTCAAGCACGGATCCATAAAGATCCTGCATTCACAGCCCGGTCTTATCGCATACGGAAGATTTGACCGCGAAGGACAGAGTGCGGTATTTATAAATAATAATGAAAATGAAATAACCCAGGAGTACCAGCTCTGGACCCTGGGTATAAGAAAGAATGCTACTCTTAAACTGATAATGCTGACTACCGAGGAAGGTTTTGATGATACTCATGAAGAGTTCTGGCTGGAAGCCGGACGCATAACCATCACACTTCCCGGACACTCTGCCATGATCCTGCGTCACAGCGGGGATGGCGGACTGGTATTCTGAGATAATAATTCAGGGCCTGTTCAACCGAACAGGCCTTTCTTTTTCTTCTTTTTGGATGCGCCCTCATCCGTGCCGCCTGCTGTTGCACCGGCTTTCTCACTTCTGAAGCGCTCTGCCGCATGCAGACTGTCGCCACACTCGGCATCAAATTCCTTAAGCAGTTCCTTTGCCTTTGCACTGAGTTTGTTGGGAACCTGAACGGTAAGCAGTACGTAGTGATCGCCTCTGGACTTTGCGTCCCTGAGCGAAGGAACACCCTTGCCCTTAAGACGTACACGGGTATCCGTAGCCGTACCGGGTTTTACTTCGTATGTAACAGGGCCGTCGACCGTATCTATAACTATCTCGCCGCCCAGGGCCGCTACGGCAAATGATACCGGAACAGTTGAATATATATCCCTGTCCTCACGCTGGAAGATGGGATGACGGTCTACCACCGCCTCTACTAAAACATCACCGCGGGGACCTCCGTTCTGTCCGGGTTCACCTAAACCTGTCATGCGCTTGAACTGTCCGTTATCAACACCGGCAGGGAATTCCACCTCGTAACGCTTGCGCATGGGAACAAAACCTGTTCCGCGGCAATCAGGACATTTCTCTCTTATGACCTTACCGCTGCCGCCGCAATCAGGACAGCTCTGGACATTCTGCATCATACCAAAGAGGCTCTGCTGGGTGAATACCACCTTACCTTTACCACCGCACTTTGAGCAGGTATCGATGGCGCTTCCGGGCTTTGCACCGCTGCCGCCGCAGGTCTTACAGGTTTCTTTCACTTCGAGCTCGATCTGCTTTTTGCAGCCGAATACAGCCTCTTCGAATTTAAGCCTTACGCTGGTACGGAGATTTGCGCCCTTCATGGGCCCGTTGCTGCGTCCGCCGCCTCTCCTGCTGCCTCCGAATATATCGCCAAAACCAAACAGATCGCCGAAGATATCAGAGAAATCCATGCCGGAGAAATCAAAGCCTGCACCGCCAGCACCGCCATCAAAGGCTGCATGTCCGAACTGGTCGTATTTCTGTCTCTTTTCAGGATCGGAAAGAACACCGTAAGCCTCGGATGCTTCCTTAAACTTTGCTTCCGCATCCTTATCTCCGGGGTTCATATCGGGATGGTACTTTTTTGCCAGCTTACGGTAAGCCGCCTTTATTGCAGCTTCGTCCGCATTCTTATCTACGCCCAGTACCTCATAATAATCTCTCTTATCAGCCATAACTTTTTCACTTCCCTCACACATATGTCATCCTGAGCGTCACAACGGGTCCTGTTTTGTGATCGCATCCACTCATTCAGGATCCTTCGCTTCGCTCAGGATGACAAACATTGTTACTTACTCTTTTAAGATTTAGATCTCCTTAAAGTCGCCGTCGATGATATCATCAGCGCCGCCGTTTCCGCCGTTGCCTCCGTCGGAAGATCCGCCTGTTGCTCCGCCCATGTTACCCATGTTGGGAGCTGCGCCTGCGCCTGCACCTGCTGCTCCACCCATGTTCTCATACATCTTGGTAAAGAGGCTCTGTGCCTTCTCCATCATCTTCTCCTGGGCTGCTTTTATCTGTCCTACCTGATCCTCGCTAAGCTCCTGATCCTTGGTGCTCTCCAGCAGGCTCTTTAAGTTATTGAGCTCGCTCTCAAGATCGCTCTTCTCGGAAGCGCTTATCTTGTCGCCCACTTCGTTAAGTGCCTTCTCAACCTGGAATACCATAGAATCCGCATCGTTACGGGTATCGATAGCTTCCTTACGTTTCTTATCCTGAGCCTCGTACTCAGCAGCTTCCTTAACTGCCTTATCGATTTCCTCATCACTCATGTTGGAACCTGCGGTGATGGTGATGTGCTGCTCCTTACCGGTACCCAGATCCTTAGCGGATACGTTAACGATACCGTTTGCATCTATATCAAAGGTAACCTCTATCTGAGGAACGCCACGTCTTGCCGGAGGGATACCATCCAGTCGGAACTGGCCTAAGGTCTTGTTATCCTTCGCAAACTGTCTCTCACCCTGTACAACTACGATATCCACTGCTGTCTGGTTATCAGCTGCAGTTGAGAATACCTGGCTGTGCTTGGTAGGGATGGTGGTATTTCTCTCGATCAGCTTGGTAGCTACGCCGCCCATGGTCTCGATAGCCAGTGACAGAGGAGTTACATCCAGAAGGAGGATCTCGCCTGCAGCGGTATCGCCTGCCAGCTTACCACCCTGAATGGAAGCACCCAGTGCCACGCACTCATCGGGGTTAAGGGTCTTGCTGGGCTCCTTGCCGGTCAGCTGTTTAACCTTCTCCTGTACACAAGGTACACGGGTGGAACCACCTACCAGCAGTACCTGTCCCAGTTCCGAAGGATTAAGGCCTGCATCCTTAAGTGCGTTACGAACGGGCTCTGCAGTTGCCTCAACCAGATCGTGGATCAGCTCTTCGAACTTAGCTCTTGTAAGGGTGAGCTCTAAGTGCTTGGGTCCATCTGCGGTAGCTGTGATGTAAGGCAGGTTGATATCTGTGGTAGTAGAAGCGGAAAGCTCCTTCTTTGCCTTCTCTGCAGCTTCCTTAAGTCTCTGCATAGCCATCTTATCGCCGGAAAGGTCTACGCCTTCCTTATTCTTGAACTCGGAAAGCATCCAGTCGGTAACTCTCTGGTCGAAGTCATCACCACCCAGACGGTTATTACCGCTGGTAGCTAAAACCTCGATGACACCCTCGCCTATCTCTATAACGGATACATCGAAGGTACCGCCGCCGAGGTCGTATACCATGATCTTCTGCTCTTTTTCATTATCAAGGCCGTATGCCAGTGCTGCTGCGGTAGGCTCGTTGATGATACGCTTTACATCAAGACCTGCGATCTTACCGGCATCTTTGGTAGCCTGACGCTGTGCATCGTTGAAGTATGCGGGTACGGTTATAACTGCTTCGGTAACCTTATCGCCTAAGTAGTTTTCTGCATCGCTCTTAAGCTTCTGCAGTATCATCGCGCTTATCTGCTGGGGTGAATACTTCTTACCGTCGATCGTGCGGCCCCTGTCGGTACCCATATCTCTTTTAATAGAAGAAATGGTGTTATCCGCATTGGTAACTGCCTGACGCTTTGCAGGCTCACCTACCAGACGCTCGCCGTTCTTTGTGAATGCTACGACCGAAGGAGTAGTACGTGCGCCTTCTGCATTACTGATGACTGTAGGCTGACCGCCTTCCATAACTGCTACGCAGCTGTTTGTTGTTCCTAAATCGATACCTATGATCTTTCCCATAACTGTTTCCTCCTTTATTATGAGTTTGGTTACTGATTATACTTTTTAATGATTTAGTTTTTTGAAATGCTTTATACTGTCAAGATCCCCAAGCAGGAAAGTTCGGCAACTAAAATCGAAGATTTTCTGCCTCACCTTTTTGCTTCCTGAGGTCGCTAAGCTCAAGCTGCGGCTCCGCCTTGCTTTCGCTAAGCTCCGCAGGTAGGTGCGTACTAAATTCGTGCTGCGCTACGCTTGCACTCATTAAGTACTTCACCCACGCTCAGGATGACGCTGCCGGCGGCGCTAATTAGCTACCTTAACCATCGAATGCCTTACTACCGTGTCTCTGTAGGTGTAGCCCTTCTGGAACTCTTCCACTATGGTGTTCTCACCGGCTTCCTCATCCTCAACATGCATCACCGCGTTGTGAAGATTGGGATCGAACTCTTTTCCTACAGCCTCGATGGGTTTTACCTCCAGCTTTGAAAGCTCCTCCATCAGCTGCTTGTACACCATCTCGATACCTTTTGCAAAACCGCCCTGGGCCTCTTCTTCCGAAAGTGTAGCCAGGCCTCTTTCGAAGTTATCGACTATCGGCAGGAGCTTTTCTATCACGCTCTTTGCACCTACTTCAAACATTGACTGCTTTTCTTTCTCGGTGCGCTTGCGGTAATTTTCGAACTCTGCCATCTGGCGCATTACCTTATCGTTAAGTTCGTCTATCTTTGCCTGAGCCTTATCGGATGCCGCAGTTTTTTCTTCCTCTGACGGAGTTTCTGCAGCCTGCTCTTTATTTTCTTCCGCTGCTGCTTCAGCTTCTTTTGTTTCGGATGAACCCTCTTCTGAAGCCGCCTCTTTGGTGTTATTTTCTTCAGCTTCTTTTGTCTGTTCCTGTGCTTCCTCTTCTGCGGCTTTCTTCAGACCTTTGAGCTTTTCTATGGTCTCCTCCCTGGAATTCTTCTTGTCTTTCTTGCCCATTGTCATCAGATCCTTTCTCTATTCCTTTTTATAAACCCGCTCAAGTTCTTTCATCATGGTCTTGAGCGAACTGACCACCTTATCATAATCCATACGTTTGGGACCGATGATCGCTATACTTCCGCGCATGCCTTCTTCCAGTTCGTATGTCGCAGTTACCACACTGCAATCCTTCATCGAATCTATCGGAGCTTCATCTCCTATGTATACCTGTATGCCGGTGTTGCCTTCTTCCGAAAGCTTATCCGTGGCCAGCTTGGCCAGTGCTTTCTTTTCCTCGAAGGTATGTATCAGCTCACTTGCTCTCTGCTGATCAGCCAGCTCGGGATATTTTAATATATTGTTTGCGCCGCTGGTGTAGACCTCCAGGTCTTCTTCACCTTTGATCGCCATGGCCAGTGCATCTATCACATTCCCGATTATCCCCGAATGTATGCCGGCCTGCTCCTTAAGTGCCGTTATCCTGCCAAGGCTTATCTCTTCCAGCGCCAGCCCGTTAAGATGGGTATTAAGAAGTATGTTGAGCTTTAACATATTCTCATCGCTTACAGGCTCATCGATCTGTATCATCTCGTTACGGATAACATTTCCTTCCATAACTATGACCACCAGTATATGGTTATCATCGACCTTCGAAAGCTGCAGGAACTTAAGTCTGTTTCCCTTTATCTGGGGAGCACTTACCACCGTCGCATAATTGGTGTTGGTCGCCAAAAGGTTTGCCACATTCTTAAGCACCTTGTCCATCTTATCCTCGGTGCGCAGCAACATTCCTTTGAGCTCTTCGATCTCGCGGTCCTTTTCCTCCATCATGCTGTCTACATATAATCTGTAGGCCCTGTCGGTAGGGATACGTCCCGCAGAGGTATGGGGCTGTATTATATAACCCATCTCCTCAAGATCACTCATCTCGTTACGGATGGTGGCGGAGCTTAAATTCAGATCCGTGTACTTCGATATGGTACGGCTGCCTACAGGCTCACCGGTTTCAAGGTAGTTGCGGATGACTGCATGCAGGATCCTCTTTTTTCTGTCATCTAATTCTTCCTGCATTTTCTCATCCCCCCTTTCGGTTATTAGCACTCAATTTGTTAGAGTGCTAACATCTATGGATAAGATACCACCGAGTCCTGTAAATGTCAACTGTTTTTTAAATAAAAAAGGACTGTGGATCAGAAGATCGCCGGATCAGCTGTTTCACAGTCCTTATAAAGTCAGAGCAAAGACTCAGTAGTGTACGTTATTTTATCTGTATGGTCGTTTTGTATTCCTGCCCGTCGACAGTTGCGGTAACTACCGCAGGTACCGCAGCCAGATCCTCATCAAGCGCGGAGTTTACCGTCAGTTTGACAGTATACGGTTTCTTTGTACTTTCTATGGTTACGGCCGGTGAGCTGCTCGACCATTCTACTTCGGTATACTTACTTACATTTGAAAGCGTAAGCTTTTTGGATTTTCCGTCTTTGATCTTTACTGTCTCTTTGGCTTTGGGTCTCTTAACATTGATCTTTGCTTTATATACCGCCTCATATCCATAAGATTGTATACTGCAGCTTATCGTCACCGCGCCTTTCCCTTCTCCTGCCGTGATCTCTCCGGTATTTTCGTCTATAGTCAGTATCTTTGCTTTCTTGGCAGGAACCGACCAGTGGATCTGCGCTGTTTCCGTTACATTATCAAGGTAATCCCTTGCGTTAAGCGTGGCACCGGTGTAAGTCAGGTCTTTATTCTTAAAGGATAATACCGGTTTCAGTACGGTAAGCGTAAACTTTGCGATATCAGTATAATTCTTTTTGCCGCTCTTTATGCTGGCCGTTACGGTCACGCTTCCTTCTTTTTTAGCAGTGATCACGCCCTTTTTATCAGCCTTTGCCACTTTTGAGTTGTCCACTTTGATCTTATCTATCGCGGTGATCTCGGGGCACTGATCCATGATCCATGCCTTGGCATCGATCTTTCCTTTCACAACCAGCTCTGCCTGTTTTACTTCCTTAACTTCCACATCGGGTACGGGAGTAGGGCCATCGGGCTTGGTAGTAGGTGTAGGATCACCGGGTTTTGTGGTAGGTGTGGGATCCTTGGGTTTGGTAGTAGGTGTGGGCTGTTTATACCCCGGGGTAGGTGTGGGATCTCCGGGTGTGGGGCTGGATAAACCATATCTGTCTTTCATTTCTTTAATATATTTCTCTATTGCTTGATCATACGAGATCTTACCCTCAAAGTAATCCCCGATAAAACCCTGTATTATCTGCTTGCACCCCATATCATACTGGCTTATCTTTCCGTAAAAATCCAGATCTTTCGCATTATTATCGATCACGCCGTAAGGATTCTGACCTCCGAGCACTGCGGATGTACACTCCGGATCCGTTGCAAGCTCTGCCATAACACTCTTACTGTTGACGCTGTCGCAATCCTCTTTTGCGATCTCCTTCAATATATCCTTATCCGTTGTCATTTTGAGAAGGATATCCTTTATAGTCGACTTGTTATCGGTTAAGGGTGATGCGACTATCCATTGGCCTCCCCAGTTAAAGCCATCAGGTCCTTCGGTAAGCCCCCATCCGGTGCAGTTGTTTCTTTTCAAAAGCATCTCATAAGCCCACTGCGGTAAAAAGTAGCAGAAGGTTTTTCCGTCATCCTTAAGGTCATCCATCCATTCACCATTCCCCCATTCGGATGATGACCATACATAATCGGTCTTTTCTGCCCCTGCATCTATCAATGCCTTGGAATCCTTCGCCCATTTCTCTATCTTTTCATCAACATATACTTTTTCATCCGCAACCCATCTGCCCGACATATGGTCATAATACACTCTGAACGTATCATATGCCGAACACATGCTATAGCCTTTCTGCTTGGAAAGAAGGGCAGTTTCGTTAAATTTGTCCCAGCTGCTTACTGCTTCCTGCACTTTGGCAGGATCGTCACTTCCCAGTATGGCCTTTGCAGCTGCCCTGTTATATACCAATCCACCCGCATGTGCCTGCCATGTAAGAGCGTTTATTACTCCCTTGGGATCACGGGCGATGTCTTTGGTGTATCCGTACTGATCCTGCAGCTCAGATTCTGTGATACCCAGCTCAGTGATCGGCAAAGCTACCCCGTTTCCCACAAATAACGGAAGATATTCATTATCCAGTACATAAAGATCCAGAATCTTATCCACATCCGCAGGTTTCCCCTGAAGGATCTGGCTCATGACCACATCATAATAAGAACCGGAATCTATCATTTTCCAAACCACTTCAACATCACCGATCTTTCCGTGTGTGGAATCGGTCTCGACATACTCCGGATAATGATTTTTAATAAGATCCGGAAATTCTTTATCCTTTACATAGATATTCAGTGTACTTCCTTCAGCTTCCTGATCTGTCTCCGGTGCCGGTGCTGCTCCCACAGGAACAGGCGCTTCGGATCCTTCTTCTGATGAAGTCTGCATAACGCTGCTCTCATCGTTTTGCTCATCATCCGATGCTTTTACCGCCAACGATCCCAGCTCCGAAAAACAGAGCATTACAACCATTAGCATTGCCCATAAGTTACATTTTCTTTTTTTCATGCTGCACCTCCGTAAGTATTGATAAATCGAGTAGGGAAGATGGAATCGCACCCTACTCGCCCGCGAGCCGCCGGTCAGCTTTAGCTGACATATTCCTTTCGGCGGCTCTGCGATATAAAAAACTGTTGACGGGATACAATGATCCCATCAACAGCTTTTAACCGTTCTTATTATATCTCAAAACTTCCTTTTCTTTTACCGTTGAACACGTAGTATACTTTTTTCTCCTGGGGTTTGACATACAATTCCATATTGTGGAGTTCGCTGCGTCCCCGTTTTAATACACTGGTCCAGACCTTAAGCGCCTTGTTCACAAGCTCTTCTTTTGAATAAGTGCATCCGCCGTATTCTATATTGAGCTCTTCTTTGGGGCCTGCTTCCTTTTTGATATCGCTGCTGCCTGCTTTTTCGGCCGGCTTTTTTTCTTTTTCACTGACGGGATCGTTTACCTTCTTCCCGGAAGCCTTACTCCCGGTATTCTTGTTTTCTGCGATCTTCTTATCGGCAGTCTTCTTATCTACGGCTTTCTGAGCGGCTGCATTCTTATCAGAAGCATTCTTTTCAGGAGCTTTTTTATCCGGGGTCTTTTTCCCGGCTTCCTTTTTATCGGCCTCTTTCTTTCCGGCTGCTATGGCAGCTGCCGGCTTTTTATCGGCTTCTTTTTTTCCGGATTTCTTATCGGTTTTCGATTCCGGCTTTGATTCCGCTTTTGATTCTGCTTTCTTTTCGGCTTTTTTGTCAGCCTTTTTTTCAGCTTCTTTCTTAACTTCTTTCTTTTCTGCGGTCTTCTTAACTGCCGGCTCCTCTTTGAAAGGAACTTCTTCCTCGACCGGATCCGGCTTATCGTCAACTACTCCTGCAACCAGCTGCTCCTTCAAAAGCGCTCTCGTCTCTTCCTTTGTAAGCTCACCCATCTTTACTTCAACAGGCTTTACTACCGGTCTTGGAGCACTCTTCTTAGGCTGCGGTTTAACTGCTGCGACAACTTCCTCCTCAGGCTCGGTTGTAAGAAATGCTGCTGCCAGAGGTTTGATTATGTTTGCTGCGCTCTTTTTTTTCGTTGACATGACAATTCTCCATGCTGATGAATATACTACACCAAATTCCATTGTATCGCACCGGCGCGGAATTGTCAAAT
>JAFRXH010000014.1 GCA_017437785.1 Lachnospiraceae bacterium
CCGTCATCGTCTGTTATCTTGTCTATAAACCAATGATTAAAACAATTATATTTAGTATCATCCACCTCTTTGGGAACACCATCAATTAGCGGAACATTTGCGATCGTTCCGCTGTACTTGCCTCCACTATAAGATACATTAACTTTATAAGAACCATCAGGATCATAATTACGAAATCCCACACACAAAGCAAAAAGTCGTCTATTCCCTAGTGTAGAATCATCAATCTCAAAAATCGTTGCACCAGTAATAGTATGTTCGGAATCCACAGCTTCGACTGTAAAGGTAAGACCGCCTGCGCTGCATGTAGCAGCAAATATCGGAACGGCAAATAAAACCGTCATAGCCAGTACCGATGTGATAAACATCGCTGCCCTTCTTATTAACTTGTGTTGCATTTCTTCCCTCCTTTTTGTGAACACAAACATAAATCAAAGCACTCTATGAATATATATTTGTATTACATAAACATATCTTAATGTAATATATTCACATCACCATTGTCAACATAAAATTATTACATGCGAGGTGTTGGGAATGAGTAAAGATAAAATAATTATAAAGAAGCGTGGAGAGGACGGAAGCAAGATCATAACCGTCCGTATCAAAGAGGATATACTTAAGGCTCTGGATAATATAGCGGCAGAGAGTAACTGCAGTCGAAATGAGCTTATCAATATAATACTAAAACATGGGGTAAACAATATCGAAATACAATAGAGAAAAGTCTTTTTCTCATACATCGCATTGTCAGCCGTCTTGAACAAGTTGTCTGTTTTTCCTGTCTATATTTATGGTTATAATTCCCGTCTGCAATAAGGGCAATAGCTGATAGAAGTCAACGAGAACCGTCCCCGCTGGCTTCTTGACATCAATGGAGAAAGATTGGTAAGCTATTCATCACAACAGGGGAGTCTGTAAGGGCAGACTGAGAACGGGAGCTACAGCCCGGACCCATATTACCTGATTTGGATAATGCCAACGTAGGGATATAGAAGTGCTTATTTATGCAGATATATCATTGTTGGTATACCTGCATTTTTTTGCGCAGCTGCGCAGCAAATAAAGAGCCTGGAGGAAAAGAATATGCTTGGAAAATGTCTGGACAATGTAAGGAAGAACACGCCGCTCGTACATAACATCACGAATTACGTGACGGTGAACGATGTGGCCAATATACTGCTTGCCTGCGGGGGAAGTCCGATCATGTCCGATGAACCTGAGGATGTGGAGGATATCACGGCGATCTGCGGCGGACTCAATATCAACATCGGCACCCTGAACCAGAGCAGCATAAAGGGTATGTTTCTTGCCGGAAAGAAGGCGAAGGAGCTGGATCATATCATACTGCTGGATCCTGTAGGGGCCGGTGCATCTAAGCTTCGCACCGATACCGCTGTCAGACTTATGGATGAGATAGGATTCACCGCGATAAGAGGGAACATTTCGGAGATCAAGACTCTTGCACTCGGGAGCGGCACTACAAGAGGCGTTGATGCTGACGTGGCGGACACCGTGACCGAGGATACACTTGAAGGTGCTGTCAGCTTCGTGAAGGATTTTGCACGAAGAAGCGGATCGGTGATAGCTGTCACCGGCGCCATAGATCTGGTGAGCGACGGAGACAAGTGCTACGTGATAAGAAACGGGCGCCCGGAGATGGGACGTATCACCGGTACGGGCTGCCAACTCTCGGGAATGATGACAGCCTATCTCGTAGCAAACAGAGAAGATCTCGCGGAAGCAGCTGCTGCAGCGATCTGTGTGATGGGGCTTGCAGGGGAGATAGGATGGGACAGGATGCAGTCCGGAGACGGAAACTCCACGTACAGGAACAGGATAATAGATGCCGTATTCAACATGGATGCTCAGACACTCGACAAGGGGGCCAGATATGAAGTGCGATAAGAAAGATCTGCTGCTCTATGCTGTCACCGACCGTCACTGGCTGAACGGGAGGAGCTTAAACGAGGTGGTAAAGGAGAGCCTGGACGGCGGCGTGACCTTCGTTCAGCTTAGGGAAAAGGAGCTGGACGATGAGAACTTCCTTAAGGAGGCAAAAGAACTGCAGTCCCTTTGCGGTGAGTACCATGTACCCTTTGTGATAAACGACAACGTGGATATCGCCATGAAGATCAACGCAGACGGAGTACATGTGGGACAGAGCGACATGGAGGCAGGTGATGTGCGCTCTAAGCTCGGACCCGACAAGATCATCGGCGTATCTGCTGCCACGGTGGAGCAGGCGGTGCTCGCAGAAAAAAGAGGAGCGGATTATCTAGGGGTAGGCGCGGTGTTCCCTACGGGATCCAAGGATGATGCAGTGGATGTATCCCATGAGACACTGAAGGCGATCTGCGAGGCGGTTTCCATACCGGTCATCGCGATAGGCGGGATATCAAAGAAAAACATACATGAGCTTTCGGGAAGCGGCATCTGCGGAGTCGCCGTGATAAGCTCGATATATGCTGCAGGAGATATAAAGAAGGCGGCACAGGAGCTCAGGACTGCTGCAGAGGATATAGCGGACGTCTGAAAAATGATAAAGGGAGTGATATTCGATATAGACGGGGTGCTGCTCGACTCGATGGAGATATGGGATGATCTCGGCGCGGTATATCTTAAGAGCATAGATGTCGTTCCTGAGGATGGATTGAATACGATCCTGTTTTCCATGAGCATGGAGGAAGGTGCGGCATATCTCAAGGAGCATTACATGCTAAAGCAGAGCACGGAGGCAATCTTATGCGGCATCCAAAAGCTCATTGAAGACTTTTATTTTTACAGGGTATCCGCAAAAGACGGTGCAAAGGAAATGATGTGCTTCTTGAAGGAACGGGGGATCGGGATGACCGCAGCGACCTCAAGCCCCAGGCTTCATGTCGAAAAAGCACTTGAAAGAAACGGACTGCTTTGCTACCTTGACCGGATCTTCACTACAGGTGAAACCGGGATAAGCAAGCACTCACCTGATATCTATGACCTGGCGGCGGCTCATCTTAAGAGCGGTCCCGGGGAGACTCTGGTCCTGGAAGACTCGCTGTATGCGCTCAGGACCGCAAAGGAAGCAGGGTATATCACGATGGGAGTATACGATGCGAAAGGTGAGACTGATCAGGAAGGTGTGAAAAACACAGGGGATCGGTATCTGAAGGATCTGCGGGATTTTGATGCTGCATTTGAATATCTGCAGGACAAGACTATGAAAAAGGAGAAGGACCATGAAGACAGCATTAACGATAGCCGGAAGTGATTCCAGCGGAGGAGCCGGCATACAGGCGGATATCAAGACCATGACCGCGAACGGAGTATATGCGATGTCGGCCATCACTGCACTTACTGCGCAGAATACCACAGGTGTTACGGGGATCATGGAGGTAGAGCCTGACTTCCTGGCTCTTCAGCTGGAAGCGGTATTTACTGATATCTATCCCGATGCAGTCAAGACGGGTATGGTATCCTCCGGTGAGCTTATCAGGACGATAGCCGAAAAGCTAAAAAAGTTCGATGCGAAGAATATAGTCGTGGATCCGGTAATGGTGGCGACCAGCGGAGCCAAACTCATAAGTGACGATGCGATCGAAGTCTTGAAGAGTGAGCTTCTTCCTCTGGCTGCGGTCATCACGCCGAATATTCCTGAAGCAGAGGTGCTTTCCGGCATGACCATAAGTAACGAAGAGGATATGATAGCCGCCGCAAAGGCTGTCTATGAACAGTACGGCTGCAGTGTATTGTGCAAGGGCGGGCATCAGATCAACGACGCCAACGATCTGCTGTATCGTGAAGGCGGATATGTCTGGTTTAAGGGAAAACGGATAGACAATCCCAATACCCATGGGACCGGCTGCACTCTTTCGAGTGCCATCGCATCCAACCTGGCAAAGGGGCAGGCGCTGGATGAGGCGGTAGAGCAGGCAAAGAAATACATTTCAGGTGCTCTGGCGGCGATGCTCGATCTGGGTAAGGGAAGCGGACCGCTTGCACATAATTACATGCTGTTGTCTTAACGGGAGGAAAGATGAAATGAGCGAAAAAGTAAAGCAGAAATTCGACGGATATGCGGATAAATACGATGAATGGTTCATGAAGAACGAGAATCTGTTCACAAGCGAACTAAGGCTCTATAAAAAGGCTCTGGGTGATATCACGGGCAAGAAGCTTTTGTCGGTGGGCTGCGGGAGCGGACTCTTCGAGAGCTACATCGACAGCTCCGGCATAGAAGGGATCGAGCCTTCGGAGGATATGGGAAGGATCGCTGAGAAAAGAGGCGTGAATATCATTAAATACGGACTCATCGAGGATGTGGAGCTTGAGGATCAAAGTTATGATATCATCTATTTTAACGGAAGCTCCAGCTATATCGCTGATCTTGCTCCGGTATATGCCAAATGCCTTAAGGCACTCAGGGAAAACGGCAGGCTTATCCTGCTCGATGTCCCGAAGGAAAGTGCTTTCGGACTGATGTACCTGCTCGGAACGAGCCTGAATACATACGACCATGAATATCTTAAGGGCACTATGCCCAAGCTGCCTTATCCGCTTGCACTCGCATCTTCGGGTGCCTGGCATACCACCGAGGAGAAGATCGAAGTGCTTAAAAAGCTTGGGATCAGCAAATTCTCATTCTATCAGACACTGATAAAGAATCCGCTCTACACCAATGAGGAACCCGAAGAAGTGACGGAAGGGTACAAGAGCGGCGGATACGTGGCGATCATTGCAGAGAGATAGGAGCATGAGTGATACAAAGCTTTCAGAACTGCTTTTCAGCCATGCGGAAAAGCTGTGGATCGAGGCTTCACACAAGGACTTTGTGTTAAGCATGGCTAAGGGAGATCTGAGCCATGAGCGGTTCTGCTCATATATGATACAGGATTATCTGTACCTGCTCGATTATA
>JAFRXH010000102.1 GCA_017437785.1 Lachnospiraceae bacterium
GGCTCTGCATTATAGGTACAGGGGCCGCCTCCTATGACTATGGGATCGTCTTCCGTTCTGTCCTTTGATCTTAAGGCCATTCCGGATAATTCCAGCACCTGAAGTATGTTCACGTAACACATCTCATACTGCAGCGTAAAGCCCAGAAAATCAAAATCCTTTACGGGATCCTGGCTTTCCAATGCAAAAAGGGGGATATTCTCCCGGCGCATGATTGCATCCATATCGGTCCAGGGTGAGAATACCCTTTCACACCAGACATCCTCATAGGAATTCATCAATCCGTATAATATCTGCATTCCCAGATGCGACATGCCTATCTCGTATACATCCGGAAAACAGAAACAAAAGCGGATCTTTACAAGGTCCGCTTCTTTCATAACACTGTTCAGCTCACCGCCCGTATATCTGGCCGGCTTTTCTGCCTCCATCAGTATACGATGCGGCAGAGCAAGCTTCCTTTCACTTTTATCCATATTTATCTCCGTGCCAGTTCCCGGGTAATGTCTTCCCAGGTAACACCTTTCTCTGCCATCAGCACCATTACATGATAAAGGAAATCCGAGATCTCATACTTGATCTCTTCGGGATCGGGATTCTTGGCTGCGATAACTATCTCCGTGCACTCCTCACCGACCTTCTTTAAAATCTTGTCGATACCCTTATCAAAGAGGTAATTGGTATATGAGCCTTCCTTGGGATGCTCACGTCTGTCAAGGATCACCTTATATACATCTTCAAATACCTTTGAAGGATCGGTATCCAGATATTCCTTTTTGACTATCTCGTTAAAGAAGCAGCTGCGTGAGCCGGTATGGCAGGCAACCCCCACCTGGCTTACCTTTGCCAATAGTGTATCCTTATCGCAATCGGCCGTAAGCTCCTTTACGTACTGGAAATGACCGCTGGTCTCGCCCTTAAGCCACTGCGACTGTCGTGAACGCGAATAATAATTCATACGCCCGCTCCTGATCGTGGTATTATAGGCTTCTTCATTCATATAAGCCATCATCAGCACTTCCTTGGTACGGTAGTCCTGAACGATAACGGGGATCAGGCCGTCTGAATTAAGCTTAAGCTCATCAAAGGAAAGCTTAGCATCAAAGCCGTTTACTTCCACACCGTCTTCCGCGCAGAATGCCTTGATCGCATTTAACTCATCGATATTCGCATTGACCATCGGCCCGAATACACCCGCTATGCCGTCCTTCTTTAAAAGCCCCGCTATCTGTCCCGGTGCCGCATCGGGCATCGGAATGGTAAGCGGCAGGTTAACCGCCTGGGTTATATCGTTTACCGATGCCGATGAGTAATGATCATCCGCACCGCCGATCAATATCAGTCCGCCGATAAACTCGTTTAATATGCTCTTCTTTCCGCTTATCTCTGCAATGCTTCCGACACAGGCATAGATCTTCTCCTTACCGAAACGCTTTGCCACATCCTCGGCCAGATCTATATTGCTGTCCTTAGCGAAGTTAAGCGCAGCCGCACTGCAGCCGGCGTAAAGGATCTTTTTTACATCCTCAAAACGCTTTATATTACCGCAGCCCACAACCGGCACCTCGGCAGCAGCCACTATCCTCTTTAATGCACCTATAGCCGCTTCGTGCTCATCGTCCGTATCGGATAAGTCAAATACGATTATCTCATCCGCACACAGATCACTGTAGCGGCGCGACAGATCTTCAGGACTCTCATCAAGTACCGTCCTATCGAGCCTGTTCTTAACAGCCTTGTCCTTTTCAAGATATATAGTGGCACAGAATTTTTTAATCATCTTATAACGCTCCCTTCGTGCTGAGCACGCCTTCTACACGATCATCAATGGTCGTAGCCATATCAACAGCCTTACCGAATGCCTTAAACGCCGCCTCGAGAATGTGATGTGCGTTCTCACCGGATATCTGCTTAATATGCAGATTGATGCCGGCGGAATAAGATACGGCGTAGAAGAATTCCTTTGCAAGACAGTTTTCAAAATCTCCGCATTTTTCTTCCTTAAGGTCTATATCCCATGAGAAATAAGGCCTGCCGCAGAAATCTACCGCACATAAGACAAGCGCATCATCCATAGGCAGGATGAAATAACCGTAGCGTTTCATGCCCTGCTTATCGCCGACAGCTTCTTTGATAGCCTGTCCGATCACTATGCCGCAGTCCTCCACAGTGTGGTGACCATCCACATTAAGGTCTCCCTCACAGTTAAGGGCCAGGTCAAAAAAGCCGTGCTTTGCAAAGCCGCATAGCATATGGTCGAAGAAACCTATGCCGGTATTGACATCAGCACTGCCCTTGCCGTCTATCTTTAAGCTTACTTCGATATCGGTTTCTTTGGTCTTTCGGTTTACCTGTGCTTCTCTCATATCTTTTCACCAAATCTCACGGCTATCGAATTGGCATGAGCCGTAAGCCCTTCCTTTAATGCAAAATCGATAATATACTTATGATCACGCTCTAATGCACTCTTAGAATACGATATTATACTGCTCTTCTTAACAAAGTCGTCCACATTAAGCGGCGAGAAGAACTTAGCCGTACCGTTAGTGGGAAGTATATGATCGGGTCCTGCGAAATAATCACCAAGAGGCTCCGAAGAATATGCTCCCAGGAAGATCGCGCCTGCATTCTTTATGCGGGGCAGTATGGCAAAATCATCCTTCGTCATTATCTCAAGATGCTCTGTAGCGATCTCGTTTACTACATCTATGGCTTTATCCATCGTATCGCTAACGAAGATATATCCGAAATCTTCCAGGCTCTTTTCGATGACTTCACGTCTTGAGAGTCCCGGTATAAATGCATCCACTTCTTTGGATACGGCTTCTGCCAGTTCTTTTGAAGTAGTCACCAGTATTGAACTGCCCAAAGGTCCGTGCTCTGCCTGTGAAAGCAGATCGGCTGCAACATACTTTGCATCCGCAGTCTCATCAGCCAGCACCAGTATCTCGGAAGGACCGGCTATGGAATCGATGCCAACCTGTCCGTACACAGCCTTCTTTGCAAGAGCCACAAAGATATTTCCGGGTCCGCAGATCTTATATACCGGATCGATAGACTCCGTTCCGTATGCCATTGCAGCTATCGCCTGCGCTCCGCCCACGCGATAGATCTCGGTCGCTCCGCCTATCTTAGCCGCAGCCAGTATGGAAGCATCCACTTTCCCGTCGGGGCCGGGAGGCGTACACATAACGATCCTTTCTACCTCTGCCACATTAGCGGGTATAAGGTTCATTAAAACAGAAGAAGAAAGAGGTGCCTTACCGCCGGGTACGTACACGCCCACCTTTTCGATAGCCGTGAACTTCTGTCCCAGCATAGTCCCGTCTTCCTTCATATCTATCCAGCTGATACGTTTTTGTTTTTCGTGGAAAGCACGGATGTTTGCGGCTGCTTTCTCAAGCACCTCAAGGAAGCCTTCCGCTTTTACGCTCTCCATCGCTTCATCTATCTCTTCTTCGCTCACGCGTATGTTTGTGGCATTAAGAGCGAACTTATCGAACTTAAGGCTGTATTCGAATAACGCCTTATCGCCGTTTTCGCGGACATTTGCTATTATCTCGTCAACGGTCTTTTCTATCTCCGGGAAACGTCCGGAACTCCTGCTCTCAAGTACCTTTTTGAATAATTCTTTGTTTTCTTCGTTAAGTTCTATGATACGCATGCCTTTTACTCCTTATCGATCACTTCACGCAGATCGTTCACCAGTTTTCTTATGCGCTCGTTCTCCATACGCATGCTGACCTGGTTTACTATTATCCGCGCGGAAAGCGGACATATCTCTTCGAGTACGGTCAGGCCGTTCTCCCTTAATGTACCGCCTGTCTCCACTATATCAACTATCACGTCCGAAAGCCCCACGATAGGTCCCAGTTCAACGGAACCGTTAAGCTTTATTATATCTACAGTCTGATGCTTTTCGTTGTAGAAATAATCCCTGGCTATCTTCGGATATTTACTCGCTACCCTTATAAGCTCATGGTGCTCCAAAAGCGATCTGGCCGATTCGGGCCCGCATACACACATGCGGCACTTGCCCAGTTTAAGATCCAGCACTTCAAAAACCCTGCGGCCTTCCTCCATTATCGTATCCTTGCCGGTCACCCCTATATCCGCAACGCCGTACTCCACATAAGTGGGTACATCGGGTGCCTTTGCCAGAAAGAACTTAAGCCCCAGCTCTTCGTTTACGAATATAAGTTTCCTGCTGCTCTTATCCTCCATCTCGCGGCAGCTGATCCCTACTTTTTCAAAAAGTGAAAGGGTCTTATCCGCAAGGCGTCCTTTGGTAAGTGCAAATGTGAGATATCTGTCTTTTTCTATCATGATCCTATTCCATTGCCCCGTAAAAACGTATGTAACTTACTCCGTTCTTTGCGGCATATTCTTTATAATCTTCTTTGCTTAAGTTATGGTCAAAATATATACCCGAAACCTTAAGCTCTTTAGCCCTTAATTTCTTTATCTCTTCAAGGGCTTCCTGTCTGCCGTTATCATCATATACTATCCAGGATACGGATTCCTCATCTTCTTTAAGTATGCCCTGTGCCGAAAGTGCTACCTGCATATCATCAAGAAGGAATACGCAGCCTACCGCTCCGGCCTTTTTCCCGAAACGTGTCAGGAGTTCATCATATCTTCCGCCCTTGACTATGGCATCACCAACACCATAGGTAAATGCCTTGAATATCATTCCCGTATAATAATGGAACTTCGAAAGCATCCCCAGGTCGTAAGACAGATAATCTGCCAGACCATATATATTTACCAGCTCATGAATACGTATGAGGCGGTCTACAGCCTTCATTGAACGCACATTGCTGATCATCTTCTTTGCTTCTTTGAGTTCGTCGATCGTGCATACATCGCCCGCATGCCGCAGGAGCTTTAAGTAATTCTCAGCTACTCCCGCACCGCGCAGTATCTCTTCCGCACCGAAATAATTCTTTACCGAAATCTCTTCCCTGAGCGCCGCGATCACATCATCATCAAGCGCCGCTTCTTCACAGATTCCTTTAAAGAAATCGATCTGTCCGACGCTTACCGTAAAACGGTCAAGCCCGGTACTCTTTAAGGCTTCGATCACCAGACAGAGCATTTCGGCATCCGCATCAGCCGATATATCACCGATAAGCTCGGCTCCCATCTGGGTATTTTCCTTAAGCTTACCCTGCAGATCGGAATTGTTCACAAAAGCATTTCCTTCATAGCACAGCCTTACCGGCACGTGATCTTCAAGGAAGTACTTTGCAGCACACCTTGCTATCGACGGTGTGAAATCCGGTCTCAGGGCCAGAGTATTACCCTCTTTATCAAAGAATTTGAACAAATCCTTTGACGGAGTGGTCCCAACCTCTCTTGAAAATACGTCAAAGAACTCAAACGAAGGCGTACGTATCTCCCTGTATCCGAAAGAATCCATCGCCTTGTGTATGTGGGTGCTTAAGGCTTTTTTCCCGCTAAGCTCCGCACCGTAAATGTCTTTTACCCCTTCGGGGGTGTGAATAAGTAATCTTTCCATAACTAATGTATTATATATATTTTATTTTTTTATGTCAACGTCAGGCTGAGCATTTCCTCGCTCTTATACTGATGGCCGTCAGAATAACGCCTGCGTTCGACTGCTGCTATACGTTTCAGTTCTGCGATAACCTCTTCCTTAAGCGTAAAGGTAAAGACCTTCTGGGGTTCTGTGGCCAGCAGATGATCCAGCGTATATCTTGCCGTGGAACTGTATCCTTCATCATATTCGCCCCGGTGGAAACTCCCCTGCATCATCAGCATCTTAAGGTCAAAGATAACCTTTACCAGTTCATTGTCATAAGCCGGATGGACCAGAGCCCTGCACGCCTGATACAGAAGTTTTAAAACATCCTGTTCATCGTTATTCTCTCTGGTATTGTATTCGGCCACTTCCAGGAAATACATGCCGTAAAGGCTGGCGTCAAAATCATTCCTCAGTTCCTCGAAATAATTCTTTACACTGGCATCCGTCAGTGTATAGGCGCTCCTGCCCGGAAAAAGCTTAAACTCCGCGAATATGAAGAAATCGGTGGCCGCACATAAATGGTTGGTCTGGCGTCTGGCTCCTCTGGCAAAGGCACTGATCTTGCCAAAGTCCTTTGTAAGTATCACGACTCTTCTGTCATAATCACCGGACGGCGCTGTCTTTAATACCATTCCGGGAGTACGGATCGTTTCCGCCATCAGATTTATTCCTCTTCACGGTAGCCAAAGTTAGCCACAAGGAAATCACTGTCACGCCAGTTTTCCTTAACCTTGACCCAGAGCTGCAGATTTACGCTGCAGTCAAGCATCTTTTCCATTTCCGGCCGCGCCTTTGCGCCTATGGCCTTTAACATGGATCCGCCCTTGCCTATGATGATGCCTTTATGCGAATTCTTCTCGCATACTATGGTTGCGTCTATGTCATAGATACCTCCCCTTCCACGTTCACGGTACTCCATACGGTCTATCATCACCGCTATGCCGTGAGGTATTTCCTTATCCAGAAGGTAAAGCGCCTTTTCCCTGATCAGCTCTGCAACTATGGAACGCTGTGTCTGATCGGTCAGATCATCCTCGTCATAGTAATAAGGTCCCTGCGGCAGATACTTAAAGATCGAATCCACTAGATCATCCACATTGTCACCTTTAAGGGCAGATAAGGGGATTATCTCGGCAAAGTTGCACAGATCCTTATATGCATCGATAACAGCTAAAAGCTCCGCAGGTTTGACCGTATCGGTCTTGTTGATCACCAGTATAAGAGGCGCCTTTATGTCCTTAAGGGATAGTGCTATCTCTTCATCGCCGTCGGGTATCCTCTCCGTGGGCTCGACAAGCCACAGTATCACATCCGAATCCTTAAGGCTCTTTTTTGCCACAGAAAGCATATAGTCACCAAGGCGGTTTTTTGCCTTGTGTATTCCGGGTGTATCGACAAATACCACCTGTCCGCGATCCTCTGTAAGAACCGTCTGTATACGCATACGCGTAGTCTGCGGACGCGGTGAGGTGATCGCTATCTTCTGGCCTATTATACGGTTCATCAGCGTTGACTTACCCACATTGGGACGCCCTATCAGCGCGCAGAACCCGGATTTTTTTTCTTCCATCTCCTGCTTTCCTTTACTTATTGAACAACGGCTTTATCTCTCCAAACAGCGAAGCCGCTTCCTTTATCTTTCCTTCATTTCCCACAACGCACAGCGCGTCGTCTTCCATGACCGCATCGGTAAAGCGCGCCAGAGCACGGATATCCGCATCGGTAGATGCCAGCAGTTTTGCCCTTCTTGCATTACGCGCTTCATCGCTGTCCTTATCCAGCCATATCTGGAGCGATCTGCTTCCCTTAAGTCTGGGAGTCAGCGGCGTATCCACTTCACTCATGGTACCGATGATATAACGGGTCATCTTTTCCTCGTCTGCGGTAAAGTTACGGAGGAAATCGCTTATGCCTTCGTATGTTTTGACCGTGCGCTCCAAGTTGGGATCCCTGTAAGAAACAAAGCATACCTCACCGTAAGTGGTGAACCTGCTCATGCATCCGTATGCGCCACCCTTAACACGCACCTCATTCCACAGATACTCATAACCCAGTATGGTCTTTAAGATATACAGTGAAGGATCGAACTCAAGTCCGTGAGCCTGATAATTCCCGGCACGGCATACGTACTGCACCTGAGCCGAATTGGTAAAGCCTTCGTTTAATTTAACGGGCTTTATGCTGAATTTTTTAAGCCCCTGCGGTTTATCTTTAAGATACTTAAGCAGCCCGCCCATCCTGCCGCTAAGCGTTTGAAGCTCGGCACGGCTTCCTGTCACATCAAGCAAAAGGTTATCCTTCCTGAGGATCAGATCAAGAGTTTCCTTAAGCTTTGAGCATATCTCTTCCTTCTTTGCCTCATAATTGTTTTCCGCATCTTCAAGGAAACGGAAAAGCCCAAGCCCTGACATGGTCTCCTTGACAGCCGAATACTCTGTCAGATAGGAAAGCGCATGAGCCGATGCCACCGTATGCCCGCTGTTCATCATAAAACCTGCGGTGCGTGAACGCCACTCGGCTATTATCTGTCCTATACGCTGCGTGTCATCCAGTCTGCTCTTAAACAATATCTCCTCGACCAGTTCAAGGCCTTGTGCAGTCTGTGAGCTTAATACGCTCATATTCATACCGAAGAAGAAGCGGTAATCATCTACCTTCCATCCGGGTATAGCGCTCATCGTAAGGGGTGATATGTTTCCGGTACGCTTATCGATCTCGTAGCCCAGCTGCTCATAGCTGTAATTCTCTGTATCTACACTGCCCAGGACGGTCTTTAACAGCCCCACATAAGGAAGGTTCTCTTCGGGAATGCCCTCCATATCAAACAGAATGTTAAAGTATAATATCCCGTTTGTCTCAACTTCATGAAAGAGCGTCTTTATCCCGTCTGTTTCAGTCTCTTCGTTTAATGACGGCTGCACCGTGGGCGCTATATCGCTGCGCTTAAGGCAGGGCAGGCACTTCTTGGCTTCTTCGTCATCTTCCGCATCCTGATACTCTTTAAGTGCGGCAGCCTTCTTTTTTATCTCCTCAAATTCAGCTGCGGATATCGATGCCTTATATGCTGCAAGCTTCTTTGCCAGCTCTTCTTCGTTCTTTGCGGTAAGGCCTTTTTCCGGCTTAAGCACCAGTATTGTCTTATGACTGTTATCGATCAGGTACTTCTTTACCAGCTGCGTATAATACGGTGTTGATATGCGCTCACGCAGTCTCGAATAGATATCAAGTGACTCCAGATGTATGAAGGGCTTATCCTTATCATACAGCCAGCTGTCCAGCGCCTTTAAACCATACAGCAGGCCCTTGGGATAGGTACCGGTATCGGCCTCCCTGAAGCGGAATTCCAGTGAGTTTACGCATGCCAAAAGTGCATTTTCATCAAAGCCTTCTTTGCATACGCGCTCAAGATTTTCTGAAATGATGTTTTCAAACTCTTTTAAGTCACTCTCTTCGGCATTCTTTGCAACTATGCTGTAAAAAGGCTGGTATATGCCGTTTTCGTACTGCGAATTGATCTCCGTACCTATGCCTGCATCCAGCAGCGCCTTACGAAGCGGTGTACCGTCCGCACCTACCAGTGCATAATCGATCATCTGGAAAGCTATATAAAGCTCCGGATCCATA
>JAFRXH010000103.1 GCA_017437785.1 Lachnospiraceae bacterium
ATCTATATGCATACTGGCAACAGGCGTTCTGGTCATGATCTCTACAACGGTGAGTCTGTATGCCGGGGCGGAGGAGATGCTTCGGAAAAGCTTTTCAAAGGAACTGTATATGGAGACTTATTATTTCGACGATGACGGATATGATCATTCGCTCCCTACGGAGGTAATGGCCGGTATAGTTTATGAAGTATCAGAAAAACACGGCCTTGAGGTAGAAGCTGTTACGCAGCAGCATTATCTGGAGGTAGCATTTTCCTTTGATAACGGGGTATGCATTACGGACCGTTCCAGAGGAAATATGATGGATGCGGTACAGTTTTTCTTCATGACAGAAGAAGAATATATAAAGCTTACGGGTGAGAAACTGGGGCTTTCGGGAGATGATATAGCATTTAAGGTGATAAATGCCGGGAGTTCATCAGAGAATTATAAGGGAAATGTTATAAACATAGGCGGGATCGATCATAATATAGTCAAAAGACTTGATGTGTATCCGGTAAATCTGACCGCGATAAGCGTATTTGCCCATTACGGAGTGGTGGTTTCGGATGATAAGGCGCTTGAGGATATATGCAGGATCCAGAGTGAGGCGTATGGTGTGAACGCATCGACAATGACCGAAAGGATAGAGGTAAAATATGCTGACAGAAATGCAGCACGCGAAGCCGGAGAAGCACTCAGTGACGATATCAGATCGGCAGTCAGAGCATATGTATCCGGTCTGCAGGGGCAGCATGAAGAAAATGATGTAAGAGTGTATCTGGATACGCTGTGGCAGGCGGAATCGGATTATTCCAGCATGTACGGGTCATTCCTCTTCCTGGGGATACTGCTGGGCTTTGTATGCCTCTTTGCAACCGCGCTGATCATATATTACAAACAGATCTCCGAGGGTTACGAAGACCGGAACCGCTATCAGATAATGACAAAGATAGGCATGAGCCAGAAAGAAGTAAAAAAGAGCATAGGCAGTCAGGTACTGCTGGTATTCTTCCTGCCTCTGATCGTTGCCGGGATACATACATGCTTTGCATTCCCGCTGCTTAAGAAATTATTGAATCTCCTCATGCTTTCAAATACCATGCTGTTTGTGGTATGCAGCGTGATCACATTCCTTGTATTTGCATTGGTTTATGTTATGATATACGGGGTAACGGCAAAGCATTATTACAGGATAGTAAGATAGTATAGTAAGGTATATCGGAGGAATGGCATTGTACCGCATATTTCTGGTGGAAGATGATCATACGCTGGCGCTGGCGATACAGAAGACGCTTGCTGAGTATGGCAACGAGCTGAAGATAGCATCGGATTTCAGGGATATAATGAAAGAATTTGAGGAGTACCGGCCGCAGCTGGTACTCCTTGATATCAAACTGCCATTCTATAACGGTTTTCACTGGTGCAGCGTTATACGCAGGACATCGGTGGTGCCGATCATCTTTCTCTCATCAGCTGCAGACAACATGAACATAGTTACTGCCATAGGGATGGGGGCAGACGATTTTATAGCCAAGCCGGTGGATCCGATGGTGCTTAATGCCAAGGTTATGGCTGTGCTTCGCAGGACCTATGAGATCGGAGGAAGTAGTGCGCCGGAGTTTCATGGAGCAGTGCTTCAGGCGGACAGGGGCTGTGTTGAATACGGGGGAAAAAGCATAGATCTAACCAAAAATGAACTGCGTATCCTGCAGGTGCTGATAGAGAATAAGGGCAGGATAGTAAGCCGTGACGAGCTGATGAATGCCCTGTGGCAGAGTGACCTGTATGTAGAGGATAATACGCTTACGGTCAATGTCGGAAGGCTCAGAAAGAAACTTGAAGAGAACGGCCTTAAAAATGTTATTGTGACCAGGCCGGGAAGCGGGTATATCATCGAATGACGCCGGAAAGAAAAAAAGCTGTTTTTAAAGACTGCCTTAAGCAGTTTGCTCTGACATTTATACTGTTTTTTCTGAATATGGCTGTTATCATGGTCGTATTTTTTCTTTATGCTCTGAATACGGAGCCTTTTTTATTTGTTTTTGCGGTGAGTTTGCTTGGGCTGCTGATCATATTCGTGATACATTACTTAAGGGAACTGCAGAAGGCGGAAATGCGTTCGCGTAAGTTAAGTGTGATCATGAGCGAATGGAATGATCTGCCGGCAGCGGAGAGCCTTTCCGAAGAAGATCTCTACAACATGATAGAAGCGCTGGGCAGGGAGGCAGAGAAACTGCAAATGGAGTTTTCGGAAGAAAAGAAAGATATGCAGGATTTCTACACGGCATGGGTCCATCAGGTAAAAACGCCTATAGCGGTCATGAAACTGGCGCTTGGGGGAGCCGGTGAGGTTGACAAGCGTGAACTGGCGGAGGAATTATTCAGGATAGAGCAGTATACCGATATGGTGCTGGCCTATCAGCGGCTGGGGAGCAGCAGTAACGATCTGCTGATAAGGGAATACGCTCTGGATGAGCTTATACGCGAAGTGATAAGGAAGTTTGCTCCGCAATTCATACATAAGAAGCTTAAACTGCAATATGAGGGCACAGACATAAGGCTGGTGACCGATAAAAAATGGTTCATGGTCATATTGGACCAGCTTATCTCGAATGCGCTCAAATACACCCAAAGCGGATCCGTGAGCATCGTCATTGCGAACGGGGAACTCTGCGTAGCGGATACCGGTATCGGGATAGCGCCTGAGGATCAGCCGCGTATCTTTGAAAAAGGCTATACCGGGATAAACGGAAGGCTTAATGAAAGATCCAGTGGTTTGGGATTATATCTTTGCGGGAAGGCGGCAGGTCTGCTGAACCTGCCCATCCGCGTGGAAAGCGATCCGGGATGCGGCAGCCGTTTTTATGTAGGCATCACACCCCCCTGCGGATAAGCCGGGACGGAGCTTTTAGCGAAATGATAAAAATACTTGTAATTTGACACACGAGTAACTATAATATAGAAAGTTTTGTAAACCACACTACATATAGGAAAGGAAAGGTTATAGTAATGAGCGAGAGCGCAAAGAAGTCCGGCGGCTGGCGTGAAAACAAATGGGTACGCGCGGCTATCCCGGCATTACTGCTGCACTGCAGCATAGGTACCGTTTACTGCTGGTCCCTGTTTTCACAGGAGATAGCAGACTACATCGGATTTTCAAAGGGAGCTACGGAGTGGGCATTCTCTTTTGCCATCTTCTTCCTGGGAATGAGTGCTGCATTTTTGGGTAATATAGTTGAGAAGGATATACATAAGTCGTCGCTTATAGCAACTATCTGTTTTGCGGCAGGTATGGCCCTCACCGGTTTCTTTATATACTACGGCGGACAGAATAAAGGTAATGTCTTAGCCCTCGTAGGTATCTACGTAAGCTACGGTTTCATAATGGGTATCGGTCTTGGTACCGGATATCTGTCACCCGTAAAGACATTGATGCTGTGGTTCCAGGATCGTAAAGGTCTGGCTACAGGCCTTGCAGTTGCAGGATTTGGTGCAGCTAAGGCTATCGCATCACCTATCATGACATCTATGTTAAACGGTCTGGGAGAGGGCGGTATCTATAAGATGTTCCTGATCCTTGCTGCAGTTTACTTTGTAATGATGTTCATAGGCCATCTTCTTCTGGCTAAGCCCGCAGGCTGGCATGAGCCTCAGGGCAAGGGAGAAAAGCCCAGCATCATGGCTACCATCAAGACAAAGCCTATCACCAACTACATCGGTATCTGGCTTATGTTCTACATCAATATCACCTGCGGTCTGGCGCTTATAAGCCAGGAGAAGATGATCTTCAAGTGCCTGGGATTTGCGGGCATTGCAGGTATCCTTTCAACCATATCGGCAGTATTTAATGCAGGCGGACGTCTGGGATTCTCTTCCTGGGCCGATACCATGAAAGACAGAAATACGATCTATAAGCTGATCTTTGTTTTATCAATAGCATTTACCGCTATCGTAATGCTGACCAACGGTATCAAGACCGGTGCAGGCAACATCGTGCTGGCTGTTTTGGTACTGGCTCTGGTATACATCGTAAATGCCGGATACGGCGGCGGTTTCTCCAACGTACCGACACTGCTTTCCGATCACTACGGAATGGGAAGTATCTCCGCTATCCACGGTATCACACTTTCCGCGTGGGCATTTGCAGGTCTTACCGGTAATCAGGTGGCATCATTGATAGTTAAGAATACAGGCGTAGAGCAGTACATCTACAATAAGGTCCTCTACACTAAGGAAGAAGCTTTGGCAGCAGGACTTGATGTTGACGCACTGCTTGCAAGCCACGATATGAATGCCGTTAATCCTACCGGCTATCAGAACGTTCTGATCTTTACTATCATCCTCTATATCATCGCGCTGCTGGCATGCTTACTGCTGGTTAAGCCGACCGATAAGGCTAAACAGGCAAAGAAAGCTTAAGCGGGATAAGACAGTATTATTAAAGGCGCTCCTGATGGGGCGCCTTTTTCAGTATGATCATAATGTGAACAGAATGGCCGTAAGCCTTTTGCTTATGTTTCAGATAAGCCTGATCCCGCCACAGGGACGTATACAGAGGATCTCGCAGGAGCCGTCGCCGAAGATACCGTCGAGGGCTTTTTTATAAGCATCACACAGATCATCGGGAACCCAGGCCTGTATGGTCCCTGCAAAGCCGCCGCCGTGTACGCGGCAGGCACCGCGGCCATTAAGTACTGCTTCACTTACTGCCAGCGCTATGGAAACATTCTGGTGCTGTACGTCGTGAGTGGTGTATACATTCTGCAGATACTTAAAGGATGAATCGCCGGAGGCCTGAACTCCTTTTAAGAAACTGCCGATGTCGCCTGCTTTGAGGGCTTCAACGTCCTGTTTAACGCGCTTGTTCTCGTTATAGAAGTGCAGTCCGCGGAGCACTGCACGGTCACCGCATTTTTCGCGGATGGCGGGGATAGCTTTGATAAAGTCGGACTCGGATACTTCCCTCAGTACATCTTTTCCGAAATATGCTGCAGCGGATCTCATCTCGGCAGGGACGGCAGCATAGTCGGGAGTCAGATCTGCATGGCTGCCTTTGGTATCGGTGATGCACAGACGCAAGCCCCTGCGCGCAAAATCAAATACGATCTTTTCGGTAACAGGGTTCTTAGGATCCTCAAAATCGATATGTACCATACTTCCTACAGAGCAGGCCATCTGATCCATGAGACCGCAGGGTTTGCCGAAGAATACGTTTTCCGAATACTGGCCCATTATAGCTATCTCGGTAGCGGAGATGGCGCCGTCATTGTAAAGAAATGATTCGATGACCCCTATCAGGGTTTCGAAAGCAGCGGAGGAAGAGAGGCCTGCGCCTATAAGCACCTGGCTGGTCACATAAGCATCAAAACCGCCGGGGGCATATCCGTGGTCTTTTACGGCATACAGCATTCCGCGTATGATGCCTTCGGTAGTGCCTTCTTCTTCCTTCCTGGCTGAAAGATCGGTGATATCTATGCTTATCATGTCAGAGCCGTCGGATATCAGGCGTACGTAATTTCCTTCTGCTTTGCGGGTGACAGCTATGGCGTCTCTGTTGATCGATGCGGCCATGACCTCTCCGTGCTGGTGGTCGGTGTGATTACCGGCTATCTCACTGCGCCCGGGAGCCGAAAAGATGTTCAGTTCACCTTCAGCGCCAAAGTTTTTGATAAAACATTCTACGGCGTCTATAGTGCGTTTTTTCTGTTTTTCGTAAAGAGACGGATCGACATAGATCTCGCAAAAGCGGTCTTTATACATATCGGATCGTATGTTTTCTATCAGTTCTGAAGCGTTCATGATGATCCTCCTGTTTTTATTGGGCCCGTGTGAGTCTTGAGTACGCAGACAGCCTGAAAGGGCCTGACTGATTATAACCTATAGCCGGGTCATAGTCCATACATTCCTTGTAAAAGCCGCTGTTATAAGGTATAATGAAACTGTCTTTGCAGAAAGAATGCGGGGGCTTGAATTGGGGATTACTGATATAACATAATACAAGGAGGTATTTTATGAAGCTTTCTTTCAGGGAAAAGGCAGCCTATGGATTGGGCGCTGTGGGAAAGGATATGGTCTATATGCTTTCCGCAAGTTACATTCTTTATTATTATCAGGATCTGTTGGGAATAAAGGGAACCGTTATGGGGGCTATAATGATGGCTGCCCGTGTTTTTGATGCTTTTAATGATCCGGTAATGGGTGTTGTGGTAGCCAAAACAAAGACTAAGTGGGGCAAGTTCAGGCCGTGGCTGATGATAGGAACGATAACAAATGCAATAGTACTGTGGCTGGTATTCTCTGCACCGCCGGCATTAAACGGCGCGGGACTGGCGGCTTATGCGGCTGTCTTTTACATTCTCTGGGGCGTGACCTATACCATGATGGATATCCCGTACTGGTCGATGATACCTGCTTTTACCGAGGGCGGTAAGGAAAGAGAAGGACTTACGGCTATGGCGCGTTCGTGTGCAGGCGTGGGTTCGGCGCTTATAACAGTGATAACCATGCTGGTGGTACCGGTATTAGGCGCACTGATACATCCTAAGGAGGCCGAACAGGCTCAAAGGATCGCCGGACAGATCAAGACAGCTACGGATGAGACAGTTATCGCCGAGCTCAACGCAATGCTTGCGGAGCTTAATAATCCTGTAGAACGGAGCGGATTCTCATTATTCGCACTTGGCGTAGCCATAGTATTTGTGATCTTTATAACGATAACCTGCCTGAGCATTAAGGAAAAGAGCAGTGTTGACATGGAAAGCCCGTCCATTGGCGCGATGTTTAAAGCACTGGTCACTAATGATCAGGCAATGACCGTTGTTATCACCATCGTTTTGGTAAATGCTTCACTTTATATCACCTCAAATCTTCTCATCTATTTCTTTAAATATGATATAGGCGGGGCGGACTGGAACGGTACCTATGTATTGTTCAATACCTTTGGCGGAGGCATGCAGATACTCTCAATGATGGTGATCTATCCGCTCGTAAGGAAGTTTATGAGCGTAACGAAGGTCTGCTACTTAAGTTTTGCCTTTGCGATAGGAGGGTATGCGGTGCTGCTCATAATGATGATGAGCGGAGTAAAGAGCCTGGGGCTTTTACTTATCCCCGGCTTCTTCGTGTTCGTGGCTTTCGGACTGCTTACGGTACTCACTACGGTATTTCTTGCCAATACCGTAGATTACGGGGAGCTTAAGAATAAGAGGCGTGATGAATCGGTTATCTTTTCGATGCAGACCTTTGTGGTAAAGCTGGCAAGCGGTGTGGCTGTATTTATCACGGGTATCGCGCTGGATATCTTTCATATCAGCCGGGATTCGGAAGGAGTGGCCAGTGCCGGTGAGCTCTCATCTGTCAATCTGCCGGGGCTGCGGCTTACAATGACAGTGCTGCCTATAGCGGGAATGCTGATAGCCTTATTTATCTTCTTTAAGAAATTCATACTTACCGAGGAGAAGATGGAGGAGATCAACAAAGAGCTTAAGGAGCGCAGGGCATGATAGATATAAGGGAAAACGAAGGCGGAAGAGATCTTTTTATCTTAAATACTCAAAATACTTCATATGTGTTCAAGCTGCTTGAAAACGGGCAGCTTGAGCATCTTTATTACGGTCCGGCGATAGAGGTGTTATCATCCGATGGTTTATGCGAGAGCCATGTTTTTCCGCCGGGAAATTCGTCTGTATACAGCAGTGGATATGGGAATTTTTCACCTGAGGACATCCGTTATGAATATTCCGCACCGGGAAAAGGTGATATAAGGGAAACAATGATCGGGGCTGTATATGCGGATGGCAGCCGCAGCATCGATCCGGTGTATGTATCGCACGAAGTGATGAGCGGAAAACCGGAGCTTAAGCTGATGCCTTCGTCATACGGTAAGGATGATGAAGTACAGAGCCTTATCATAAAACTCAAAGACAGAAACGGTTCTTTATGTTTTGAACTGATCTACAGTGTTTTTGAAAAAACGGATGTGATATGCAGAAGGCTTAAGATAGTTAATGAAGGTGAAGAGAAGGTAAGACTGCTTAAAGCGCTGAGCATGCAGCTGGATATGGATCCGGATGCATATGTATTTCATTCTTTCACAGGTGCCTGGGCGCGGGAGATGCGAAAGAGCGATATGCCAATAAAGGCAGGAAAGATATCGGTGGGTTCGCATACCGGCAGCAGTTCCAACCGTGCCAATCCCTTTTTTATGATATCGAAAAAAGGAACAACCGAGGACAGCGGGCTCTGTTATGGTTTTAATCTGGTCTACAGCGGAAACCATTATGAAGCGGCGGAACGTTCTGCATACGGTAAGCTCCGCGTACTAAACGGTTTGCAGCCGGATGGATTTGAATGGATACTTGATAAGGGTGAGTGTTTCGAGACGCCTGAAGCTGTGCTTTCCGTAAGTGATAAAGGCTTCGGAGGCCTCAGCCGGCAGTTCCACCGTTTTATAAGGGAGCATATCGTAAGGGGCAGATGGCAGCATAAGAACCGGCCGGTTCTCTTAAACAGCTGGGAAGCATCGTATTTTGACATTACGGAAAGCAGGCTGGTCAGCCTGGCAAAGAAAGCAAAAGCTGTGGGGATCGAACTGCTGGTAATGGATGATGGATGGTTTGGAAAACGTGATGATGATACCTCATCACTGGGTGACTGGTATGTGAATAAAAAGAAGCTGCCCCACGGTGTAAAAGGTCTGGCGGATAAGATAACGGAGCTGGGACTTAAGTTCGGCATATGGGTGGAGCCGGAGATGGTCAATGAGGACAGCGAACTCTACAGATCCCATCCCGACTGGGCTTTTAAGATACCGGATAAAGAGCATTCGACCGGACGAAGCCAGATGTTTTTGGATCTGAGCCGCATAGAGGTACAGGACTATATCATCGATCGTCTGAAGGAGCTTTTTTCATCCGCGGAGATATCCTATGTGAAATGGGATATGAACAGGAATTTCACGGATGTTTATTCTGCGGCTCTGCCGCCTGAGAGACAGGGGGAAGCAGCACACAGGTATATACTTGGCTTATACCGTATAATGCAGACGCTGACAAAGGCTTTCCCGGCTATTCTGTTTGAAGGCTGCGCATCCGGCGGAAATCGTTTTGACCTTGGTATACTTTCGTATTTCCCGCAGATCTGGGGCAGTGATGATTCCGATGCGATAGCCAGGACACAGATACAGGAAGGATACAGTTATGGCTATCCACAGAGCACCTATACTGCGCATGTATCGGATGTGCCCAATCACCAGACGCTTCGCAGGACACCGCCGGAAACGCGTTTTAATGTGGCTGCATCGGCTGTTCTTGGATATGAGTGTAATTTATCGGACTTATCCGCGGATGACCTGGAAGTGATAAAGGATCAGGTGGCTTTATATAAAAAATGGAGAAGCCTGCTGCAGTATGGTGAGTATTACCGTATAAAGGGATTTAAGGATGCGGATGATAAGGATGTGCTTGAGAATGATGATGGAGTTGACGCACTCTGGTGCATAGTATCTCCCGATGGGAAGAAGGCGGTATGTGTTGTGCTGCAGCAGCTGGTACGGCCTAATACACAATGGCTGCAGATCAGGCTAAAAGGGCTTGATAAGAATGGGATCTATCGTATCAGATCCAGGGTATTTAAAACTAATCTTAAGGATTTCGGCGGACTGGTGAATTACGTGGCACCGGTACATGTAAAGCAGGACGGGGCCATACATAACATACTGGCAAAGTTTGTAAAGATGGAGACGGAAAAGGAAGATCATATCATGAGTGGCAGTGCGTTGATGAATGCGGGACTTAAACTCAAATCCGCATTTTCGGGAAGCGGCTACAGTGACGAGATGAGGTTTTATCCCGACTTTGCTTCAAGAATGTTTTTTATAGAGGAGGAGAAGGATGAGAGAGCAGATAAGCCTGAATGATGACTGGGAATTTACCGGAGAGTTTACGGATAGCTTTTTAAAAGGCGGTAATACAGATGATATTACAAACGTGCGTATACCGCACAGCGTCAGGGAATTGCCGTATCACTATTTTGATGATGCGCTCTATCAGATGGTGAGCGGATACAGACGTATCATCCATGCGGATGCATCATGGAAGGGAAAGAGGATCTTTGTAAAGTTCATGGCCGTGGCCCATATTGCCACGGTATATCTTAACGGGGAACAGATATGCGAACACCGCTGCGGATATACTGCGTTTGAAGCTGAACTTACGGATGCGTTAAAGTACGGAGAGGATAATATACTGTCCGTTAAAGTGGACAGCAGGGAAGATGTAAATGTACCACCGTTCGGACATGTTATAGACTATATGACCTACGGAGGTATCTACAGAGAAGTTTATCTTTATGTATGCGATAAGATCCGGATATCGGAGCTGACTGTAATACCGGAAGATCCGCATGGGATGATACTACCGGAAGATATAAGACAATATCGTTTTGACGCTGCTGTGGATGTGGATGCGGAACTGGATATGGGAGAAGAAGCGGATGAGGAAACGCTTGGTTTTTCATATGAGATAAGGGAGCATAAAAAGAGCGGAGTGCTGGTAACAAAGGAGGCGGCTTTTGATGATCCTTCTGCGCTTATCATAAAGAATGCGAAGCTTTGGGATGTTAAATGCCCCAATCTTTATGATATTACGGTAAAGCTTTTAAAAGACGGGAAAGTGATAGATGAAGTGAGTGAATGCTTCGGCTTCAGACGTTCGGAATTCCGTGAGGACGGATATTATTTAAACGGCAGGAAACTAAAGCTGCGCGGACTTAACAGGCATCAGTCATATGCATATACGGGGTATGCCATGCCGGCATCGATGCAGAGACTTGATGCGGAGATACTGCGTTTTGAACTGGGTGTGAATGCAGTACGCACCTCTCATTATCCGCAGTCGCAGCATTTTATCAGACGCTGTGATGAGCTGGGACTTTTGGTCTTTACGGAGATGCCTGGCTGGCAGCATATAGGTGACCAGGCATGGAAAGAGCAGGCTTTTATCAATCTGGAAGAGATGATCTGCCAGTACAGAAACCATGCATCGGTAATACTCTGGGGCGTGCGTATAAACGAGTCTGTAGATGATGATGATTTCTATGAGCAGACTAATGCCATGGCGCATGCACTGGATCCAACAAGGCCTACCGGAGGCGTACGCTATATAGAAAAGAGCCATCTGCTGGAAGATGTATATACCTTTAATGATTTCTCACATGAGGGTACGGCGCCTGGCTGTAAGAGAAAAGCTTTAGTCACACCGGATGTTTCAAAGCCTTATCTTATCAGCGAATACAACGGGCATATGTTCCCGACAAAGGCTTTTGATGATGAGGAACACAGACTGCAGCATGCGCTGCGTCATTGCAACGTGCTGGAAGCCGTGAATGAGAACCGTGATATAGCGGGAGCTTTCGGCTGGTGTATGTTTGATTATAATACCCATAAGGATTTCGGCAGCGGGGACCGTATATGCTATCACGGCGTTATGGATATGTTCCGTAACCCCAAGCTGGCGGCATATGTATATGCTTCGCAGCAGAAGAACAGACCTGTGCTGGAGGTTTCGTCATCAATGGATATAGGTGAGCATCCCGGCGGGAACAGGGGCGGAGTATACATCTTTACGAATGCTGACAGTGTGAGGATGTACCGCAATGATGAGCTGATAAAAGAATACAGTATCAAAGATCCTAGATACTCCCACATGCGTTTTGCTCCTATTCTTATTGATGATTACGTCGGAAACCGCATGAAGGAAGAAGAAGGATTTACCGACAGACAAAACGAGATAGTTAAAAGTGCGCTCAACCATATAGCCCAATACGGTATGAACAATATACCGCTGGATATAAAGATGAAACTGGCAGAGGCAATGACGGTATATCATATGACCTTTGAAACGGCATATATGCTGTATGGCAAATACGTGGGCAACTGGGGCGGAAAGGCCACGACATTTAAGTTTGAGGCAATAAAGGATGGAAAGGTAGTAAGGACTGTGATAAAATCCACAAGCGGGAAGCTGACGCTTGATGTGCGTACGGACCATACCGATCTGTGCGAAGCAGATACTTATGATGTGGCAGCTGTAAGGATAAGGGTATGTGATGAATACGGAAACGTACAGCCTTTCTTTAATACGCCGCTTGATATAAGGACGGAAGGCGTAATAGAGCTGATCGGTCCAAAGCGCGCGCAGATAGCCGGCGGCATGGGCGGTACATATGTTAAGACTGTGGGAGCAGCCGGAAAAGCAAAGCTCATAGTAAGCCTCCCCGAAGAGTATTCATTCCAGGATGTCTTCAGCAGTGAAGTGGGATTTGAAGTGAAGAAAGAAGGATAAAAGAAATATGAAACGCGAAGTATATGAAGTCAGGCCGTTTAAGCCTGATAAGGAGCGCTTTATAAAAGCTGTTGTTCCGGGATCCAAGTCTATTACCAACAGAGCGCTTCTTTTAGCGGCTATGGCGGAGGGAGAGAGTACTATAAAAAACTGCATGAGCAGTGATGATGCTTCTGTTTTTCTGCAGGCATTAAAAGATCTTGGGTTTGAGATAAAAGAAAGCGTATCTGCCGGAAGCGGGATAGTAAAGAATAAAGATATCGTCATAAAAGGCTGCGGCGGTGATATACCTGTCAAGAAAGCTGATATCTATGTGGGCAGCGCGGGGACAGCGGCCAGGTTTTTACTGGCTATGCTTTCTTTTTCGGATGGGGAATATTATATAAGTTCATCGGATCAGATGAAAGCAAGGCCCATGGGACCGCTGATAGATGCACTGAAGGGATGCGGCGCTTATGTGGAATGTACTGAGGAAGAGGGCCATTTTCCGATGAAGGTTAAGGGGAATAACGGAAATTTCCCGGACATGATCACAGTTGATATAGAAAAAAGCTCACAATTTCTGAGCGCTCTTTTAATAGCGGCGGCTGCATATTCTAAGGCTGTGACGGTCAGTGTGACCGGAAGCCACGGTCTGGCGTATGTGAGGATGAGCGCGGCTATGATAAAGAGTTTTGGCGTGAACGTTGAAGAAGCTGTTGTCGGAAATCTTTATGCACCGCAGTGGGGATGGGTATTTAACGGCGGTGAAAGACTGACCGGACGTGAATATGAAGTGGAGCCGGATATGTCGGCAGCGGCATATTTTTATGCAGCCGGGGCATTACTGGGATGCAGGGCGGTGGTAGCGGGAGTAAAACCCGTTATGCTTCAGGGAGATACGGAGTTTCTGAAGATCCTTGAAAAAATGGGATGTACTTTTTATGATGAAGAGGAGGGGCTTGTCCTGATGGGGCCGGAAGACGGTGTCCTTAAGTCACCGGGCATATGTGATATGGGGGCTTTTTCGGATCAGGCACTTACTCTTGCGGCGCTAGCTCCATTTGTTAACGGTCCTGTAGCCATAAAGAACATAGCGCATATACGTTTGCAGGAATGCGACCGCATAGCGGCAATAGTACAGAATATAAAAGCTCTGGGAATGGAATGCGAAGAAAAGGAAGACGGTGTGATAATACAGCCCGGTAAAGCGCACGGTGCGGTGCTGGAGAGTTTTAAAGACCACAGAGTGGCTATGTCCTTTGCGCTATGCGGACTGCGTATAGAGGGGGTTAAGATAAAGGATCCTGACTGCTGTGCAAAGACTTTTGCCGAATATTTTGAAGTACTTGAAGATGCTGTAAGATAAGCTAAGGGGGACGGCAAAACCGTCCCCCTTCTTATCTACTCGATTGTTCATTTTTATCAGTCTTTTATGATCTCCTCTTTATAAAAGCTGCCACTGTATGCCGGTACGGATATGATGTTCAGCACGGTGCCGTCTGCGGCGATTACTACGATACCCAGATGGGGGCCGGTGGAGGCGCCGCTGTTTCCTAAGGTACCTATCTTTGCGCCCATATCCAGCGTATCTCCGGCAGATACGCTGATGGTATCCAGATGACGGTATTCTATGGTATTACCGTTAACTTCTGTTGTGACGAAGTTCCCCTTTTCATTGTCAAAGCCTGTTTCTTTTACTGTGCAGGCATGCATCGCCACCACTTCATCACCTACCGTACCGGGAATGGAAAGGTAGGGGCTTGGACGGTCTAAGTTGATGCTGTCTGCGGGGGCGGTACACAGAAGGGCGTCGCTGCGCACGGAATCAGGTACGGGCCAGATCCATTCGCCGTCGGCACCGAATACGGCGGCGTCAGCGAGTTTTTCCGCGGCATTTCTGTCATAAAAAGTAATGGAGTATTCATCTGAAGTGTATACAGTGACTGCGCCGGCATCCGTAACATTCTCTGAACCATCGGCTTCGGTAGTGAGGCTTACCCTGGTTGAAGCATCGTAATTATCTATTTTAAGACCTTCTTTAGTGGCGCTTTCGTCTGTTTCTGTTGTTTCTTCAGTTTCGATCGTAGTTACTTCGGTATCCTCTTCACCGTCGGAAAGCAGGATCGATGACTGCTGCTGCGCAGACAGCAGCTCTGCGGACTGCTGTTTGTCGGCGCTTACCTTGTGCCATACCAGACCGAGGCCGACAAGACAGATGAGTCCGGCAGCAGCGGCAACGATGCGCCCTGTCCATGCAGGTATTTCGAAGCCTTCCTTTTCGGGGAGGGTAACACCGGTTTCTTTTTCAAAACGTTCTTTGATATGATCCATATTCTGTTTTTTCATTTTTATCGTGTTCATTTGATCCTCCTTGGGATAGACCTTCGGGCTGCGCCCGAAATCCCTTTAATATGCGCCCAAGTCACTGAGCATACCTTTCAGTTTCTTTTTTGTGCGGAAGAGCCGGTTCTCGACTCTTTTTTTATCAAGCCCCATATCCGTGGCAATCTCTGCAGGTTTTTGTTCGTGATAGTATCGCCGCTTGATTATCTCCCTGTCTTCTTCGGGAAGCTGCTCAAGACAGTGTTCCAGATCGTATGCATTACTGTTATCGTTATCAGTTGCAGCAGTTTCAGGTATCTGATCCACGCTTTCTTCTTTCCTTGCCCTGATCAGACGCAGGCGGTCGAGCGCCTTGTTCTTTACCATCGTGCAAAGATAAGTAGAGAGTTTTCCGCGGCTTTCATCATATTGTTCAGGCTTTTGCCAAAGGCTTATGAAAACATCCGCTACGCATTCCTCTATGTCTTCCTCTGAAGGAGACAGGATCTGTGCGGCAAATTTCCAGAGCATGCGGCTGTACTTATCCATTACCATGGCTATGGCTTTTTCGTCGCCGCTGCGCAGGCGCCTTATGACTTTATCGTCGGTCATGTTAAACTCCTTTCGCTGTTTTTTGACCCGGTCATTATATTATACGAAACATGATGAAAAAAACACTCACTTTGATAAAAAATATATTGACAACGAGAAAAGAGTGCGTCTATAATGTGTATATCAGATATATACAATATGCATGGTTCAGTAACGGAGGAAAACTATGGAGTACGAAAATGCTATAGATATAAAAGGGCTTGTAAAAAGATATGACGGTTTTACTTTGGATAGCGTAAGTTTTTCTGTTCCCAAAGGCAGCATAATGGGCTTCATAGGGCAGAACGGCGCGGGCAAGACCACCACGATCAATTCACTTCTTGGCATCGTTAAACCTGATGAAGGCGAGATAAAGCTTTTGGGCATGGATGTTAAGGAACGTGGTGATGAGGCAAAAAGGGAAGTGGCTGCGATCTTTGATGTGCTGCCTTTTAACGATGATCTGAACGCAACGCAGATCGGCCGTATGTTAAAGGGCATCTGGAGGGAATGGGATGATGAAGCTTTCAAAAAATATATGGAACGTTTTCAGCTTCCTTTTAAAAAGAAGGCAGGAGACTTTTCCAAAGGTATGAAGATGAAGCTGCAGATCGCAGCGGCTTTATCACATAACGCAAAGCTTCTGATAATGGATGAGGCGACTACAGGTCTTGATCCGGTGGTCAGAAACGAGATCCTGGATATCTTCCTTGAATATCTGCAGGACGGGGAACGCTCCATACTCATGAGCTCGCATATCACTTCGGA
>JAFRXH010000104.1 GCA_017437785.1 Lachnospiraceae bacterium
GTTCACTCCCGTTGGCTGCAGTTCCCAGCACCTCAAAATCATCATCAACATCGAGAATGATCTTCATGCCATCCCGTACGAAATCACTGTCATCAGCTATCATCACTTTTATCTTTTCCATTGGCTCATCCTTTCCGTCCTGCCTCACTCATTAATAGCAGATATGTCAGACAGGTAATATATGCTCAGGCGCCCTTCAGAGGCAGCAGCATGTTTACACTGAATCCTGCTTCCGTCTCAAAATTAATGCTGCCGCCGGCGTTACGTATCCTCTGCCTCATGCCGGATATACCCATTCCGTCTTTTACCGTTTCGCATCCCACTCCGTCATCCGACACACTGCACCTTACCATCTCATTCATCACCAGGATACTTATATCTATACTTCTGCATCTGGAATACTTCATGGAATTAGTCACAGCCTCAAAAGTATTATCCAGTATGATCTCCCACAGTATATCGGATATTGCGGACAGATTTCCTTCGGTATTAAGCTCCGCCTCTACTCCTTTTTTATTGCAGTCTGCGCAGAGTTCATACAGTTGCAGAAGCGCCATCTTTTTCTTTTCCGGCCGCTGCCTGCGAAGGATCGCGCGGATCTCATCCATCCCTCCGCGCAGCTGGTCGATAACGGACTGTATCATCCCTCCGGCCTTTACAGGGTCCTTATCTATCAATACCTTTGCCGCTTCAAGCTGATAGATTGAACCGTTGATACTGTGCCCCAGCTTATCATGCAGCGTCTGTGAAAGCGCCGCTCTTTCCGAAAGGACCTGATTCTCGGCCTCAAGCATGTTTTTCTTTAGCTCTGCCTGCACCTCGTATTCACGGTTTTCATATTCCCGTTTCAAGCCCTGCTGCAGAACGGTATCCTCATACATCCGCTTTTCGTAACCTGCCACCACATATTCATGCTGCACATAAAAAACTATCAGCATGGTAACTATCATGAATTCTGTGATATTCCCCAGAGGACTGTCTGCGAACACCGCCAGATACATAATAAAATACAGGGGTATCCTCCCTTTAAAGAAAGTGATGATCTCAAATCCGAGCAAACATGCCAGCGGCATGAAGCTGCTTCCTCCGGTATATATCAGCAGTATATTGATAAAGAGCGACACTGCAAGACATAACAGCTTAAGCTTAGCTTCTGTGAGTTCCTTTATAGTCATCACGGATATATATAACGCCAGAAGCAGGAGTATCCTTAAGGGTACTCCTGCACTCTCTACATTTCCCGATAATCCGTACACGCCGTAAATGAGCATGAGGATCATACGTACCAGTATGTAATAGTTTTCCTTTAAGAATTTCCCCATTCACTTATCCTTCGCAGCTTGATCCCCAGGCTGCCCGTGCTGATCACTACGCACAGGTATGCTGCTGTTATACATAATACCATACCGAAGGCCGAATTGTCGCCTGTAATTATCTTTTCCGAAGCATTTAAAAACCATTTCTGCGGCATCAGTGAAGCCAGCATATTGATGAGATCTGACACATCGTCCAGCGGAAAATACAGTCCGCTTAAGAGTGCCGACAAACACCACACACTAAAGGCCGCGACATTTGCACCCATAACATCCCCGATGAGTATTCCCAAAAGCATGCTCACCGAACTGAAGATCAGTCCCAGCAGGAAGATCATCAGGAGATATTCAGCTCTGTTCATACCAAGGTCATCGCTGCTGATAAGAAGGCTGCAGATCCCCATCACGCCGGTAGACATAAGCGATATGACTGCTGCCGTGACCAGCTTCGAAACAAAGTACTGCACCGGTCCTGCTTTAGTCAGGCTGATCCTCGTATACACACCGTTTTTCTGTTCGTTGATAGTTGCGTGTGCCACGAAGACCCCGCAGAACACAAATCCCAGTGTCATGAATGCAAACGCATATCCGATCTGCGTCTTATTGTTTACCTGTTCAGCCGTAAGTGTGCTTCCTGCTTTTCCCGACACAGTGATCACTTTTTTATTCTCATATACACTGCCCAGTGCCTCCGTAAATTTCTCACCGTCATATGCCGCACCGTTTACAAAAAAAGCGATATCCTCCTTAAGCAGACCGGTCCTCTCATCATCCGATAAGGCATAAAGCCTTATATTATCTGCCATTTCCTCTGCTGTGTCTGCTTCGCCAAAGCCGGGATATATATACAGCGCAGCACCCATCCTGTCCTCAAAACCGTCACGCTTCATATGACTCTCTGCGAAACTATCCGTAAACACATCTCCCTGTCCGGACAGATCACACCTGCATATCATATACATTCCCGATCGTGCCAGCATCTTAAGCATCTCTTCCGAAAGCCTGCTGCCCGAAGCATCGTAGACCTTTACCAGATACTCTCCGTTCCCGCCGTTATATGCCACCTTCTCATCCGCTCCGGACAGCTCTATCACGCTTCCGTCTTCTTTCTGTATATACGCTGCCGAGCTGTCAAACTGGGATTTAAGTATCAATGTTGACAGTACAGGCGTCAGTATCAGAAAGAACCAGAACGCCTTGGTCCGAAGCAGCAGTTTCATACTCATCTTTATCATTGTTTTCATTCGCCCTTCCTCCCTCTTATATAACCGGCTGCTACTGCCGCAAATGCGCTTACAAGCATTATCGTGATGCAGTATGTAATAGCGCTTAACGTATAGTCGCTATGCCCCATACAGGAAAGTTCTGTAAGAGCCCTGTTGATATGATAGATCGGTGAGATATCCTTAAGCACCTGAGGCTGGGTCGAGAGCATATATGTCTCAAAACTGCCTCCGGTGAATCCGGCTACCCATACCACGGCAAACACAGCGATTATCGTGACCACCACATTCCCCGTAATGTTATAAAACATTAGCCCGAATGCCGTAGCTGCCGCCGCCGAGACAACAACTATCAATGCAGAGATAAGCGGGCTTCCCCAATGTACTCCAAAGAGCAGTATCGTTATTCCTGCCGTTAAGAGCGACGATATCGACACTACCAGAAGCATAGGTATAAACTTACCAAGGAACAGCTGTAATTCGGAAAGCCCCGATACCTTAAGTTTCTTGCCGATATGGTATTTCTTCTCGGCAGTGAAGATCCCTGCGCCGCATACAACAGCACACCAGCCGAAATACACCACTTCAATGATCCCGTAATAATCCGAAGCCTCTATGGGTTCCATGTACTGCGGATGCTCTACATTGATCTTAACTTCAGGCGGCACATCACTCCTGTATGCATCAAGCATAAACTGCGCGATCCGTTTATCAACACTGCCTATAAGATA
>JAFRXH010000105.1 GCA_017437785.1 Lachnospiraceae bacterium
ACACTTTTCTTCATCTATTTTCTTGTGTTTCCAAGCTTTATATTATCACACTGCGCCATAAGGCGCAAGGAGTGAATTATGCATTATCGGCAGTGATTCATCCTGTATCCATCCTTTTACCTCCCCGCATTTATTACATCGATGCAAGAAGAAGTATAGAACATATGTTCTTATGCGTCAATACAGTTTATAACAAACTTTTAAACAACTTTATCCTCACAATAACACTACAGATCTGATAACAGCTTCATAAACACCGGGAAATCATGAAGATAGACACCATAATACTGCATGATGTCTTCCTTTGAATACCCCAGTTCGTTTATCGCTTCGTAAAACTCATCTATAGTTGCTGTCCCTGTTTCGACGCGGTATATACGGCTGAAGACAATCCTGTCATCCTCTTCATCCGGTAGATCCTTATATAATTCCCTTTTCAGGTTCGGATAATCATCTGTTTTGATCCCCATACAAATCTTTTCTGTTTTACTTATCAAATATACTCATTCTGTCTGTGGATCTCAGGCGCCTCATAGATATCCATAAAATCGTCACCTAAGAATATCTTTTCCTTTGCGAACTTTATGGAATCAACCACAGTATAAACGGATACAACGCGGTCGAAACTCAGCCCCTCTATAAAATTGAGCATCTCCATGGGGAAGGTTCCATCAAGCAATATGCAGTCGGCGAACAACTTCTTATAGTCCAGCTCGTCTCTGGGATGCTGCTTTATCATTATCAGATAGCCTTCACCATACTGCGCGATTATATCCCTGAAGATCCTCTCCCGCACATCCAGACTGCAGAGCGGCTCCGAAAGTATCAGCATGGTCTTCTTTCCCGCACTTTCGTTCAAACGCGCTTTAAGCTCATCCAGATTTGATATAAAAAGCTTAAGCATTATATCCTTCTGATCCTGTGTAAGGGCATCGGTAAGTTTTGTCCTGCGCAGTTCTACGTACTTTTTGCAGGGATATTCCAGCACTGAGATATCATTAACTTCCATATCAATACAGTATTTACCGTAGCCGTTCTGAATATGGATCAGCCCCAGCGCTGCCATGGCCGCCTTAATCTTAAAATGTCCCCTGTTATCGTAACGCGCGGTATCATAATAGCGTATGCAGTCCAGTCCGTCTTCCAGCGCATGATAACGTATCTTTTTATAATTGAGATAATAGCCTATGGGATCGGAATCGCAGAATACATAGATATCTTTGTACTGCTTCAGATCAACAGGCACAAACTTCTCCTGCCGTTTACCGAAAGCCTTGCAGAAGCGTATCCTGTTTCTCATATTGCTCACAATGTTACCTGTCTCTGTTTTCAGCTCATCAAGCTCGGGAAAGAATTCCGGGCGCTTTTCATCATACTCGTATACATTCTTAAATACAGGACACTCTTTCGCGCGCTCTACCATCGTCCCGAATTTATTGGACATCTTTGACAGTATCAGATCCGCATCACCGTCTGCGCCCCTGTAAAACTCTTTCAGGCAGGCTATATACACATGATAAAATGTATGGCATACGTAAACCCTTGAGCTCACTTTCTGATCCCCCTGTAAAACCACAGCAGACGATAATAGATATAAAATAATAACTGACTCTTCATCTGCATCTGCATCAGTTTCTTTTCCTCAGTATTTGTACGCTCAATGTAATACTTATTCTGTTCAAAGTCCGGGAACAGATTTTTCATCTGTGCTCTCAGCTCTTTAGTAAATGCGTAACAGCCTTTCTTAAGTCCGGTCTTTTTCTGCATCGCGGAGAAAAGGGTATTTTTATAAAAGAGCGTTATGAACTGATAATCAAGCTCCGCCTTGTATTCATCATAATAAGACTCTTTCCTGGCAGTATCCAGTATCATCCTGCCAGCTTCCATACGGTCCTTAAGATTCTTAAGCGATACCGTATGCACTGTGGAAGCATCATGCTGATAATAAAAGTATAAAGCTTCCGGTATATATTCAAAGTGCCTGCAGCGCAGCATCCAGCTGTTGCTGACGGCATTATCTTCATAAAAAATATCTTCCGGGAAAATGTCCACCTTAGCGGCACTGCCGGGAACATAATCCCCAAGTATCAGCTCCCTGCGATAGACCTTTACTACCAGGCTTCCGGTTTCAAGCAGGAGCTTTTTATATCTTGCGGTATCCATAACACCGGTCTGTTCTGCATTATTGCTGCTGATGCGCCTGCCCGGCTTAAAGCTGTGCTCATTCGTAAAACAGTAATCACAGCCAACCATATCTGCTCCGGTCTCTTCCGCTTTCTTAAGCAGACGTTCATAATAATCGGGAACTATCCAGTCATCGGAATCTATAAAGCCTATCCATTCGCCTTTGGCCGCAGCCAGGCCTATGTTCTTGGCCCCACCCTGATGATGGTTCACTGCGCTTTGCAGTGCTATGAAACGGCCGGGGTAACGTTCTTCATATTCTTTGAGTATAGAAAAAGAATCGTCTGTGGATGCATCATCCACAGCGATGACCTCGTAATCTTTTGCCGGAACAGTCTGGGCCATCAGGCTGTCCAGACAGAATGCAAGCTTGCCGTCGGCGGACATATTGTAGACGGGAACGATAATGCTAAGTTTCATATTATTTACTCGGATGATACAACACGGATTGCTACGCTGCTTCGCAGCTTTCGCAATTCCTGCTCAAGCGCATGAAGACGCTACTTTAATACAACACGGATTGCTGCGCTGCTTCGCAGCTTTCGCGATTCCTGCTCAAGCGCATGAAGACACTACTTTGATACAACACGGATTGCTGCGCTGCTTCGCAGCTTTCGCAATCCTAAGAACATTCGCAATCCGCTAAGATGCCTTCGGCATCTTGCTACTTGCTCATGTTCTTGCGGATCCCTCAAAGTTAAAAAAACAGGGACATGCAAGCATGTCCCGTTTTTGTTAACTTTGGGTCTCCTGTTGTATCAGATTGCCTCATGGAATGTACGGCTGATAACGTCTGCCTGCTGCTCGGGAGTAAGCTTGATGAAGTTTACTGCGTAGCCGGACACACGAATGGTCAGCTGAGGATAGTTCTCGGGATGTGCCTGTGCATCAAGAAGAGTCTCTCTGTTGAGCACATTAACATTAAGATGATGGCCGCCCTTTGTTGCGTATCCATCCAGTAAAGATACAAGGTTGTTAACCTGTGCTGCACTTGCTTCTGCCATTTTATTTTCCTCCTAAAAATCTTAAGTATTCAAATTGTTTTTTGATAAGAGGTCTTCAAGGTCAGAGTTTATTCCATGCAAGCATGGAAAACGCTGACTTTGAATCCCTTTATCACTCATAATCATCTAATCCCTGATGAAGGGTAGGAACGGAGCATGCCAGAGGTGTACGGCTGCAGTCTGTACAGCCCATGGTCTCCACTTCCTTTTTCACGGAAGCTTCATCATCCACGTTTACATTCACATGGCCTACACCTTTGGAGAAACCTCCGTCCAGCTGTGCTACCAGATCCTGTATCATCTGATCCTCTGTCATCTGATCTGCCATTATCGGGCTCCTTTCTTATAACACCTCATCCGTCAGCCTTCGGCTGACACCTTCCCCTCAAGGGGAAGGCTATTCATCCGTCACGCCTACGGCGTGCCACCTGTCTCCGCTTCGCTTCGGTCGGCGCAAGACTGGCGTCCCCCGGACGCCATGCGCCCTCAAGGGGAAGGCTATTCATCCGTCACGCCTTCTCCCTAAAGAGAAGGCGGTGGTTAATATTTCTTACTTCTTGCTCAGGTCTACTTCGATATCGCCTGCGAATACCTTATCCTCTTTGCCCAGAGCGCCGGGGATGATGGTGAAGGTATTGGAGATACCATCCTGGCTGTCTTCGAACGGAAGCTTAGCTACGGAAGACAGGGAAGCTACTGCACCGTGGGTATCACGGCCGTGCAGCGGGTTAGCACCGGGTGCGAAAGGCTGTCCCTTACGACGTCCGTCAGGAGTGTTACCTGTAGCCTTACCATAGGTTACGTTAGAAGTAATGGTAAGAACTGACATGGTAGGGAATCCATCTCTGTAGGTGTGGTGACGACGGATCATCATCATGAACTTGCTTACAAGGTCGTGAGCGATCTGGTCTACGCGGTCATCATCATTACCGTACTTAGGGAAGTCTCCGGTTGTCTCGAAGTCTACGATTATGCCGTCCTCATCACGGATGGGCTTAACGGTTGCATACTTGATAGCGGACAGAGAGTCAGCAACAACTGACAGACCTGCCATACCGGTTGCGAAGTAACGACGTACATCGCGATCATGCAGAGCCATCTGCGCGCGCTCATAGCAGTACTTATCATGCATGTAGTGGATAACGTTAAGGGTATTTACATAAACGTCAGCCAGCCACTCCATCATATCCTCGAACATAGGCATGAACTTATCATATTCGATAACGTCGCCTTCGTACTTGCGGTACTTAGGACCAACCTGCTTCTTGGATACTTCATCGATACCGCCGTTAAGAGCGTACAGCATACACTTAGCAAGGTTAGCACGTGCTCCGAAGAACTGCATTTCCTTACCAACGCGCATTGAAGATACGCAGCAAGCGATAGCGTAATCATCACCGTGGGTAACTCTCATCAGGTCATCGTTCTCATACTGGATGGAAGAAGACTTGATGGACATCTTTGCGCAGAACTCTTTCCAGGGTCTGGGCAGTCTGGTCGACCACAGAACTGTCAGGTTGGGCTCGGGAGCTGCACCCAGGTTGTTTAAGGTGTTCATATAACGGAAGCTGGTCTTGGTAACCATGTGACGTCCGTCTACACCTACACCACCCAGAGACTCGGTAACCCATACGGGATCGCCTGCGAAGATCTGGTTGTATTCAGGTGTACGTGCGAACTTAACACAACGCAGCTTCATGATGAAGTGATCAACGAACTCCTGGATCTCTTCCTCAGTGAACTTGCCGTTCTTAAGGTCACGCTCTGCGTAGCAGTCGATGAAGGTAGAAGTACGGCCAAGGCTCATTGCTGCACCGTTCTGCTCCTTAACTGCGCACAGATAACCGAAATATGTGAACTGGATAGCTTCCTGTACGTTTGTAGCGGGCTTGGAAATGTCGATGCCGTAAGAAGCAGCCATTTCCTTCATC
>JAFRXH010000106.1 GCA_017437785.1 Lachnospiraceae bacterium
AATCTGCCCTTTGTCATCATGAAGGTGGATAAGTCGATATTGTGGAGTTCAGAGAAGAATGAAAAGGCAGATATAATACTTAAGAATACCTTCCGTATGGCACGCCGTCTTAACATGAAGGTGGTAATGGAAGGCGTGGAGACCGAAGCCCAGATAAAGAAACTGCTGGCGCTCGATTGTGATTATTTCCAGGGGTACTACTTCTCCAAACCGGTCGAAGGCAGCAGGTTCGTTGAGTATATAAAGGGATTCTCCCTGCCGGAGGTCTGCAAGTGATGAAGACTCTTAATGAATTCTTTTTGGAACAGGGATACCGGCTGTATATGTGCTCGCTGGACCAGCGTTATATGAGCTTTGTGCAGGAGGAAAACTACTCCGTTAACATAGTCTGTTTTTTTGACGAGAGAAAACAGACCAGTACGCAGGCTCAGATGCAGGCCTTTGAGGAGGTACACCGCGGCAGGCTGGATTACGGCAGGGGAAAGGATATCCACTTCCTGAGACTGGTATGTACAGATGCCACCGGAGTGGGAAACCTTGTACCGGGCCGGGACGGACATGGCCTGGGCGGGGAAGAAGAGGATAAAGATGCCGGCTGGATAAACAGGGTATGGTATCTGATAGATGATGAAAATCCCGATCCGGATACAGGAGTGCCGCTTGGGAGCAGATTATTCGTACCTCCCGAGGCTGCAGAGGATTTTTACGGACTGCGCGGACAGCTGGAAGAACATGTAAAACAGCAGGGAGTGAGCGTACAGCTGCCGGAATTAAACCTAGACGAAGCCAGACACACCAGAAATGATCTGGACAGGGCTCCGGCAGAACAGGGGCCGGACGGAATGCCGCGGATACATGAAAAAGAGCCTGCCGTTTCAAAGGAAGTACACTGGGTCACGACAGGACTGCTGCTGGTTAATGCACTAATGTATATCTTAAGCAGCATGAAGGTATTTAACCCTTATGATTACGGGGTTACTCTGGATACATTAAGAGATCCGGCGCTCTGGTACCGGCTGCTGACGCATATGTTCATGCATGCATCGGTCAGCCATCTGGCCGGTAATATGCTGATGCTGTATGCCGCAGGCAGTATGATGGAAGAGAAGATGCACCGCGCGGCCTATTTTGTGATGTATATAGTATGCGGCTTATCGGGAGGGATACTGTCCGTATGGTCGCAGATGAGAGTAGGGGAAGCATACGCATCGATCGGAGCTTCCGGTGCGATATACGGGATAATGGGAGCACTTATAGCATGGATGCTGCTAAACAGACAGTGGAAGTCCGTAAGATTTTACAATCGCATACTTATAGCGCTGCTTTTGTTGTTTTACGGAGGCAGCCTTGATGAGGGCATAGATTATATGTCGCATCTGGGCGGTTTTGTAGCCGGGTTGATATTTGCCGGCATATATGTCCTGATAAAATGGAAGAAGAGCCGGTCGCAAAAAAAAGATCCTGACAGAACTGCCGGCAGCAGAGAATGACAGGATTTTTAAGAAAGGAGCCAGTTTATGAAGATAAATATATATTACGGCGGGCGCGGCCTGCCCGGAGATCCAACTCTGGTGGCGGTTAAGATAATGATGACGGTATTTGAAGAGCTCAATGTAAAGGTTGAGAAATTCGACCTGTTTGAGCAGAAGAACAGTATAACCACTTTGCCGCGGACCTTAAAAGATGCGGATGGTGTAGTGCTGGCGTCTACCGTGGAATGGCACGGCGTGGGCGGAATGATGATGAGCTTTCTGGATGCCTGCTGGCTGTACGGCGATAAGGAAAAGATAAGCAGACTGTATATGGCGCCTGTGGTCATGAGCACTACCTACGGAGAAAAAGAGGCAGAGCTGGATCTGATGAACGCCTGGCAGTCCCTGGGCGGTACCGTATGTCCCGGTATATCCGGATATATGCCGGAAGTATCGGAACTTGAGAATAATGAGACATATAAGAAGCTGATAGAGAAAGCGGCAGAGAATATCTACCGCAGTGTGAACCAGCATACGACTGCCCTGCCGGTAAGTGTGATGGCTGTACGTAAAGCCACTTACAAGACAAGGAATACCACGCTTACCCAGCAGGAAACGGAGCAGCTTTCCGAATATGCCTCCGATGAGCACTATGTGGCAAAACAGAAAGAGGATATAAAGGAGCTGACGGATCTGTTTAAGGGAAAAATGAAATCCCACAAGCAGGTAAATGAAGATAATCTGCCGGCGCTGTTTAGGGCGGCGTTCAAACCTGATGCGGGAGTGAATGTCAAGTATAAGATAAATATCCGCGGAAAGGATAAAGCCTTTATCCTGCGTATAGACGGAAAGGATCTGGAGGCTGTATACGGTGATCTGGTCTATGCGGATATAGAGATGAGCCTGGAAAAACAGGTGATGATGGATATAGTGGAAGGGCGCCTGTCTTTCCAAAGGGGCTTTATGGCCGGTAACATCGTCGCTAAAGGCGATTTCGGCAAGATAAGGCAGTTAGACCAGCTGTTTGAATTCAGGCCTCAGGCATAGCATTTTCTTCTATAAGTTTTATGATGGAATTGATCGCATTGTACTGAGAAGAGCTTTCCATCTTTTTGATGTAGGTATCACGGTTCTGATACAGGTCGTTTAAGGCGTCGATCAATGAGTCCTCATCAAGGTTTTCTTCCTGCATCACTATGCTGTATCCCTGGGTCTCGAAGGAAGCGGCATTCAGAAGCTGGTCACCGCGGCTGGCTGCAAGGGGCAGAGGGATCAGCAGGTTGGGCAGACGCAGGGCTAAAAGCTCGCATATGGCATTGGCTCCTGCGCGGCTTACTACCAGATCGGTGATGGCAAAGAGATCTTTTAATTCCCCGCGTACATAATCAAACTGTTTATAACCCGGAGTGGTGAGAAGGAGATTGTCCATCTTCTCCTGGCCACAGATATGTATTATGTTGAATTTCTCAAGAAGCCTGGGGAGAGCGTCCCTGACCACTTTGTTGATGGCACTGGCGCCCTGGCTTCCGCCCATGATCATAACGACCGGTTTGGATCCGTCAAAGCCGCAGAGCTTATAAGCGGATTCCTTATTACCTTTTAAGAGTTCCTCTCTGATAGGGGATCCGGTAAGTACAGCTTTGTTTTCCGGGAGATATTTTAAGGTCTCGGGGAAGTTGCAGCATACTTTGTTAGCAACGGGGATGCATAGCTTGTTTGCAAGTCCCGGTGTAAGGTCGGATTCGTGGATGATGCAGGGGATCTTTAGTCCGGCAGCAGCCCTCAGTACGGGGACCGAAACAAAACCGCCCTTGGAAAAGATGATATTGGGCCTGATCTCTTTTAACAGCTTCTTTGCCTGGCCTATTCCCTTTAATACGCGGAAGGGGTCGGAAAAGTTCTTGGGATCGAAATATCTTCTGAATTTGCCGGTGGAGATCCCGTAATAGGGAATGCCGAAATCGGATATAAGCTTCTTCTCGATACCTTCGTAAGAGCCTATATAATATATCTCGTAGCCAAGCTCCTTGAGCCTGGGGATAAGTGCTATATTAGGAGTAACATGGCCGGCAGTTCCACCGCCGGTAAGTACTATCTTCTTCATGATCATCAAGCCTTTCCTAAGATACCGCCGTCATCCGCATAATCCTGAGTACAGTCCGTGTCATCCTGAACACCGTCCGTGTCATCCTGAGCACAGTTCGTGTCATCCTGAGCGGAGCGAAGGATCTTTCTGAATTTTTGCGTAATAAGTATAACAGAAATAAAAATTATGGCAAGAAGGTAAATTTTTTGGTATAATTCCCACATGCGTATAGGAACAGCAGGAAACACGGCGGACATATTAAGCCGGCATAAATTTAATATAAGAAAGAAGTACGGCCAGAATTTCCTGGTCGATGCTTCCATGCTCGATAAGATCGTGAATGCGGCAGGGATAGGCGGGGATGACAATGTCCTGGAGATAGGCCCCGGACTGGGAGCCATGACACAGCTTTTAGCGGAAAGAGCAGGAAGTGTCACGGCAGTCGAGATAGATAAGGAGCTGATCCCTATCCTGAAAGAGACACTTTCCGGATATGATAATGTCAATATCATAAACGGCGATATCATGAAACAGGATCTGAAGGAGCTTTGCGGCGGTGAAAAATATAAGGTGGTAGCCAATCTGCCATACTACATCACCACACCCATAGTGATGAAGCTGCTTGAAGAGAATGCTGCGATCGAGAGCATTACCATCATGATCCAGAAGGAAGTGGCGCAGCGCATGCAGACAGGGCCCGGAAGCAAGGATTACGGGGCGCTTTCGCTGGCTGTACAGTATTATGCAAAACCTGCATATATCTGTACAGTGCCGCCGGAATGCTTTATACCCCGTCCCGGTGTGGACAGCGCCGTAATGCGTCTGGATGTGTACGAAAAACCGCCGGTTAAAGTAAAGTCGCCGGAGTTTATGTTTAAGCTGATACGTGCGGCATTTAACCAGCGACGCAAGACACTGGGCAATGCCGTATCGGGAGATGCAGCTCTTAACATAAGCCGCGAGGCAGTGCAGCAGGCACTGGCAGAGCTGGGAATGTCCGAGCAGATAAGGGGCGAAAGGCTTACGCTGGAGGAGTTTGCGAGGCTGGCGGATGTCCTTGAAGATAGCAGCGACAAGTGATAGAATTAGGAAAGATCTTAAGGATCTTATAGCGGGTCAAGGAGGGTTACGGTATGAAGAGGATAGGAATGCTTACCAGCGGCGGTGACTGTCAGGCTCTCAATGCAGCCATGAGAGGAGTGGTGAAGACACTCTATAACAGCGGCACGGAGGTAGAGATCTTCGGATTTCAGAACGGTTACAAAGGGCTTATCAACAGCGATTTCCGCATGCTTACCAATCGTGATTTCTCCGGCATACTCACCAAAGGCGGGACCATACTGGGATCGTCGCGTATGCCTTTTAAAGAGATAGATATTCCCGACGATAAGGGCAGGGATAAAGTAGAAGAGATGAAGCATACTTATCATAAGCTGAATCTCGACTGTATGATAATACTGGGCGGTAACGGCACCCATAAGACAGCCAACCGCCTGCGTGAAGAAGGACTCAATATCATAACACTTCCCAAAACCATTGATAACGACCTGTGGGGGACCGATATGACTTTCGGTTTCCAGAGTGCGGTGGATATAGCTACAGAAGTGATCGACTGCATACATACTACTGCGGATTCCCATGGCAGGGTGTTTATTGTAGAGGTCATGGGGCATAAGGCCGGATGGCTTACTTTAAACGCAGGTATGGCCAGCGGTGCGGATATAATCCTGATCCCCGAGATACCTTATAAGATAGATAAGGTGATAAAGGCCATCAAGAAGCGTGAGGAATGCGGCAGCCGCTTTACCATACTGGCGGTAGCGGAGGGAGCCATATCCGAAGAGGATTCAAAGCTCTCAAAGAAGGATCTTAAGAAAAAAATGGAACAGTACACCTTCCCCAGTGTCTCTTATGAAGTGGCGGATGCCATCCAGAAGAAGACAGGCCTGGAGGTAAGGGTGACCGTGCCCGGGCACATGCAGCGCGGCGGCGCGCCCTGTCCGTATGACAGAGTGTTCGCTTCACGCCTGGGTGCCGAAGCCGGCAAGCTGATACTTAAAAATGAATACGGCTTCATGGTGGGATATAAGAACCGTGAAGTGGTAAAGGTGCCCCTTAAGGATGTGGCGGGCAAGTTAAAGACCGTCGATCCTGATTCCACGATAGTTAAGGAAGCTAAGATGCTGGGCATCAGTTTTGGTGATGAGTAGAAATGTCGTACACAGCTTTATACAGAAAGTTCCGTCCCCAGAATTTTGATGATGTAAAGGGACAGGATCACATAGTAACAACTTTAAGAAACCAGCTTAAAATGAACCGCCTGGGACACGCATATCTATTCTGCGGGACCCGCGGTACCGGAAAGACAACGGTGGCAAAGATATTGGCCAGAGCCGTAAACTGTCTGTCACCTCTTGAAGACGGCAGCCCCTGCGGCGAATGTACGATGTGCAAGGCCATTGCTGCCGGTAACAGTTTAAATGTATCCGAACTGGATGCCGCTTCAAACAACGGCGTTGATGATGTGCGCACCATAATAGAAGAGGTGAGCTATCCTCCGGTTGAAGGCAGGTTTAAGGTGTATATCCTTGACGAGGCACATATGCTCTCGGCAGGTGCTTCGAATGCGCTGCTTAAGACGCTGGAAGAGCCGCCTGCATATGTGATATTCATACTGGCTACCACGGATCCGGCCAAGCTGCCGGTTACGATACTTAGCCGCTGCCAGCGATACGACTTTAAGCGCATCGATATCAATACGATAGCAGCCCGCATGAAAGAACTGCTTGATGCAGAGGGCGTGCAGGTAGAGGATAAGGCGGTACAGTATGTTGCGAGGGCTGCGGACGGATCGATGCGTGACGGATTAAGCCTGCTTGACCAGTGCGTGGCTTTTAACTTTGGCGAGGTGCTGACATACGATAAGGTACTGGATATACTGGGCGCCGTAGATACGGAAGTGTTCAGCCGTCTTACCAGGGCTGTGATGAGCAGTAATGTGAGCGCGGCTATGAATACCGTTGAGGATGTGGTGATGCAGGGACGTGAGATAGGCCAGTTTGTGTCGGATTATCTCTGGTATCTGAGGAATATCATGCTCCTTAAGGCATCTGACGGAAACGATATGGAAGAGGTACTCAACATATCTTCCGATAACTTGGTGTTGTTAAAAGAAGAAGCTTCGCAGCTGGATATGAACGCCGTGCTGCGTTATATCAATATATTTTCGGAGCTTCAGCAGAATATGCGTTATGCCACGCAGAAGCGTATAATGCTGGAAACATACCTTATACGCCTGATGCGTCCGCAGATGGATACGGATATTTCTGCATTGCTGCAGCGGGTCAAGGATCTTGAGAAGAAGTTTGAGAACGGCATACCGATGGCAGCCGCGCCGGTATATGCGGCAGATGGGGCCGAGCCATCGGAAGTAAAAAAAAAGATAACTCTCTCCCGGGCGGTACCTGAGGATATAGAGCAGATAGTACGGGACTGGCCGGTGATAGTGGGCAGGGCCGACCATCTGTTAAAGGGGATACTCTCAAAGTCGAAGCCTTCGATGAATGACAGCGGCGTATTGCTGATATGTTTTGAGGATCCGCTGCATGTACGCACTATAGAGGATGCATTTAAGGAGCAGCTTAAAACCATACTCAGCGAGCATGTAGGCAAAGAGGTGGATTTCGAACTGAGGAGCTTTGACAGGAAAGAAGATTTCGGAACGCAGTTCGCCGATCTGGAGACGTTACTTAACATCTCTTATGATGTTGAATAAATGCTTTATGTGTGAAGAAAAATAATTTTAGGAGGAACTTATAAATGGCAAGAAAGGGAGCTTACGGCGTAGGAATGCCGGGCAATATGAACAACCTGATGAAGCAGGCACAGCGAATGCAGCGCCAGATGGAGGAGAAGCAGAAGGAGCTGGAGGAGAAGGAGTACAGCGCCAGCAGCGGCGGCGGTGCGGTGGAAGCAACCGTGACAGGTAAGAAGGTCCTGACTAAACTCGTTATATCTCCCGATGCAGTCGATCCCGATGATGTGGAGATGCTTCAGGATATGATCATCGCAGCTGTGAACGAAGCGATCAACCAGGCTGAAACAGAGAGTGATGAGCTGATGAGAGGGATCTCATCCGGTCTCAACTTACCTTTCTAAAGCATCATGGAATATTACAGCGCGGATATCAACCGGCTGGTGGAGGAACTTGCGGCTCTGCCGGGTATCGGGAAGAAATCGGCAGAGCGCATGGCTTTTCATATCATCAACCTGCCTCATGACAGGGTTAAGCGTCTGTCCGAAAGCATCATCATGGCTAAGGAAAAGGCGCGTTACTGTGCGGAATGCTGCACGCTTACCGATGCGGAGTACTGTCCCATATGCGCCAATCCCAAGAGGGATCATAAGATGATCATGGTGGTAGAAAACCCGCGTGATCTGGCAGCTTATGAAAAAACGGGCAAATACGGCGGCGTGTATCATGTACTGCACGGTGCCATTTCGCCTATGAACGGCATAGGACCTTCCGATATAAAGCTTAAGGAGCTGATAGAGCGTCTTAAGGGCGATGTGGATGAGGTGATCATAGCCACCAATTCATCACTGGAAGGTGAGACTACCGCGATGTATATCAGCAAGCTGATAAAGCCTGCGGGGATAAAGGTCACGCGTATAGCCAGCGGCGTGCCCGTAGGCGGTGATCTGGAATACATCGATGAAGTAACATTATTAAGAGCATTTGAGGGAAGGACCGAGATATAAATTTTAGTATCATCCTGGGCGGTGCGCAGGATTTTTATAAAAGGAGGAAAACAGGATATGTCAGTAGAGAGATCTGTATTCGGTACCACACCGGAAGGTAAAGAGGTTGAGTGCTATTCTATCACCAATAAGAATGGGATGCGCGCGGATATCATTACTTACGGTGCGATCTTAAAGAACCTGTATGTTCCCGACAGCAAGGGACGTGTGCAGGATGTGGTACTGGGTTATGACAAGTTGTGGATGTACTTCAAGAACGGCAGCTTCTTCGGAGCGACCGTCGGCCCTATCGCTAACCGCACAAAGGACGGATGCTATAAGGTAAATGGAAAGAAGGTCCAGCTTCCTATCAATGATCATAAGGCAAACAATCTTCACAGCGATCTGTATAACGGATTCCATAAAAAACTGTGGAAGGCAGAGGCAGGAAAGAACAGCGTAAAGTTAAGCCTTGATAAGAAGAACGGCGAGTTGGGACATCCCGGGAACATGAAGGTGACTGTTACATATACTCTTACCGATAAGAACGAGTTAAAGATAGATTACAATGCGACATCCGATAAGGATACCGTGATCAATATGACGAATCATTCTTATTTTAACCTTCAGGGACCTGCATCAAAGAGTATCCACGATCATATACTTACCATTAATGCTTCCAGATATACCGAGGTTGACGCTCAGGCGATCCCGACTGGTAATCTGCCCGAGGTGGAAGGTACGCCGATGGATTTCAGAAAACCTAAAAAGATCGGAAAGGATATCGAGCAGGATTTCAAGCAGCTTAAGCTGGTAAAGGGATACGATCATAATTACTGTATAGACGGATATAACGGAAAGAAGAAGCTGATAGCGGAAGTGAGCGAGCCCAAGAGCGGACGCAGGATGAAGGTTTTCAGTGATCTGCCCGGAGTGCAGTTCTATGCCGGCAACTGCATCGGAAAAAATAAGGGAAAGAACAATTTCCCCAATATGCCCCGCAAGGGATTCTGTCTGGAGACCCAGTATTATCCGGATGCTATCAATCATGAGAATTTTGAGCATCCCGTTTTCGGACCCGATAAGGAATATCATACGACCACGATATATCAGTTTGAATGGTAAGCACGGTTAATGGCTAAGAAGCATCAGGCTGAGGAAGCCGAAAAAGAAAATAATGTTGTAGACATGGCGGAATTCCGCCGTAAGCAGGCGAAACTCAAGGCACGCCGCATTATCATCTGGCTGTCGGTAATAGTTGTGCTGCTTGTGGCGGGGATCCTGTTTGCGCAGAATTATTACAATAAGGTTTATGAGTCGATGGAAGTGCTGGCGGTGGTGGACTGGACGCCTACCACCGGCTCCACGATACTTCCCTACGGTAATGATTTTGTGTCGTACAGCTCTGACGGTATACACTGCACCAATGCCAAAGGGCAGGATATATGGAGTTTTTCCTATGTAATGCAGGATCCCATGGTAGAAGTCAGGGGAGATTATGTTGCGGTTGCCGACAGGGGCGGCCGTAATATTTATATATACGACAGGACCGGTACCATAGGTGAGATATCGGCGCCTTCACCCGTACAGATGCTGCGCATGTCGGCAGGCGGTGTGGTGGCGGCTGTTCTCGATGACATAAATACTACACCGGTCTATCTGTATTATCATGACGGGACCGTGATATCTTATTTCCGTACCACAATGTCCAGGAGCGGTTATCCCGCAGCCATCGGTATTTCCGATGACGGCAGGCTGGTAGGCGTATCGTATTTTTACGTGGATAACGGCCGTATCACCAGCCGTGTGGCTTTTTATAACTTCGGAGAGGTGGGAAAGAACGAGACCGATAATCTGGTCAGTGCCTTTGAGTACCCTGCAGAGCTGGTGCCTATGGTCGAGTTTCTTGATGATGATACGGCTTTTGCCGTGGCAAATAACAGGCTGATGATATATGAGGGCGCCCAGCGTCCTGCAAGCATCAGTGAGAATGCACTGACGGAAGAAGTGCATTCGGTATACAGCGGCAGCGGCAGACTGGGGCTGGTATATTATGATAAGACAGGACAGAGCAAATATGTATGCGATGTATATGACCAAAAAGGTGTGCATGAATGCGGCATACATTTTGATGCGGATTATAAGGAGATACGTTTTTCCGGAGATCAGATAATAGTTTATAATTCTTCATCATGTGAGATATATACTACGAAAGGAAAGCTTAAATACAGAGGGACGTTTGACGATTCCGTCTATTTGATGCTGCCCGGCAGCAGTCCCTTATCTTATGTTCTTGTGACCGACGCCGGTCTTAAGACCGTACGTTTAAAATAGAAACGGCAATATGATCAAATATTTTTTTACGGAGGTAAACAGGATGAACGGGTTAACGGGTAAAAAAGGACGCTTGATGGGAAGGATCGTAGTGTTGGCTGTCGCCGGGATGATCTTGCTGGCATTGTCTTTGTGTGCTATCGCTCTCATCCAGATATCCAACGGATATCACAAGATGGGGGAGGAAGTACTTAAAGCATCCTGTCTGCAGCTGCAGGAAAACCTGGATAATATGTATCTGGGTGAGTGGCATATAGTAGACGGCAAGCTTTTTAAAGGCCAGTACGAAATGGAAAGCAGTTTCCAGCCGATCATGGACGGACTTTCGGAAAAGACCGGACTGGAATACACTATAATTATCGATAAGACCCGTGCAATGACTACCATAGACGGAATGAAGGGCAAGGATATAGGTGATGCCGCATACAATTCCGTTAAAGCCGGAAAGCCCTTTACCGATTTCAAGACCGTGATAAACGGCAAGAAATATTATGTTTATTATTCACCTGAGTTCTCCGACGGGAAATATGTAGGCTGCTTCTTTGCAGGGCGACTTGCAGAAGATATCAATAAGGATCTGAACATAGCTGTCGGATCTCTTCTGGTGCTGGGTGTGATAGCTACAGTGCTGTTCTCCGTACTCGGAGTATTCATTACCAACAAATACGGAAAGATGATGAAGGATATCGCGCGCGGTGTTAATGATCTGGCCGGAGGCGACTTAAATGCAAGGATAGACAGCAAATTAAAAGCGCGTAACGATGAGCTGGGCATCATTGCAAGCGGCGTGGGTGAACTGGAAGACAGGCTGCAGGATATCATCAGCAGATCGGTGGGAGCGGCGAATGATCTTGATAAACAGGCCAAAGAGCTTGCGGAATCATCTTCACAGGCATCTCTTGCATCAGATCAGGTCACGGAAGCCATAAACGGGATATCAAAGGGAGCGGTAGCCCAGGCAGAGAGTGTTGAGAGTGCGGTAGCCGATACGGATGATATAGGCAGGAATATCGAAAGCATAACCGGTGACGTACAGGAGATGGACCGCTATGCGGAGGAGATGAAAGAAGCCTGCGATAAGGCTATGGATGCACTGGATAAGCTGATAGAGCACAGTGAAGAAGTAACACGTTCAGTTAAGGATATAGGAGATACCATCACATCCACCAACGAGTCGGCAAAGACTATTTCCGAATTCACACAGGCTATCACCGATATAGCTACACAGACGAACCTGCTGTCGCTCAATGCTTCGATAGAGGCGGCACGTGCGGGAGATGCAGGACGTGGTTTTGCCGTGGTGGCAGATGAGATACGCAAGCTGGCAGACCAGTCAAGTGAGAGTGCGGAAAAGATAAAGAGCATAGTAGAAAAACTGCTGGCCGATTCTGCATCTTCGGTGAATGTACTGGAGAAACTGAATGAAAGCTTTGGGGTGCAGGCAGCGCAGCTGGATTCAACCAAGAACAATATGGAAGTGATGAACGGGAATGTGGCAAATGTTAAAGATACATCGGCTCATATCACCGGACGAATCAGTTCTTTGAATGATTCAAAGAATGGTCTTACGGGAGTAATAAACGATCTGTCAGCCGTATCGGAGGAGAATGCGGCATCTACGGAAGAGACCAATGCATCAATGGAAGAACTCAACGCAACCTTTACACTGATCAATGATGCGGCAGTCAAGCTCCAGACCCTTTCCGAGGACCTGACAGGTACGATGAATTATTTTAAGCTATAGTGAGTAGTCATCGTGACTGAGTCACGATCATAAATGGCTCCGGGTGAGGGGCAATACATCATATATGGGAGGAGCCATACTGATGGGGAGTTACGTAATGGCCTTCGATGCGGGGACTACATCGGAGCGTGCGATAGTCTTTGATAAAAACGGCAGGATAGTGAGCCTGGCGCAAAAGGAGATAAAGCAGTATTATCCGCAGGCCGGCTGGGTAGAGCATGATCCGATGGAGATATGGTCTGCGCAGCTGGGTGTAGCGGTGGAAGCCATGTCTAAGGCAGGGCTTAATGCGGAAGATATAGAAGCCATAGGTATCACCAATCAGCGTGAGACCACTATAGTATGGGATAAAGAGACCGGACTCCCGGTATATAAGGCAATAGTGTGGCAGTGCCGCAGGACAACAAAGATCTGCGACGAGCTGGCGGGATATAAGGATATGATCAGGGCCAAAACAGGTCTGGTGATCGATCCTTATTTTTCTGCGACCAAACTTAAATGGATACTTGATAATGTGGAAGGTGCGGCCGAAAAAGCTGCGGACGGAAAGCTGCTCTTTGGTACTGTTGAGAGCTGGCTGATATGGAAGCTGACTAAAGGCAGGGTACATGTGACAGATCAGAGCAATGCATCGCGTACCATGCTGTATAACATACATGAACTCAAATGGGATGAGGAGATCTGCGGTCTTTTGGGTATACCGTTAAGCATGCTGCCCAAGGTGGTATCAAACAGCGAGGTATACGGGGAATCCGATCCCGCCTATATGGGCGGAGCGATCAGGATAGCAGGGGCGGCAGGTGATCAGCAGGCGGCGCTCTTTGGACAGAAATGTTTTAAAGCCGGCGACATAAAGAATACCTACGGTACGGGCTGCTTTCTCCTTATGAATACGGGAGAAAAAGCGATCGATTCGAAAAACGGTCTGGTAACCACGATAGCGTGGAATAAAGGCGGTAAGACCATATATGCACTGGAAGGATCGGTATTTATGGGTGGAGCCGTTATACAGTGGCTGAGGGATGAACTGGGACTTATAAGCAATGCTGCAGAGAGTGAGGAGCTGGCACTTAAGGTTAATGATACCAACGGATGTTATATAGTGCCTGCATTTACGGGACTGGGAGCACCGTATTGGAAACCCGAAGCCAAGGGTGTGATAACGGGCTTAAGCCGCGGAGTAGGAAAACATCATATAATCCGGGCAGCACTTGATTCGATAAGTTACCAGGTCAATGATATATTATCAGCTATGGCGCAAGATGCCGGCAGCGGGCTGAATGTACTTAAAGTGGATGGCGGAGCCAGCAATAATGCCTATCTCTGCCGTACGCAGGCAGATATAAGCAACGTAAAGGTAGTAAGACCCGAATGCGTGGAGACCACGGCACTGGGAGCGGCTTATCTGGCGGGACTGGCAACGCAGTTCTGGAAAGACGAAGCCGATATAGAAAGCAGCAGCGGCAGCAGTACGGTTTTTGAGCCCCTAATGGACAGTGCCGTACGTGCAGAGCGTATCGAGGGATGGCGGCGTGCTGTAGCTATGCTTCTGTAAGCTGTTTATCATATCATTTTCAATAATCTTTATCTTATCTTTCTTTTTGCATGCTCTTTTCACAGCAAATATTGATATGGGGTAAAACGATATTTAAGAAGTACACAAGGAAGTAATGCGATATCATGTCCTTTAGTAAGGAGGATATCAGCCATGAAAAAAATCAATATCGTAAATGGCCCGCAGAATGTATCTGCAATAGTACAGGGATGCATGAGAATGCCTGCTCTTGATGTGAAGGAGGCAGCAGATGTTATCCGCACCGGATACGAGTGCGGGATCAATTTCTTTGATCATGCTACATGCTACGGAGAAAACGGTGCTGCAGAGAGCAGGTTCGGCGCAGCATTTCCTCTGACGGGTATCGCCAGGGAGGATGTTTTCATACAGAGCAAATGCGGTCTTTGTTTTGACCGTAACGAGTTCGACTGGACAAAAGATAATATCCTTTCCAGTGTGGATGATATCCTGGGCAGACTAAATATCGAATATCTTGATACGCTTTTACTGCACAGGCCGGACGTACTGTATGATCCGGAAGAAGTGGCAGAGGCTTTTGATATCTTAGAGCAGACCGGGAAAGTACGTTATTTCGGTGTCAGCAATCTGGTGCCCATGCAGATAGAACTGCTGAAGAAATATGTGAAGCAGCCGCTTATCATCAACCAGGTGCAGCTGTCGCTTGAGCAGTCACAGCTGATCGACCAGGCTCTGTATATGAACAATAAGACAACGGACTTTTCGATCAACCGTGACGGTAATGCGCTTGATTACTGCAGACTTAAGGATATTACCATTCAGGCATGGTCGCCGCTGCAGATAGGTATGTTCGGAGGTACTTTTATAGATAACCCCGACTTCCCCGGATTAAACAAGACTCTTGGTGAGCTGGCAGAGCGCGAAGGCGTATCAAAGACAGCGATCGCTCTGGCATGGATCTTAAGACACCCTGCTAAGATGCAGGCTATAATAGGAACAATGAATACGGAGCATATCAAAGATGCCTGCGCAGCAGCTGATGTGACGCTTTCGCATCATGACTGGTATGCACTTTATCTGGCAGCAGGTAAGTATCTGCCGTAACGGTAACGCAGTTTAAATTAGGAATGGAGGTATCATATGAGTATTGATCTTAGTAAAATGCCCAAGCTGGGATTCGGCCTGATGCGCCTTCCGGAAAAGGATGGTGTGATCGATCATGAGCAGGTATGCCGCATGGTAGATAAGTACATGGAAGCCGGTATGAACTACTTTGACACAGCATATGTTTATCATGGCGGCAAGTCGGAAGTTGCGGCAAGAGAAGCTCTTGTTAAGCGCTATCCGCGTGAGAGCTTTATGATCGCAGATAAGCTGCCGGCATGGGAGATGCATAAGGAAGAGGATATAGAGAGGATTTTTAACGAGCAGTTAGAGAGGGCAGGTGTGGACTATTTTGATCTTTATCTGCTGCATTCGGTAGAGGATGGATCCAATTATGATACTTATGTAAAATACGACTGCTTCAAATGGGGACTTCAGAAGAAGGCGGAAGGAAAGATAAAGCATTTCGGTTTTTCATATCACGGAACACCGGAACTGCTTTCGCAGATACTGGATCAGCATCCGGAGACGGAGTTTGTCCAGATACAGCTTAATTACTTAGACAGGACTAATCCCGTGGTGCAGTCACAGAGGCTCTATGATATCTTGAGTGAACGTAATATACCAATCATAGTAATGGAGCCGGTAAGAGGCGGTATGCTCGCTGATATGGGGCCGGAGATCGATGCTAAGTTTAAAGCTGCACAGCCTGAAAAGTCGGTGGCTTCGTGGGCTCTGCGTTTCGTAGGTTCGCTTCCCGGTGTCATGACGATATTATCAGGTATGTCCGCCGAGGATCAGATGGCCGATAATATCAATACCTTCAAAAATTTCGAGCCCTTAACGGATAAGGAGTTTGAGCTGATCGATGAAGTGACTTCGGATGTGCTGAGGGTTCCGCAGATAGGATGTACCGCATGCAGGTACTGCTGTGACGGATGTCCCATGAAGATAAGCATACCGGACGTATTCCGTACCATAAATACGCTGCGCCGTTATCCCGATGACTGGAGATCGATGAACTTCTACAGAGGTGTAGCAGGCAGGGGCGGAAAAGCTTCCGACTGTATAGGATGCGGACAGTGCGAACGTGTATGTCCACAGCATCTGCCGATAATACAGCTGATGAAAGAAGCGGCTGAGATACTGGATAAATA
>JAFRXH010000107.1 GCA_017437785.1 Lachnospiraceae bacterium
GGTATAATTGTGACAGGCCGCTTTTATATTATGGGAGAAAGCTGGCTGAACGAAACGCTTATGAATGCATAGCCGTTAATTATGTTTATAACGGAGATATGAATATCAGGGGAAATGTGCAGAAGATGGAAGAAGCCTTTAAGGGCTTGTATCTGCAGGCGCAGGATATCCTATCGGATGTGGATTATGGAAGATACGATGAAGTGCTCTTTATCTCAAAGAGTGTAGGAACGGTGATCGCCGCGGCTTACGCTAAAATGCTTCAGGATAAAAGAATATGTGAGTCGTCTAAGCTTAAGCATGTATTATATACACCGCTTGAGTATACTTTTAAATATGATCCGGCAAATGCTGCAGCTTTTCTGGGCACTGCCGATCCCTGGTGTGTGCCTGAAGAGGTAATACGTATAGCAAAAGAACGGAATGTGCCCATGCATGTATATGAGGCGGCGAACCATTCTTTAGAGACAGGCGATGTCACGGCAGATATTGAAATTCTTAAAGATGTAATGGGAAAGACAGAGGTTTTTATCAGAAAAGCCTGATAAGACAGATCATCGGGGAAGAGATATATGAAGATCGTATTTGCTTCGGATTCATTTAAGGGCTCCTTATCCAGCGCAGAGACCGCAGAGCTTCTTACAAAGGCGGCAAAAGAAGTCTTTGGTGAAGTTGAGTGTGTTGCGGTTCCGATAGCGGACGGCGGTGAGGGGACCGTGGACGCGCTGATCGCAGCCTTACGCAGCCACGGATACATTCAGGCTAAGGAAGGCATAGCGCTCGGGGATAAGGAAGCTTTGGACTGCGCCGATGCCGGAAGCGGAGCAGGCCTTATCACTGTCACCGTACACGGCCCGTTGATGGAAGAGATCAAGGCAGCGTATGGGCGGCTGAATGAAAAGCAGGCTGTTATTGAGATGGCAGCAGCATCCGGCCTGACACTGGTTCCTGCAGAGAAAAGGAATCCGTTATTTACGACCAGTTATGGTACGGGAGAGCTGATACTTGATGCTCTGGATAAAGGCTTTGAAGAAATATATGTGGCCATCGGCGGCAGCGCTACGAATGACGGCGGCATGGGATGCGCAAGAGCGCTGGGCGTAAGGTTTCTGGATAAGGAAGGAAAAGAGCTTGCCGGTACGGGAGAGGATCTTGAGATGGTTTCAGAGATCGATGTTTCCGGCCTGGATGAGCGGATCGGCAAGACGAAGATCATAGTTGCCTGTGATGTAAAGAATCCGCTATGCGGTGATAATGGAGCTACAAAAACATATGGAGAGCAAAAGGGCGCAGCGCCGGATATGATAGAGCGGCTGGAAGAGGGAATGTGTAACTACCGCGATCAGATACGAAAAAAGTTTGGGATCGATCCGGATACGCTTAGCGGAGGAGGAGCTGCGGGCGGTCTGGGAACGGCGCTTTTGGTATTCCTTGGAGGCGTAATGAGATCCGGTATCGAGACGGTGCTGGATCTGGCAGAGTTTGATCATCTGCTTGAGGGCGCAGACCTTGTGGTGACAGGCGAGGGATGCACGGATTGGCAGAGCGCTTATGGGAAAGTGCTGTGTGGTGTGGGTGAACGGGCTAAGAGAGCCAAAGTACCGGCAGTGGCATTGTGCGGAAGTTTGGGGCCGGGCTATGAAAGCATTTATGAGCATGGGATCATTTCGCTTATGACTACGGTTGATGCGCCGATGTCATTAGAGGAAGCGATGGAACATGCCGCGGAATTATATGAAAAAGCAGCTATACGGATGTTTCGCATGATCAATGCGTTAAAGGTGTAAAATATGAAAAAGATCCTGATCGTTTCGATGCCGGCTATGGCTGAGACAGCGGGGCCCGGCAGCAGATGCAGGATACTGGCGGAAGGCTTTAAGAATGCCGGTATTATCAGGAATATGGCTGATGAGCTGATCGCTTCTGAAGAAACACGCTCAAATGTGCGGGCTTTGGGAGAGAAACTGATCCGGGGCGGCGGAGTAAAGACGATCGTAAATAGTTTAAATTAAGATCACGGAGGTACGTATGCCTGATATCTTATGGCACGGAAGTCCTGTAAAGGTAGATAGACTGGTCCCGAATCAGGCTGCCGACACGGGATTTGCTAAAGGTTGTCAGTTTGCGGTTTATGCTACAAGCAACAGGAATATGGCAATCTGCTTCGCTCTTGGATGCATAGAGAATGACCCGGAGGGAAAAACTGAAGTAAGGCGGACCATGATGCCGGAATATGGTGATAAGATGCTTTTTGAGGGATGTCATCCGAATTACGGCGGCAAAGGGTATCTGTATAAATTGGATGGTTCCGGATTTGTCCATGCCATGGGATCGCAGTGGACGTGTTATGAAGAAATACAGCCCCTGGAGATCATAGAGCTGGACGTGGATGATCATCTGGATCTTTGTATCGTATTATAAGAGGGATATAAAATGTCCTTTGCTTTCAGTGGGGCTCTTTCGGAGGAAGATCTGGAAGTAGCAAAGCATGGGATAGAGATCATGAAACAATTGATAAGCAGACAGCAGTGATGAGCGGAGAAATTAAGGATTGAGGAAGCGTAAGCCTGAGAATGAGAGGAGAAGCTAATGGTAGGTTTGATAGTGGCCCGTTCTAAAAATAATGTGATAGGAAAGAACGGACAGATACCCTGGAGGATAAAGGGGGAACAGAAACAGTTTAAGGAACTGACTACGGGGAATGTAGTCGTGATGGGAAGAAAGTCTTATGAGGAGATAGGACATCCTCTGCCGAACCGCCTTAACATCATTGTTTCGCGGACAGAGAAATACGAAGGAGAGAATCTTCTGAGCGCGCCTTCGGTGCAGGAAGCCATAGCCTTAGCGCAGGATAAAGAAGCTTTAAGCCGCGCAGGCTTTACGCCCAAGGGGGAGCCTGATATATATATTTCCGGCGGATACGGGTTGTACAAAGAAGCTGTAGCATTTGTAGATAAAATGTATATCACTGAGGTGGATACTGTCGTTGAAGACGGCGATGTATTCTTCCCTGAATTTGATGCGGAGGCGTTTGAAAAAAAGACGGGCGCGAGCGGCGGAGATGAGATAAAGTTTACGCGTACGATCTATACAAGACGCGTGCAGGAAAAAAAGACCGGAGATAAAACCATAACTTATCGCAAACTTACACAGTCCGATCTTGATACGTTTATCAATATGAGGATCACGCAGCTTACTGAAGAATATACCACTGAGGGGCGTGAGGTGCCCAAAAATGTGGACCTTGCCGCTGCGCTTAAAGCTTATTATGAGAAGCACATGGCAGAAGCAACCTTCGTATCCTGGCTGGCACTGGATGGAGAAAAGATAATAGGGACCAGCGGGATGTCTTTTGTGGAGAAGCCGCCGTATTTTACCTGCCCTACCGGAAGACTGGGACTTTTATCAAGTATGTTTACCGATCCGGACTACAGGCGGATGGGTATAGCGCAGGATCTTTTAAACAGAGTAGTGAATGAGGCGAGAGATTACGGCTGCGGCGCAGTCTGGATCACTGCATCCGATATGGGCGTTAAGCTCTATACGGCATACGGCTTTGAACACAACGGAAATTTTATGCAATACAGGATCTGAATGGAAAGGAATACCTGCGTGTCCTCACGGAGGTATTCCGGGGAGATATGAATTATGAAGGACTTTGATGCAGTTGTTTTTGATATGGACGGAGTGATATTTGATTCGGAAAGGGCTACTATGGACTGCTGGATCGAACTGGCAGAAAAGTATTCCATTCCGGATATACAAACGCCGTATTATAAATGTATAGGCGTTAATGCCGCGATGACGCGAAAGATAATCTTTGATACCTACGGGGAGGATTTCCCGTATGACAGATATGCCGCCGAAGCGTCAAGGATGTATCACGATAAGTATGACGGCGGCAGACTGCCTGTTAAGAAGGGCGCTGGGGAGATACTTGAGTTTCTTAAAAAGAATAATAAAAAGATAGCTCTTGCTTCATCTTCAAGAAAAGAAACTGTTGTAAGCCAGCTGCGGGATGCGGGCTTCCTGCATTTTTTTGATGAGATAGTCACAGGCGATATGGTGGAAAAGAGCAAGCCCGAACCGGATATTTTCCTGAAAGCCTGCGAAAAGCTGGGGATCCTTCCGCAGAGATCATATGCGATAGAGGATTCATTTAACGGGATACGAGCTGCATACAGCGGAAAGCTTAAAGCCATAATGGTCCCGGATATCCTGCCTGCGGATGAAGAAATGAGACAAAAGGCAGAAGCGGTGCTTGAAAGCCTTATCGCTGTGGCGGACTATCTTAACGCCTGAGGGGATGACGAAGGGCCGCATTAAATCAATGTAAGCTTGTGAACCATAATTACAGCAGAGAGGAAAGAGCGCCATGAGACTTATACTGGTGCGCCACGGAGAACCGGATTATGAACGGGACTGCCTGACACAAAAGGGCTTAAGCCAGGCAGAGCTCGTAGCACGAAGACTTTTAAATGAAGGAATAGAGGAGATATATTCGTCACCTCTGGGACGCGCAAGGCAGACAGCACAGCCCTTTGCGGAGGCATCCGGGATAGGTGATGTCCGTATCCTGGATTTTATGAAAGAGATCCGTTACGGCCGTGAGGATGCGTTATATAAGAGCGGCAATCCATGGACTGTTGCGTTTGAACTGGTTAAAGGAGGCTTTGATCTTCAGAGCAGTGACTGGCGCCGCTTCCCCGGATATAAGGATAATACCGCGGTTACGGATATAGATAAGGTGGGAAAAGGAACGGATGAGTGGCTGGCATCGCTGGGATATGTGCGTGAAGGCCTGTACTACCGGTATACCGGTGAAGAAGAGATGGACAGGACGATAGTGCTTTTTAGCCACGGAGGCTCATCAACGGCATTAATGTCGCGTGTACTGAATATCCCTTTTCCGCATCTTTGTGTTACTTTGTCGAATCTGCGGCATACATCTGTAACCATACTGAGTTTTGATCCCACACCCGGATCGTTATCTATGCCTTTTATTGAGCTGGCATGTGATGCGGGACACCTTAAAGAGGGCTGAAGCAGAAGAAAGATAAAAAAAGCTTGCAAAGCATTTGAAACTGTGCTAAACTGTCAAAGTTGCGAAAAGTAAAGAGATGTTCCGCTGGTATATGAGATACGTAAGAACGTCCGATGAAATCACAGGAGGAAATATAAATGAACGCAGAGATCATCAAAGAGCTGGAAGCAGAGCAGCTCAAAAGCGAAGTACCTTCTTTTAACGTAGGTGATACCGTTAAGGTTCACGGAAAGATCAAGGAAGGTGAGAAGGAACGTATCCAGATCTTCGAGGGTATCGTTACCAAGATCCAGAACGGAGGCGCACGTACAACATTCACCGTAAGAAAGAGCAGCGGCGGTGTAGGCGTGGACAAGACCTGGCCTCTTCACAGCCCTAACGTAGAGAAGGTAGAAGTTGTTCGCCGCGGTAAGGTCCGCAGAGCAAGACTTAATTACCTTAAGGGCCGCATAGGTAAGAAGGCTAAGGTAAAGGAAGTAATTCGCTGATAACAGTCCTTATATGCTAATAAAGCTAAGTGAAGGATCAAAGGGGTAGATTCAATCTGCCCCTTTTTTACAAGATGACAGAGGTGCGGTATGGCCCGAAAGAAGGGCTTGACCTTTTATACAAAAGAGAGGAAAATAAACAAAAAGTATGTAGGTGAGGCCTTGAGCTGGTTGTTCTGGGGCGCACTTATGGTGCTTTTGGCGTTTATGTTTGTTTATCTCTTTGGATTAAGGACCAGTATCATAGGCGTGTCCATGGAACCGGGGCTTCATAACGGCGAAGAGATACTGATAGACCGTTTTGTATATCTGATCCGTCAGCCGCAGCAATCGGATGTGGTGGTGTTTAAACCCAACGGCAATGAAAACGCCCACCTGTATGTAAAGCGTATAGTGGGAACACCGGGGGACACGGTGCTGATACGTGACGGACTGCTGTATATAAACGGAAACGTATATGATGAAGCGGGTATCTTTGACCGCATAGAGAACGGAGGTATCGCGGAAGCGGGGATCACACTGGGCGAGGATGAATACTTTGTGCTGGGAGATAACCGTAATGACAGCGAGGACAGCCGTTCCAGCAATATAGGTATCGTGAACCGGAGTTATATAATCGGACGTGCCTGGTTTCATCTGAAATATAAAAAAGAAGGCATGGGAGTTATAAAATGAATGTACAATGGTATCCGGGCCATATGACCAAGGCCGTTCGTTCGATGCAGGAAGACATAAAGCTTGTTGACCTCATCATCGAACTGCTGGATGCAAGACTTCCGATGTCGAGCCGTAATCCCGATATCAACAGGCTGGGACAGGGTAAGGCAAGACTGATACTTTTAAATAAGGCGGACCTGGCCGACCCGGTCGAAAATGATAAATGGCTTAAGTTTTTTAAGGCTTCCGGAGCGGAAGCAGTGCTTCTGGATTCACGTTCAAACAGCGGGATGAACGAGATAAGATCGGCCGTAAAGGCGGCATGCCGTGAAAAGAGAGAGCGTGATGCCAGGCGGGGCATAAAGAACAGACCGGTGCGCGCTATGGTGGCCGGGATCCCGAATGTGGGAAAGTCTACTTTTATAAACAGTTTTGCAAAAAAGGCCGTTGCAAAGACGGGAAACAAACCGGGAGTTACGAAGGGCAAGCAGTGGATACGCTTAAGTAACGAGCTGGAGCTTTTGGATACACCGGGTATACTCTGGCCCAAGTTTGAAGATGAATCCGTAGGACTGCATCTGGCAATGACGGGAAGTATCAATGATGAGATACTGCCTAAGGAAGAACTGGCGCTGGCTATAGCGGCTCTTATGAAGAGCGCTTATCCGGGCCGGCTCAATGAACGCTACGGGGCAGACGAGGAAAGCTCTGAAGCGGAGCTTCTGGCAGCTATAGCCCGGCGTATGGGCTGTATCAAAAAAGGCGGTGAAGCCGATACCTTAAGGGCGGCAGCGCTGCTTACAGATGATTTCAGAGCCGGAAGGCTTGGAAGAATAAGCATTGAAAGGGCATTATGACGATGAAGGACGAACAGATCGATGAAGAGCTCGAGATCAGGGAGCTTGATGAGGAAGGCGAAGAAGGCATTGAAGAGCAAAAGCCTGCGCCGGGCAAAAGTAGGGCAAGGGCAGTGGTGAAAGAGATACTTTCCAATTCGCTGTTCCTTCTGGTGGTCCTGGTGGTCACGCTTCTTCTTGTAAAATACGTGGGGCAGCGTACCGTGGTGGTTGGTGAGAGCATGGAACACACCTTATCAAACGGCGACAGCCTTATCGTTGACAAGATCAGCTACAGATTCAGGGATCCAAAGCGTTTTGAGATAATAGTATTTCCGTTCGAATATAAGGAAGAAACCTATTATATAAAGAGGATCATCGGTCTGCCCGGAGAAAAGGTGCGTATCGACAGAGAAGGTGTTATCTATATCAACGGTGAGCCGTTAAGTGAGAATTACGGTGCGGAGACCATATTGGAACCGGGGGTGGCTATAGACGAGATAACCCTTGCATCGGATGAATATTTTGTACTTGGAGATAACCGCAATCATTCCTCGGATTCCCGTGTACCATCGGTAGGACTGATAAAACGCAAGAATATCATAGGAAGGGCGTGGGTAAGGATATATCCTTTTAATAAGATGGGAGGTATTTAAGTGGCCACTAAGGCAGAGGAAGCACGTATCGAAAGGGAAAGAAAAAAAGCACAGAAGCTGGAAGCAGAGAAGAAGCGCATGTACGACATGTTCTCTTATGAAAGGGAGCATGACGGCTGCGCTTTTATTTGCGGTATAGATGAGGTGGGGCGCGGGCCTTTTGCCGGACCGGTGGTAGCCGGGGCCGTGATCCTTCCAAGGGATTGTGACATCCTGTATCTTAATGATTCGAAGAAACTCTCCGAAAAAAAGAGAGAGGAGCTTTATGATGTCATAATGGAGAAAGCACTTTCGGTAGGCCTGGGATTTGTGGATAATGAGCGTATAGACGAGATCAATATACTTAATGCCACATATGAGGCCATGCGGCAGGCTATATCCAGGCTCAGCCATAAACCGGATATACTCTTAAATGATGCGGTGACAATACCGGGAGTGGATATCCCGCAGGTGCCCATCATCAAGGGCGATGCCAAGTCAGCGTCAATTGCTGCAGCCAGTATAGTAGCAAAGGTTACGAGGGACAGGCTGATGGTAGAGATGGATAAGAAATATCCGGGCTACGATTTTGCATCCAATAAAGGTTACGGAACCGCAGTCCATATCGAGGGGCTTAAGAAGCTGGGCCCCTGTCCCATACACAGAAGGAGCTTTATCGCCAACTATGTATAAAGGGTGAGAACATATGAGTATGCTGTCACAGATATTCGGGCCCGGGCGTACGGCACCGGTAACCGATAACAATCAGAATATACAGCAGCAGAGTGCCGAAAACAAAGGCAATGAGTATCTGTCGCGTCTTTCATCCGGACAGACCGTTGAAGGTAAGGTTACCGATATCAAAGGTAATGACGTGCAGATAGAACTTCCTAACGGAGGGAAGGTTACGGCCAAGCTCGATAATGCAATGAATCTGAGTGAGGGACAGACCCTTACTTTTGAAGTGCGCTCAAACTCGGGCTCACAGATAAGCTTAACTCCGCTGTATACGAATATGGCTATGGACCCGACAGCGGCGAAAGCGCTGGTGGCAGCAGGCATGAGTGTGAATGCCCAGACAATGGCGATGACCACGGCCATGATGGAAGGCGGGATGAACATAGACAGCAGGTCGCTGGGGGATATGTATCATCTGATCACTTCCATGCCGGATGCACAGGCGTCGGCTCTGGTAGAGATGCAGCGCCTGGGTCTTCCGGTAAATGAAGAGAGTTATGAGCAGTATTCTGCTTTTAAGAATTATGAATCGCAGATATCCGAAGGCATGAAAGAGGTGGCGGATGGCGCGATAGCGCTTTTTGATGAGCTTAGTATGACGCAGGGCGATGAAAAGGCGCTCCATTTTATGAAGGAACTGACGGATGTGTTCTCGTCTGCGCCGGGCATAGCCGGGGAAGCTGCGCAGGATACAAAGATGATCTTAAGCGAGGACGGAACCATGAAGGCGGCCGGAAATGCTGCGGATGAGCTTATGGCCGATATAGCGGAACTGTTCGAAGCTGAAGCGGATAAGGAGGCAGCAGGCAATAAGCTTAGTCCTCAGGAAGAGGCGCTTAAACTGATAAGGGATGCAGCCGGGGAAAAACAGATGCCGCAGCCAAGCGGCAGTGATGAGCCGGCACAGAATATCAATAATAAGATAATGCAGCTTTTAAATGATATGGAGGGCGGCAGCAGCCTGGCACAGCAGCTGAAAGACATGCCGCCTACCGACCAGAATGCTCTTAAGCTGGCAAATGCATTGCTTAAAATGATGGACGAAAAGGGAAGTCTTGCCAATAAGCAGCTGGAGGCAGAGCTTAAGGAACTGTTCAAGAGTGAAGATCTTAAAAATGTGGTAAGAAATTCGATGAAGGACAGCTGGAGCCTGCGGCCGGAACAGGTGGCAGATAAAGCTAATGTGGAGCAGCTGTACCAGCGTCTTGAAAAACAGACAAATGAACTGACCAAGAGCCTTTCGCAGCTTGCGGAGCCGGGCAGCCAGTTCGCCCAGAGTCTGGGAAATATGAGTAACAATCTGGATTTTATGAACCAGATGAACCAGGCGATGCAGTATATACAGCTGCCGCTTAAGATGAACGGATCGGATGCTACGGGGGATCTGTATGTTTATACGGATAAGAAGAGCCTTGCGGCAAAGGATGGCAATGTGAGCGCTATGCTGCATCTGGATATGGAAAATCTGGGGACAGTGGATGTTTATGCAGCCATATCGTCGGGCAACAAGGTATCCACCAGGTTTTATCTGGAAAGTGATGAGATAATAGACCTTATAGCGGAACATATACATGAACTGGATGAGCGTCTGGAAAAGAGAGGTTACAGCTGTAGTACAAAGCTCAGTACCAGGGATCAGATGGGCAAGGAAGAAGACGGCGTAAGAAGCCTTCTGCCGCCGGCCGGTGAGGTGAAGCTGGTATCCAAACAGAGTTTTGATATGAGGGCGTGACGATGGCTGATAATAAAAACAGACCGAAAAAGAGAACGGCGGTCGCCCTGGAATATGATCCCGTGGATGCGGCGCCTAAGGTAATAGCTTCCGGAACCGGTGTTATCGCCGATAAGATCATAGAGAAGGCAAAAGAAGCCAAAGTGCCGGTGCATAAGGACACGAAGCTGGCAGATACCCTTTCACGCCTGGAAATAGGAGAAATGATACCGCCTGAATTATATGAGGTGGTGGCGGAGATACTGGTATTTGTGGACGCCATGGATAAGATAAAGGATAAGATGGCCAAGGCAGGTAAATAAGTATGAACAAACGTGCAGTGGGCAGCGAAAAGGAAACGAAAGCAGCAGAATATCTCAAAGCACGGGGCGTAAAGATACTTGAGAGTAATTACAGTTGCAGGGCGGGCGAGGTCGATCTGATAGGAGTAGACCACGGTTGTCTTGTCTTTTTTGAGGTCAAATGGAGAAGGAGCGGATACAGCGGGGATCCTTCTGAGGCAGTGGATCGCAGGAAACAGCAGAAGATATGCAGGGTCTGCGATAATTACAGGATGTTCCATACGGAAGTTTATAAAATGCAGGTCCGTTTTGATGTGCTGGCAATGGAGGAGGAAGAGGTCAACTGGATAAAGAATGCCTTTGACTATGCGGGCAGGGGATTTTAGAAAACTTGAAAGCCTTGACGGGATGTGATAGAATGATTTCTGTTTTGTTATTGTCGTTACAGGCCAAAAGATAAGGAGTAGATATGAAAAAGACGACAGGAAGTATACTTGTGTTAATGTTGCTCCTCTGTATAGCTACTGTAGGTGTACTCTTCTTTCTGCTTATGAGAAAGAATAATGAAGCAGATGAACTGGAATCCGATCTAAGAAGGAGCAAGAGGGATCTGGAAGAATACGAAGAGCAGCTGGCCGATCAGGCGGATGCCTTTGAAAAAGAGAAACAGGAGCTTTCGGACAGTAATGAAAGCCTGAAAAAAGAAAAGAAGAGCGTGGAAGAGGAGCTGGAGGAGACCAAAGCGCAGCTTGAGGAACAGGCCGCACATATTCCCGAAACAGGTAATGTGGTCATCAATGAAGGTACGCCAAGGGTATACCAGCAGGGACAGTATCAGGAGTTCTGTGTAGCCAATGATACCTATGATACCTGGCAGTATAAATTCAGCATGATCTATAATTATCCGACCGATGTGGTATTTGCGGGGGATTCACTGATAGAGCGCTGCAGCTGGGATGAGATGTATCCGGACCTGGAGGTCAAGAACCGCGGTATAGGCGGTGATTCCATAAACGGTCTGCGTGTGAGGATCGAGACCATAATGCAGACAAAGCCGAAGAAAATGTTTATTTATATAGGCATCAATGATATTCTCCAAGGGCGCGAAGTTGAGAATATCATAGGCAGATATAACGAGCTTTTTGATGAGCTGAGCCATTATGACTGCAAATATTATGTGCAGGCTATCCTGCCGGTAGCTTCGTCCCAGAGTGATGCGGAACGTATATGCCTGGATGTGAACGAGATAAACGAAAGGCTGCGCAGCATATGTGAGGGCAGAGGTTATACCTTCATCGATCTGTGGAGCGAGTTTGCCGGTGATGACTGGGCACTTAAGGATGAGTATTATTATGACGGAGTACATGTAAATGCAGCAGCTTATAAGCGCTGGAAAGAGATAATAGATCCGTATGTATATGAATAGTTCAGGAGGATGAAAAAATGGAGATATTCGAAGAATTGCAGGAGCGTGGCCTGATAGCACAGGTCACTGATGAAAAAGAGATAAGAGAGCTTATAAACGATGGCAAGGCCACATTCTATATCGGCTTTGATCCCACCGCAGATTCGCTGCATGTAGGTCACTTTATGGCCCTCTGCCTTATGAAGCGTATGCAGATGGCAGGAAATAAGCCCATTGCACTTTTAGGCGGCGGAACCGGTATGATCGGCGATCCTTCAGGAAAGACCGATATGAGAAAGATGCTCACGCCCGAACTGATAGATCATAATATCGAATGCTTTAAGGTACAGATGAGCCGTTTCATCGAGTTTGGAGAAGGCAAGGCAAGACTTGTAAATAACGCAGACTGGCTTTTAGACCTTAACTACATTGAACTGCTCCGTGAAGTCGGACCTCACTTTTCGGTAAATAACATGCTGCGTGCAGAATGCTACAAGCAGCGTATGGAGAAGGGACTTACCTTCTTTGAGTTCAATTACATGATAATGCAGGCATACGATTTCTACACCCTGTTCCAGAAGTACGGCTGTAACATGGAGTTCGGCGGTGACGACCAGTGGTCAAATATGCTGGCGGGCACAGAGCTTATCCGTCGTAAGCTGGGCAAGGATGCATATGCCATGACCCAGACCCTTCTGCTCAATTCCGAGGGCAAGAAGATGGGCAAGACCGAAAAGGGCGCCGTGTGGCTGGATGCAAACAAGACCACACCTTTTGAATTCTTCCAGTACTGGAGAAATATACCGGATGCAGACGTTCTTAAGTGCATCCGCATGCTGACCTTCCTGCCCATGGAGCAGATAAGGGATATGGATAAGTGGGAAGGAGCACAGCTCAACGAGGCTAAGGCTATACTGGCCTGGGAGCTTACCGGTCTGGTACACGGCAAGGAAGAGGCTGATAAGGCTAAGGAAGCCAGTCTGGCATTGTTTACAGGCGGCGGAAACTCCGAAAATATGCCTACCACTCACTTAAATGATGAGGACTTTACTGATGGCGCGGTCGATATCATCACCCTTCTTGTTAAGGCTTCCCTGGCAGGCTCACGCGGCGATGCAAGACGTAACATTGAGCAGGGTGGCGTGACCGTTAACGGGGAGAAGATCACCGATATCAAGCAGGCATTTAGCAAGAGTGATTTTGATGGAGATTTCGTCCTCAAGAAGGGCAAGAAGAATTTTATGAAGTACACAGTATAATACAGGGGCCCGCCCGTGCGACATGCAGGCAGGGGATTCGAACGCATGCTCATGCTCAGACACGCTCCCGCTTGGATCTCGCTCGCAGCGGTGCGAAACTCAACTTGCTGCGCATCGCTTCGTTAAGCGCCGGCGGCGCGATACAGTCTTCGCATTGAGCACGCGATTCGTCATCCCTGATACAGGTGATGAAGCGGGCCCCTTCTGGTAACTTTATCATCCTGAGCGCAGCGAAAAAGTGAGGCAGGAAATCTGTGATTTCCGCAGCCGAACTTTCCTACTCGGGGAATCTTTTATGAAAGAACATGTGATCATAAAAATCAAGGAGGGGAGTATTGCCGAGGAGCTTGGTATAGAGCCCGGCGATGTACTCCTCTCAATTAATGATAAGGAGATCGAAGATGTATTTGACTTCGATTTTCTTTGTATGGAGGAATACATAGAGGTCCTTATCCGTAAGGCAGACGGTGAGGAGTGGCTGTTGGAGGTCGACAAGGAGCCCGATGAAGAACTGGGGCTTATCTTTGATGAAGGATTAATGGATCAGGCTCATTCCTGCAAGAACAAGTGTATCTTCTGTTTTATAGATCAGAATCCGCCGTGCATGCGTCCCACCATATATTTTAAGGATGATGATACCAGGCTTTCTTTCCTGCAGGGCAACTATGTGACCCTGACCAATTTAAAGGATGCAGATGTGGAACGCCTTATACGTTATCACATGGAGCCGATAAATATCTCCGTTCATACCATGGATCCGGAGCTTCGCGTATTCATGCTCAAGAATCCCAATTCCGGCAGAGTACTTAAATACCTTAATGATTTTTATGAGGCCGGGATAACCATGAACGGCCAGATAGTGCTGTGCAAAAATGTAAATGACGGGGAACATCTGGATTTTACGATGAATGAACTGCTCAAATTTGCACCGGTGATGCAGAGCGTATCGGTGGTACCTACGGGGCTGACGAAGTATCGGGACAAGCTATATCCTCTGGAGCCCTTCGATAAAGAGGATTCGGAGAAAGTCATCGACCAGATAGAAGCTTTCCAGAAAAAGGCCTTTGAGCAGACGGGTATCCATTTTATACATGCTTCGGATGAATGGTATATCACGGCAGGCCGGGAGGTGCCCGAGGAGGAGCGCTACGACGGCTATCTGCAGCTTGAGAACGGCGTGGGGATGATAAGGCTTCTGATAGAAGAGATAAGATCATTCCTGCCACAGGCGGCAATGATCTACGGAAAAGATATCAGGCGGAGCGTATCCATAGCCTGCGGAAAGAGCGCCTATCCTACGATGCAGCGGCTTATGAAGGAAGTCGAAAAGACATTTCCGGATGTAACGGTCCATCTGTACTGGATCAGGAACGATTTCTTCGGGGAGAGGATCACCGTATCCGGGCTTATTACCGGGCAGGATCTGGCGGCGCAGCTTAAGGATCGGGAGAAGGGAGAGGAACTCCTGCTGCCTTCCGCGATGTTCCGTTCGGGGACAGAGATATTCCTTGATGATATGACACGCAGTGAAGTTGAGACAGCTTTACAAACTAAGGTTACTATTGTAAAATCGAACGGTATGGATCTGATAAGAGCGATATTGGGACAGGAACAGAGCGGAGAAGACGTGGATGATGTAAATCCTTACGAGCTCTCCGATGAGGTATATGATGAAACGTAAGCCCGTGGTGGCGATAGTGGGCCGCCCTAATGTAGGAAAATCAACTTTATTTAATGCGCTGGCCGGTGAGAGGCTTTCCATAGTAAAGGATACGCCCGGTGTCACCAGGGACAGGCTTTATACCGATGTGGAATGGCTGGATAGGAGCTTTACCCTGATCGATACCGGCGGTATAGAACCCGACAGCAGCGATGTGATACTCTCACAGATGAGGGAGCAGGCGCAGATAGCCATAGATACTGCGGATGTTATCATGTTCATGACCGATGTACGTCAGGGACTGGTGGATGCGGATTCAAAAGTGGCGGATATGCTCCGCCGGTCACAGAAGCCGGTTGTGCTGGTTGTCAATAAAGTGGACAGCTTTGCAAAACAGCAGGCCGATGTGTATGAATTCTATAATCTGGGACTGGATGATCCCTTCCCTGTGTCCGCTGCAGAAAAACAGGGACTGGGCGATCTGCTTGATAAAGTGATAAGCTATTTCCCGGAAAGCAGCGCGGATGAGGAGGAAGACGAGCGGCCTAAGATAGCTGTGATCGGTAAGCCCAATGTAGGCAAATCCTCTATTATAAACAGGCTCCTGGGAGAGAACAGGCTTATAGTATCGGATATAGCCGGTACGACAAGGGATGCGGTGGATACGGTACTTAAGCGCAACGGTAAAGAGTATATCTTTATCGATACCGCAGGTCTCAGGCGCAAGAATAAGATAAAGGAAGAACTGGAAAAATATATGATAGTACGTACCGTTAGCGCCGTGGAGCGTGCGGATGTGGCGGTACTTGTTATAGATGCTTCCGAAGGGATAACGGAGCAGGATGCCAAGATCGCGGGTATTGCCCATGAACGGGGCAAGGGAATGATAATCGCCGTAAACAAATGGGACCTGCTCGAGAAGGATAATAAGACGGTAAACGACTTTACCAAGGATATACGTGATACCCTGGCATTCATGCCTTATGCGGAGCTTATATTCATATCTGCAAAGAGCGGTCAGCGTCTGCCTAAGCTTTATGATATGATAGATGCGGTGACAGAGAATCACGCTATGCGCATACAGACCGGTGTGCTAAACGAGATAGTCAGTGAGGCAGCCGCTTTGCAGCAGCCCCCTTCGGATAAGGGCAAGCGCCTTAAGATCTATTACACTACGCAGGCGTCGGTCAAGCCACCTACTTTTGTTATATTTGTTAACGATAAGGAGCTTATGCATTTTTCTTATGTGCGTTACCTTGAAAACAAGATACGCGAAGCCTTTGGCTTCAGCGGAACGCCACTGCGCTTCATAATAAGGGAAAGAAAAGAGAAAGACTGACAGGATGAGCTGCCGCAGATGCGGCTCACCGGCGCGGGAGAGAAAGGGAAAATGGAGATTATAGGAATACGTATCATTTGTCTTGTTATAGGTTACCTCTTCGGTAATTTTCAGACAGCATACATAATAGGAAGATTAAACGGCATAGATATCCGTGAAAAGGGCAGCGGAAATGCAGGGACCACCAATACCCTGCGTGTTCTGGGCAAGAAGGCCGGCCTTCTGGTATTCGTCGGCGACCTGGCAAAGAGCATAGGTGCCGTGGTACTGGTTTATTTTCTGTTCAGATACCGTTACCCGGAATATATTTATCTCTTAAAGCTTTATGCGGGACTCGGATCCATTCTGGGGCATAATTTTCCTTTTTATCTGGGATTTAAAGGGGGCAAGGGTATCGCAGCCATGAGCGGTATGATACTTGCATTTCATTGGATGTATGTGCCTATAGACCTTTTGCTCTTTTTTGGAACCTTTGCGATCACACATTATGTGTCACTGGGCTCGCTGATACTTACTGCCGGCTTTTTTATCCAGACGGTCATTATGGGTGAGCTGGGGATATTCAAGCCTGTGATCATACCATGGATGGATTTCGTTCAGAATCCTTTTATACCGCACGCGGTCCGTTATGAGATGTATGCGGTTGCATTTGTTATCACATTGATGGCTTTCATCCGCCATCATGAGAATATTAAAAAGCTCATCAGGGGAGAGGAACGCAAGACCTATCTCTTTAAAAAGAATAAAACGGAGTGAAGGCAACACCCGTGTCATCCTGAGCGAAGCGAAAAAGTGAGGCAGGAAATCTATGATTTCCGAAGCCGAACTTTCCTACTTGGGGATCTTTATCAAGCATAATAAGGGGGAAATGAAAATGGCAAAGATAGGAATGATAGGTGCAGGCAGCTGGGGTATAGCTTTGTCATGGCTGCTGGCCAATAACGGGCACGATGTCTGTGTATGGTCGGTATTGGAAGATGAGATCACGATGCTCAAAAATGAGCGTGAACATAAGGATAAACTGCCGGGGGTTAAACTCGGCGATGCGATAAGCTTTACCACTGTGCTGGAAGATGCATGTATGGATAAGGACCTGATAGTAATGGCTGTGCCCTCGATCTTCACCAGAAAGACAGCGGCGCAGATGAAACCTTTCATTCCCGAAGGTCGCCTAGTGGTCAATGTTGCCAAAGGTATAGAGGAAAGCACACTGCTGACTCTGGATAAACAGATAAAGGAAGAGATACCCCAGGCTGAGGTGGCTGTATTATCCGGGCCTACCCATGCGGAGGAAGTGGGACGCGGCATGCCCACCACCATCGTGGCTGCGGCTAAGAAGAAAGCTACAGCCGAATATGTTCAGGAGATATTCTCGTCGGAAGTATTCCGTGTCTACACATCGCCCGATGTACTGGGCGTGGAGCTGGGAGCAGCGCTTAAGAACGTGGTGGCTCTGGCAGCAGGTATGGCAGACGGTCTTGGCTACGGAGATAATACCAAGGCAGCGCTGATCACCAGAGGACTGGCGGAGATAAGCCGCCTGGGAATAGCTATGGGAGGTAAGGCAGAGACTTTTGCCGGACTTACAGGAATGGGCGATCTTATCGTGACCTGTGCATCCGTTCATTCGAGAAACCGCAAGGCAGGATTCCTCATGGGTCAGGGCAAGACCGCACAGGAAGCAATGGATGAAGTAAAGATGATAGTAGAGGGTGTGTATTCGGCAAAAGCCGGAAAAGCGCTCGCGGAGAAATACGGCATTGAGATGCCTATCGTTGAGCAGGTGAATCATATACTCTTTGACGGTAAGGCCGTAAAGGATGCAGTTAAGGAGCTTATGACAAGAGACCGCAAGTCTGAACATGATGAGCTCCCTTTTGAGGAATGATAAGGAGTTTTGAAAAAAGAGTTTCGTTATAAAATAATATTTGTCATCATCATGGTAGCCTGCTTTGCTTTATTCCTGTACTGGGGATTTAGGAAGGAAGGCTATCATGTTGATGAGATGTATATGTATGGCACTGCCAACAGCGAGTATCTGCCTTTCATGCATATGGGCGTGCAGGAGTACTCCGTTAAAGACTGGATGAAGGAGTATGGCGCAGGTGAAAATCCGGTAGACCTGTTCCGCAATCTTTCAAAAGATATTTCGATACTAAAAGCAAACGGCTGGGATATAAAAGGCAGTGAGATCTACAGTGCTTATTCGCGTGCGCGGGAGTGCAGTAATGATATCTATACGACCACGTGGATGAGCGGACAGGCATACAGGGACTATATAGCAGTATCGCCTGACAACAGGTTTAATTATATCTCTGTTTTGTATAATTTCAGAGGGGATAATCATCCGCCTCTTTACGCGCTGCTTTTGCATACGATATGCTCCTTGTTTCCCGGAGTCTATTCCAAGTGGTTCGGGCTTGGACTGAACATGGTGATAGGGCTCCTGGCGATAGCTTTGTTATACCGTACGGTAGAACGCTTTTTCGGCGGCAAGGATACGGCGCTGATGGCTGCAGCTTTGTATGGGCTTAGCGCAGCTGCTGCGATCACGGCATCTTATATCAGGATGTATTCTCTGGTCACGCTTATGGTGATAGGAATGGCGTACGCGCATCTCAATCTTGCGTCAAAGGGCTGGGAGTGGGATAAGAAGGACAAGAGGCTTTTGGTATTCTTTACTCTGGGCGGGTATCTGTCGCAGTACTATTTTGTGATCTACGCTTTTGCGATAGCCATGGTATCCGTATTCGTGATGCTTTTTAGGAAAAAGTTCAGCGCCTTATTCCGTTATATCCTTACGATGTGTATTACCGGCGCGGCGGGGATAGCGCTGTGGCCGTTCTCGCTTAAAGCAGTGTTTAAGGGAAGCCGCGGAGCGGAATCGATAGGCGGGTTCTTTTCACTTGAAGGTACTTTGGACAGATTAAAAGCCATGCTCTACGTTCTGGTGCATAATACACTGGGTATACCTGAATGGCTTTTCTTAGGGATCGCTGTCTTTTTGACAGCCACAGGCCTTATCCTGCTGGTCTTTCGCAAGAGATATGGGGACCGTTACCGGATCGAGAAAACAATGATGGTAGCCGTGCCTTTTGCTGTGTATTTCGTAGCGGTATCCAAGATGATCCCGTATCTGGTAGACCGCTATATCATGTGCATTATGCCCTGGTGCGGAATGCTCGTGGTATGCGGAGTGCGCTTCTGTATCAGGAGGCTTACCGATAAAGAGAAAGCACAGTGGATACTGAGCGCTGTATGTTATCTGCCTTTACTGTTGTGCTCAAACAGCCTGATCGTAGGAAACTGCGAAGTGTACGCCGGCAGGCAGGAGTGCGACAGCATAGCTGAGGGGACGGATTGCGTATATATCCTTCCCGACGGGTGGTGGAACGAGAGCGCAGAGGATACCCTGCTTTTATCCAAATGCAGGGATACCGCAGTGGTTTTTGAAGGAAGTGCGGATGTACTTGCGGGGACTTATGACGCGGCTGTGGGATCGGATCTTCTGATGGTAGTGCACAGGGGAGTGGAAGCAGGAGATAATGTAGCTGCTATTGCTGCGGCCCTTACACCGGCAGACACGGTTCTTGAGGAAGCAAGCCGTGAAAGTGTCCGCAGCAATACCTGGATCCATTACAAGGTGAAAGAACGCAGCACGGACGCCGCAGGCAGGAATGGCGCATACGGCTCGGATGCGTATGGCACTGCCGGTGACGCGGGTAATGGCGCTGGTGCCGACGGCGCGGGTAATGGCTATGGTGCAGGTGGCGCAGACGGAGACGGTGAAAATGTCGGTATCCTGAAAACCGCAGAAGATATTGCACTTACCGACACTGACGGCAGGGGCAGGAACTATCGCTTTGTATACGGTGATGAAGGATTCAAGGCCGAGTTTAACAAAGATACGTGGAAGATCGTCGATTCGTACAGGATCATCAATTCCGATGATATGATGATCATATGCGAGGCTCTTCTTAAAGAGCATCCGGTCTATATCGGCGACAGCGAAGAGATGAGAACACCTGCTGACATGGCTCTTGAATGGACCGAGCATAACATGGCCTATGCGTTACTGCCTGATGGCAGCGAATGGTTATCCCACGCAAAAGATGTGGATCTGGACCCCTACGATGTAGGCAAGAGTTTTTTTGAGATATACGAAGACCGAACAGGAAAGAAATTTAATCCGGGGGATTTTTTATAGTACCCTATCATACGACGAATCAATAAATTCTAATATTCTTATCAGTTATATGGGGCCTCTTCAGGAACCATTATTTCCGATGTGAAATTTACCGGCATAGTATCAAGCGGATGGTGCTTATGTGCTGCCGACATAGTATCAAGCGGATGGTGCTTATGTGCTACCGGCTTATTATCCGGCGGATGGTGCTTATGTGTTACCGGCTAATGCATATCGCGTGCATGTATTTGCGGTTCTCTTTTCATAGAAGGGATGCGGGTGGAGAATATGACTCAAACAGGCCGCAAAGTTGTGAATGGGTCATAAACCGGAGGCTGGATGACGGCAGACGGGGCGGAAAGTATGACCCAAACAGGCCGCAAAGCTGTGAATGGGTCATAAATCGGAGGCGGGATATCGGCAGACGGGGCGGAAAGTATGACCCAAACAGGCCGCAAAGTTGTGAATGGGTCATAAACCGGAGGCGGGATATCGGCAGACGGGGCGGAAAGTATGACCCAAACAGGCCGCAAAGCTGTGAATGGGTCATAAATCGGAGACGGAATGTCGGCGGATGGGGCGGAAAAAATGACCCAAACAGGCCGCAAAGCTGTGAATGGGTCATAAA
>JAFRXH010000015.1 GCA_017437785.1 Lachnospiraceae bacterium
CTGGACTTTGCTCACTACAAGCCTAAGGAGTTGCACAAGAAGATAAAGAAATTTTTAACCTGAGATGCCATATACAACATTCAAACAGCCGGAATCCCTTTAAAACAAGGCATTTCGGCTGTTAAACTGTCAAAAACGGGATATTACCCCTAAGCAGGATTTATGTCAAATCCGGCAGGAGAGGGGCTGATCATTTGTCAGGTCTCGTGGTCTTTGTTCAGGCGCTTAAGCGTATGGCTTCGTAGCGTTCACAGTTTATTATCTGTCTCATTGCTTCGACAGGCGTAAGTCCTATACAGGAAAGCAGCTGCTTAAATGTTGACGCGGACTGACCGGAGCAGAGCTGCACGCCTTTTCTGCTGCTGTCCGCATGGAAGATATCATGGCGGCTGTTAACATTCCAGAAGATTATATTGGGTATCTCGTAACCGGCACTGCGGTATCTGTCGCGCATCGTATCGTAAAATGTCCATTCACGATCGCTGCAGCAGTCTATCTCCATATCCGATATCACTATCAGGGACTTTACCATATCCTCTTTTGGAGTATTATTCTTAAGCGCAAGTTCGAGTACATTTTCAAATGCTGCCCTTAAGTCAGTGTTCATTCCCCATTCGGATGTCACTATGGACAATAATTTCTGCATAAGTGTCTCGCCCTTTACTTTATGGATCTGAGACTCACCGCTGAAGGACATGAACAGGCCGTGATAGTCGCCGCGGTTATGCTCTGCAAAATACAGCGCCAGGCCAAGTGAGCTTGCCATGGGGCGGCCCATCATGGAACCTGATACATCGGCTATCACCAATGCATTGCAGCCTTCCTCAACATAGTCGGGAAGCGCTCGCCACTGTGCCTCCAATACGGCATTATCTTTTTCAGACAGATTACCTATCTTTAAATTCCATGAATAAGAAAGGTACTTTTCCACTATGTCGTAAGGATACAGGGTATCCGCATTTATCTTTTCTTCTCCGCAGGCAGCGCGGTTTATATACTCGCTGAAACGCTCTTCATCATTACGGAAAAACGCATTACGATATATCATCATGGCGCGTGAAGGTACACTGCTGTAGCTTATCTCGCTCCAGCGGCCTGCGCTCATCAGCGCCTCAACGATACCTATATGCTTACGCATACGGTGTACTATACGTTTAAATTCGTATACGGAATATCCCAGTTTCTGCGCTGTAAGTATACCCAGTTTACGGGTTTTCTCCGAGCTGGCGTCGGCAGTCTTTATCCACTTTGCAAGCAGGGATATGGCGTGTCCCTCTTCCATCATGCGCCTGTCTTCCTCGAACCGGGCTTTCATGGCCGCCCACATCTCTTCTTCGAGCTGTGTGCCTGTCAGCTCGTAGAGATCGTCGTAGCGGCCATAAACGCCTATCAGATCAAGATTTGCACGCAGACTTTCAGGATGGTTCTGCGCCATGTAACGCAGCATTACCCTGAAGGTCCTGCGCTCACCAAGACCACCGCGGACATCGCGGCCATAGAATGCCAGCTTTGTGGCAAAGAGCGCGTCTTCTTTATATGCATCGGCAAAAAGCCTCTCTATACGTGTTTCGTCTGCTTCGCGCAGCGCGCCTATGCTGCCGAAAAGATCCAGGCATGCATCCTGTGTCGTGTTAAGCGCTGCTGCGCCGTTTTCGGTTCGTGTAAAGCCTGCTGCTTTATTAAGTACTTCCGCAAAACTCATCTCTATGTTCCTCCTTAGATCCAGGACGCTTTTTGTTTGATCATTACCAATATCAATAAATCCACCCTTTTTGCTGATAGCGTCCCCATTGTATTACTCCATGACACATCTTCCTTTATGCAGGATTCGAACCTGCTCTATCGCAGCCGTTTAGGCATACGATATTTATCCGTTGGAATAGTATGCTGTTTGTGTCACAAATAGCAGGGGCCGGAATCGAACCGGCTACACCGAAGCCATACGCGATATTTGCTGTTAAGATCACTGTAATGATCTGTTTTTCTCGTGCTCTACCAATTGAGCTACCCTGCATGTTCACAGGATAACAGAGACAGTGATGATAATCATTTCAAAAAAGCTGCGAACGTAGAGATCTTTCTTTTACGGCATCATCCGGCAGTCAAACGTATGCTCTCACCGTCCCGCCCCAGGAATACGATCCGGCCGCCTTCCGGCATCGGCAGGATATCTGTCATGCCTTTCACATGGGTCGTATAGACCACCTCGCCGAATTTGTTATATACATAAACCGCGCTGTGTTCAGGCATATCCGTGATCGCGATCTCTGCATTTGCCATTTCTTTTCCTATCTTAAACCATGCCGGTGCATCAGAGACAAACGCGATCTCACTTAAGGAAGCATCAAAGTACGGTATGTTCTCTTCCGAAATAAACTCCAGACCGTTGCTTGTTACAAGCTTAAGTCCATCCTCATCTTCTTTCAGTGTACCATCCATCAGATCGCGGTTTCTGCTGGATGGTATATCCGTAAATGCTGCCGCATGAGTAGCGTCCGTGATCTTTAACAGACGTGTTCCCAGCCCGCTGTTAATAACAAATACATATCCCGGAAACTCAGCCGCCGGCACCACTTCCAGAAACGCCATATCATAAGCGCTTGATGAAGGTCTTTCACTGCAGATGAGAAATTCCCTGCCGCTTACCTTCTGCACAAAAGCCTCTGCTTCCGCACACGCTGGATCCCCGTCCATCTTTTCACCTATGTATAAATGCTGTGCCTGCTCTCCGATCCCGGGACACCGTGTATTCCGATCGGCCGCCAGCAGGATCTTTCCGTCAGCATCCGTTTGAAAGGAAATATACATCGGATTTAAAGAAAACCGCATTTGATCCGTCCCACCGTCTTCCACCTCATAAGCAAGATCTGCAAACCTGCCGTCTTCCGTCAGTGCAAAATCCTGACAGGTGGTTTTATACGGCCCTATACTTTCCACATGCATATACTTATGTTCCGGAAAAGTGATCTTGTTGATCACGGCTCCCTCCATCCCCGAAACCGCATACGCACCGGCCAGCGCATCATATTCTTCCGGGATATCACAAATTCCTGCTGCTGCCGGCCACGAAGGATCCGTAAGCTGTATCCCCTCTTCCTCCAGGCACACATCCAGGATTGCCTCTGCCATAAGTCCGTTCAAGGTACTGGTGCCGCCGTTTGTAAGCACGGATACACTGATCTGTTCCTCCGGCGCAACCAGGAGAAAAGCGTGATTCATCAAAGCATCACCGCCTTTTCCCAGCACCTTGATACCGGCGTCCCCATACCGCTTCACTGATACAAAGTCCCAGCCAAGGCCGTTTTCATCCATATAGATATCCTTATCCGACCAGGGCGCTGCCATCGCTGCTTTGGAAGCTTCCGAGAGGATGCTCTTATTTCCCGCAAAAAAGGCAGAGCCGAATCTAGCCGTATCGGAAGCCGTTGCATAGATGCCTCCGGCCCCGATCACCTGTGTGCCGCCCTGCTCATAAAGAACATGTCCTGCGGTATACGCCGGTGCGAGATCCTTCATCGAAAGATATGTCACACCGGATCCCGTGCTGTCACCACCTGTAGGCTCCATCAGATACTTTTTAACATATTCCGTATAGTCCATGCCGGATACGCGCTGTGTAATGAGCGCCAGCAGATCAAATCCGTCGTTGCAGTAAGAAGCATATTCCCCGGGATCCGCTTTCAACCGTTGTCCGGCCAGGTGCTCCGGCAGCTGATCCAGCAGATCCTCGTTTTGATCTTCATACAGATACGCTCCGAAATAAGTTGATCCCATCAGCCCGGACGTGTGATCCATCAGCATTCGTACCGTGATATCCTTATACCTCGGATCCTCCATGCGAAACTCCGGAATATAGTCCGTCACCGGCGCATCCAGCACCACCTTTCCTTCCTCCGCCAGACGCATTACCGCAGCAGTCGAATAGATCTTGCTGACCGATCCCACGCAATAGACATACTCGGTATCCCTGTTCGCCGCTTCCCAGCCGTTTTCACGCTGTTCTTCAAGACCTTCCTGCCCGTTACCCGATCCTTCCGCAAAAGCCTTTCCGCTGTTTCCGGAAAGGGCGTTAAAGCCCAGGATGCCTGCAATGCCTAATGCAGCTGCGCAGCCGAAAATACTGCTGCCGATTATTGTTTTTCTATCAGTTTTCTTTTTCATTTCCTTCTCCTTTATCAAGATTCCTCACATTCGTTCGGAATGACATGGTTGCTTGATCCTTTTACGATCACTTTATTCCGTCATCAGCTCTGTAACCGATATCTTCCGTATCCTTCCCGCGCTCAGATAGGCTACAGCAAAGCAGAAGATCAGCATGAGGATATCTGTAATAACAACCGTCGAAACATTGACTTTGGAAAATGCCGCAAAGAGCAGCCCCCAGAACAGATCATTGATCCACAGTCCGCATACCGTTGCGATAGCAGTACCGGCCAGTATCACCGGCATGTATTTCAGCGCCAGCTGCATCATCAGGTCCTTTGATGAATATCCCAGCCCTTTCATGATACCCAGCGCATGCCGCTGTCTTCTCACATCATTCGAAGTGATGATCGTGATCAGTACCGCGACGATCCCCGAAACAAGGATCAATGCGTAAAAGCAGAAGTTTTTTGTCGTCTCCGCAATAGGCACCATCTGTGTCTTAATGATACCTTCGTAGGAGAAGCATTCTTTTATCACAAAGTTCCTGCTGTTTCCCGTGATCAGTTCATCCCCGATCTGCACGGCATAATCAACATCCGTAACACCATATTGATTCAGCATTGCAGCTATCTTTTCCTCCGCAGCTGCGCGGATCCTCTCATCCCGGCTTTGTCCGGACAATCCGCCTTCCGCCGCCTGCTTTGCCGTGCCTCCGAAATGCGCATCGATGGCAGCCTGAAGCTTTGATATGCTTACACCTTCCGCCGGATATATCTGCACAACGTTTTCAGCCGCAAAGATGTTTAAGCGTTTATATCCGTCATTGGTCAAATACACAACCGTTCCTCCATTCTGTATGGTTCCCACGATGCCGCTTACGATATATTTTTTTTCCAGTCCGTTATACTCCAGCACGATACTGTCACCGACTTTAATGTTTTCCTCCCTGCTCCTTCTCAGCCCTATCATCACTTCGTTATCATACTGCGGCAGCCTTCCCTCATAAGGGTGTACGTTTTCCGAATCCGCATAATCCCCAAAGCTGATCACCTCTGCCGAATCTGAAGATCCCTTGACGGAAACATGTTCTCCGTGAAAGCCCTTGATCGCCTTTCTTACTTCCGGCAGAGTCAGCAGTTCCTGCCTGAATGCGTCGATATCTGTATCACTTAAGGTGTATACCATTAACACTTCCCAATCCGTTCCCATCATTGCAGCAAATCCATAAGGACCGTTACTGGAAAAATCATAGGTAAGCGCTCCGAACATGATCGCCGTTCCTGCCGTAATAATGCAGATCAGGATCCCCGCGGAAGCCTTCAGATTGCCAAAGAAGCCCTTCATCGCCAGTCCCAGATTGATATTCCAATGCATCTTATCCAGTGGCAGGATATTTTTACCGAAATGATGGGTTCTGATCCCTTTCCGGAGTGCCACCACCGGGGGATATTTTTTCACCCGCCTTGCCTTAAGAAGCGCAAACACAGCCACCAAAAACAATACAGCAGCTACGGCAATCACGGCCCCGCCCATCCCGCTGCCTCCGGCTACGCTGCGTCCCAGCATAACGCTTATACCGGTATTCACAAACGGTGTGATCAGACAGGCGATCACCGCTCCCAGTACTGAGCCAAGCCCGCCCGCGATCACATACTCATACAGATAGGATAAGGATATCTCTGCCGAGCGGTATCCCAATGCTTCCAGCACTCCGATCTGCTGCATCTGATCCTCAATGTCGCCGCTGATCTTATGACGTATCATAAACAGTGACGCGATCAGAGTGACCGCAGATATCCCGATGATCATCATCATAAAGATCTCCAGGAAATTCGTCTCATTCATCTTTTCCCACCTGTAACAATTAAAATACGTTGTAAAACTCAGATTCTCCGATGCCACCTCATTACAGTCTTCCAGATACCGGTCAAAATCGATCTCTTCCCCGTCAAAAAACAACCCGACACACTCATAATCCTTAGACGAATCAAAAAGCATGGCAAAGAGCGCGTAATCTTCATCTGACAGGATCACTTTATAGAAATACCCGTCATTCGTCATAAGTCCTGCTTCAAAAAAACCAACAATGGTAAAGGGATACTCTTTCCCGTTTTTAAGGATCAAGAAATCATCACCGGCAACATACCCCTTCGTGATCCGAAATCCTTCCGGAAGCCAGATGGGATGTTCGACCCCCGCGATCTCTTCCTCCGGCAGCTGCTCCAGTTTGTGAAAGGCTTCCATCTTGCGTTCGCTTTTTTCCGTTGCAAACATCAGATTATACGCGACGGTATCGCCGTCTTTGCCAAGTACATCAACCATGTTGCTATAGATCAGGCGTCCTTCGCTTACTTTTTCTATTCCGTAATCCTTAAGAAGGATGTCTGCAAAAGCATTGCGGTATTTATCGACTTTGAATAATACAGTCTGCCTCACACAGCCGGATCTTTCATAACTCTCATCAAAAGCCGTATCGATCTTCTTTTGATTGATCAGGACAACGGACAGCATCAGCACCGTAACTAAGGTCATAAAGATTATGCCCAGGACTTCACGCCTGTTCTTTTTCAGATTAAACAGAGATAATCGAAGTATCTTGTTATTCATAGACTACCACCCCATTTCTTCCAGGAATGCCGTGAGAGAAGCGCGTCTGTCCTTTTCATCATCTTCTCCAAATACCGGCATCCTGTGATCACCGACCACACCACCGTCACGAAGATACAATACTCTTGTTCCGCGCAGCGCAGTTTTAAGATCATGTGTTACCAATACGATGGACTGTCCGTTTTTGTGGACTTCGGTAAAGATATCCAGCACATCCTTTCCCGAAGCACTGTTGAGCTGTCCTGTAGGTTCATCGGCAAATAATATCTTCGGATCATTGATGATAGCCCTCACGATACCGACACGCTGCGCTTCACCACCGGATAGCTGGTTGGGATATTTCTTCCACAATCCTTCCGCGATGCCGACTTTCGTCAGCAGATCTTTTGCTTTTTTTACCAGTTCCGGTGAATTCTTCTGCACGATGAGTGCTCCGGTCAGAACATTATCCAGCACGGTCTGATTATCCAGAAGATAAACGCTCTGGAATACAAAGCCGCAATTGCCGCGACGGAATACCGCCAGCTCATCGTTGGAATAATCCTGGATCTCCTTCTCCCCAAAACGGATCTTTCCCATGCTGGGTTTATCCATTCCGGACAGCGCATACAAAAGAGTAGACTTTCCGGATCCGGATGCTCCCATGATCACGGTAAAGTCACCTTCTATGATCTCCAGATCAAGATTCTTGATAACGTGCTGCAACGCGCCGCCGTTTGAAAATGATTTACAGAGTTTTTCTGTTTTTAAAATAGAAGAAGCCATATATAATACATCCTTTCGTTCATGTTCACCATGTTACGATCTGTATTATATATGGCTTTTGTTATATGTTCTTTGTTAAACTATTATCGAATTCTTATCAGATTCTTAACTGAGGGGGATCATCAAAGTGATCTTAAAGCCCTTGTTTTCATTGGAAGGCACCAGCTCCCCGTCCATTTTTTCCATCAGGGTGCTTGCGATATAAAGTCCAAGTCCGCTGCCTTCTTCCTTACTTTCCGCCCATTTCTTTCCGCGATAGAATTTGCCCAGGATCATTCCCAGTTCCTCTTCCGGCACTCCCGGTCCGTGATCGCGTATGCTCATTTCAAGATATTCTTCCACTAAGCGGTAACTCACCTCGATCGCGGTGCCTGCATATTTATAGGAATTGGAAATGATATTGCCGATCACCTGATTCATGCGCTTTGGATCTATATGTATCAGCACTTCCGGCACATCCTGCGCCTGCACCAGTCCCTTATCATCATATTTATTTACGATATCTGTAAGGATAAGTGAGCTCTCATCCGTACAGTTCACCTTAAATTCCCCCAGTTCTTCCAGTGTTGCGGAAAAAAGGTCACTTACCAGCACATCTATCTGGTCTGCCTTTTTATAAATATTGGCTATCTTTTCCTTATGATCTTCCATACCATCCGAAGCATCAAACTTTGCAGTCAGTAATTCGCATGTCACTTTGATCCCCGTAATGGGCGTTTTCAGATCATGGCTTAAGGATGCCACCAGTTCTTTTTCACGCTTTTGCAGATCAGCTTCACGCAGGCGGGATGAGCGGAGTTCTTCACGCATGATATCAAAGCTTTCGGAAAATGCCCCGAACATATTATTCCGGTCCATAGAAAGCGGTTCGTCAAGTTTTCCCTCTGCAACCCTTCCGGCAAAATCATTAAGCTCCCTGAAGGGACGATAGATCCGCTTTGTTACATACATTCCAAATACACCTGCGGTTATTAAAAGCGCCACACCGGTAACACACAGTCCTATTATGATCCTTATACGCAGCTGCAAGGTCTGTCCCATGCCGTCATCCGGAATGATCACATAACCGGATGTTTGTCCGTTCACAAAGATATACCGGTACGGATATCCTTTTTTGATCGCCGTTTCTACAGAAAGTCTGCCACTCTCTACAGGCACGCTGCTGAACAATACCTCTCCGATCGTATCTGTTACGACCAGATCAACTCCGTACTGTGCATTGCTGATACTGCCGGTATCTGTGAGATCTGCTTCGACCTTATGCGCTATCTCATTAAGTTTCAGCACCAGCTCCTCTCTGCCGTAATCTTCTCTGACATTCAAGGTAAGAATGGCAAAGATCAATACCGCAAGAAAATATAACGCACCGCATGCGATTACCACATTTCTGTATCTTTTCATAATGTACGTTCAAGTATATAGCCTACGCCCCATATAGTTTTTATAAGGCGCGGGGCCTTGGGATCTTCCTCTGTCTTTTCGCGCAGATGTCGTATATGCACAGCCAGTGTGCCTTCACCGATAAATTCATCATCCCAGACTTCTTTTAAAAGTTCATCTTTGGTTACCACCCTGCCCGAATGATCATAAAGATACTTAAGCAACTTATACTCCATCGCCTTTAAGCCGATCTCTTCCGAACCTTTGCGAAGCTTATGTTTAGCGGTATCCATGATGATAGTTTCCGTAAGGGCGATCTGCGTGTCATCCACCCCCTTATTATCTGAATGAGCCACTTTTATATTATTGGCAGCTTCCGCCTGCAGCAGGGCCTCTTTCGCCTTTTCATAGCGCTCCAGTATCGCTTTGACTTTTGCCAGCAGGATGCTTAAGGTAAAAGGCTTTTTTATATAATCGTCGCCGCCGATATTAAGAGCTATCAAAACATCATCATCACTGCTGCGCGCGCTGATGAAAAGTATAGGCATATCATAGTTTTCCCGTACCCTCTTGCACAGATCAAAACCTGTGCGTTCACCCAGATTGATATCCAGCAGCATAAGTGAGACCAGATTTTTCTCAAGGAAAGCGACCGCTTCATCATATCCCGTCACGTATGCGCTCTTAACATCAAACATATTAAAGTATTCCGCAGTTGACTGGGCGATCACTTCGTCGTCATCAATGATCAGTACTTTGTATTGTTCCATCTGCCTCCATGCCCTCCGTTCCCATCGGTTTCAAAGCTGTTTTCATACTGTATTATTATATCAAAAAACGGAGGTGAAGTATATGTCGGATTTACGGCCGGTCATTTGTCAAACCCGGATTTGAATTTGTCGAGTGCCTCCTGCATTTTCCGGTTCTCCGACTTTTCCGCAAGCCTTGTAAGCAGCGCGCTGATCCCCATGCTTATGGCAAAAGAGATAAAGAAACCGCACCAGGCTTTGGGATCATCTACCGGAAACCACTTAAATATCACTGTCATGATGATCATGACCAGCATTATGGTAACAAAGAATAATATATATCTGAGTACCATAGACATACCTTTGATCATCCTGTCCGTAAGAAAGAGTACCTGTGATAAAGTTATAAAAAGGGCAAGCAGCAATAACTGCAGCAGAGTAGGTATGCCAAGCGCCGCATCTTTATAGCTGAATAAAGCAGAATACTCGTCTGCACCGTTTCCGATCACCAGTGAGAATACTATAAAGATCATCACTATGACTCCGTAGGTCGCAAACAGCTGACTTATATAATTAAATACGGTCTTTTTTTCTTCCATTACTTTAACCCCAGCTTTCTTCTTAATTCATCGGAATACATTCGTGATACCACGATCTGTTCGCCGTTGATAAGGCTGATGCGGATCTTCCTGTTGATATCCGCTTTCAGACTCTTTATCTTTCTGATATTGACTATGCTCTGCTTGCTGATGCGCAAAAAATCCCTCTCCAGAAGCTCCTGCTCTATCTCATACAGTTTAAGTTCGGATTCATAGGTATCTTCCTCGGTATAAACAAAGGTCTTCCTGTCAACACCTTCTATATAAAGGATCTTATCAATATCCAGAAGATAAGTTTCATCATCCTTTTTAACACCGATCTGCATATCGATCATCCGCATAATGGCAACAGTCTTTTCCACCTCACGCGAAAAGCGCGGTGCCTTTATGATAACTGTAGTATCTGTGTATTTGTCATCAATATCTATCTCGATCTTCATCTATTCCAGTCCCTTTTTCCTGAAGGCTATAAAGAAGAGTATCATCGCCAGTGCTGCATTTAATAACAGTATTATAACACTTTCTTTTCCTGCATTACATAATGACATATCTTCAAGAAAATTCCTTATCTGCTGGGTATAGAAGATCTTTGAAAAACTCCTGATATTCTCGTTGAACATCGCCAGCATAGGCGCAAAGGAAAGTACCATCATTACAGGCATACAGATCGATGTGGCAACCATCTGATTCTTTGCATATATACCTATACAGGCTCCTGCCAGAACAGATACGGCAAATCCCGCTCCCATTAAAGCCATGTAAAAAACTATCCCGCTGCCCTTAAAACCTGTTGCCATCACGCCGGCTCCGGCCATGCATATAAGCCAGACATATACGCCCACGCCCAGAAGATACTCAACAGGTTTTACATTTGCCATCATAAGCACACGCAGGGTATTTTTTTCTTTTTCTTCCGATATCACAGCTGCCATGGAAGTGACCGGCGCCATCCCCATATACATTACCGAAAAAAGCTTAGTAAAGAAAAGCTCCGGCATTCCTTCCATTTTTACTGTATTTTCCATTATCAGCGTCATGGCCGGAAAAAGAATAAACTGTATCAATACCGTCTTATTCTTTAATGTATCGATCAACTGCTTTTTAAAAACTATCATGCTGTTTTTCATTCTCTTCTTCCTCCTCAAGCTTTCTTCCTGTCAGTTCCAGAAATACGGTTTCCAGATCCGGTTCCGACGAGTGGATAGTTTCTATCTTCCCTTCCTTCATCAGTCTGCATATCTCATCAGCCGCTCCCGGGGTGTGCGTTAATTCCTCATCCTTCCCGGAAGACAAATGGATCATTATCTTTTTCTGATGGTTATACTTTCTGCAGATCTCTTCCGGTGCGCCGCTTTCAACTATCTTTCCTTCGTTTAACAAAGCCACCCGGCCGCACAGTGACGCAGCCTCCTCCATATTATGTGTGGTAAGAAAGATCGTACATCCGCTTTCCTTCTTATCCAGGATTATCCTGTGGATCTGCCTGGTGGTCTGCGGATCAAGACCGCTTGTAGGCTCATCAAGGAACAGTATTTTCGGATCATGCATGAAAACTCTTGCCAGGCACAGTCTCGCACGCATGCCCTTTGAAAGGTTGACAGCCCGGGTATGATAAGCATCCGCCAGGCCTACCTGTTCCAGAGCCTCTTTTATCCTGCTTTGGGGAACTCCATAGATATCTGCAAATACTTTCAGATTATCTGCGCATGAGAATCTTTCATATACTCCGAACTGATCCATCATGATGCCGATCTTCTTTTTGTCTTCACCGCTTAATGCTTTCACATCTTTATCAAGCACGGTAACTCTTCCGCTGTCAAAGCCCAGCTGACCGGTCAATATCTTTATCAGAGTAGTCTTTCCCGCACCCGAAGGGCCCAGCAGGCCGAATATCTGCCCGTTGGGAATATCGATGTTTACTCCCGAAAGCACTTCTCTGCCGGCAAATCTTTTATAAACATTAAGGCATTGGATCATAACGCACCTCCTTTATCTGCTTGTTGAAACAAACATATCAGAGGTATGCATTACTATCAATGCCTTAATACGTAAGTTGCCCAAATAGCCACATCAGTTGCACAAAAATACTGTCAGGATGTCGCCGCTACTGAAGCAGTCACTCTTTCAGGGGCATGAGTATCTCAGCCTCCACCAGGTAGATATCCCCTTCTTCGCTGCAGTTTATATTAAACTCTCCGCCATATTTTTTAACGGTGCGTTTGATGTTTAAGATCCCAAAGCCGTGATCCGGAGAATTTTTGGAAGAAACTAAATTGCCCGGCGTCAACCTGCTGACGCTTTTATTCTTCTCTGTTATAAGTATAAAATTGGCATTCTTCTTAAATTCCAGAATTATCTTCTTGTCTTCATCGGAAAGATCCCTTCCGTATGCCCTGCTTAATGCCTCTATGGCATTGTCCAATAAATTGGACAGTATCGTAACCAGGTCGGCGCTCTCGATATCAAGTCCCGCCAGATCACCCGATATGCATAATTTAAGTCCGCGTTTTTCTGCCTTTGCATACTTATCTGCTATTATCACATCCGCTATGTCATTGCCGCTCCTGAAAGGCGGCGCTGCAGCTTCTATCTGCTCGGCTATGGAATCTATATAAGCAAGGAGCTCTTCGCTTCGTGACTGCGACGCCAGTTCCTTTAAAGCTATCAGATGATTCTTCATATCATGTCTTAAGCGTCTGGTCTCCATGCTGCTTTTTTTTACGGCTTCATAATGGGCATTGCGCGCTTCTGAAACCATATCATCTATCTTCTGAAGCTCTGCCCTGTAACGGTCCCGTGAGCGCATAGGTGCAGTGTATATAATGATGCTGCAGATGATCGCAGAAACCAGAAAGCTCAGCGCACCATACAGATCAGAATGATCACCTGTCACGCAGAGACACAAAAGATTGATCAGTACCATATAAAGGCAGGTTAAAAAGACTGCTGTCACACCCGGAATGAGATTTTCTTTTTTAGTATTTATCACACTTCCCGGGATCATTATCAAAAGAACGGTTAATGCGCTTACCGGGAAAAAAACCGCATTCAGTATTTCCTTTTCTCCGTATGATTCCAGATATACCAGCGCGCGTCTTACATCAAATGTCATGATAAGGCTCATAAGTATGCAAAGACCCGCGGATATGATATAGTCTGCTTTTACCGTTGCTACGTTAAGACTCTGTCTGCTAATTCCTCTTCTTCCCAATATAAAAAACCACATCAAAAATGCGGCTGCCGGTATCAGTATCAAAGTAAGTGCATAACATAATACGGTCATTCCTATCTCACCGTTTTCTTAACATGTTCATAGAGCTCTTTTTTAAATTCGTTATAAGCAGACCGGCTTATACCTACTATGCTCCCGTCATCCAAAACAACCTCTTTGTCCCTTAGCCTTGCAACATGATCAAGATTTACCGCACTGCATCGGTGAACCTTTCTGATAGTGTCATTGATCCTATTAAATATATCTATGGCTTCCGTAAGTTTCATCCTGGTGGTAAACGAACCGGATCCGGTTATTATCCTTACATTATTATTATCCGATTCCAGGAATAAAACTTCCGACGGCACCACTACTATCTCTTCCCCGGCAGACTTGATCATCACTCCCTGCATACTGGCTTTCATAAGTTTTATATCCTGCAGGGTCTGCTTAAGTTTTTCATCCTCTACGGGCTTTTTCAGGAAACGGAAAGCCCCCACCTCATAGCCGTCAATTGCCATCTCCGTATGACTGGTCAGGAATACTATTGGCGTGCCATTGTTTTTTGATCGCATCTGCCTGGCAGCGCTCATCCCGTCCATGCCGCCCATCTCTATATCCAGAAATATCAGGTCAAATACATCTTTCGAAGCGAGCAGATCCTCTGCGCATGAAAACGAGATCACATCACAGTCAAGCCGTGATATGATCCCGTAGATCTTCTGCTCAAGGTCATTCAAAAACACTTTTTCATCATCGCATATGGCGATCCGCATGGTTTATACCGGTCAAAAATAACTATTATAAAGATCCTTCGCTTCCTGAGGTTGCTAAGCTCAGGATGACTCTAACTTTTTTCAGTGAACCATTATTGGATAATTGTATCAAATAAGCTTTCCGTTGTCGAGTTGTACGACGCGGCTGCCGTAACGGCTGTTATGCTCGGAGTGGGTTACCTGAAGTATCGTCATGTTCCTCTCCTCATTGATCTTTTTAAACAGCTCCATTATGGTCTCGCCGGATTCCTTATCCAGATTTCCGGTTGGCTCATCCGCAAGTATTATCTCTGGCTCACCCATTAAAGCTCTGGCTATGGCCACACGCTGCTGCTGTCCGCCGGAAAGCTTGGACGGCATTACCTTACGTTTATCAGCGATACCGGTTATATCCAGTATCTCAGTAAGTCGTTTGGCCGCGGCGCTGTCATAGCGCTTCGAAACCTTAAGCGGCAGGAGTATGTTATCTTCAACCGAAAGATTCTGGACCAGATTATAGAACTGGAAGATAAAACCTATCTTTGAAAGCCTCAGCTGCGAAAGCTTCTTTTCCTTTATCTTTCCGATATTCTCACCGCATACCACTATATCGCCGGTATAGTTACGGTCCAGCCCGCCTATAAGATACAGCAGGGTTGATTTGCCGGAGCCGGAGGGCCCCATGAGCGAAACAAATTCTCCTCTCTTTACCGTCATATCTGCGCCCTGCAGCACTTTTACTTCCAGATCGTCTTTACCGAATGATTTGTATACATTATCTACTGTGATTATCGTGTCCATTTTATGACTCTCCTTTTTATTCGTACTTAAGCTCTTCAGCTATATTCATCTTACGTAAGTATCCTGCAGGTATCAGCGTGGTCAGCAGATATACGATAAGTATCACTGCCATATATGTCAGGCCGTTCGAAAAGCCTATGCCTCCGTTAGTCATGATGTCCATGTCCCCGTCGCCGATCACATCGAAAAGATGTGCCAGAACACGGTAAAGTAAGGGCGCCGACAATCCCGCTACAACAGCGGATACTCCCATTGAGAAGAGACTCTCCAGAAAGATCAGTCTCTTTAATTTATGTCTGGGCAGGGCTACCGAATAAAGCAATGCCGTTTCACGCTTGCGTGTTATAAAGCCCAAAGACTGGTTACCTGCTATTCCTATCAGGGTAAGAGCCGTGCTTCCTGCTACGATCAGCCTTATAACAGTGGTCAGTCCGGATGCATTCTTCTTTTTTTCTTCCTCACGTTCCGCCCTGGTCTCTACAGAAAGCGCTTCTGTCTCCGAACTCTTTTCGATCTTATCCTTCAGCGCATCCGGATCGGAGGTTCTTATAAGTATATCTCCCAGCCTTCCGGCATATGCATGATCATAAAGGTCTCTGCTTATGACTACCGTAGCAATACCGCTGAATAAACTGTTCTTTAACTCCATGGTATCCTTTATAGTAAAATGTTTTTCCGTGGGAAAATCACCGTCAGGATTGAATACAAATCTGATCTCATCCCCCGCATTAAGCTTATAACGCTTTGCCAGTTCTTTGCTTATCACTATTTCATCATCCTTAAGCCCGTATCCCTCTGCAGGCAGTTCGGTTATTATACTGTGCTCCGTATCTGAAAGGATCGTAAATTCTCTGCTCTTTTCATCATTTATTGCTCCCTGTACCACAGGAGTAACATATACATAATCCGTCTCCTCAACGCCTTCGACAGACCTGATATATCTGTATGTATGATCGTCATCGCTTCTTTGTATATTAACGATCACATCACAATCGTAATTCACCGAATCAAGATCGCTCAACATGGATGCCCCCACTCCGCCGATAAGCAGTGAAAGCGTAAGTGATGTAACACACAATACCGCTGTTCCCATTATGATCCTGTTCCTGGACATATTTTCGGCGGCAAGCTGCGCTATGGGAAACGAAAACTTACGGCAAAGCCCGCTTATAAGCCGGGATATGATCCTGATAATAAAGGGGATCAATACTGCCGTGGCTACTACTCCGCATGCAAATGATACTGCCAGCGTAAAAAAGTTTTTAACCAGAAGCCCTGCAACTACAGCCACCACGCCCAGAACGATGCCTGTATAAAGCCTGCTCCATTTATATCTGAATTCCGTATCCTTATTCTCAAATATAATATCCCTTATAGGCGTCTTTACGGCTTTACTCAACTCATACAGAGGATATGAGCACTCTACGATCACTGCTCCCAAAAGCACCAGCAGATATACCCATATAGGTGTAGGCGTTATATAATGCGATATAGCTTTGCCGGTATCTGCGCTTACAGTGAGCATCGATTCCAGGAATACAGGCTTTATGACAGAATACAGCCATATTCCCAAAACTGTTCCCAAAACTGCATAGAGTATGTTTTCGATCAGCAGCACAAACGCCGTTTTTCCCTGTGTAACACCAAGACTCCTTAAAGTACCTATCACCGACATCCTCTCATTAACGATCTTCTCTGCTATTGAGATCGTTACAAATATCACCAGAAGAAATGAGATAAGAAAGAGCAGATAAAACATATTATAGAGCCGTTCGATATCCCCATCATCCTCCATATCGCTTATGACCTCGAGCATAGCGCCGGGATCGTTGCTTCTGATATGATCGGCTATCTCAGAGATACGGCTGTCATCCGCTACATCGATCAGCCATACTTCATAGTCATTATCCGCCAGACAGCTTATCCTTCTCAGATTTTCGTTTGAAACGATGATATATTCCCCGCTCCAGATGATATTTTTAATATCGATAATCTTAATGACTTTAAGTTTAAGTATCTCTTCATCCCTTGTCTCAAGCTCGATGGTATCTCCCACATCGTAGCCGTAATGCTCTGCATACTCTTTACTTATCACGGCAGTACCGTCGTCAATTTCCAACTCTTCGGTAATAAATGCCATATCGTATGCAGCCTTCATATCGGATATGGCTGTTACATCTATATATTTCTCAAATGAATACTCATATCCGGTGGTATCTCTCTCATACTCATACAGCCCGGCCTGACTGATACCGACCTTCCTGATATCTGCTATATCCTCAACATCCTCTAACGCCTCGGGGGATGCATTCATAATGACGATATCTATCTTTCCGATCATATCCATCATATATCCCTTCATGAGGCCTTCTATATTGTTCCTCATATCCACTGCCAGTAATGCCGCAAAGGAGGCAAAGGTGATACAGAAGACCAGAAGCAGAAGGCGCAGAGGTTTGGAAAATATGTTTTTTAATGAGTGTTTAAGAATTAAGTTCATTGTTATAATCTCCTTCCTTACCAGCGCGTTACTCTGTCTTCCGGAGCGACATACATTGCGTCGCCTTCTTTGACATCATAGATCTCATAAAATTGGTCAAAGAGCGGCACCACTGCATTTACGCGGATGATCGCCGGTGAGTGCTCATCCGAATAAAGCTGACTAAGCACACTGTCCTTAGGCGTAATGCTTGCCCATATCCTTGCATAGTTTTCAAAAAGCTCTTTTCTCTGATCGTTGTTTTGTGTAAGCCGCAGTATGCAGTCCACACCGCTTATATCCGCCAGGTTTTCTCCAAGCGTAAGTTCTCCGTCCACGGGATGTACATCAAGTATCCTCTTTTCGGAATAATACTGTTTAATATGCTCTGCCATTCTGTCAAAAGCCTCGCGGTCCTCCTTAGGGATCCATTCCGGATTATAATTTCCGTTCATGTCAAAGAGCATGCCGTGATCATCAAAAGCATGAGAGATCTCGTGACCCACAACAGCTCCTATCCCGCCCAGATTCTGCCAGTAACTCTGCTCATGACTGTAGAAAGGTTCATTCATTATGGCCAGCGTGATATTGATAGAATTGATATCCGGCGCATAGCAGGCATTGACAGCCTGCGGCGCCATATTCTCAAATCCGTTCCGCTCCACCCTACTGCTCATCATTTCAGCCCTGTCTTTATGATCCCTTATATTCAGATTATGCTTTGTGTCAAAGACCGAATGTCCTATAAGCGCAGCATCTTTCGGATCGACTGTATGCGGCTCATCTGCTCCTATGAAATAAAGCATATTATCAAGCTTCGTTTTTATCGCGCTTTTTCCTTTATCACTGAGCCATTCGCAGTCATCTATCATATATACATATTCATCTACGATGGCATCCGTGATCTGCTTTACTTCCTCTACCGCTTTTTCATCATAATAGCGCTTAGCGTATTCTTCACCCAGTTCCCTGCCGAAAGCGTATTTGAGTCCGTCTCTGGCATATTTATCATTTGAAAACAGAACCGGGCGTCCTCCGTATTCTTTCGGAAGATAATCGCCGATACTGCACATATAATCATAAACAGCGATATCCTTCCACTGCTTAAGGTATTCATCGGTAAGAACGGAATCAACGAAAGAAAGCTGCCCCTCATCCCAAAGGTAGATACCCTCTGCCTTAAGCTGCCCAAGGCCCATGCTCCGCAGTATCCCGTCCATCCCTATATTGGGACACAAAGCATCTATCTCTTCCTTCGTTTTATATTTTGCCAGCTTCATGGATTCGCCCCAGTCTTTTGATATCAGCTCCACCAGCTCGATGTCGGTGGCCGTAGCTATATCTATTACCAGTCTGGCATCCGCTACGCTGCGCTCTTTACTCTCTTCGCCGTCCATGCCCGTGTCGTTCAACACTTTTTTAAAGCCGGCAGCAACAGCCTGCCCGTAATCTCCCGCCATACATACATCCTTAAGCCTGTGTCCGGTAGGATCGGTAAAAGGCCTTATTAAAATGCTCGCAGATGACGCATCCTTAAGATCCGTACCGATATCAACACCCATGATGGGATCCGCGCCCCACTGCGTATACAGCTTTCCGCAGATGTCAATGTATTCGTCCATGCTTGCGGCATTTTGTATCTCATCCACCATAGAGAGCATATCTTTTATGTCTTCCTCATTCATAATTGCGCCGCCTGTAGATGCATCAAACAGCTGGTAGTAGGCATCATAGATCAGCTGCTCATTGCTGCCCGCTTTATAAGATGCTCTGTCGCCTTCTGCTATCTCTTTTATGATCGCATCCAGCTCTTCGTCCACCTTCTTATTGATCAGGGCAAAGGATCCGTAACTGCCTTTATACTCATCCAGATCCGCTTCGCACAGATACGCCGCATTTACATAACCGTTAAAATCGTCCTGCGCGCGGATACTTTCAGGATCAAAGCTTTCTTCCTCCTTTTCCGCTGCAGGCAGATCTTTGGGCGGTTCGCTTACGCTCACGCAGCCGTTAAGCAGCATCAGAGGTATGAGCAGTGCCGCTATTGTTTTTTTCTTCATTGATCGCAGTTCCTTTCTGTAATGATAAGCTCACCTTAAGGTCATTGTAATTATATATCCGTATCAATGCAAAAACCGGATTTGTGGTGAAATGTATTTTTTTTGTGGTGAAATGAAAAAAACTCCCGCTTATGCGGGAGATCACAATGATATTTGTGCTGATATCCTATTCGGGTATCGGAGCAATGATCCTTTTGTAGATACGGACAAGGAAGAATAAGGTGACTACAAGGGACATAAGTTCTGCTATAGGGAAACACCACCATATAAGAGACAGTCCTCCGATCTTTGAAAGCAGGAATGCCACAGGCACCAATACTACCAGCTGTCTGGCAACAGATACTATCAGACTGTATACGCCGTTACCAAGCGCCTGAAAGACCGTCCCGCCTATTATGCAAAACCACGCCAGCAGATAATGCCATGCAATGGTCCTGAGTGCCGGTACGCCGTATACGATGAGGCTGTCATCTCCGGTATCGAATATCCTCAGCAATTGTTCCGGCATGAACTGAAAGAGCACAAATCCCACGGACATAAACAGCAGCGCATACATCATGGAAAGCTTTATTACATTCATCATACGCTTTCTCTTTCTGGCTCCGTAATTAAATGCCAGTATGGGTACCATGCCGTTATTAAGTCCGAATATAGGCATGAAGAAGAGGCTCTGTAATTTAAAGTATACCGTAAATACGGCAACTGCCGCATCATTCAGGCTGCCCAGTATACGGTTCATCAGATATGTCATTACCGATCCTATCGCCTGCATGACTATCGAAGGGAATCCAACCGAATATATCCTTTTGATGATCTCAAGATCCGGTTTAAATCCCTTAAGGTCAACCTGTACATCCTCGTTAAACTTACGGTTTAATATGAATGCTATAGTCCCTGCCACAAACTGTCCCGTTATGGTAGCTATAGCAGCCCCGGCTACGCGCAGCTGCGGGAATCCGAACAGGCCGAATATCAGTATGGGATCAAGTATTATATTGATCACGGCACCCACGCCCTGGGTCAGAAGTGTAAAGATCGTTTTCCCCGTGGACTGTAAAAGCCTTTCAAAAATAAACTGCATATATATGCCCAGCGATCCTATACATACTATACGCAGATACTGGCTGCCGTATTCAAGTGTAAGTCCGCTCCCCTTCTGGGATGCTATAAGTGTGGGCGCCAGAAAAACACCTATAAATAAAAAGAGCAGGTAATTGCAGAACGAAAGGAACACACCGTTATTCGCTGCCTTTTGAGCAGTCTTTTTATCTTTCTCTCCCAGTGCTTTTGACAGTATCGCATTAACACCGACACAGGTTCCCGTTGCAAAAGCTATCAAAAGAGTTTGAAACGGAAAAGCCATGCCAAGCGCCGAAAGCGCAGCGGTACCCGCAGAAGACGCATCACCGCCTTCATCGACGATACGGGCCACAAAAATGGAATCAACTATGTTGTAAAAAGCCGTAAACAGCATCGATATGATCATCGGTGTCGCCATTCCTATCAGAAGTCTGTTCATGGGCATATAGCCCATCTTATTTTCTTTTTCGCTCTGTATCTCTTCCTGCTTACTCATCATTTTCCTCTTCTTCACTCTTTGTGTTCTCCGCCACAAAGTCCTCCCCTTTTTCTATTCCTTTTAAAGCATTATCCGTAAATAATTCCATAAGGTTCTGCGAATTGATCAGGTCGTCCGAGAAGGTTATCACCATATCCGATCTGTTCATATCCATCTCTTCAACAAGCAGCAGACGATATGAAGGCTCAGGCTCGCCCGGTGTTACCACCAGCTGGTTTCTTCCGTTCTGTTTTCCGTAATACAGCTTCTCGTCCGCTTCTTTTATCATTTCCTCCATAGACCTGTCCGCTTTACCTTCAACCAGACCCATAGTCATGGTGACCCTTATATCCTGCGAACCGTATTTTATCCGCGCTGCTTTTATCTTATCCAGAAAAGTTTCTATTGACGCAGCCACCGGTATCAGACGCATATCCTCGAATATCAGCAGGAATTCCTCACCACCCCAGCGCACTGCATGTCCTCTTCCTGCCATCAGGTTCTTAAGTTCCGATGCCACATGCTTAAGGACCAGGTCACCGGCGTCATGTCCGTATGTATCATTTACTTTTTTAAAGAAATCTATATCACCTATTGCTATGCAGAAAGGCTCGCCTGATTCAAGAGCTTTCTTCTGCACTGCCTTCATCTTTGCATCACCGCAGCGTCTGTTGTACAGGGTTGTCAGCGGATCACATTCCACCAGGATCCTTACGGCATTCTGCATGTGGATGATACTCTGCCCCATTGCTCCTATCTCATCCTCACGCTTTAATATCTCCTGCGGCATCTCATTACTGAGTCTGCCGGCAACCATCTTGGCAAGGAACGAGTGCATGCCTTCTATAGCCGATACGATGTTGTTGGTATATTTCCTGCTGATCACACTTGCTGCCAGCAGTCCTGCCGCAACTATCAAAAGAGTAGGTGCTACAGCCAGATCTTCCTTGCGTCTGACTTCCGCGGCTGTGATAGCGGTTCCAACCATTCCTACAAAACTGCCGTCGGAATTAAACAGCGGCACATAACATGCATAATAGTATTTTCCGCTCTCTATCTCCATCTTATAATGCAAAGGCTCCGGATTTTCGGTTCCTGTCATTGTACTTATCACAGTTGTATGCACTCCGCTGCCAACGTAGCGCTCTCCCTTATCATCTTTAAGCGTAGTAAGTATCCTGGCATCTTTATAAAAAAGGGTCACGTTCATTCCGCTGGCAATGCGGACCCTATCAAGATATGCATGATCACCAGTAAGTTCCTTATCTCCTTTATAAAGAGAAACAACTTTTTTATCCCCTACCAGCTCGTAATCTCCGGGATACATGGTATCATATGCCGTTGCAACAGACGCCGCTACAGACTCCAGTGATCTGTATACTTCTTCTTCAAGAGCGCTCCTTGTACAAAGTATTACAGTGATCAGGATTACCGCGCACATGATCAGCTCAGGGATTATAGTCCTGAGCAAGACAGCTCTTTGAAGTTTATTATTCTTCTTATTTTCCGTATTTTTCATAGGCGTACCTCTATTTATAAATACGTAGCCTTCTCTTCAAGCCTGGCAGCACCTTCGGTTATAAGTACTTCCTTTACCCCGTTCATCGTGGGTACTTCAAAAAGAGCATCCGACAGTATCTGCCTTACCACAGAATTAAGCCCTCTGGCTCCTATGCTCATTTCCATTACCCTGTCGGTTATCACATCCAGCGCACCGCCGGTCAAAGTCAGCCTTACCCCGTCATCTATGAGCATTTCCCGCTCATAACGTGACAATATGCTGTCCTCGGGTTCCGTCAATACGCGCTTCATCATTTCACGGTCCAGCTTTTTAAGAACCGTTACCGTAGAGAGCCTCCCGGCCAGCTCAGGTTTCATGCCGTATTCCATAAGATGCTCGGTCTTTAAATGCATCCCCGTCATCTCAAAGCTATCATCCTTGTCAACTTCACTGCCAAAGCCTATCCCGCTCTTAACATAATCTTTTTTAACTATCTTCTCCAGGCCTTCAAAAGCTCCCGCGCATATAAAGAGTATATTGGTAGTGTCCAGTATTATACTCTCGGCGCCGGATTTATCCTGAAGCGGCACATCGATATCTGTCCCTTCAAACATTCCAAGAAGCTGTCCCTGAAGTTCCTGATTGATGTCCCCGCCCCGTGAATAGAGCTTTGACGGGATGATCTTGTCAAACTCATCACAGAATACTATCCCGCATTCCGTAAGTTCCGGATCCTTTCCGGATCTGATGTATAGATTTAAAAGTGACTCTTCCTTATTCCGTCCCTTCCACGGAGTGGCAACGATCCCGCTGAAATCCGTGATCACTACCGGAACAGGCAGCAGTTCGGACAATCTCCTGATGATCTCGGTCTTGCCGCAGCCGGAAGGTCCCACCATAAGAACGTTCGTCTTTAGAAGCTTCTCCTGCGGATGAAGTATGCGCAGCATATGATTATAAACCGCGGTACTCAGTATTTCCTTTGACTCATCCTGTCCCAGGATAAATCTGTCCAGATAATCTTTTATGCGTTCCGGTGTATATTCATTAACGAACTTTTCACAATCCTTAAGAAACAGAGGCGTTTCCTTCTTTCCTTCCGGTCTGCTCCTCGAATTCATATGTATGTTTCTTACTTTGCTCTGCTGGTATTTTACCCTGCAGACTGCCAGCGTTCCCAGGGCGCTCTCGGCCGCACTGTCAACGCCGTCCTTTAAAAGCTCATATTCCATGAATGTGAATATCTCATCCATGTCTTCGTTGGTTATCTCGCGTTCTACATTACGTGCCTTATAAAACAGTTCATCATCCGGATAAGTGTTTCCCGCATCGCGTATGATCGCCCAGAAAGGTGTACGGAAGCCTTTTTCCTTATAGCTGGCTCCCATCAGTTTAAGAATGCTGTCCAGGTTATGCTCCGCAAACGGACGTACCACTGTGATATAATGGATCAGTATGCGGAGATAATCATACACCAGTGCCGGAGTGGTAAAGTACCCTCCCCGGTCCTGATATTCCTCCATCCTCCGCTCTATGTAAAATGCCGTTTCAGCATCATTTTTACAGATAAATACTTTTTTCATCCCCGTTTTCTGTTTCGGTAAGCGGCTCTGCCCCGCCGGTGACAACAGCCTCATTGATTATCACACGTTTAAGCCCCTTTATTCCCGGAGCTTTATACATTATCCCTCGCAGCACCTTACCCATGATACTTTGAAGTGCCCTGGCTCCTACAGGAGTCTGTATCGCTTCCTGCGCTATGGCATTAAGCGCATCTTCGGTAAATATGAGCTCTGCCCCCGAAGACAGCATAAGCTCCCTTTCATATCTTTTGACCAGACTGTCTTCCGGCTCCGTAAGTATGCGTATCATATCGTCGAGCTTAAGCTTTTCAAGGACCGCTATGCCGGACACACGCCCTGCCAGCTCCCTCTTCATACCGTATTTCATCAATACTTCGTGGTTGATATTCTCCCTTATATATTCAAGGTTCATATCTTTTTCGAGTACGGCCTTAAAGCCTATACTTCCCGGTATATTGCTCTTCTCCCGCTTATCGGTCCTTATATATTCATCTATTCCCTGAAAAGCTCCGGCCAGCACAAACAGTATCCTTGATGTATCAAACAAAAGCGGCTGTCCGTCGCATTTAATCTCCACTTCGCTGCCTTCCAGCATGGTGAGCATCTGGGACTGCACATCATCATGCACATTGACTCCTCTTTCACTCACTGCAGGCAGCAGCAGTTTATCAAATTCATCCATAAAGATTATGCCCTTTTCGGCCAGACTCTTTTTCCTGCCTGATTCCTCATACAGTTCAAGGAGTATATCTTCTTTATGTCTGCCCCTGTACTGACTGGCCCCTAAGGAGGAGACATCCGTAAATACCATGGGATAATCCGTGATATCCCGGATCCTTCGCATTATCTCGGTCTTGCCGCAGCCCGACGGTCCTATAAGCAACACCACATCAGGCGCAAAGCGCTCCCCGGGGTGTCTTACCCTCTTACCATGCCCGTAAACAGCCGTACTTATAGCTATCTTTGCATCATCCTGCCCTATCACAAACCTGTCCAGATAATCTTTTATCTCCCTGGGCCGCAGGTTTTCCTTAACACTCTCGCGTTCTTTGGTAAAAAACTTGTTTTTAAGCCTTAAGATGCGCCCGAGTACTATACGTTCGCGCTCATTTGATGTTTTCTCGACCGCAGCCTTTAACGTATCCGCTTCAAGAAAATCCAGTATATAAGAAGCCCTGTCACCGAAGATCTCTACGGAATAATCCAGATCATCCTCGAGTTTATCGAGTATATTGAGCAGTGACCTGGTCTCTGCAGGAATGCGTTTATCATCCCTCACCCTGAAAAAGAGCATCTCAAGATAACCCAGGGCGTCCACATCCGCATTCTTTATATCATCGGATACCAGCATCAGCCTTGAGAGTATATATTCGGATACCCCTACCGTCTCCTGTTCGGTCAGTCTGGCACGTGACATCTGAAGACCGGTTCTTTTTTTATCCATTTCCTTGAAAATATTGATCATAGTTCTTATATTTTACTCTGTTTGGCCCTAAGTTTCAAGTTTTGATATCTCTTAAGGACTGCGGCAAAGGGGGGCATCCGCGCCCCCCCTTCCTTACATCAGATCGATACGAATATCTCCCTGCCTATACGTTTTTCCTGAAGTTTTCCCCTGCTCTGAACGATGATCGTATGATCCTTATACCTGAGCGCGAACAATACCGGAAGCTTAAGGCAGAGCCTGTCGGTCTCACACCGTTCTTTAAGCTTCGAATTGATATGTATCATAAACGCCTTGCCCTTCTCCGAATGTATACTCAGCTTGCACAGGCGTTTCCTGCTGCCGTCGGGCCTTATGGTATCAACCTCTGCCATCGCAAAAATATAGACAAGTCCGGCGTACACAGCCAGTATGCTGCCTATCCCTCCGACAGTCACAGCTCCGGCCTTTGCCACCCGGCGCAATATGGGGATAGGCAGGGTCTGCGGTTTAGCGCCCGGATATTCACCCTTAACATTACCGTACAGCTCTTCCTGTGCTCTGCTGCCCTCATCCTTAAGCGCCATCGCAGATCCGCCCTGCTTTGTTTCATCTTCCGCAGCCGGCTCTTCTGCTGCAGCATACTCACTGCCGTCATTACCCTGATACGGCTCTGACGTATCCTCTGCATCCGTTTCCGGCAGGGCATCGTCTGTACTGACCGGACTGTCTGCAGCGAACGCGTTCCTTTTTCTCCTGCTGCCGCTGCCTCTCCCGCCTGCTTCGTTACCGCTTACAGAATTGCCGCTTATGCTGTTTTCGCTGCTGCTGCCGGGATCATTTTCGCTCACGCTGCCTCCGCCCGGCCCATCATCCCCAGGTCCTTCCCCGGGGCCGTCTTCTTCTCCGTCTCCCGTTTCTTCGCCCGGTCCGCTTTCCCCGCCTTCTTCCTCTTCTTCAGCGTTATCATTTCCACCTCCGCTTTCCGAACCTTTGCCGGGACCGTTCTCTTCCTCTCCGTCGTCTTTTCTTCCGGGACCGTCCTCTTCTCCGGGGCCGTCCTCTTCCCCAGGGCCGTCTTCTTCTCCCGGGCCGTCCTCTTCCCCGGGGCCGTCCTCTTCTCCCGGGCCGTCTTCTTCTCCCGGGCCGTCTTCTTCTCCCGGGCCGTCTTCTTCTCCGGGACCGTCTTCCTCTCCGGGCGGAGTCCCGGCCGGCTCCTTCTCATGGCTCTTAAGCTCCAGCACGGGCTCATCTACATCCCAATGCCATATTCCCGCAGATATCCCGTTCTCATCAAATACCATATCCTCCCCAAGATAATATCCGTCAAAGACCATATCTTCAGCAAGCTTTGGTACTTCCACATCGGGATAAGGCTCGTCATATGTTACCTGCATACTCTCATCCGGCCTGCCGTCTCCGTCGGAGTCCGTCCCGTAGTGAATTGTATATCTGTGTGCCTCCCACTTAGCCGTAAGTATCAGTTCCGAATCATCAAGCACTTCTGCGCCTCTGCCGACAGGCATACCATCCGGATCATAGTATTGATCATCATACCTGTAAAATCCAAGGAAATCATATCCTGTTTTAACCGGAGGATCTGCTCTTTTAAGTCTGTCCCCATATTCAACTTCCATCTCAAAGAGCAGATCTTCACCATCCATGAACTTTACAACATGCACTGTTGTCCGCTCCGTGTAGGAGATCTTCTTTTCGATCCATTCATCCAGTTTTTTATCATGGTATCTCAATGTGGCGGTATAGGTTCCCCTGCCCGGAAGCGGCAGTATCTCTTCATCCCCCGAACCATACTCCCCTGCCCTGTCCCACGAGAGAGTATGATCGCCGACGATCTCCGATACTATCAGCACGCCTGCGGCAAGAGAAACCCTTTTGCCTTCCTGCCTTCTGTCGATATAGAGATCACCTAAATAATCCTCTTTGCAGGTACGTTCCCTCACGGTGTTTCCTTCATGAATATCAGGATGTTCCCCGCGCCATTCCTGCATACATTTCTGACATTGAAAAATCTGACCGGTCCCGTCATCACGCACAAAGACCACTTCCCCACCGCATGGGTAGAAAACATCTTCATAGCATCCGCTGTTACGGTTACCGTGCTCATGATAAAGCGATACACTTACCGTTCTTTCCGGAAGTGCCGGGTCGGCGGCCCCGGCAGGCATCGGACAGATCATGCCCTGCATAAGCATGCAAACGATAAGCACAAGATTGCAGATCTTTTTGAACTTGGCTTTCTTCACAACATATCCTCCTTAATACTGTTGATGATGGAGGATAGTCGATCCGTATCATTCCCGATCCATGACCGGGCTTTATTTGTGTAGTGGGAAGTATAGCTCATGATCCATCCGCTGTCAATGACCATACTTATAATACTTTCATTATGCAACGGCTGAAACTGTAAGCATATTTATTATCCGGTAAACCACTGTATACAGGCTTCCATGCATTCGACATAATACGCACTTATCGGATCTTATGTTAATTCATACGTCATCATTTTCATTTACATAAGTTTGGGTACGGATGAATGCTTGATTTACATAAATCACCACTTTATCATGTGATCGACATAATCTTCTGTTCTTCTTAAATCCCGGGTTTTGTAAACCATAAACGCCTGATGATCTCCCTTTCAAATTCAGCCTTTATACTGATCTGTCTAAGCACGATTTGATTTATTCCGGTTTACATATTTCATACATTCCTTATCACTGCCGGTATCTTCACAAAAACACTGTTTGAGTTTGTCAACATAACTTCATATAATCCTATACTTTACATAAAAAGTGCTTTCCGGCCGGCAAAAAGAGGCCCGAAGGCCTCTTTATAATTAATTTATGACAACTGCCATACGAAAAGTATCGCGCTCCCCTGTCTTACATCGTCCTGAGTTCTATCTTGGGTGCACCGGTCTTTTCAAGATACTCCTTAGTAATGGTAACCGTACCGATACTCTTATCTTTAGGTATCTCGTACATGATATCCACCATATAATCATCAAGTATGGAGCGCAGGGCCCTGGCTCCCGTTTCCTTTTTAAGAGCCTTTTCGGCTATCAGTTCAAGCGCATCGTCCGAAAATTCAAGCTTGACTTCATCCAGCTCCAAAAGCTTCTGGTACTGTTTTATGATCGCATTCTTAGGCTCCTTTAAGATACGAAGCATCATATCCTTATCCAGCCCTTCAAGAGCGAATACCATCGGAAGCCTTCCCACAAACTCAGGTATCATACCGAACTTCCTGATATCCTCGGTCTCTACTTCCTTAAGTATCGTCAGATCCTTTTCTTCGGGATTCTTTACCTCCCCGTGAAATCCTATCACACTGCTTTTGTTGAGTCTTCTCTTTATGATATCCTCGATCCCCGGGAACGCTCCTCCGCAGATAAACAATATATTACGTGTATTGATAGTAGTCGTGGGGACCATGGCATTTTTCGATGACGATCCAACAGGCACCTCTATATCGGCGCCCTCCAGAAGCTTGAGCAGTCCCTGCTGTACGGATTCCCCGCTCACATCCCTGGAATTGGTATTCTGCTTCTTGGCTATCTTGTCGATCTCATCTATATATACTATTCCCTGTTCGGCTTTATCCACATCATTATCAGCAGCAGCCAGAAGCTTGCTTAAGACGCTTTCGATATCATCGCCTATATAGCCTGCCTCCGTAAGTGTGGTAGCATCCGTGACCGCAAGCGGCACCTTAAGTATGCGGGCCAGTGTACGCACAAGATATGTCTTGCCGCAGCCGGTAGGTCCCAGCATCAGCATATTGGACTTTTCTATCTCGATCTCATCCATGGTGTGGGTCGCCACCCTTTTATAATGGTTATAAACGGCCACACTCATACATCTCTTTGCCCGTTCCTGACCTACGACATATTCATCCAGCATTTCTTTTATCTTATGCGGTGCAGGAATATCTTTCAGCTCCAGAAGAGGGGTGTACTCGCCTTTGTTTTTCTTTTTAACCTTGGGTCTGCCGCCAAATCCCAGGTCAAAAGGCAGTGCCGTCAGATCTATGAAATTAACCTTCGGGCCGCCCTGTGAAGCTTTTTTATTCTCGTCTTCTTTATCATCCGCCGGTTTTAAATCTACATTTGATTTTTCTTCATCTTTTACAGCAGACGGCGTATCTTTATTTGTCAAATCCTCATTAGATTTATTATCATTTCCTCCGGGAGCCCCATACATTCCCATGACTTTACTCCAGTCTATAGCCCCCGCACCGTTCATGTTTCCCATCTGCGATTCAACCATGTCAGCTGTCCTGTCCATACACTCCGCACACAGGTACATATTCATAGGCAGCCTCATCAGCTTACCGGCTACACTCTCCGGTCTGTGGCAAACGCTGCACACTTTTTCATAAGCATCCTGATCCATGTATTACCTCCTCTATACTAAATAAGATTCTTCGCTTCGCTCAGAATGACACGGGCCGGCACATAAGATCCTTCGCTTCGCTCAGGATGACATGCCTGTATGCTTCGCTCAGAATGACACGGCCGTTGATTACATGCCCGACTTCTCATGATACCACAAAAGTGCCTGTCTGTATATCCCTATACAGCCAGGCACCCGTTACCCTATCGAATAATACGTGCTCTCCTCATTAATTGGTTCTGCCCAGCACGCTCTTATCACCAAGAGTTATCGTAAGGCTCATCTGCTTGTAGCCGTTTCCGTCCGGCCTCATTATCTCGACATCGATCTCATCACCTGCGCTGTAGTACATGAGCACTCTCTGAAGGCCTTCCATGGACGTTATGCTCTCACCGTCAAAAGCAGTGATATAATCGCCCTTTTGCAGGCCGCCCAGATCTGCCGCAGATCCGTCATTAACATTTGCCACAAATACCCCTTCGGGATAACCGTATACCATTATCTCCTGCTGAGTCACGGTAGCGCCCGTTATGCCCAGATAACCTCTGTCCTCTTCATCAACCAGTGTACGGGTAGTCTTCTGCATAAGCTCCTCTATGATGGGCTTTGCTGCCGATATAGGTATCGCATAGCCCATACCTTCCACTGAGTTGCCGCCGATCTTGTTTGAATTGATACCTATGACCTCTCCGTTTATGTTAAGGAGCGCGCCGCCCGAATTACCCGGGTTGATAGCTGCATCTGTCTGTATAAACTCTCCTTTGGTATTCTCCATTTCCATCTGCCGGTTTACTGCGCTTATGACACCGGTCGTTACCGACTGACCGTATCCTAATGCATTACCTATTGCTATGGCAGGCTCACCCACCTTAAGCGCTTCGGAATCGCCCATATTGGCTATCTTAATACTGTTAAGCGTTGAATCGCTCAGATCATCCAGCCTTACTGCTATAACAGCCAGATCCCTTGATGAATCGGTACCCTTTACCAGGGCATCGGCATCAGTGCCGTCCGCAAAGGCCACCAGCAGGCTTTCATTGTCGGCTACCACATGATAGTTCGTCACAATCAGCAGCTCCTCGTCATTCGAACCCATGATTATACCCGATCCGCTCGATTCGCTGGGAACCGTATAGTAGAAATACTGATACGATCCCTTATTGGTTATGGAAACTATCGAAGGCATAACCTCTTCGACCACCTTGGTCACATCCGTTACCACCGCAGTGGTGGCGGCAGTGGTCGCCGTTGACGGTATAGATGTTACGTTCTCTGTCTTGGCGATCTCCCTGGCTTCTTTTGCGCTGTCGTAGCTGCTCCTGCTCTGTGTCGTTGCCGTGATGGTGCTGCTCTGGTCTAATCCCAGCAGTCTGCTGCCCTGCTGTACCGCCAGCACTCCCACGCCGGCGAAGATACCGAATATAAGCCCTATAAACGCTCCCAGGCAGATCTTTCCGAAACTGCTCATGGGCTTTTTCTTCCCGGTATTCCCTGTATTATCTGCTGCTGCAGTCTGATACATATTACCCGGCTGATAAGCCCCGTTATAGTATTCCGGATGCGACTGTGCATATGTCCCCTGGCTTCGGTAATTTATCCTGTAACTGCCGTCAGCAGCGCCTGCAGCGGATCCGGCTGCTTCCTGCGTATTATTTCCCGTTGTGTTTGTGTATTCATCATACATGATCTGACACTTCCTTTCCGTTTTATCTTTATATTCCGGGAATGATATCTCTTCCTTTTTTATGCTTCACATTCTAGAGCTCTTTTGTGATAAAAATGTGTTCATTCTGTACAAAAAATGTTAATTCTTGACATTTATGCGATAAAGGTATATAACCCTGTATGTTGTGTCAAAAAACACGTAAAAACCTGAAAGGAACGATATAATATGCATCCGGACAAGATAAAACCCATGCTTTTCAGCAACATGAAGCATTACAGCGGCAAGCAGTTCATCACGGATGTGATAAGCGGTATCATAGTGGCGATAATAGCCCTGCCCTTATCCATAGCCCTTGCACTCGCATCCGGCGTAAGCCCTGAGCAGGGTCTTTATACTGCTATAATAGCCGGTTTTATCATATCTTTCTTAGGCGGCAGCCGCGTTCAGATAGCAGGCCCCACAGCAGCATTTGCCACCATAGTAGCCGGGATCGTAGCAAAGAACGGAATGGACGGCCTTATACTGGCCACGATAATAGCCGGCGTTCTTCTTATAATAATGGGTCTGTTAAGATTAGGCGGTCTGATCAAGTTTATCCCTTATACCATAACCACAGGTTTTACTTCCGGTATAGCCGTGACGATACTCATCGGGCAGCTCAAGGATTTCTTCGGTCTGACATATCCCGAAGGGACGATCACCATAGAGACCATGGATAAGGTCAAGGCTGTAGGCCTTAATATTAATACGCTAAATCCTTATGCTCTCCTGGTGGGCGCCGTATGCCTTTTAATACTCATCATATGGCCTAAGATAAGCGAGAAGATCCCCGGATCCCTCATCGCCGTTATCGCAGGCATTCTTATGGTCAGATTCTTAAAGCTTCCCGTAAACACGATCGGCGATCTCTATACCATAAGCAATGAGCTTCCTTCCTTTCATCTACCGGTACTCAGCTTTGCAGCTATAAAGGAAGTTGCGCCTGACGGCTTTACAATAGCTGTCCTTGCTGCCATAGAGTCTCTTCTTTCCTGCGTGGTCGCAGACAGTATGATAAATTCACATCACCGTTCCAATATGGAACTTATAGCACAGGGCGTCGGCAATATCGGTTCCGCGCTCTTTGGCGGTATCCCCGCTACAGGCGCTATCGCGCGTACTGCTGCAAATATCAAAAACGGCGGCCGCACTCCCATAGCAGGCATGGTTCATGCGATCGTGCTGGTACTGGTACTTGTAGTCCTGATGCCTTATGCCGCGCTTATTCCCATGCCCACGATAGCAGCGATACTTTTCATGGTGGCTTATAATATGTGCCAGTGGCGTACCTTCGTTCATCTGTGCAAGACTGCTCCCAAGAGCGATATCATAGTGCTGGTCGCAACTTTTGTCCTTACGGTGGTTTTCGACCTGGTCATCGCGATAGAGATAGGCATGGGTCTTGCTCTGGTGCTTTTTATGAAGCGTATGAGCGAGGAGACCCAGGTCAAAGGCTGGGTATCCTACGATCCCGAAGAGGATCCCGACGGTCCGGCCTTAAAACCTCTTCCCAAACATGTAAGGGTATATGAGATATCGGGCCCCATGTTCTTCGGAGCAGCCGACCGTATCATTTCCATAGGTTACAGTGAAAATACAAAAGTCATCATCCTTCGTATGCGTGGTGTACCCGCGCTGGATGCCACCGCAATGCATGCCATAGAAGAACTTCATGCACGTTGCAGTGCAAACGGGATCACAATGGTATTCTCACATGTCAACACCCAGCCCATGCACACGATGGAAAAGAGCGGATTCATAAAAAAAGCAGGGGCAGAAAACTTCCGCCCCCACATAGACGATGCTATAGCACGTGCCGCAGAACTGGCAGCCTCTAAGTAGGCTGCCTATTTTACTTCTTCATACGTCCTTTCAAAAATGTTACGCGCTATGATATATACATCTTTAAGATCATCCGTACGCACAGCCATATAATCGCCCGGAACCCCCAGAAAATAATTATCCGGATCCCAGGTCGTAAATATCTTGATCCTGTGGTCTATCTGCTTTGCATATATCCCGGTACCGCCGGCTGCAATGCAGCTCTTTGCATACGGTATCAGCTCATAGCGATCACCGTTTAAACTATCAATGATCACCGGCTTATATTCCCCCGGATAAACATAGGGATCATCAACCGGTCTGTAGCTTTTTTCGAACTTCTCCCTCTTTATCGGATATATCTCTCCGTCCACGCCGATGATTATGATAGCTTCATCATCAAGCATAACGCTTATATCACCTTCAAGCGTGCGTATTGAGAATTTCCTGTCAGGAAGTCCTATTGTCGATGCATCCACATATCCGATCGGGACTTCTTTTTTTACATACAGCTTATGCTGTGAGATATCTTCCGGCTTTATCCCTGCATACTTTACTTCACTGTCGCGATGGTATGTGAGCATGCGCTGCTTTATCAACGCGGCGATACTTTCGCGGTCATACTTTATGCCGTCTTTTTCCAGCAGATCGCGCTTAAGCAGGCCACCCGCTTTTACTATATGTCCGCCGCCGCCGCCATATCCCTGTGCCAGATAATCAGCCAGTTCGCTTGCCCTGACAGTTTTGATGCAGCTGCGCACGGAAATCTTCACTCCAAAATCCTGTACACTGTATACCAGGCATGTATCCACTCCGTCCACTTCCAGCAGCATATCACTTATTATCCCCAGTATATTCGGATCGCAGGGCCTGGTCTCTACTATACCATAAGTGTATTTATCGCTGAATTCCGCTTTCTTAAGCGCATCTCCGGCTATCTGCAGTTCCTCTTTAGAGAGATTTGAATTACGCATGCTTGTTATCTCAAAATTTGAAAAGCCTGCATTATCGCGCAGATCCTTATCAGAGGGATGGGAAATCTCCACAAAATTCCCCGTATCAGTCATCAGGCCGTAATACAGAGCAGTCGCTATCTTCGGGTCATCATTGATGTCTATATCTTCCTCCTTTAACAGCTCATATATCAGGGTAGAGCATGAGCCGTAACTGCTGCGTACTTCCGAAAGCACAGGCAGCTCGCCCGACACCTGATGATGATCTATCACGGCAATATTATCTGCCTCAAACAAAGTAACGTTACTCTCCCCGTACTGGCAGTCCACACATATCAAAAGCTCCGGTTTATCGAGCTCTGTGACATGCTCTATACCGATATCGAGCAATTCTACCATCTTAACCAAATTGCTTTTCTGTATCCTGCTGCGGCCTCCGTATATCAGCTTTGCTTCTATATCTTTTTTCTTAAGATACCATTGCATGGCATATCCGCATGCCAATGCATCCGCATCTGGATTATCATGGCACTGTATCACCACATCCTTATACTTTATCAGATCCGACAATCTCAAACTCATATGATCAAAACCTCTCTATACCGGTATGCTCCTGCTGATATTCCTCAAATACTCTTCTTTATCATATCCTTGATCGCTTTGACACGGCTTCTGGCTGCCCATGTCCGCTCGCCGTTTTCAAAAATAATCCCTATTGTTCCCGCTGTATTGATATCAAAGCACTTGACCTTATACAGATTTATTATCTCAGACTGGGATATCCTAAGAAACCTGTCCTTATTAAGCACTTCCTCAAGCGAGGTCAATGTCCTGTTGACAATATATACTTTTCCCTCTGTCTGCAGTAAGATCTTTCTTCCTTCCGTAAATACCCTTATGATATCACGCTGGGAAAGCAATTCTATCCTTTCGGCATCGATGCCGGGTATCATGGGATAATCGCTCTCTGCCGCCTTCTCGACTGCGTCTATGATACTGTCCACACGGGCATTTTTTTCCTTTGTATATATAGTTACCTTAGGATCTGTACGGGACTCATCAAGGATCACTTCTACATCAACCATCTTCCTCATGATCTGTCACCGTCCTGCTTTTTTTTCATAAGTTCCAGATCACGGTTCATTTCCTTAACCGAACGTTTTTCCCAAAAGTAATTCACAAGCCAGATGATAGCATATATCACTGTTTCTATCAGCAAAAAAACTATGAGCATATCGGAAGAAAACCAGCCAAGCACCTTACATGCAAGGCAGAGCGTAAACATGACCAGTAAATAATGTATCAAAGTAGCCTTCAGGATCCCCAGGCTCTCTATCCTGTATATGGTGCTTCCACCCATTCCGACAACTCCCACCAGCATCGAGCCGATGATCTGCGCAAGCAGGGCCGGACGATCCAGCTCCTTAGGATACCCGCCGCACATAAAAAGTACCGCCCAGACTGCAAACCCCAAAACTGCACCCAACAGTATATTTATTATGAACATGTATTTCAGCTTTTCATCGCTCATAACCACACCATTAATACCTGATCCATACTAACGCTTAATCAATATTGTAGGTCTCTTTTTCTTCATCACTTAAGGAAGAATCCGGGAACTGTCGCTTATACTCCTCATACAGCTCGGAAACATTCATGTAAGTAGTGTAAAACTGTTTGCCGTTTTTTCTCTGTATAAAACCGTTTTCCTCCGGGATATAAACCATGGCCACCGGAATATTCGCTATCCTCTTGTAGCTTTCTGTCTCCAGCAGATATATCCCGTTTATGTCAAGTAATGCCAGATACTTACCATCAGCGGAGTACCAGACATTTCTAATAGTATAGGAAATATCAAATGATGACACCCACTGGTTTTTCTCCAAAGACCAGATCCGTACTTTATAGTCATCACCCTGCGTTATAAGATATTCGCCATCTAAAGAAAAGCGCATAAACAGACGTTCCGTAGCTCCAAAAGGCAGCTCCTCTATCACTCTGTCTGAATTATTCTCTATTATCCTTATCTTATCATCCAGACAGCACATTGCCGTAAAACGCCCGTCGGGACTTAATATAAGAAACGGCTTGGAAGAAAGATTCGACACCTGCCTTAATCTTTCTCCCTCAATATCTATACGCTCCCCCGTAGCTATATCAACATAATAAAGATCGGTACCCACCTGGGAGATGTAGAGCCTTTTCAGATCATCTGTCGTTACCGCTCTTCTTATATTCTCATCGGCTTCATATTGAAAGACAACGCTATGCGTGGCAACATCGATTACATATGCTTTATTGACGCTATATACTGTCAGATATGAAGCTTTATCGCTTATGGTACCTGTAGATATTCCCGACTTATCAATTCCCATATCCTTGAATTTAAAGCTCTCTGATCTCCCTGCTACAGGATCTACAAGGATCATCTCATCTTTGGTAAAAATAAGATGTTTATCCTCATAATAAGCAGAGTCACAGACAAATAATCCCGGATCGAAAGTATATATACTATCACCGTTTCTGTCCAGATAGCAGAAAGTCTCCACCCCTGTCATGTCACCCATGGAATAATAAGCCCCTTTGTCATTCCATCCCACGCAATACTGGTCCCTTACACTATCATCCAGAGGCGTAAGCTCATTCACCCTTTCTCTATCCGGATATCCCACGATAGTTACGTCCGCAGAAAACATGGATCTGAACACAATGTTTTCGTGAACCTGAACGGCATCGTTGATAGCTTCACCTGTATCTATAGCATCCCCTGTATACTCAATACCTGTTATAGGATCTATCGGTACTATCCTTCCGTCATCATATCCTACATGAACAAGCCTGCTGCTGTCATCAGACATAAACACATAGATATCCTTATCAAATAAAAACCCGTTTACAATACTGCCGTCTTCTTTATAAACAAAGAGCTTGTCCTCTATGCCAAACATTATCACACTCTCCTTTGTACCGTTCCCGTCATCGTAACGTCCGGATGAAAGAAAAGTTCTGAACAGCCCCAGGCTTTTTATCTTAATATCAGAATCTTTAGACCATATAAGCTCTCCGGCAGGCGAATAGAGTTCCAGATATAATCTGCCCGCATCCCCTTCAAGCAGAAAATCTTTTTCGCATCCGAAAACCGCTATGTTCCCATCTTTCGTCAACCCCATCTTAAATATACTTTTTCCGGGAAACTGCACACCGATAACACTCTTATCGTTAATGTTTATAAACGAAATGTATGTATTATGATCCACACCATCCGCATGTATACAAACGTATACCCCGGCATCCGCATTTAAACAAGTTTTCTTTGAAAACTCGTCATCCACCTCTTTATCGTATGTATCTATCAATATACCGTTTCTAGTATCATATCGCTGGATATACTTAGGAAAGACAACAAAAGCCTCGTTATTTTCCGGTGAAAAATCCGCATATCTGACAATATCCGGCATATCTTCTTTCCAGACGATATTACCCTGATTATCATATCTGTACAGACTCTCGGTAGTCGCAAGATATATGCTGTCTTCGTCCGCATCCTCATTTACAATGTTGGTATAGTAATCATTATCCTGTAATGTATGTGCTACATACATATCTTCCTTCCAGCCGTCCACTGTCCAAACATGCAGATTATGGCTTGAATCTTCGGTGATCAATCTTTTGCCGTCACTGCTTAGTTTCAGATCACGTACGATGAAATCATGATGCAGATTCCTGTCGGAAGCAATAGTTGTAGGATAATCGTATACCCTAAGTGCATTAGCCAGAGCATATTCCGCCTCCGGTACATAAGGACGTTCATTTCCTTCCGCGGGGATAGCCTCTGCCGCAACCATCACGGCCGCCTCTCTTTTTCCTTTTGTTAAAAGAGACAACGATGTCTCAGCATAAAACCTTGACTGGTTTTTCAGCTTATCCTGATATTCCTCCATTATTTCATTGGCCAGCTGCGTTTTTTCTTCCGCCAGCTCCCCCATCTGCGTCGCCAGCTGTGCTTTCTCATCAGCCAGCTTTTTCATGTCATCGGCTACCCTGGCATTATATACACCGAACAAAGCACCGGCCAGGGCAACTACTCCGGCCAGGGCCGATATCTCGATAACCATCCTTCTGATAAAACGTTCCCGGTGTCTCTGCTTCAGATCATCATAAGAACATCCAAGTATCGGCGCCGCAAGCCGCAAAAGTTCCGTATTAAATTTCCTGTTTCTCTCCTGCCTGGTCTCACCGCGTACATCCGCTGCGAGCGGCTCAACGGTATTACCGTCATCGTCGATAAGAAGCTGTTTGGGAAAACTCTCCTCCGGCTCGCCTTCGATGAGTATCGCCAGCACATGGCTTCGGTCATGCATGGATACAAAGGTCTCGATCTCCCTCTGGACCCATGTGGACTCCGGCGTAAAATGCGAGCAGACTACGATAAGGTATTCGGATTCTGCCAGGGCTGCCGATATCTCTTCTGTCAGATTGCTGCCTATCGGCAGTTCTTCCTGATCACGGAATACCCTTTCGATCTTCTTTTTTCCGGAGCTCTCACGCACGGCTGCAGGAACAGGAAAGGTTTCAAGTCCCTTATGGAGTTTCTTAGCCATCTCCATATCCAGCGGCATATGACGGTAGCTTATAAATGCATCGTATTTCACTTCATCCTCCTTAGTGAGCCGGTAACGGTCTTTATCATGCAATAGCCGGGATCTGCTTTCCCACAAACAAATATGATACCATTTTTGCGGCCGGTGTGCAATGTCAGCCCTATACCTTGCAGAGCAGGCTGTTAAATGCTAATATTCTGATCATGGATAATAAAGAAACGGTTTTTTACCTTGGAGAAAAAGATAAGACCGGGGATATCCGTTTTCAGCTGATCATCGTAATGCTCTTTGCTATAGGCATCCCATCGTGGATCGTCATGATCATGTCGGGCGTCAATATAGCATTGGCGCTGATCCTTCTGGCACTTTTTATTGCGTTTTGCGCCGTCGCCTTAAAACTGAATTCTGCCTCCTTCAAAAG
>JAFRXH010000003.1 GCA_017437785.1 Lachnospiraceae bacterium
CAGCGAGAACTGATAGGGTAAGTGTATGGATATATATCGGCAGATCAAATAATTAATAATCACATCCTTTTTTGGATGTTGATATATGGAATATATCGGGAGATATATTGACAAAGTTCAAATATTGAGATAGGAGGGAAAGATTATGAAAAACATTGTTATCATCATTCTTACTACTTTAGGCGCTATTCTTACCGTGATGGCAGGCCATGACATTGTTTTCAAAAACAGCCCGACATGGCTTACCGGTATCGAAGGAAACAGCCTCACGATCGTATTGATCGCAGGTCTGGTATGTCTTGGCATAGTGCTTGCGATCCTTTTAGTCAGTGCCAATAATCACAGGATCTCCGCATCGGTATCCGCTCCGGATAAAAGCCAGAGAGAGTATTACGGCCCCGGCGCAGATTCATTTAACGGTTCTTACGGCGACAGAACAGCTTCCGGCGGAGACGTTCACAGCATGGTAAGCGGTGCTTTTGCCCGTACTGTTGCTCCGGATCCCGAACCCGCACCCACAAAGCCTGTTCCGACGGCCAATGCGCCCATTCCCGTACAGGTTCCCGTACGTACCAACGAAGCAGTGGATCTTGAAACTTTTGCACGTTCCGCTGAAACACCTGCCGGTGCGGCAGCAAATATGAATCCCCTGTACGGCGGAATAGTTGAAACTAAAAATGTTAATTACGTATCACCTTTGGCCGGACAGTCGGCAAATGTTAATTACGATCCCGCATACGGGCTTCAGCCCAATGCTCAGGGCGGCCAGAACGGATAAGATCCCCGCCGCAGGATAAAAAACAGCTCAGAATGACAAAACCTCCGCGTTATGCGGAGGTTTTTTTAATACACAGGAGCAAGGTGCGATCTGATCTTACCTACCCGATCATTGCTTCAAGTTTTTCGTGAGCATCTTCATAAGATGTGAACAGTATAGCTTTCATGCCCTCTGCCATGGCAGCATCGATATTTACCTGCCGGTCGTCCAGAAATACGCACTCCTGCGGTTTAAGAGAATACCGCTTAAAAAGTAATCTGTATATGGCCGGATCAGGCTTACTCAAACGTTCAAACCCGGATATCACCTTTCCGTCTGCCAGTTTTGCAAAGTCAAAATGCTTCTTCTCATGGATCGTATATGTATCTCTGGGATAATTTGACAGCAGATATACTTTATATCCCCTGCTTTTGAGATCCGCGAGCCATGGTCTGCTGTAAGGATATGTCTTTATTATATCGGCTATACGGTCAAAAAAAAGCTCCGCCTCACGCGGATACTCCGGTACCCTGGATTTCATCTCGCTGATTATATCCTCAGTTTCTCTGACTCCCAGATCCAGTTCATCCCATATACTGTTCCTTACCAGCCTATCAGCAAAAATCTGAACCACCGTTTCCGGAAAGTTCAGATCTTTTCGCATGTATTCTTCGTAACGGAAATCAGCCAGTACCATGCCGATATCGAATACTATATTTTTTATCATCCTCTTACCTGCTTACTGTATTGCTATGCAGTCTCCTATGTTCTGCCAGTCGTTTCCGTTGTTTGAAGCATACTGCTTCTTACCGGTCACATCGGTGTAGGTTGCCCACATCGCTATGGGGTTCATGAAGCCACCCTTGTACTGCACATATATCTCAAGGCTGCCTGCATCGTGTGAGGACTCAAACAATGCTTCGTATGTATTACGATTGAATCCGGTTCCCCAATTGAGAGCATCCCTGAATTCATTAGCAAACTTTGTATTGCTCGATCCCAAAAGGGATTCAAGCGTAGTCGCATTGATCATGCTGTCGATCTCCGCCATGGATGCAGACTCCTGCACAACCTCCGGATCGTTTGCCGCATAGATCAGCGCCTGATATATCGCATCCATGGTCTGCAGATCCGTCGAGACCTTTGCCTTCTCAATGTACTTGATCAGCTGCGGCGCTAAAATACCGACCAGAAGCGCCATTATAGCGATAACAACGATCAATTCTACCAGTGAAAATCCTTTTTCATTTTTCATAATCTTCTCTCCCACTAAAAAACACCGCCCCACTCACGGTATCTAGATTCTATCACCATAATATATAAAATAAAAGCATCTTGGTGCGTTTTTTTTAGTAATTCATCTATTGACCGCCGCATTTTTATCTAATAATATAAGGTATTGAAAAGATTCTTCGGGCTGCGCCCTCAGAATGACAGGTATGTACGGCCCGGTAATAACCGTAGTAATATTATGAAGATTTTGGAAGGAGTATTACAATGGAAGTAGTTTGTCTGGATCTTGAAGGAGTACTGGTACCCGAGATATGGATAGCCTTTTCCGAGGCCAGCGGGATTCCCGAGCTTAAACGCACCACAAGGGATGAACCCGATTATGATAAACTGATGAGATGGCGCCTGGGCATACTTAAGGAACACGGCCTGGGACTTAAGGAGATACAAAAGACCATAGCAGAGATCGATCCGCTCGAAGGGGCTAAGGAGTTTCTGGATGAACTGCGCAGCCTTACCCAGACTATAATAATATCCGATACCTTTACACAGTTTGCAAGCCCTCTGATGAAAAAGCTGGGCATGCCCACTATTTTCTGCAACAGTCTGGTGGTGGCCGATAACGGAGAGATCACAGACTTTAAGATGAGGATAGAAAAATCCAAATTAAGTACGGTTAAAGCCCTGCAGTCCATAGGATACGATACCATTGCCGCAGGGGATTCCTATAACGATCTGGACATGATCCTCGCAAGCAAGGCAGGCTTCCTCTTCAGGAGCACCGAGCAGATAAAGAAGGATCACCCCAAATTGCCTGCATTTGAGGAATACGGTGATCTGCTGGCTGCCATAAAGAAAGAGCTGAGCTGAGCAGATCCTTCGCTGTATTGGCGCTTACGCCCGCAGCCTGATCACATACTTGCAGATGGGATTACCCATGGATGAGAAGCGTTCCTCGTACTCCGTCATGATGTTATCCTTCATCAGCTCCGCATCCGCATGAAGATCAAATGTAGAGAGCAGCAGTTCGAAGCTGCTCTCTTTTATTTCTTCAAGAGCAAAGTCAAACAGATCACGGTTATCGGTCTTAAACTCAACCAGCCCGCCCGGCTTAAGGATCTGCGCATAACGTGCAAGAAACTGACGCGAAGGCAGACGGCGCTTTGCGTGCCTGTCTTTGGGCCATGGATCCGAAAAATTCAGATAGATGCGGTCTATTTCCCCCGGTGCAAAGCTGTCACAGATATACTCGGCATCCATACGGATAAAGCGCAGATTATCAAGCGGCTGCTCCTCCATTTTCTGCAGAGCCCTTAATAATACCGATGAATACTTCTCGATACCCAGGAAATTGATATCCGTATCCCGCGCAGCCAGGTCCATAAGAAAACGGCCCTTTCCCGCACCTATCTCAAGCCTTATGGGACCATTGTTTTTAAAGATTCCGCTCCAGTTCCCTTTATGGGCTGTCTCGTCATGGATCACATACTCATTCTCTGCTATCACTTCCCGTGAACCGGGGATATTTTTAAGGCGCATGCTTTTTCTCCTGTCTATAATGATATTTTTCATTTATTCCTGTAGTTCTATCAAGATCCCCAAGCAGGAAAGTTCAGCTTCGGAAATCAAAGATTTCCTGCTTCACTTTGGATTACAGAAATTTCTTTTATTTTTACGATATTATGCTTATAATATCAGTATGAAAAAAGTTTTGCTACTATTTCCCATACTGATATTTCTGTGTTTTCCCATAAGTGTGAGAGCCACCGCCCAGGATTATCTGGATGAGGCCGATGCACGCAAGGACGAACCTGTTGAGAGCAATGAAACGCCGCGCTGGCCGCAGGGTCCCGCCATAGGCGCCGAATCCGCCGTACTTATGGATGCCGACACGGGCGTGCTGCTTTATGCAAAAAATATCGACGAACATCTCTATCCCGCATCCACCACCAAGCTAATGACCTGTCTGGTGGCTATAGAAAACTGCCCTCTGGATGAACTTATCACCATAAGCCAGGCTGCCATAGATGCCAACGAACACGATGGTTCGCATATGTATCTTACGGCAGGCGAACAGCTGACTCTTGAAGAACTGCTCTATGGCATAATCATCAATTCTGCCAACGAAGCCTGCAACGCAGTGGGTGAACATATAGCAGGTTCCATGGACGCATATGTTGATATGATGAACGCCAGGGCCGCGGAGCTGGGCTGCACCAATACCCATTTCGTCACTACCAACGGCCTTCACGATGATAACCATTATACCAGCGCTCATGACCTGGCTCTGATAGGCCGTGCTTTTTTCTCCCATGAGATCCTCGCATCCATGGCCTGTACAACACGCCATGTGATACCTAAGACCGAACTCCACGAAGAGCACAACTTAAAATCCAAAAACAAGCTCTACCCCGGGGCTGAATATGAATACGACGGGCTTCTGGGGTCAAAGACCGGCTTTACAAGCAAATCCCGTCAGACACTTGTTTCCTGCGCCCAGCGCGGAGACCTTCGTCTTATCTGCGTGATCATGATGGAAGAAAGCCCCAGCCAGTTTACCGACACCACCGAGCTTTTTGATTACGGTTTTGCCCATTTTGCCTATACGCAGGCCGACGAACTTGGCCGGCGCTTTGATGTCAGCAATTCCGATTTCTTCAATACTACCGGCGATATCTTCGGAAATACCGCTCCGCTGATCTATGTTGAGAGCGGTGCTCGTATACTGCTGCCGGACACCTTAAGCCTTGAAGACATAAATACCGGCGTAGTCTATACCGATCTTGCCAAAGACCGGATAGCACGCGTGGATTACAGCTATCACGGCATAACGCTGGGATCGGCTCCCGTACTGAGAAATACCTCTACAGCCGGCCAGATGACACATATCACCTCCGGGACCCTGTCCGGAAAAAGTTTAAGTGATGATAAGGTATATGTAAATATCTATCAGGTCCTCAAAGTCGTCATAGCAGTAAGCGTATCCGTAATGGTCCTGCTGCTGGTACTGCGGCTGGTGCGTATGTATCTGGGACACGCCCGCAAGCTGCGCCGTATAAAACAAAAAAGGGAAGAGGTGTTAAAATCACGCTCCACCCTCAGAAAAAACTACCACAGCAACAGACATCATCCTTACAAGGATGATACCACCTCAAACAAACGCAGGTGATCAGGAATACTGCTTACAGAATGCTTCTATCAGCAGGCGGCTGCGCTTAAAGCAGTCCAGTATCTTATCGGAAAACACCCCTGCATCCCCGTTGATTATCATGGAATACGCCTTATCCATATCAAATGCATCACGATAGCTTCGGTCGGATATAAGTGAATCATAAACATCGGCGATGGAAACTATCTGCGCCTCAACCGGGATATCGTCTCCGGCCAGATGATCCGGATAACCGCTTCCGTCATACTTTTCATGATGATGACGGCAGATATTGTAGCTGATCTCTATATAATCTTTATTCTGCAGTTCCTTTATCTGTTCCAATATCTCGCAGCCCCTGGTCGTATGACTTTTGACCACTTCGAATTCATCCGGAGTAAGCTTGCCCGGTTTTAAAAGTATGGCATCGGGTATCGCGATCATTCCTATATCATGAAGGGCACTGGCGCTTTCGATAACGTCCACTTTTTCAGGTGTAAGACGGTACTCCCTTCCGTAAAGCTTGATCATCGCCTGGGCCAGTATACGTGTGATGCCTTTTATCTTTTTGATATGGGCATTCGACTCCAGGTTACGGAATTCGATTATGGAGCTCATGACTTCGATAAGTCTGTCATTATAGGCCTTAAGTTCCTGGTTCTTTTCCTTTATCTGCGCCGTCTGCTGGCTGATGATACTCTTTAACTGCGCACTGCTGTGATAAAGGGATATCGTATTTTTAACCCGCCCCACTACTATCTCGGGAGTGAAGGGTTTTAAGATGAAGTCTGCAGCTCCGTTGGCATAGCATTCCTTAACCAGCTCGCTGTCTAAGGTGGTGGTCATCATGACAATGGGGATACGGTCTGTAACCTTCTTTACCTTAAGCACCTTAAGAAGTGCACGTCCGTCTACCACAGGCATGTGCACATCCAAAAGCAGTATAGCCACATCCTGATGATTCTGCATCAGATACTCCATGGCCTGACGTCCGTTCTCCGTTACGGCCACGGTATAATCATCCTGAAACAGGGTTTTTAAGAAATTCCTGTTTTCTTCATCATCATCGGAAATCAGTATTGTGGTGCGTGCCATCACTACTCCCCCCTAGCTTTTCAGATCCTCAAAACCTATGCCTCTGCCTCTGGCATAAAACTTCGATCTTTCAATATCCTTATCAAGTATCCAGCTGCTGCCGCTTATGGTCATCCGGGTATTCTTATATGCTGTGTTCGTCACGACTATGAATACATTGGATTCCCTGTGTATCACATCATCCAGTTTATCCTGCGCCTCCAGAAGCGCTGCATGCTCCTTCTTCTGCTGCTCTAATACATCCTGCAGTTTAAGATATATCGGATTGGTGCGGCCGTTTAAGGCTCCCACTTTTCTGAGCACCTGGTTCATACCCTCGCGCACCTTATCCATCTCGTTTTCCAGCTCCTTACGGCGGTTGCGCAGTTTGGAGAAATTCTCCTGTATGGTATTTACCCAGCCGCTTTCGGCCTCGGTACGCGTGCCGAATTCGTTACCCATAGTGCCGGTCTGTATGCCGTCACCGCCCACGACCCTGCCTCCGCAGATCAGATTGCGCTTGCCCCGGGTTATGATATTCTTCTTACAGTATATATTGCTGTTAAGTATATAATCGGCTTCAACATTTCCTTCGGCCACTACATTTGCATTTTCGAAAAATGCGGCCACTACATTACCGCCGGCTTCCAGCTCTCCCTTACCGTCGGAATTCATTCCGCGGCGGATCACCACATCCCCGCCGGCCTTTACTATGGCAGCTTCCACGGACCCGTCTATGATGATATCACCGCCGGCCTTAAGGATAGCGCTGTCCAGCACGCTTCCCCGCACATGGATATTTCCTTCGAAAGAAACATTGGTACCGTATCCCACGTCTTCCTTAAATTCAAGCTGCTCGATGATATTGAGTATACCGTTCTTTACGCTTACCAGGCCTTCCTTTTTGGAGACATAGGTAACACCGTCATCCAGTATACGTATGTTTTCCAGCGACAGTCTGGGAAGATTTTTTCCCGAAGTGGCCGGAAGATCCATCCCGAAAACGTTCTTTCCCTGTTTGCCCAAAGTAGCCGGGTGATAGAGCGCCACGGCCTGCCCCGGCTGTACATAACTGTACGTCCTCTGGGCCATATAATCTATGCTGCCGTCCTCCTCTACATGAGGACCTTCTTCATTATCTTCCACATAATACTCATACCAGCCGTCTTCACCCATTACCGAAGCCTCACCGGAAGCAACCAGTATATCGTCGCCCACTTCAAGCGTATCCGGATCAAAGTCAGGGTCTTGTGTTATCAGACCGGTAGTGATGCCGTAGATATTCAGCAGCACTTCGAACTTCTTGCGTCCGAATCCGTCCGGAAGTTTCTTTTTAAGCCTTAAATAGGCTTCCATGCCGCCTTTTACGGTACAGATAGTAACCTCCGTATCCGCATCGGTTACGGTTATATCCACCGACTCCGGGTTCTGCTGGTATTTCTTTTTAAGCAGATCCGTATGGATCCTCTGCATATCGGGCATGCTGTAGATAAGCCTTGCATAGCTGCCTACATCCAGTCCCTGCATAAGTCCCAGACGTATCTCGCGCATCTGGGTATCTTTATAATACTTGCTGGTATAATACGAAACGTCCAGCCCCTGTTCGAGGCCGATGCGTATCTCACGCATCTGACGGAAATTAAGCTCCTCACTGTCATAAAGGCTTACATCCAGTCCGCGCTTTATACCTTTTTCTATCTCGTCTAACTGTGGATAACCATAGATACTCTTGTCATAGTCATCCATCCTCTTTTCCGGAGCGGCTGATGCAGCTGCGACCGACGCTTCAAGCTCCTCCAGATTCAGATCACCCAGAAGTTTCTGATATGCGTCCTCACTGCTCCCGGGCAGCAGATCATCACCCACCGGCATATCCCCGCCGGCAGTATCCGTGATATCTGCGGCATCTTTACCGCTGTTCTGCTGATCCTGGACACTGTCTAAGAGTTTAAGCAGGTCGTCATCATCCCCAAGAAGATCTCCTAAATTGTCATCTTCAAAGATATCTGCCATTATCTACCTCTGGTGCATTCAGATCCCGTTTACCGGCTCGCTATAACTTATCACGCATCTGCTTTATCGTCGTCTTCCCGGTCATGCCCGAATACGGGTCTGCCCGCCTTATGATCAATGAATTCCTTAAAATCCTCAAGACGCGGCTTGTCAACAAAGCCTTCCTTGAATAAAAGCTGTACATGCTCGGCCATTCCTTCCTTATGCAGCTGCAGCACTATCAGTTCATCTGTTTCAAAAGCCGATTCGATGGTGCTGTATTTGAATGAAAACGCCGTTGCATTGACCTGCACATGTACCTGGTCGGAATTAAACTTAACTATATTGACGACCGCCTTACCATGCTGCGCAAGCAGATCACGCCAGTTAAGCCACTCCCTGAAACGATAGCCAAGAAAATATATCTGCCTGAATTTAAGCTTCATATATCTGGAATGATAATACTCCCTGTGAAGCTTTCGCGTCAGTATAAAGCGGTTTTCATACATTAATTTGGCCATATTCGGGATTATTATACTATACTTATGTTAATCATTACAAGTGATATATTGGGCCGATGCTTATTTTGCCGTTTTTTCTGTACAAACCGTAAAAAAACGTGTATAATCCCTTATTATGTTTGAGCCGAACAATGCCATTCAAATGAAACGAGGTAGACATAAATGAAGATATTTGCGATCGACAGCCCCCTGATGAACATATTGAGCAAGATAGCTGATCTGATGATACTGAACCTGATCACGCTGGTAATGTGCATCCCCATAGTGACCGCAGGTGCGTCTTTTACTGCCATGCACTACTGCTGCCTTAAACTGGCGCGCGGACATGAGACCAGTATGTTCAAACAGTTCTTTCATTCCTTCAAGGATAACTTTAAACAGTCGACCCTAATATGGCTTATCTTCCTGGTGATAACAGGCTTTATAGGCTATGACTTCTTACTGATGTATAATAACCCTTCCGAACTGAGTACCTTTGTATTCGGCGGTCTTTTAGTATTTTCGATAATACTGCTCTTTGGCGGAAGCATGGTCTTTCCCGTGCAGGCCAAGTTCTACAACACCATCTCCGTCACCATAAAAACAGGCTTTATCTTTTCGTTCAGGCATTTCTTCAAGACGCTGATATTCTTTGCACTTAAGCTGCTGCCTCTCGTGCTGCTGCTTTTGGGAAACATAGGAATAATGGTCTTCCCTCTTATACTGTGCTTCTGCTTCAGTGCACCCGGCTTCGTGGCAGCCAAGCTCTACGATAAATCCTTCCAGGAAGCCGAAGACATCATTTATGCAAAGCAGGCAGCTGAAAAAGGCGAGACCAAAGATGACGAAAAGATCTTTACCGACGCGCCTGAGCAGACCTCATAAGCACGATCTCTTTTAACTTATCGTCAATACGTCTGCGCGCCTTATCCCTATATTCTTTCTTTACCAGGAAATACAGGTATGAATCGAGTACCATGCTCTGCGGCAGTCCTCTTCCTACCAGCTTGAAATTGCAAAAACCTTTTTCGATATAATCATTTATCTGTGTATCAGAAATAAATGAAGTTCTTTTTTTACAGTCCTCAAAGCTCCTGATCTTTTTATTGGGACAGTCAAAAGGCGGCGCTATCTCAAATTCCAGCTGCTTAAGCGACTCATCACGGTAGTGGTCGACCCTCCTGGGACAATTCGGATAGCAGATCTCATCCACCAGTATCTCCACACGCTCCGCCACACCCTCAAGGCTCTTTAGCACCTCTTCGTTATGGTTTAAGTCATAATCCAGCACCACCATAAAGTAATCCTTTTCCAGCTCCTTCTTAAGGGCTTCCGGATCGGTGATCCTCTTGGTCGTCGAAGATATATACTTGAAGTTCGGGTACTTCTCTCTCAGATAATCCTCAAGTACGGGTTTGTTGACCAGCACCTGGTTCATGCCGTTATCTGCCAGACGCATGATAAGATTACACAGTGTATCGTTAAGATGCTCCTCTGTCACCAGCGAATTGGTCCAGGTAAATCTCACCGGAACTCCCTCATCATTATATTCCTTAAGCGTCTTGATTATATCATTCTTCGAAGAAAAGCCCAGGACGGTACGGCCTCCGTTCCAGATGGCCCCGGGGAAGGTTCCGTACACGCTGCCTACGCAGTAACCGTCATGAAAATAGTAAGGGTATTCCTTCATCAGGCCGATGATCGTCTGATTCAGATTCTTCAGATAGCAGAAACCCGGCAGATGCCAGTAGATCTTTTTGTCCATATTTTCCCCCCTATAATACTCTTTTACTATGTATGACAGGGACTTTTCCCGTCCCGATATAATAAACAATGCGACAAGATGCAGGCAGAGGCATCGGGCACCTTTGGAGTGAGGCCGCTGTTTTGTGACCGGGCTAAATCCAATAGGTATGGACAGCCATGGATGGCGGAACAAGGTCGATAGGGGACAAGGATGTCACCTATCGACCGGTACCGGACGGCTACATGCAGTAGATCCCGGTCGCATAAAACAGCGAGCCAAACGGAACAGGTGCAAGTGCCCTGCCTGCATATGGAGCATATTGATCAAATATAATTATACAGGGAGATCATCCACATCAGCGGTAACCCGACATCGCTAAACTCAAGCTTCGCCTGCGGCTTGCTTTCGTTACCAGGTAGGTAAGTTCATACTAAATTCGGCTTTGCCTCATTAAGTATTCACTTAAGTGCTCTACTTATGGCCACTTTGCGGGCCTCGGCTTGTTTACGGTAATTATGCCGGCGCTCTTTAAGTTGCCTATCAGGCGCTGTCTTGCAAAGCCCTGATGCTCAGGCTTTAGCATAAAGAAGCAATATGTATCGATCAGGGAGAACAGATTGGCTGTGCGGCCCTCGATCTTAAAGTTGTTTATGCCGGCAGGAATGTACTTCTCCCAGATATCCTCGGGTTTGATGAAGGTAGGATAATCCTGTATGGTCCAGAGATTATTGGTCTCACCGTATTCGCAGTACCAGGGGATAAGCGGCTTCTGCTTATCTTTGGGAAGCTTGCGGTTTTCAATCGCTATGCGCTCGTTGCGGGCTTCCTGCACATAATGCGCACCGCGTCTGGGACAATTGGGCGTACAACAGGTGTTTACCAACACCTCCAGTTTTTCGGGATGTTCCACCTTATCCAGCAGATCCCAGCGGTTGTTCAGATTATAATCAAGCACCACATATTTGTAGTCCTTGGCAATCTCTGCATTGAGCTGGTCTATATCTTTTATCTCCTTGCAGGTGGAGCTGTTGTATGCAAAATTGGGATATTTTTTGCGCAGATATTCTTCGAGAATGGGATTAAAGATCATTACCTCGTTCATCCCGTTATTGGCACAGTCCATACAGTAATTGCAATAGGGATCATCAAGATCCTTTTCTGTGATCTCTGGATTGGTCCAGGTATAACGGATGGGTATACCTTTGTCATTAAGACTCTTGATAACGGCGTTGATGTATTTTCCGTCGCACTGGTCAAAACCGGCAAACCGTCCGCCCGTCCATAATGAAAGAGGAAATTCACCGAAGCAGGAGCCTATCTCAACGCCCTCACGGAACCATTCGGGGAACTGCTCCAGCATGGATATCCAGAACATGTTAAGCGGGTAATTATAGCGAAGACCAGGTAAATGAAATCGTGCTTTAACTTCTGACATGTGATATCCTCCTTTTTATGACACCTTTGAGGACACGGGGACGGTCCTTTTTGAGGACATGGGGACGGTCCTTGTGTCCTCATTAAATTGAGGACAGTAAGGACCGTCCCCGTGTCCTCAGGACCGTCCCCGTGTCCTCAAATGAGGTCGTCTTCAGGCATCAGGAATTACCGGTATCGCCGGATGTATCAGATGCCGCCTCACTCTCTGTCTTGGCTTCTTCAGGGCCGGAGATGACTATCTTGCCGTCCTGGAAGGCCACGCGCACTTTATTGTCGCCCAGCTTAAGGCCCTGTATCATTTCCTGAGGCAGCTGCAGACGGCCTACGCGGTCAAGCACCGCATATTCGTCCTGGGTATCCTCGGATCTCCAGTCGATGTCTGTCTCTGCCAGACGGTCCTGATAAGCTTCCTTAAGCACACGCTCCGAGCTTATCTTTCCGTCACGGATCGCGACCACGCGCTTAACCTTCTTGGAAAGCGCTATATCATGGGTAACGATAAGTATGGTCTGACCGTTTCGGTTTAACTCCGAGAAAACATCAAAGATATAATTTGCGGTAGCGGTATCCACGCTGCCGGTAGGTTCGTCCGCCAGAAGAAGCTGGGGTGAATTAGCCAGGGCTATCGCAATAGCCACACGCTGCTGCTCACCACCCGAGAGCATGTTCATGCGGTTGGCCTTTTTGTGCGCCATTCCCACCATCTCTAAAAGCTCCATGGCTTTTTCCCGCTTCTTTTTGCTGCTGGATATGTACATAGGCATCATAACATTTTCCAGCGCAGAAAGGAAGGGCAACATGTTACGGCCGTTATTCTGCCATACAAAACCCACGGTATTGCGCTTATAACGCACCAGCTCTTTTTCGCTCATGGTAAAGAGATTGCCTCCGGCTACGAAAAGCGAACCGGCGCTGGGCCTGTCCAGGCCGCCTATCATATTAAGGAAAGTTGATTTGCCGCTGCCGGAATTTCCGATTATCGCAGTCAGCTCTCCCCTTTCCACGCTAAGATCAAGTCCCTGCAGTGCAAGCACCTCTGTTTCCTTGGTCTTATAGATCTTGACCAGGTTATCTGCCTTGATCAGTACCTTGTCATCGGATCCTTTGTTTTCTGCTTCTTTATTCTCCTTCACTGACTCTCTCTCCGTTTGCCAGCTCGATCAGATAATCTGCCGCACCCATCAGACCTACGTCATGGGTCGTCATCAATATCGAGATCCCTTCTTTTTTGCTCATCTCCGCGAAAAGGCTCGCCACTCTGGCCGCCATTGCGCTGTCCAGCTCCGCTGTGGGCTCATCCGCAAGTATCATCTTGGGCCTGTGCGCCAGCGCCCTGGCAATAGCCACACGCTGCTGCTCACCACCCGACATCTCTGCCGGCATATGTGTCATACGGTTTCCAAGTCCCACCAGTTTAAGGCATTCCTCAACGCGCTTATCGCGTTCTTTACCCGGCTTGATGCCTGCCATACGCATGGAAAACTCCACGTTCTGGAAAGCATTTAGCGAAGGTATCAGTGAAACGGACTGAAATACAAAACCCATCTTCTTCCTGCGAAGCTCTTCTTTTTTATAGTCGGAAAGCTTGGATACATCTTCTCCGTCTATACGCACGGTGCCGCCCGTAGGTTTGTCCAGCGTACAGATGATGTTTAACAGCGTAGTCTTGCCCGATCCCGAGCGCCCCTTAAGTATCACAAAAGAGGACTCCGGAATGGCGGCATTGATATGCTTCAGTGCCTGGAATTCACCACCCGGCACCTGAAACGTACGCGATACATCCAATACTTCGATAATATTCCCCATCTTATTCTTCTCCCAGTTTGAGGGCCTTTGCAACATTCATCCTGAAGGTCATAAGTGTCAGCACCAGGAAGCATATTACCATCATCACTGCTATTACAGCCATCAGACGCACCAGATCCGAACTGTCGGTAATAAGCTCCATGGGCAGAAGCTGTGTAGCCGATGCGTAGACCTTCTGCAATATAGGCACAAACAGTCCCGATGTAAGCTTGCCTATGCCGAAACCTGCAAGTATCGAAAGTCCTCCGCAGAATATCTGCTCCAAGAACAGCATATGGAAGACCTCTCCCTTATGGAAACCGGATGCGCGCAATACGCCGAATACCAGCTCCCTCTCTTTTAAAGCCATGATCCAGTAGATCAGATAACCCACACCGCACAATATCAGCGTGACCACAAAGCCCAGAGTCAGCACACCGTTTGTACCCTGCAGAAGGGGATCGGTCTGTGCCTCTTCCAGATCTTCATTCCTGTTAACGTAAGTGGTCAGACGCAGCTCGTTTGCCTCTTTCCATTCATATATCTGTTCTGCCGTAGCGCCTTCTTTAAGCGAAGCCATTACCTCGTAAGGCACCTCGCCCAGCTTATTCTTTATATACTCGTAATGTGCCACTATCATATAATTTGCTTCTGTGGACATCTTGCCGTCAGGCTGCTGCTCGGTGATCTCGGAAGCATATCCCGGCCAGTAATCAAAGAAGTCTATGATCACACCGTTTGCCACGCCGCCGTTCTCACGCTTGTAAGTCACACTATCCCCCTGCTTGAAGCCCAGCTTGTCGCGGAAATTGGAAGAAACCAGAAGTCCGTTCTCAACTACAGCCAGCTCGTTTAACAATTCGTAATATGCCTTACCGTTAAGACGCTTGTCAACCCAGGTGATACTGCCGTATTCCTTCGTGTTGATACCCAGGAGGTTTACCATGAGGCTTCCGTTGCTGCCTCCCTGCATCTCGATATCCTTTAAGCGGTATACCTTTGTGTAGGAATCTATAAACGGAGCAGTCACATATTTTCCTGCATCCGGCTCGATATAAACACCGGTACGCGCGCCGTTTCGGTCCACAACCTCGGTCCACACTTCCTTCATGCGCAGGTCGCAGCCATCGGTATAATCCGTATTGCGGATGGTATTCTCAACTATGGTACGCGCCACGGTCGAATGATACATACCAAGTGATACCGTCATGATAAGGAAGAGCATGATCAGCTGCTGTTTGCGTCCGTTCTTTACATTCTCCATAAATGCTATGAACGGAGCGGGACGCCAGAAGTATTTGCCTATGGTATATACCAGCTTGAGCAAAAGCGGCTGCAGGCGCAAAAACAGAAGTCCCAGACCCACGATCATAAGCGATGACGAAAGATACAGAAGCGGATCCATAGCCTGGTTATTGAGCACATTCTCCGTCATATCGGCGGAACTGCGGCGGAAGCTGTAATATCCGTAACCGGAGATGGCTATGCATACGATATCCAGGTAAAGCACTTCCCAGAAACGCTTCTTATTAAGAGCCTTCTGCTGCTTTAAGTTAACGATGGATACGCGGCTGTGTTTGATCGCGGGAAGTGTGAGGCACAAAAGCCCTATCCCCGCTGCCGCGAGCATATAGATCAGAGAGCGCTGATCAAAGCTTACATCAAGCTGCTCCGAAAGATCAAAGATAAGGAAATTCCTGGTCGATCCAAGAAGTCTGGCCAGGAGCATTCCCAGCGGTACGCCGCCTGCGATACCAAGAGCACTTAAGAACAGTCCCTGATACAGATAAAGCATGAATATCTGGAAACGCGAGCTGCCGCGGCTCTTGATAACGGAAATCTCGTTACGCTCCATCTCGTACATCTGCCCGGATATCATCAGGAGGAATGCAGCCAGCATGATGAGTACGGGGATCTGCAGGATGGTGAGTGTTGCGCTGATACGTGAATGCTTGTTGTTATATTCGCTGAGGACCTTAAGTATAGGCGGCTCATCAATGACATTGCGGTACGGACCGGTATGTGCATAGTAATCGACTTTCTTCTGCAGTTCCTCCGCATCAGTTGCCTTTATGTCGTCATACTCAAACATAGCGGTATAATGACAGACTATGGAGAACTTAACGGACTTCTCTCCCAGGAAACTGTTCCTGAAAAGCTCGGGATTCATCAGGCACAGATCGTCAAACTCCGTCTCTTTATCATTCCAGTACAGATCACCGGCAGTCTTGGGCTGGAAAACCCCCACTATCTTATAACGCATGGGCTTGCCTTCAAAAGTCCTGATAGCCTTAAATACCATATTCTCATCAACCAGGTAGCCCTGCTTTGTCATGCATTTCTGACTGATGACCACCTCGATGGCGCCATCATCCGAAAGACCGCTATCCGAATACATACGGCCGTTTACTATCTCGATATGATCCTCAAGATTGCTTTTAAAGCCCAGACGGGCGCTTAAGTCATTTGCATCATTACGCTGAAGCTCGGAATTTACGGTGCCTCCCGTGATCGAATACAGATAGATGGTATCCCTTTCCTTAACTCCCAGATCGGAGTACAGAGTGGGGATGAAGTTTTCCATATTTGTGATGGTCTTTCCGTCTTTTTCCTTCTTGGTGGATACCTGAAGAGAAAGCTGCGCCGGCCATACGCCCTGTGCCGAGAGATAATGGTCAAACTCGTCATGAAGCATACGGTTATAAGCTGCAGACTGATATAACGGAAAGCTTACCGCCGTAGCCACAAGCAAAATGCAGCCCAGCAGCAGGCTCAGATTCATCCATTTCTTATGCCACATTTTCTGCAGCATTATTCCCAGCATATCTTAGTCCCTTCCGTAAGGCCTGTTACGACCCAGTAATTATCGGAATCCGCTCCGCCCGACACAAAGGCCTGCTGGCGTCTTGCTCCGTTATCCTCTACCACCGTAACATAGGTGGTACGGTTCACTTCCTTAACTGCTTTTTTAGGTACCAGCAGTACATTATCAACATTTCTGAGCTGAGCCTTGACATTGACACGGCTTAAGCTCCACCAGCCTTCATTATTACGGCTGCTGCCTGCTATCTCCGCAGCCACCTCAAGGGGCAGTTTAACAACAGCCTGTCCCGACTGAAGGCTCTTATCCAGTAATTTCAGATTAACGGTAGCCACCTGGCATTCAACGCTCTTCTGTGCACCGCTTTCATCCTGATAGGATATTTCCACGGTGGTGCCGTAGGTAAGCTTGCCATCGGCATCCTCTACCATAACAAAGCAGGACTGATCGTCTGCCAGTCTGCCTATGGAACTGTTGTATGCCCAGATCTCGCCGGCTTCCGCATTATTTATCTCGGTGATAACACCGTCATATGCCGCACGTATCTCCCTTGTAGCCGCATCATTCTTAAGCTTATCCAGATACTCCTGTTTTTCGCCAAGCTGCTTGTTTAAGCTCTTTATCTGATACTTGTTTTCCTTTTCGCCCTCTTTGGTATACCATGCGATCTGCTCATTAAGCCTCTGGATCTCACGCTCCGTACGCTCTATCTCTACGGGATCTGATACAACATGGACTTTGACCAGAACCTCTCCGGCCTGTACCTGCTGATACTGTTTAACACATATCTCATCCAGATATACGGTACCGTACTGAACAGGATTGACTACAGGCTTGGCACTGGGATAGTAGAGGAAACCGGTAGCCGTGAAATCCGAATGAACGGATCCTGTTTTGAGCACCGCTTCGTTAGCACCACCCGGAAGCTTATACTCTGCCTTGACCATATCCCCGGCTTCAAGTCCCGAAAGTATCTCTGTATACTGCCCGTCCGATATGCCGCAGACCACAGGCTGCTCACTGTATGTATTGCCGTCGAAAAGGTAAACATAGTAATCATCGCCTTCTCTTAACAGACAGTCGGAAGGCACTGCCAGGACTCCGGTCTTATGCTCATTTTCCATTACGATGGTAGCAAAATCACCGAACTCTATAACATCCCCGGGATCTTCGATACTGAATATGCCGTATACCTTTCCGTTCTTTTCCTCCAGGCGCTCGTACTCCTCGGAGCTTAAGGGCTCATACTGCACTTCAAAACGTTCCCCGTCAACCAGCGCATATACATCATCAGCCTTGTTGATATCGGAATTGTTGATATAATCGCACCTTAACTGCTTAACGGATGTATCTCCCAGTGCCATGCTTATGGTATTTTCCCTGATCCAGTCACCTGCACGGTAAAAATCACTGTAATTGCCGCGGTCCACAAAGCCCAGTGCCACAACTATGCCTTCGCGTCCCGCCAGCAGCATCTTGTTGTTCTTTTCTCTCTGAAGTTCCGTAAGGATCTGCTGCTGTCTTTCCAGATCCAGGGCGTAGAGTTCTTCGCTTTCCTTATTCTGCTGCTTGGTGCGCCTGAGATTCAGATCTGCCATCGTGGGGCCGTAAAACTCTATGAAATGCTTTGCAGTCCAGGCATCATATATCGGCGAATCTTCTTCAGGCTGCGCCTTTAAAAGGTCCTCAAGCTGTCTCTGGCCTTCCCAATAGCTTTTCTCGGCCTTCTCCAGATTATCGGCCCTCTGCTCCAAGTCGTCCGTATGGTTGCTCTCCATATCGGCGATATTCTTTGTCTGATCCTTGATCCTCTGGTCCAGATCCCCGGTATCGCCGCTGATCAGCACATCGCCCTTCTTTACTTCCTCTCCCGGTGTCTTTTCGTATGCCATAAAAGTCATACTGGTATCCATTACACATTCCGAAAGAGCCGGAACGCATATCGCGCCGGTAACCTTATAATCATATATATCCCTGTACTCCGCAGCCACACAGCTCTGAGCCACACTTACGGGATCCAGCAGGACTATCTCTTCTTCCGGCACTTCGGTAGTATCCCTGCCGCATGCGGAACTCATGAGCACAGGTATCAGCGAAAGAGTCAGTATTCCTTTTTTCAGTAAACTCTTCCTTTTCATCCTCTTCTTATCACCTTATCGCCTTCATCAAGGCCGTCTACGATCTCGGTCACGCCGTCACTGTGCAGTCCCACGGTTACCCAGACCACATCACGCAGGCCTTCCTCCGTAACCACATATACATAGTTCTTATCGCCTGCATTGCGTATACATTCATTGGGCAGATAAAGGGCATTCTCTTTTCTTGCGGTAACTACGGTTATATCGCCCTTATCATCAACTTCCAGTCCTTCGGTATTATCGCCCTTGAGGATAGAAAAATACTGCTTATCACTCCATTTATCACGGTCACGGGGAACAAGCTCATAATCGCCTCTTCCGTTTCCGAACATCACCTTCATACTGTAGCTTTCTGCTGTAAGATAGGGCACCATATCCTCTTTCTGTGCCTCAAAATATCCTTCCTGATCATCCACTACCGTCATGATACATTTTTCGATATTACTGGTGGTCCCGATCAGTCCTTTTTCAACAGAACTAACCTTGCCGTCAAACTGCGCATAAACCCTGCTCTGTGCAAGCTGGGTCTGAAGTGCGGAAAGTTTCTTCTTATCAAACTCTATCGAGTCACGGTAACTGTTACGCCTCTGTTCATTACGGTCCCTGGATACCTGAAGCTGCTTATCGTAATCTTCCACGTCTTCTTCGCTGCGCTTGCTCATATATACCAGGCTGTAATAACGGCTCTCTTCATCAAGCTTTTCGTCCTCGTCGATATACGCCAGCTGCAGTTCGTTACGCTTGATCCTGTACTCGAGTTCATCTATCTGGTCTTCTATATTACCGATAGCCAGCTCTGCAAGAAGGTCACCCTTCTTTACGATATCACCCTCCTGTACGCAGATCCTGCGTATCTGCTTCCCGCTGACGGGGAAATATACTTCCTGCTCCTCATTTTTACGATAATAACAGGGAATGGAGACCGTTTCCTCAAGCGTGCCACGCATCACCTCTGTCAGACTGTATTCAGCTGCCTCGTCACCGCTCTCAAGTACCAGCGGAGGAGCTTCCTGTGGCTTATCCTCACAGCCGGTCGCAAGCAAAAAAAGACCCATCGAGAACACAAGTCCCGACATGATCTTTGCTCGGCTTTTTGCTGGTCTTTTGCTCATAACTTGCTCATTTTATCATAAGAATTTTACAAATACAATGACGTAAATAGTCATTTCTTCTCACATTTTGCTCAAAAAAAAGAGGCGCATCTTTCGATGCGCCCCTTTAAATTCTGTTTTGTTATGCAGAAACTGTTAATTACTTGTTAGCAGCGTCTACATATGCCTGCCAGGAATCAACGATAGCATCAACTGCCTCGGAAACCTTAGCATCACCGTTGATACCCCAGATCAGGTCGGGACCTGTCTGAAGATCAGGGATCATACCTGCATATGTTACGAAGCCGTGTGCGGGATCGCTCATGAGAGGCAGGGTCTCATCCAGTGCTCTCTGATCAAAGATACCGGAACGTGCACGTGATACGATACTGTTCTCTTCCTCGATCTCCGGGGGAACCTCGAACCATACATCATATGCGAATGCGATGTTCCAAGCCTGCTCAGGTGTATAGCAAGCAGGGATAACAGCGGGGTTGTTGCTCCATCTGTTGGTAAGCTGCTTGTCAGCCTTGTCAGGGCCATAAGGCATCATTACGAAACCTGCATCGAAGCTGATGTCTGCAAGGAAGTTACCGGGAGTACCTGCATACTCCTGCTCAAGCAGGAATACAGCATCACCGTTCTTCCAGGAATCCTTGTAGTAATCCCAAGGAGCGGGCTCGCCGTCTACATCGGGATCTTTGTGACGATACTCTTTGATCATACGGTTAGCAAACTCAAGAGCATTGATGGTTGCTGCATCCTTAACCTTAAGAACATAACCGTTGCTGTCGCGACCAACAAGCTCACCACCGTTAGAGAAGATGATCTCCTCAACAGCACCACCGGTGTTAGCAGTCCAACCTGCAACATCAACAGTACCATCGTTATCGGTATCACGCTGGCAATCCTTCATGATGCTTTCCCAAGCATCCCATGTCCAGGTGCCGTTCTTCTGCATATCATAAATCTCATCAGCGGTGTGTCCGCCATCCTCAAGGAGCTTCTTGTTGAAGTATACACCATCACGAGGCTCGGAAATGCTTCCGTAGAATGCATAGATTCCGTCCTTGTAGGTGTACTGCTCATGGCAGAGGTTCTGCTGATACTTCTTGTCGCTGAAATCAAGGCAATCAAGAGTAGACAGATCATACATTTCGTTATTTCTCATAGCTGCGGTGGTGGTAGCATCATCACGCAGAGTGAAGATAACGTTTTCGCACTTCTCAGGAGTTCCTGCTTCATATTCGAACTCAAGAGGACCGCCGCCTGTGGTTACATAGTTAACGAAATCGTTGATGCACTGACCCCAGTCAGCACCACCAACCTGGCGAAGCTTGAAGTTGTACTTCTCCTGTGCCCACTCACGATACTCACGGATCTCAGCCTCGTAGCTTGAAAGGCTGTCGGGATCAGCATGCATGATATCGGTCTCTGCATTTGAGAACCAGTCACGGATGATGATCTCCATGCCGCCCAGATCGATAGCGCTTCCGTCTGCCTTGGTACGTACGGTGTAAGGCTCTACGTCCTCGTCAACAGGAGTGTCAACGGGATCAGTGGTCTCTCCTCCACCATTGGAATCAGCTGCAGTAGGCGCTGCGGGATCCTGGCTGGGATTCTGTGCAGGATCTGCGGGTTTGCTGTCACATGCTGCAAGGTTGAATGCCATAACAGCTGCGAGAGCTACAGGTACAAATTTCCTTTTCATACTTTTCTACCCTCCATTTTATTTGTTTGGTATTGTTTACTTAAGCCGTTCGGGCATTCCCCCTCCCGGCAGGTAACCTGGTATTATAATATTACGATTTTTTTAAAAAATCAACATATTATTCAAACTTTGTTCAAAGTTTGTTCATTTTTTACATCTTGATACCGCTGGATGCAATACTCTCAACAAATTTACGCTGTGCAAACAGGTAAAGAATGATCAGAGGACCGACAACCATGAGCGTTGCAGTTGACAGTATACAGTTCGAATATGCGATGGATACCGCAACCTTCTCTCCTGTCAGACGCTGGATGTAAACGCCCAGTGAATCGACTATGGTAGAGATACTGGTACTTACCAGACGACGTCCACCAAGGAACATTCCCGAATAGAAACCATCTGTCCACTGCCATACAAATGAGAACAGGAAGCAGGATGTGATGATGGGTGTTGCCTCGGGAAGCATTATGGTATAGAAGGTCTTGAACATACCACAGCCGTCCACGTATGCTGCTTCTTCCATATCATTGGGGATATTACGGAAGAACTGTCTGATCATGTAGATATACAGACCATCCTTAAGTCCCATACATCCGGCGCACAGCATGTAATACGGTATAATGGAACCACGCAGGTTAAGCGCCTCTCCCCTTATCGCCTGGAAGATTCCGAAAATATCAAAGAAACGGAATCTCAGGAACAGGGATGTTGATATGACCTGAGGCGGGATAACTATCGTCAGCATTACAAATGCGAACCACAGCTTCTTAAACGGGAATTTGAAACGTGCAAAACCGTATCCCACCAGAGTACACATAGCGATCTGCAGTAAGGATGAGGTGAGTGATATTATAAGGGAGTTGATAAAACCTACCTTATAGTTCATAACATCCGCTGCTATCTCGTAATTATCCAGTGTAAAATGAAGCGGTATTGAAATTACCACCGGATCGAACAGATCTTCCTCAGTCATAAGACTTACGGAGATCTTATTCAGTATAGGCTGCAGGATCAAAAAGCACAGACCGAAAAGCAATATGAAACGACATATGCTTACTGTGACCTGGGTTGCTTTCTTTTTTAACAGATATCCGCCGGATTTTCTGTTCCTGTCCCAGAAGGTATCCTTATTAATATTAACATTAATCACTGTAATATACCCCCTTTGAGATAGCTAACGAAGTGATTCCGACGAAGGCGATAACAACCACGAAGTAAATCCATGTCATGGCTGAAGCCGTGCCGTAATCCTGTTTCTGGACCATAACGGTCTGGATCTTATCAATAACCTGGTTATCGGAACGCATACAGAAGTCTACTACTGTGTACACCCAGTTTACCAGGAAAAGTGAACTGATCATGGGGAAGGTAACCTTCCAGAGACTTTCCCAAGCGGTACATCCCTCTATCTGAGCTGCCTCATACATACTTCCGGGTATGGTCTGCAGACCTGAAAGGAAGATGATGATCTGGATACCGCTGGCAAGTGCAACATCGTAAATGTTATTGATAACTTCGAACACCTGCTCAAATGCCCTTCCGCCTATACCGGTGGTTCGCAGGATCGTCTGCAGTCCTGCTGTGATGCTCACCTCTGATGTGGTACTCTCAACGGTCTGCTGAAGCTGTGCGATCAGCTGGTTGTTGGATTCAAGTCCCAGCATAACACCGGATGAAAGGATAACCGGCAGGAAGAAAACCGCACGCACCAGTGCTCGTCCCTGGAACTTCTGATTCAGTATCAGCGATACGAAGAAACTGAATACTATGATAGCGCAGGAATAAACAACCATTCGCAATAACTCTTCGGTCAGAAGCCTTACATATTCGGGATCCGTACGGAAGGCAAAGTAGTAATTTGCCGTACCGGTATATGTCATCTTAAACAGTCCCGCACCCAGCTCAACAGACGTAAAGCTCATGTAAAGCGACTGCAGGAACGGCCTGAGCATAAAGATCAAAAAGCCCAGTATGAACGGCAGACAAAACAGATAACCGGCTCTAGCCTTCCTTTTTTCCAAACCGACAAGTCTTTTTTTCTTGTTCTTTTCTTCCATGTTTATAGCCTCTCTTTATCCAATATGCTGTTTCTCAGCGTACTACCACATAATCACGGGAAGGTATCGTTACACCGTCATCCGTTACAAAATCTTCGGTAAAGCTGTAATTCACATAAACCTTAGTACCGTCTGCATAGGTTGTGCAGCGTGCATAATCACCCAGTACTTCATGGTCTTTCATTTCCTGATTGAAGCAATGACCTACTTCGCGGTTATAACGTGTAGCCATATCAACCATTCTGTCTCTCCATGCTGCATATTCGCAGCCGTAGTACTCGGAGTAGAGGGTCTTCTGCAGTGCAAAGGAACTTTCCTTCATGAAGGTGAAGTTGAGGCCGGCACCGTATTCCGCACAGCGCAGCAGCTCTTCCTGATCATCACCGCAGATATTGATAGGTGCGCCCGTATAATCGATGTATCCGTGGATAGCTATCTGATAGAAAGGTACGGTGTAATCGATTATGGTGTACTCACTGCCCTTAAGGTCCATATTGGTTACAATATCTACAAAAGGTACTGCGTAATCATTACCCATGTTGATCATAACTTTCTTATCATCCATGGACTTGAGCAGTTCCATATTCTTCTGCTTAACATCCTCACGGCTGTGAGGTTCCTTACGGTAGAAATCGGAAGATATATCCATACCGATATCTTCGAAAGATACGCCGGTCTTGTACTTACCTGCAGCTGCTACCAGATTATCAGCCATCTTCATGGCAAGAGGAGTATGAAGCAGGTAGTAGCTCTTAAATCCTTCTCTTGCTGCATAGGTAACGTGGCTGTAATTGAAGATCTCAGCACGTTCCTTGGTAAGCATTCTGGCTGCATCCCTGTATGAGATAAATCCGTTGAAGATATTGCTTCGATGCTCATACTGGGTTATGCCGTTCAAGTAAAGATCCACTCCGTAACCTGATGCCGATGTGGATAAGTTGCTCAGATCCTTTGAAGATCCCAGTGCCGCTACAGGATTAACACTGGTAAGTATCTTCTGGTTAACACCTCCGTTGCACCATCCGCTGTACTTAACCGAAAGCTTTCCTATTGCCACGGAGTTCATATCCTTGATCAGCTCCTCTGCATCCTTAAAGGAAGTGAGCTTAAGCGGAAGCGATACGGGTACACCTAATACCTGCTGAACCTTATCTACCGCACCAAGGATCTCAACTGATACAGGAGCCTCGGTGTCGGAATTAAGGCTCATGTATTCACCATAGGTCTTCTCCAGATAATCTCTGTAGGAATATGCCATATCGACATAATCGGTAGAATCAAGGAAGCGGTAACGCTGTACTATCTTCTCTCCGGCAGGCAGATCCGATTTAAAGGAATATACCGCTGAACTCGACATATTGGAGATATCAAATTCCTGCTTGGAGCAGATGGTATAATCAACATCCACAAAGTTGTAATCGTTCTGCTTTCCGCTTACGAATGCCTTAACAGATCCGTATGAGGAACCATCCTCAAGTATACATATGAATGAGCCGTTATCACCTGATGAATGTCCGAATACATTAAAGTATGATCTGGTATTATGGATCACATATTTACGGCGCATTACGTAATCCCAGCCATACATATTTGCGTAATAGTTGTTCTGTGCAACCTTGCCGTTATTGTACTCGATGATACCGCCGCCGCCTTCGGGTACCAGCATGAATCCTTCATCGTTCTTGCTGCCGGCTCCGAAGTAAGGAAGGGGAGTAAGCAGAGTGATAGGAGCCTTGGGATCATACTCAAGTGAATCAAAAGGTATCTCTACCACCATATCATCTCCCTCAAGACGGAAGTCCATCTCTACGTTGAAAAGCTCGTTTTCTTCATCCGATGAGGACTGATCCAGTTCCTTATCAGCTTCATACTCTTCGTAAGTATATCCTGCTTTCTCCAAAGCGGTTTCGATCTGCTGCTTACGATCTTCTCTGGCATTTGCCTTGAGCACGTATATAGGATCGGTAGCAAGTATAGGATACTGCTCTAAGAGTGCATCCTTATCATCACCCTTCTTAAGCTTGTTGATATCGTACTTTTTGTACATATCTTTGACCATGGAAGCATCGTTCTTTTCCATCTGCTCTCGATATGCATCAAGCTCTGCAACACGCTTAACCTTCGGGATCACATACTCTCTTTCCACCTTACCGATGGTGTAGAATACCTTAACGGTATCGCCTTCCTGCTTTATCTCATATATAGAGTTATCAACACTGAATGCCTTGGTATCATAGATCGTCTCCAGACCTGTCTTGATGGTATAAGTAAGGAGAAGGTTAGACATCATGCGGTTCTTTTCTTCGGACAGTGCCCTTGAATCGCTTTCAGCATCTTCGATATATGATGACCATACCTTGCCGGTTGATTTCTTTGTTATGGTAAAATGAGTGGTGAGGGGATCCATTGTAAAGATCAGGTCATCATTTTCCATTACTACCGGCTCTTCTCCGCCTTCGTAACCATGCGGCTGTATCTTAACGACTTCAGCCGTAGGATTTACAAAGTGGATTATGAGGAAAATACCCAGACCGAGCAGTGCACAGAAGCATACAGGTACGATCAGACTCTTAAAAAAGTCACGTATAGCATTCCTGCGTTCCGTATTGGTCTCGCCCCTGGGTCTTCTCCTGGCGATCTTAGGCGCCTTTACAGGCTTTTCTGCCTTTTCCTTTACCGGCTTATCTTTTTTGATCTTGTTATCTTCGCTCATGGCAACTCCTATCCTTATATGATCTTTCCTTAGTCTTTAGCCGTCACATTCGGAACATCAATTCTCGTCCTATTGATATGAAGTACGATACACCCTGGGTGACCATACTGAAGAATATCATCAGCAGGAAGATCATTACCAGCACTGCCGCCAGTGATGCGATCGTAAACAGCAGGGTCTTGGCTGCAGAATAAGCATGTATCTGTCCCATACCGCACACTATCAGGATCAGGCACCATACCAGTGACAACACACTGAGGACTGAATAGAACTGGCCTTCCTCTATCGTTACGAAGTTACTGATGATCATAAGGGGAAGCTGGATAACCGGATACGGGAGCATACCGTAGCAGGTACCCATATACACATCACCCAGACGTCCTTTACCATCAAACAAAGTGGTCAGCGCCCAGTTACCCACAACCCAGAGAGACAGCGGGAATAATATACTGGCTATATACAGGAAGACATTTACATCCTCCCAGTACACATTCAGGAACAAAAAGCTGGTGTACTTCAGCTTGATGATACGCGTAAAGATAGCCAGAATGAGTATAGTGTTTGCGGCTGCATAGCTGCCCCTGTGCTCATGGGTCAGCTTCCAAAAACCGTCCAGGGGATGCGTTAAGCAGTAGAAAGCGAATTTCATCGTCTTTCCCCAATGCTGCAACCACGCGGCACGCCTCATTCTCTTTTCTTCTTTACTCTCTGCTTTCTGATAGCTTCTGGATCTGGCCATTATCGTCCACCCTTTTCATACATGATTTTTGCTATTGATTTATCGTCTCAGCGTCTCAATTTGAATATATCCGCATTATCAATCTCTTCCTTCAAGGAAAATACCTTGCCTATAGCCATGGGTACTATAGCCAATACAGCGATCAATACCAGAATGGTCACTATATGTTCACGTATCCACTGCTTACGGTACTGTGCAAATGCTCTGGAATAGTTCTCATCATCATACTTGACTTCAAAGTATTCCATTGATTCCTTGTACTGCTTTTTGCTCAGAAGATTACGTCCGATACCGATATATGCCAGCTCATAGTTACCGTTGAGCATCTTTACCTGCTCCCAGCAGGCCTGTGACTCATCATATTCACCTACATCGAAGTGAGCCATCGCATCGTAGATCAGCTGACCGTAATGTGTAGGGATAAAGAGTGTTATGGTTCCGTCAAGCTGGTCAAGTACCATCAGGTCGTTGTCCATATGCTCGATGGATACCGCTTTACGGAAGTAACCAGCCTGGTTACCGTTTCCGCCGAAGGCGTATACCATACGTCCCTGATCATCGTAACCGAAGAGTCTGCCTCGGTTCTGATCCAGACATATATAGATGTCGTTGTCGAGAACGGTTACATCCTTGAAGTAGGAAGGTCCGGTGATACCGCCGGCACCGCCCATGTACAGATCACCGTAAACGGGATATTCGCCGTTACGAACCAGGATGTCGTTACCCATAAGGTTCAGCTTACGTACTGCATCTACGGTCTCATCCTTTAAGTCCTCCTCATCAAGACCGCCGGCTACTGCGTAGATAAATCCTTCCTTGTCGATGTAGACATTGTCATACTCGGTAGGAACAAAGGAAACCATCTGTGCACGCTGTTCCTGGGATGCGAATCTCTTCCAGAGATAATCCATAAAGTTATAGGATACTCGGGTAGCTCCCACGAAACCTGAGAACACACCGTCTTCCTCGAATTTGAGCAGACCCTTGTTGATACCGGTGGATTCACAGTAGATACGTCCTGCTGTATCGACAACGATCTTGTCAGGTCTGAAGGTCATCTCGGAATCGATAGCCTGATCGGAAGGTCTCGTAAACTGCATCTTGAAATTCAGATCCTTATCAACGCGCAGTACTCTGTTATTCTCACGGTCTGCTATGAACATATCTCCGTCATCATCAACCGCTATATCGGAAGGACCGTTGAAAGTAGAGGGCTCTGCACCTTTGATCTCGGTGATCTCCCTGACCATCCTGAAGGAATCGGATCCTGTACGCTCAAGTTCCAGGATACGGTTATTTCCGGTATCACAGAGATATACGATATTTCCCTTCACGAAAAGAGATTCGGGAGCCTTCAGATTCCTGTCGATCCCCAGTGCGCTGTAATCGAAAACCTGCGCAACAGTATAAGCATCGGGACTCTCCTGCACATCACCCCAATAATCGTATGTATATGTGTAATTGTCCTCTCCTGCTTTAACCGTAGCAATACTTGAAAATCCTACTCCCAGCATCACGGCTACAGTTGTCACGATCCTTGCGATCTTTCTTTTCATGCTCTACCTCCGGTCATTCATAAGATATTTGCTTCGCTCAGAATGACAAATTTACTCTTTAATACCTGAACTTGCCATTGTCTCAAGGATCTGACTCTCTGAGAAAACGAAGATCAGGATGGGTACTATCATGGTAACAACCAGCACAGCTGCACCCTGTCCGGTTCTGGCGATACCGCCGGCCTGGATCTGCTGGAGTGCGAATACCATGGGTTTCTTTTCCTCGGAATAGATGTACATGGATGCTCTGTTGTTCCACAGTGCCTGTACCTGGAAGATGATCAGGGTCATCCATGCAGGCTTAACGTTAGGCATAACTATGGTTGAGAAAACCGTCCACTCATTTGCACCGTCGATCTTTGCTGCCTCGATCAGTGCGGTAGGAAGACCTTCCATAAACTGCTTCATAAGGAAGAGTCCGATAGGCGCTGCCAGAGCGGGGATTATTATTGCCCAGTAAGTATCAACCCAGCCCAGCTTACTGATTATGATGTAGTTAGGTATAGCACAAACATACCAGTTGAACATCATAGCGGTGGTGACGATCTTGAAGAAGCCCTGCCCACCGGGGAAATCGTACTTTGCAAGCACGAATGCTGCCATGGATGCAATGAAAAGATGTCCTGCGGTACCGACAAATGTGATGAACACGGTATTGAACAGGTATCTGGAGAAAGTAACCCAGCCCTTACCCATGGTCACGAAGAGGTCAGCGAAGTTGTTCAGTGTAGGACGCCTTGCAAATACCCTGGGCGGGAACATGAACAGCTCATCCAGAGGCTTAAGAGCCGCCTCAACCGCATAGATCAGCGGGAATGCCATTATCAATGCGACCAGCGCCAGGAAGATATACAGGGCAATATCACCACTTATGGATCTGTTTGCCTTTCTCCTCTTGATCAGCGGTTTCTTATAAGGCTTTTCCTCAATTACTTTCATTTTTTTGTTTTTGCTCATAATTGATCCTTACTCCTAAAGAATTTTCAGAACATTCTTATCATTGTCCGTTATCAGGTACCTACTCTTCTCAGTAATGCCTGTATTGCCTTGTTGCAAAGTATCATCATCAGGAAGAGGATGGCTGCGATGGCGCAGGCATAACCCATTTCAAATCTCTGCTGACCGTAGTCGATAAGGTGGGCAACTATGGTACGTGCCGCATAGTCCGTACTGGGGAAACCGCACAGCTGCATGGTAACGTCTGCCACACCGAAGGAAGTGGTGATGGTCATAACGGCACCGAACATAAGCATGGGCTTCATGGAAGGAAGGGTGATGTACCACAGCTCCTGCCAGCGGTTACGCACACCGTCGATAGCACCTGCCTCAAAGAGGGATGTATCAACGCCCTGCAGACCGGCAACGAATGAAAGGAATCCGGTACCAAGGCTCATCCAGAGGATAACGACCATACATATCGGAAGCATGTATCTGGGATCCACGAACCACAATATGGGGTTATCGATAATACCAAGGTTCATAAGGAATGCATTTGCATATCCGTAAGCATCACCGCGGAAGAACACGGAGAAGATGACGAAGCAGTTACCTGCGATCGAAGGTGCGTAGAATATGATGACCGCTATACTTCGTATCCATCTGGGAAGCTCGTTGATCATCCATGCAAAGACGAACGACATTATGTATCCCAGAGGTCCGGTCACCAGAGCTATGATGAGGGTGTTCTTCACACCTATTAGGAAGATATCATCCTCAAGTAAAAGGCTCATGTAGTTACTGAGTCCGATAAAACGAGGGGGCTGCAGTATGTTATAATACGTAAAGCTGAAAAATATTGACGCTACTACCGGGAATAAGTAGAAAAGCGTGAATATTATAGCATAGGGCGCAAGGAAAAGATAACAGTTCTTGTTAACCTTTGCCTTTCTCCATGCCACCTTAAGCTTGTGCTTACGAAGTATGAAATACTTCTGTAAGTAAGTCTCATTCCCCGACAAAACAGGCATCTGTACGATCGGGCTATTGTTTTCTTTTGCCTTATCCTTTGCCATTTCTCTACCTCTTTATTCTACGTATTGGATCAGTCCTCGTAAACGGGCATACCGAACTCGTTACGTTTCTTTGTGATCTCTTCATCGATCTTGATAGAGTAGTCGATGATGGTCTCACGTGTATCGGCTTTCTCGTTGATGCACTTACGTACTGCATTGGCGATGTGACGACCTGTGAAGTATCCGCCGGGAACCTCCCTGATACCTACTGTCTGATCCCACTGTGCACCCAGTACTTCTATATCCTCTACACTCCAGGAAAGTCTGGAGAATGCATCCCTGTTTGCGGTGTTGTATCTTGCGGAAGCACCAAGGAGCGCCTCTATCTCACGGCCAAATCTTACCTGGGTATCCGCATTTGCCCACCACTTCATGAACTGCCATGAGTTCTGCTTCTTCTGCTCATCATCGGTAGCGATCATCATGGTAGCGTTACCTGTTATGAAGCAGCTGCGGTCGATCGTTCCGTCGGGCTTTTCTGTTCCGGGGATCAGAGTGAAGTCCCAAAGGCCTCTTATCTCGGGTGCGGATACCATCAGGGTATTGTACATTGAGTAAGGCATAATACCTATAGGCATCTCACCGGAACGGAAACGGCTTACGAAGTCGAAGAATACCGGTATACCATAGTCGTTAAAGAATCTTACTGTATCATCGAATGCTGAGATACCTGCTTCGGTATCAACGGCTGTCTTGGTACCCTCTTTGTTGTACATATCGCCGCCGTACTGGAACAGCAGTGTGAAGTACAATGAAAGGTCGGGCTGGTTGGATGCTACGGTAGTGGTAGCACCCGCACTGGATGAAGAACCTGCTGCACTGGGCAGAGCTATCGATAAGTTGTTACCCTGGATGGTGGGAAGCATCTCTATAACTTCCTGCCAGGTATTGGGAACCTCAAGATCGAGTTCCTCAAGTACGTCCTTACGATAGAACAGTACGTTGAAGGTCTGCTGCTCGGGTACACCGTAAATATGTCCGTCAAGGCTTATCTGCTCGTAAGAGCTGGGCGAATAGTGGCTGAGCACTTCCTTGTAATCCGGGAACTGGGTGATATCCTCAGCTGCACCACGCAGAGCGTAGTTAACAGGCTGATCCGCACCTACGGAAAGCACCACATCGGGTCCGCGGCCTGCAAGCACTGCATTAAGGAGTGCATCTGCACCAACTATCTTAACGTTGACCTTAACTCCGGTCTCGGGTGTGAAACCGTCGTCGATCATGGACTTAAGGATGGTACCCTGATCACGTCCGGTGAGCACCCATACGGTAACCGCATCCTTTGCATCACCGCCGGTATAAACATCACCGACTGCATTGTAGTCTACAAAGAAGGATGCTACGAAAGATCTGATCTCATGCCATGCCGACTTGAAGAAGTTTGTCTTCTCGTTTGCGGGCGTTACATTGGCACCGGTAATCTGAAGATAATCCACATCCAGCTTGGTCTCACTTAAGTTAAGGGCAGCGGTACCAAGTGCAGTGATATTATCCTTAAATGCGGTAAACTCAAGCGTTATCTTCTGAGGCTTCTCAACGAATCTTTCAAGCTGCTGTGCAATGGTCTGTGCGGTAGCGATGTTATCTGCCTTCTGTCCGCAGTACTCAACCATATCATCAACCAGCTTGTAGAGTCTCTTGGACTCGATGTCCATAGCCTCTATTATCTCGGGATAAGTAGACTCTATCTTGTAATCACGGTACTGATCGGGTGTAGCACCTGTGTAGATAAGCAGACGTCTGTATACCTGATTAAGTCTGTATGTAGAGTTTTCCAGATCGGAAAGCAGCTCGCCGAGATGGCCTAAAGTAGCCTCAAGGCGGATGGTGTGCTTGCCTTTGGTAAGAGCTATCTGATAATCATTGCCGTTCTCATCGGCCAGTCTCTTGCAGTTCCAGTCGTTCTCATAGGTAAAGGATACTTCCTTAAGTTCCTCAAAAGGAACCTCACCGTCGATAAGGACAGTTCTGTTGGCCATACTGCCGCGTGCGTAGTTCTGACGCGCCTTTATCATTATATTGTAAAGACCATCCTGAGGTACTTCAAATTCCCACTCAACCCACATGCCGTTGCTTCTCCAGGAATCTCCGCCAACGTAGTTGAGCACGGTGGTGGTAACACTCGTAGGAGAAGTGGTAGGTGATGAACGGTCATATTTAGCATAAAGTGAAGATTCCGAACGGGTAGAGGACTTCTCACCTTCGATCTTAAGATCAAGTGAAGCATCTCCCGTACCGAAAGATGACTTGGATGCGATATACTCTGAATAAGTAGGAAGCTTGGTCTCTCCCTTTACAACGAGCTTTCTGATAGCCATAGGCTCATTGTCTGCCTTAAGGGTAATGGTGTTGTTACCCTTTTCAAAATAGAATAAATAGGGCTCATCAACGTAACCCATATCATCCCTGAAATATGCATTCTGCCAGTCAAAGACCTCAACCTGCATAGGGCGGATCTCGTTGCCCTGGTTATCGATCTTGGGCTCGGTGGCATCTGTCCAGATCCTTGTGAACTCAAGGCTTCCGGCATCTTCAAAAGGAAGCTCTCCGTTGATCTTAAGGCTGCGCTCTACAGCCACACCTCTTGACTCGGGAGCAAAATACTCAAGATAAAGATTGTACATTCCGGCTTCGGGAACATTTACGTTCCAGGTTACTTCGGAACCGGGCTGTGTAAGCAGGGCCTTTGAACCGCTATAGTTGTTCTCAACGGTGATATCGCCGTCACCCTTGTAACTGAAAACATCGACCTCTGCATCCTTTGCGGGTCTGGGAGTGTTGGCATTATTAACAAGATACTTGCTGTAAGTACCGTTCCTTTCTGCGCCCTCTATTTCCTTTGTGAGGTCCGCTCCAGCATACTTGTCATGGAAATCATAGACCTTTTTGCTGTTGATGACCATTATCGCAATGATCACTACGGCTATTACAGCCACTACGATTAAGATGATATTCCGTTTTTTAGCCATTTCTTCCTCCGAAACCCGGCATTGTCAAATGCCATTTTCTTTATTCGTCTGATCCTGCAAATACATAAAAGCAGGGCTTAGGCTCATAGTGTTCATCAAAGAGCAGCGGGCACTGGGGCAGTCCCGTGGTGCTTCCTCCGCCTACATTCGACCTCGACTGCAGCCAGGAGTAATGATCCACCGTTCCCCAGAAGGTTATGCCGTCCACCACCTGTGTGTCAGCGTTGGCGTTTTTGACGGAATAACGGATGACATTATAGCGCTTCGCGAGCTTTTCGTACTCAGCCGGCTTAGCCGCTTCGCTTCCGTCATAATCCGCACTGGCCCTCACATCCACTTCCGTGAGCTGCACACGTCCCACCACTTCCGAATACTGCCTTATCGCACTCTGCAGGTCGGTGGTAGCGGGATCATCCATGCTGTAGTGTCCCTGCATCCCCATGGCGCTTATCCTGGTTCCCTCACCGGGCGCACCTTCCTGTGCTTTGATCTCTTCAAGGAGCTTTATAATACCGTACTTCTTTTTAGGTACGCACTCATTGTAATCATTATAGTAAAGTTCAAGATCCGCAGGTGCGTACTTATTGGCATATTTAAATGCGTTTATTATATATTCTTCGCTTTGATATACGTGCCACCAGCTGGAATTGCTCCCGTGCCTGTCATCGCTCAGAGGCTCGTTCGGATTTTCGTTATCGCTGCGCCAGCTTCCCGTTCCGTCGCTTATGGCTTCATTCACCACATCCCAGCCGTAGAACATGTCTTTGTATTTGCTTTCCTCACCGGTAAAATGCGTAAGCACCGTTTTTATATACCATTCCTGGCGCTTATCCATTTCCGCTGCCGATACATAAGGCTTGTTCTTGTCATAGTCCTCATGGAAGAACCATTCGGGAGTCTGTGAATGCCATACCAGCACATGGCCGCGTATCTTTATCTGCTTGTCAGGGTTCTGTCCGTTCCACTCAAGGAACTTATCCAATATCTTTTCTGCCCTCTTGTAGCTTATCTTCGGTACTACAATCTCTTCGCCGTTAAGCGTATCCGTTGTAGTTCCCGGGCAGTTCGTAACACTGTAGTCAAACAGTGCATCAGGTTTAAGTTCATTTCCCAGGGTTACTGCTTCAAAGTGCGTCGTGATTATCTTCCACACGCCGGGATCGTCGATCTCCATTCCCGTTACCGCACATCCCGCAAACCCTCCAAGGTCCGACCGCATTGCATCTCTTAATACCGGTACTCCGGTATCGGCTTGTGCCGGTGGTGTAACTTCCGCTCCCCCCTGTTCCTCTGCGGCCTGCGTCGGAGTACTTTCAGGTTCTTCCTGCACCGTATCCTCCGATATTACCGGGGAAGGAGGCGCTGTTACCGGTGGCTTTTCTGCGCCGTTACAGCCCGCCAAAGTTGCCGCCGCCATCAGCTGAGCGGTCACTAAAAACACAGTTTTACCATTTTTTGCACATAAAAACCTCACAAAAAGATTATAATTACAGCACTGTGACTACGCCTATCAAATGTTGCTTTTTGCGTCTCATGTTTTGCTTTGTTTCATTTGCGCATTTTCACGATGTTTTTAGCTGCTTTTTTTGTGCAATTTATCAGAAAATCTGATAGAAATAAGATCAAAACTGCTGCCGGGCAGGAAAACTATGCGGATCGTGCCCTTTCCCCTGTATCCGCTTATGTCAAAACTCTGCTCAGTTCCGCCATCCGCCCTGAACTCCAGTATATCCCTTACTTCCTTCTGCTTATCGTCAAAGATCAGATGTATGGTATTGACGGGAATGTGGGATACGCCGTTTATCACGACACTGTCCGCACCCTCTTCGCCAAAGTCCATATCATTAAACTCTACGGTCACGTTGTTACCTATATTATCTATACGGTCCGGCTTTTTATCAAAGCTGTCACCGTATACATTATCGCAGTCACCGCCGCTTAAACACTGATAAGCCTTCTCAAATCTCGTGAAAGTAAATCCGCCTATATGAGCCTTATCTTTGGTAACTATATAAAAACTGCTCACGCCCTTAAGTCGCTTACACAGCTTAAAGGTCTCGCTCTGGTACTTATTCCATATCATTTCTTTATGATATACCCCGTCACAGAGCAGCGTGCTGCCTTCTTTATCCGGTATGCCCTCCCATAACTGCAGAGGGAACGGATCGTTACTTAATGCAAATATGGGTATGGTGACCTCATCCGATCCCCAGGAGCCGAAGTCGATATCTTCATATCCCACAACCCCTCGTGCAAGACGCGCGGTGGATACGCCGTGATCATTGCCCATGCCCGGATCGCCCTCATGATAGGAATACATACCGCCCGCGATAAAACCGTAAGGATCTAAAAGAGCGGTACCCAGGCCTTCTGCCTTAAATTCCAGAGCGGATATCGTCCTCACAATGCTGCCGCCGCACTTTGCCTCGCATCTTAAACGGAAGCTTCCGTCCGCTATGGCCCTGATCCTTACGCTGTTTCCTTCGGTGCTTATGATCTTTGCAATGTTGCTCTCGATGCCGGCATCGTTGACTGCCTTCCAGATCAGCTCTCCCGCTTCTGCCTTTTCGGGATAGAGCTTTGCACTTACGCATATTTCCTCATGGCCCTTACAGAAAGTACGCTCTCCGTCGCAGTGCAGTTCGATCTTACGCACATATTCCTGCGCAGCGGTTTTATCCGCCACCTTCTTATCTTTAAGAAATGACATGCCTCCGACTGCATCAGCTTTTACGACATGCAGCGTGCATTCGGCACCTTTAAGCCCTTTAGATGTGACCTTGACACACACTTCGCCGTCTTCGTCCGTAGTACCAACTATTATCAGAGCCTTTCCGGAGAACAGCCTCTTCCTGCTGCCCTTATATTCATCCGTATCGGTCGAATCACCGTTATCAAGCCCCGCCAGGTATGCCGCACCGCTTACGCTTACATTTAACATATCAACGGCATTCTCCACGGCGTGTCCGTCTTCATCAACAGCGCTCACTTCGATAAACGCAAGTTCACCGCAGCCGGATCTGAGTTCTGTCCTGTCCGGTTTTAAGATAAGGGCAGCACTGTCCTTAAAGGAATGCCTGCTCTCCTCAGCTTCTTTTTCGCCGTTTTCGTCATAGGCCACAGCCTTTATCTCACCCGCTTCGTAGGCAAGCAGATAGTCGGCACTCAGAACACTGCCGTGTGCATGGTCTATCTTCTTACGCCCCATTGATCTGCCGTTTAAGAACAGTTCCACCTCCGGTGCATTTGAAACGATGCGCACATCCACCATCTGCCCGGGATTAAAATCCCAGTAAGGGAATACATGCACAAAAGGCGCCTTTTTATGATCGGTCCAGGCAGATCTGTATATATAGTAGGAATCCTTGGGGAAGCCTGCGGTATCGATCTGTCCGAAATACGAATTTCTGGTATCATAAGGCGTAGGCTCGCCTATATAATCAAAGCCCGTCCACAAAAACTGTCCCAGTGAGAAATCATGATCCCTCTCCATTATCACACAGTACTCACTGTTGGGCGCCCCCCATCCCGTGGTGGAATTGCCAAGGGACGAACACTGCTTATCATCTTCCGACAATGTAGCCTGTGAATAGGGGAAATGATAGATGCCCCTGCTCTGGACCGTGGATGCGGTCTCACTGCCGAAGATATGCCAGTCGGGATGAGCTTTATGATGTTCGTCATAAAACTTCTCCGCATAATTATATCCGGCATATTTGAGCACGTCCGCACAGTTCTGCGCGCCCTGCCAGGGCATATAATTGGAACCGATGCCTGTAACGGCATTCCGGTACGGGTCGTGCTTCGATACCTCATCCCTTAACATGGTAGTAAGTTCCACGCCGTGCTCATCCTTATGGGTATCGTAGATCTCGTTTCCTATGCTCCACATGAATATACAGGGGTGGTTACGGTCCCTGCGTATCCAGCTGCGCACGTCCTTTTTATACCACTCCTTGAAAAATCTGGCGTAATCGTATTTCGTCTTTGCGCCTTCCCACATGTCAAAGGCTTCATCCATTACCAGAAAGCCCATCTCGTCACACAGCTTCAAAAGCCCTGTCGCAGGCATGTTGTGCGAAGTACGCACCGCGTTCACGCCCATCGTGCGCAGTATTTCGAGCTTTCTTTTCATCGCATGGATGTTAAAAGCCGCCCCCAGCGCTCCCAGATCGTGGTGCTCGCATACGCCGTTGATCTTTACATGCTCACCGTTTAAGAAAAATCCCTTTTCGGTATCACATACAAAATGTCTGAACCCAAATCTCTCTTTAAGTTCATCCCCGTTATCCGCTTTAAGCTTAAGCTCATAAAGCGACGGATCATCAAGTGACCACAATGCGGGGGACGATACCCTTTCACAAAACTCGAGCTTTTTGATCCCGTCCGGATATTCCTCTTTTATAAGCGATCCTGCGGCTGCGCTCTTATCGATACCAAGCCCGGGTATCTTTAAGCTTATGTCTTTTGCCTCACCTGCAAACTCAACGGAAATCCTAAGCTCCCATTCTTTAAGCGTATCATCAACAGGCACGGCGCTGATATACAGACTGTCCGTCACCATATGCGATGCGGGATGGCTGATAAAATATACGTCCCTGTAGATCCCGGCGCCGCTGTACCAGCGTGTATTGGGCGAACGGTAGTCGGACTTTACCAGTACGGTATTTTCCCCGTCCCGTAAAAGCTCCGTTATATCAAAGAAAAAGCTCGAGTAGCCGTATTTCCACTCTCCGGCCGTCTTGCCGTTCACATACACGACGGTATCCATGTATACGCCTTCGAAGTAGATCTCGTAGCGCATTGACGGATCTTTCTTTAAGGAAAAAACCTTGCGGTATATTCCCGTTGAATCCTTATACAGCTCGTCGGTATGATATATCATCCAGTCATGGGGGATGTTGACATTCTCAAAGCTGTAAGTATCAACAGCTTCAATGCCGCTCCCCACACTCTGCTCAGTGAATTCCCAGCCGTCATTAAATAACTCTCTCATCAGTTATACTCTCCTGCTCTCATCAGGCCCCAGATAGGATACGGGCATCTTAACACCCTTACGCAGCAGAATGATACGTTCGGGGATATTTTCGGGATCCGTTCCGTAAAGCCTTAAATAATTATCTCCGGCCTTGATGGTCTCTTCGGCCTTTACCAGGTGCAGATGATTCATCACTCCTATGCCCCAGTCATATGACTCACCGGCCACATATTTATCCGGTACGGCATCGAGGCGCTTTATCTGTCCGTTACTGAGCGAATAGCACAGCTTGACCTTTCTGCCCTGTATCCAGGGATTGCAGCAAAGCAGCTGGAAGTATATCTCATACTCGCCTTCTTCTTTAATAACGAAACTGTAATCAACATAAGGCGCCTTCTGCGGATCATCGAAATATGCCTTTACCGGCATAAGGGCGATGGCATCTTCCCTGCGTCCGAGTCCCGGAAGTACAGTAAACTCTGCTTCTTCGGTGTCGTGCTTGCCCAGGAAGTGAGCGGCATCCATTACCACGCAGCCGTTCTTTTCCTCAAAGGAATCTCCGCTGCTGCCGCCTGCTGCCGGAGCATTTACCTTAAACTCCACACAGCCGCCCTCATACTTAACAAACAGGCTGCCGCTGCCTTCATTTGCAGCTTCCTTCTCTACAGTGATATCGATAAACTGCAGGGGATCATCCTTACTGAGAGTTCCCTTATCCTTTGATATCCTTATCCAGCAGCACTCCGTACTGACTTCATAATCCACAGCCTCATCACCGCACAAAGCTGCAAAGATACGTGTGGATGCCGTCTTATCATCTTCCTTATCATAGACGTTTACGCCCAGTACACGCTTTGTCCAGTCAAGTCCCCTGCTCTGGCCGGTCTCACCCATGGTGCCGGCTACCAGACTCTTGCCCTTAACGGGGATCACCGTCTCGATCACCGGCATAGCGCATTCTTCGGAGTTCCAGTTCTTAAAGCCTATATGCAGGGCTTCGGCAAAGCCGTCCCACTTACCGCCTGCCGCCTTATCAAATCTTTCCTTAAGTTTTGCATCGGTATCCAGGGCATCTTTGATCTTCTGTGCATAATCATTGGCGACCACAGCACCTATGGACGCATAATAATGATCATATGCACGCATCAGCCACATCTTTATCAGATTAAGCCCGCCCAGCAAGCTGTATCCTATCAGCTCCAAAAGCGCATCCGCATATTCGGCGGGGACCTTATTTTCTATTGCCTTATAACGTTCTTCCAGATCCTCTGTCTGCCTTAAGATACGGCTGCCTTCATGATCTGCCTGGGGATGATAAACCTTCTCATTTAAATGCTCGGGCCTTCTGTTATGGATCAGGCGGCTGCCCTGCATCTGCAGATCTGCCAGCTCCTTGATATCTTCGCTTGAGAATGCATGGCCGAAATTCTTTTCCATCCAGTACTGCATATACTTAAACGCGCTCTCTTTTCCCATACGGCCCCACTTGTCAAAGTCGTAAGCCAGATCCAGGAAGTAGGAAAGAGGCAGCTCCTGCAGGCCCAGATCACCCACATTCACTATCCAGAGCTTCTGAATGCCGTATTCATAAGCGGTATACATCTGCTGCCATACTTCGGGCAGGTAGGTGGAATTGATCCACTCATAGGAAACCGGACCGCCGTGATAATCAAAGTGGTAATACATACCGAAGCCGCCGGGATGTCTGCGCATCTTTTCATCGGGCAGGCTCCTTAAATATCCGTGGTTATCATCGCAGAGCATGAGTATCACGTCCTTAAGCTCGTCGCATCCTTCCTTAAGGCCGGGAGTAGTCTCATCCCCGTAATAATATGCTTCCACCTCTTTATACAGAGCCAGCATACGGGGCACCTTGCTGAGATCTTCGTTTACTTCCTCTTTTATCAGCTGCTCCTGTGTCCTTAACACATCGCGCAGCAGATCGATATTATCCTTTAATGTTGCGTTTGCACCCAGTATCGTCGAATCACGCTCGCCGCGCATACCCACTGTGATCACGTTCTCCAGATGGCCGTTTCTCTTAAGGCCGTCGCGCCAGAAGCGGGTTATGCCTTCCCTGTTGCTTATAAAGCTCCATGCATCACCGTAAATGGAATCCTTACCGCGCACGTGGCTGTATTCCTCGCCATGACGCAGACAGGGCTCGTGGTGCGAAAGACCCATCACCACGCCCAGTTCATCCGCCAATTCTGCGCTCTCAAGCCCCGGACCATCCTCCGCAAAGCAGGATGCCCACATCGCAGGCCACAGATAGTTGCCCTTAAGACGCAGCAGCAGCTCAAATACGCCTTCATACATCTTTGCATTGACACCGTTAAAATGCCGCATGCACCAGTTGCCGAAAGCGGGCCACTCATCATTTATGAAGAAGCCTCTGTACTCTACCGAAGGCTCTTTAGAAACAAAACTCATAGTATCGTCTATCGTAAATGAATCTTTCTTAGCCGGCTTAAGATCCGACCAGTTGACGAACGGGGAAACACCCAGTAATTCAGACAGATGGAAGAGGCCGTAGATAGTGCCTCTCTTATCGCTGCCGGCGATCACCAGCAGATCCTCCCTTGCAGGGAAGAAGCCGTACACTTCACGCTTCCCGGCGACAGCGCTCACATCTATAACTCCGCTCTGCGCCAGTTTATCTATAACGGGGCTCTTGCCCGCAACACCGAATACCAGCTTAAGACCGCCGACGCCACTAAGCTCGCCGCCGCTTATCTTTTCGCTCGCGGGCAGCTTTCCGAATACCAGCTCAACGTCCTTTCTGACCTTTTCTGCTATCTTTACGGTACCCGATAGACTTTCTTCTTCGTAGATAAAGCAGGGAACATTACTCCCGGAAATAAGAATACTGCTCATAGACGATACCCCCATTCAGAATAATAATATACGAGTAGATATTATATCATAAAACCCGATACCTGTCACGGTCTCCCTGCCTTCACCTTGAGGAGCGCCGGTTTTGCGCCGACCGGAGCGGAGCGAAGATAGATGCTCCCGAAGAGAGCGGATGAGGTGTTCTTTAGATGATCCCTCTATCGGTTTACTTTTACACAAAGCATGATATACAGACAGGGCACGATCACCGGTTCCGTTTGGCTCGCTGTTTTATGTGACCGGGATCTACACTATAGAACCGTCCGGGACCGGTCGACAGTGGAAATCCGTATCCACTGTCTCCCTTGTCCCGCCATCCATGGCGGTCCATCCCTATTGCACTTATCCCGGCCACAAAACAGCGGCCTCACTCCAATGGTGACCGATGCCTCTGCCTGTATATCATGCCTGTAGATCATGTATACGGATCAAAGTCCGTTTGTAAGAACACCTCATCCGTCACGGCTTCGCTCCGGTCGGCGCAAAGCTGCGTCTCCCGGACGCCATGCGCCCCTCAAGGGGAAGGCGGTGACATTTATACTGCTTGACATAACTCCCGTGTTGATATAATATGGGCAACATAGCAAAAAGTGAGAGGTCCCGTATGGATAAAAATAAAGATGATCTTGAACTGATAAGAGAGCAGAATTACTCTGTCAATGCAGATTTTGCAAGAGCCCGGAAAGTGAACAACGGCCAGGAAGTAGTGGATTATCAGGGCGGTAATCCTTACAGGATATGGCTTAATGATATACCGGTAAAGTTTGAGGCCCACAGGCACTCTGCTCTGGAGATAATAGTCCCCACCGAGAATATCTATACTGCGATCTGCGGACGCAGCACCTATGAGATACAGCCGGAGCAGATAATGTTCATACCACCCGGAGTGACTCATGAACTGATCGCCCCTCAGACCGGAAAACGCTATATCTATCTCATGAACGTGAGCCATTTCACATCCATGAGGAGTTTTGCGCGCATCATGTCCATACTCTCGCAGCCGCTGCTTATCACGCGTGAAGATAACGAAGCTGCATACGACCAGATCTACGACCTGCTGATGCAGATGAGTGCGGAATATTTCAACGCAAGCGAATACTCGGATCTCTCCATCCCTGCGCTTTTATTACAGCTGTTCATCTGTCTTGGAAAGAATTACGCCGATCAGATAAATGCTTCATCCATAAGCTTATCTACAAGAAGTAAAGAATACCTGGATCTGTTCACCAATACCCTGAAATATATCGATGAACATTTCACGGAGAAGCTTTCCTTAGAGGATATGGCCGTAAAGACCGGTTTCTCCAAGTTCCACTTCTCCAGACTGTTCAAAAAATATACCAATTATAATTTCAGTGACTACCTGTGCTTAAGGCGTGTGCGCGAAGCGGAAACCCTGCTCCAGCGCCCCGACATCCCTATCACGGATGTAGCCATCACTTCGGGCTTTTCAAGCATCTCGACCTTTAACCGCATCTTTAAGCAGCAGACCGGATGCTCGCCCAGTGAATACAGGAGTTTAAACTCCTCAATGCTCCATCATCTGGAGATAACACCTTAATCAACTATTCCGAATCCCAGGAAGGTAAAGCGCTTGTCCTTATCCTTCTCGGGAACCACTATCTCTACGTCTGTTTCCGCAGCGGGGCCGCCCCTGTGCGCTATATAAGCGTTACAGTGTGCCCAGCCTATGATATGCGGATCTATCGTGAGCTTCTTCTCGCCGTTCACATATACTTCAACCGTACCCACTTCGGGTGATGCGGAATCCATATATGCGATGACCAGTGCGCTGCATTTGATCTTTGCCTTAAATACAGCGTTTCCGCCCTTGCCCTCATAACGCCAGTTAGCGTCGAATTCGGGCGTACCTTTCAGATCCAGATCACGCTCAACAAACTGCACCTCATCACTGTGGCCCGTAAAGTCGCCGCAGTCGTAGCTTATCACTGCTTTAGTCTTGTCGATATTTGCCCTGTCAACAAAGTAGATATTCTCAAACTCCGCTCCCTTGGGAGGAGTAACGCCGCTTATATCAAAATCGTCTTCATCATCGGAGGCATCTGCAGCCCTGAACATATTGATAAGGCCGTCCGCCATTATACGGTGTCCCACATTGGTAGGATGGAACATATCATAGAAGTAGCGTCTCTTGCTGACTACGCCGCCGTCTTCTTCGCTCAAATAGAACTGGTCATATACCGCATCCTTTATGCTGACCATGGGCAGATGATATGCTTCGCCCACGCATTTTAAACGATCCTGCAGATTGTATCCGTCTACGAATACAGAATAAAGCAGCACTACTGCAGGCTTCTGCGGACTGTTGTAGATCATCCTTACCAGTGAATCAAAGAATTCACCCTTGGTCTCATCGCCCTCATCGTTTACTGCAAATTCCACTACTACCACATCAGGAGCCTTCCTGCCGTTATCGGTAACGTCATGTACATAACGCAGTATACCCACCTCGGAAGGCGTACCGCCCACTCCGGCTTTGGTATAACCAACGTTATCCTCGTAACCGCGTCCCGCTATGTCGCAGAAGCCCTTGAACGCATTATACGCATAGCAGCCGGTATTGATGGGGATAGCACCCGCACCCTGGGTGATGGATCCGCCCAGGCAGGCGAATTCGACTCTCTCGCCTCTGCGCGCCTTTTCGATGGCTGCCTTCAGACGGTGAACATTACCCTTCTGCATAAGGGACTTTCCTATCATCTTCTTATAGGCATCACCGTTGTAATCTACTTCCTTGTCTTCTTTCTGCTCGGGCGCCGTATAGCCGTCATTTAAATAGAATGCGACCGACACCTTTGCCATTATGCCGGGTTCGGGGAATTCAAAACGGATCTGGCCCACCACATTATCGTCATCGGACCACTCGTATTTATCAAGCTCCATCACCATTTCCATGCCATCCGTATCGATGTCCATGGCAAGAGTGGTGCCGGAATTATACGGATCCTTATGCCCGTACATCTGGAACGCGAACCTTGCTTTTACGGGATCGCCCGCTTTCTGTATGGAAACGCCCACGCTGTGGACCTGTTTCCTGAAAGTGTCCACGTTAAAGAGCTCGTCGAGCATCTTCTCATCTTCAAGATTACCTACCAGCTTGGCGCTGGCCTTTAATCTTCCGTCACTCTCATATATGAAAGTGATACCCCTGCCGTCGGGCTGGGGAAGAGGACAGATCTCCTTATCCTTCATCACATAATAAAACGGTCTTTTGGCTGTGGGGTCTTTGGGCGCCACCGGGCCTCTTGATTCTGCCATATCGGTCTTCCTCCTTATTATAGGGTAATCCTACAGTATATTATGCGCGAAATACTCTCTGTCCGCAATACTTTTTACACTTCGTAGATAAAATCTTTAAACACGGCACTTCCGCCGCATTCCTTCGTGGAGTATATGAACAGGCCAAAACGTACGCCCGTAAAATGATCCAGCTTAAATACAAGCCTGCATTCTTCGCCCAGCTGCTTCTTCACGCCGTCTTCGACATAAAATACCGATGCGCTGTCTTTCATCATCGTAAAGTCCGCTTCCGCGCGGAGCACCGCGCTGCTGCCGTTAAGCTTTACGGCAGCGCATTCATCACCGGCTTCGGTATCATGGCGTTCGCCCCACATACCTTCCGGCGCTTTGCGCTTCTTCATCACCAGATACAGCTCCCCGTCCCTGCGGGTTATGGCGATCAAGGCATATGCACTTTCCAGAAGACAGAGCCCTGCGTAGTCACCTTCTTTTAAACCGCTGCCGTCTACGGTAACCTGCGCCGCACATGACGGATAAGAAGTGCGCTGCGTGAGTGTATTCTTTGCCTGCACCACGTTCCTGCAGATCTTGTCCGTGCTTATCTTAACATAGCCGCTTACGCTGTCATGTTCCACCAGCGACATATCAGGTTCGTGACCAAACTGCCAGAAGCTCTTAAAGCCAAAGCTCTGTGTAAAGCGCTCATCTTTTTTTCCTGCCGGATCCTTAAAGTCATCGCTGCCGGCTAAAGGCTCATAAACATAGCCCGGCCTGCCATCCGGCACTTCAAATTCAAGGGGCACCTTACCGTCTGTGCCGAATACAGGCAGATCCACGCCGTCTTTAAAAGCCACCGGCATCAGCACGGGGATGCGTCCCACAGCACCGCTGTCCTGAAATACTATGGCATACCACTTACCGTCCGGCGTATCCACTATGCCGCCCTGCGCGCAGCCGCTGCCGCAGTATCCGCGGTCATCGCCGCACACATCGCCGCCTTTAAATTCTCCGTCAATGCTGTCTGCCACAAAGCAGGCCTCTGTCCTTCTGCCTGTTTCCCTGGGCATGTGTATGAAAAAGATATAATACCTGCCGTTTATCTTATAGAAATGTGCGCCTTCATAACCAAGATAAGCATCATCGCGGTCCTTTACTATCAGCCTGTTGATGCCGCCTTCCTTAGGCCCGCTCAAGTCGCTTTTAAGCTCGGTCAGATAAACGGAACGGTTCCCGTACACGATATACACTCTGCCGTCGTCGTCAAATAGCAGTGAATTGTCGTGATAAAACCCTTCTATCTCACTCTTGGTCCAGGGACCTTCTATCTTATCAGCTCTGTACAGATAAGTCTTGTGGGTATCGTTCGCCACAAATATCACGTAAAAGCTGCCTTCGTGATACCTTAAGCTCGCTGCCCACATGCCCTGTCCGTAGATATTCTCCTCACCCTCCATGCGCTGTGCGGGAGTGGAATCCAGCTTATCGTATACAAAAGCCGCATGTTCCCAGTGCACCAGATCGTATGACCTTAATATCTCGCAGCCCGGCATGAAATACATGGTGGTACTTACAAGATAATAGGTATCGCCCACACGTATCACGTCAGGGTCGGGGTAATCCATTTTGAGAATAGGGTTTATGTCGTTGACAGTCATAATAATTCCTCCGGGATGACATATCTGCGTATGCTTTTACATACTGAAAGTAAATACGTTCCAGGATAAGGGCTTTACGGTCACGGAGTATACACCGTCTTTTAAGCTGCCGCTTTTGTTCTCGACGGGCGCATAAACGTCCTGTGCATCCACACTGCTCTTTTTGTCGGGATCGTCCTTATCCGTAGCTATCTCGTAGTGCTTAACGCCCTTTATATCCTTAAAGCCGCTCACATCCACGTTAAGTGAATAATCGCTGTCCTCGTTACGGTTTATAGCAAACACTGTGAGCGTGTTATTTTCCTTATCCCATGCGGCTGCGCTGTCTATGTAATTAACGCCTTCCTTACCGGTGTACTGTGAAGTATCGTCGATGGCATAACCGGGCATATCATAGGTCTCGCTCTCTACTGCGGTCCTCATCGATATCCCGCGCGCATACTGTATCATCTGCGAATATCCGTAATAGGAAGCGCTGCGCCATACATTATCATGATCGGACGAGCACATCGCACCCAGACCGCCTGTCATGCAGCCGATACCCACTCTGTCCGCATGACGTAAAAACGCCAGCTGTATCGAGAGCATCGATAACATATGCAGTATCTCCCTTCCGGGGAACATAAAGTGCTTCATGTTATCGGGATCGTGCAGGATATAAGGTCTCGCGGGATCAAACTTATAATGTGAACGCGCCATATTGTAACGTCCCCAGCCGGGATTTAACGGTGCGTTATCCCTCATCATGCAGCCGTATTCATCAAAGGATATCTTTACCTTCTTGGGTGATCTGTGTTTTGCTGCGACATAATCGATCATACCGGCTTCCACGTTGATGAAGTCCTCGTAATAGAGCGATCCGCCCAAAAGCGACTTAACGTCATTTGCGGGAGCGGAATGATAGTGATGGATGGAGAGATAATCCACTACGTCATAACACTGGTCCAGCACCTTTTCATCCCATTCGGGGAAGTGCTCCATGAATGAAGCGGAGGATCCGCATACGCCGGTCTCTATGGAAGCATCTATCCACTTGACGGCCTTGGATGTCTCCTGTACGCGGTGTCCGTATCCTAAAGGATTACCGTCCCAGGATCCCAGCTGCCAGGGGCCGTCCATCTCATTTCCAAGATAAAAAAGCTTAACACCGTAGGGCTTTTCATGTCCGTTCTTTTTACGCAGATCGGACCAGTAGCTGCCGCCCTCAAAGTTTGTATATTCCACCAGATCCATGGCATCCTGCATGGTGCCGGTGCCCATATTTATCGTATATAAAGATTGTGTTCCTATCTTCTCTGCCCACTGCAGATACTCATCATGTCCCACATCATTGGGTATGAACTGATACCAGGCGGGATCCAAGTGAACCTTACGCTCACTCTTAGGCCCTATGGAATCCTTCCACTGCCAGGCCGATACGAAGTTTCCTCCGGGCAGTCTCACTGCGGGGATCTTTGCAGCCTTGAGCGCATCTATGACATCTCCTCTGAAGCCCTGCTCGTCTGCAGTTTTGTGTTTGGGATTGTACATAAAACCGTTGACCATGGTTCCGATAGGCTCTAAAAAAGCCGAGAACAGTCTTTCGGAGATCTCTCCGATCTGAAAATCCGGATGAACAGTTATCTTTGCCATTTTATTCCTCCTTTGCGACGAATGTCAGATATGTGCTCGAACATATAAAATTATATCATCTGAAAAAAAGCCCCACAAGCATTCATACGATGCTATATCGCTTAAAAATTGCGCATTTGTTACCGCTTACATCCTGCCGCATAAGGCTTATTATGATGCTTGAACTGATCATGCGGTATGTGTTACGATGATGCGGCAGTTTATATAAAAACAGAGGAATGAGATATGAGATTTGTGATACAGGTAGTTTCAGAAGGAAGTGTGAGCATTGATGGAAATACAGCAGGTAAGATCGGCAGGGGATATGTGGTCCTGATAGGTATAGGAAAAGGCGATACGACGCAGACAGCCGATAAGATGATCCGTAAGCTGATGGGGCTTCGGATATTTCCGGACGAAAACGGAAAGACCAATCTGTCGGTCAATGATGTGGGTGGCGCCCTGCTGCTGATATCGCAGTTTACGCTGTATGCCGACTGCAGGCACGGGAACCGCCCCGGCTTTACGGATGCCGCCGATCCCGAAAGCGCAAAGTCGCTTTACCGCTATATACTCGATAAATGCAGCGAAACGGGGATCAGTGTGGCGCACGGCGAATTCGGCGCCGATATGAAGGTAAGCCTTGTAAATGAAGGCCCCTTTACGATAATCCTTGATTCACAGGATCTGGCGTGAAAGGGGCCGGTCTTAACTCTTACTCAAAAATCCACTCTTCCACTTCGTAGCCTTCGCCGCTGAAGGTGAAGAAGATATCCTGTACGCCCTTAACGGGAACCTCAATGTCTGCCTCGCAGACTACGGTGCCGTCGCCCTTAACGGGAATATAGGCGATCACTGTCCTGTCGGGATAACCGGCTGTTACACGGATCACGCCCTCTTCGCCGTTGGTCCTTACTTTGGCCTTTACTTTCACGGGTGCCTTATCACCAAAGTCCACGCCTTCGAGCTTTACGAAATCGCCGCTGTTGATCGCTGTGAGCAGAAGTCTGCCGCAGCCGTACTTTTCGCTCACTTCATCTGCGGGTGCGGTATCAACGCCGCCCATCACCGCAAAGGTTGCACCGTTGATCGCCTTATAGGGATCAAGATGGCCCACCTGCTTTCTGGAACGGTAAGTCATCTTTATATCACCGATGGTACCGTCTGCAGCCGGTGTAAACTCATCTATACTGGTGGAACGGTAACCGTGAAGTATGCCCTGCTCCTTCTCCAGCATACGTGAATGGTAGCAGATATACCACTGATCCTTAAACTTAAATATCGCATGGTGGTTGTTGCCGCCCACTCCGTAAAAATACTCGGGATTCTTAAGTATCCTCTCCTTAAAAGTGAAGGGCCCTAAAGGCGACTTGGAGGTCATCACGCAGATCTCGCCGTTGTTAAAGCCGTATTCCTTAGTTCCTTCGGGATCCACACTGAAGTTTGAGCAATAGGTGTAGAAATAAGTATCCCCGAATTTATGTATGCCGGAATCCTCAAAAAGGTAAGGTGCATCGATCACCTTGGGCACATCGGTGAGGCTCATCATATCATCGCCCAGCTGTGCGCATCTGCCGGTACCGGGGTGTGCTGCCTTACCCTTGGGAACGCCGCCGCCAAAGTAGATATATGCCTTGCCGTCGTCATCAACCAGTACAGCGGGATCGAAAAGCCACTCAACATTGCCGCAGTTCTCCATATCCCTGCGGATCAGGCCGTGACCCAGCTCATCCCTGAAGGGACCTACAGGGCTGTCGGCAGCCAGCACGCCTATTCCGCCGCCGTTATCCGCAAAATACAGGAAGAACTTGGGCTTTCCGTCTATCATCTTCCATGCTGCTGCAGGGGCCCAGGAATTCTTTGCCCACTTGCCGGCTGCACCGCCTTCGCCTCCTATCATTATCTCGCCGTGATCGGTGAAGTTGATCATATCCTTTGTAGAGACAACATAAAGGCTGCGGATCTTGCCATAAGTATTCTCCTTGATCTCACCCTTCTCGTCATATTCGTATGCGTCTGCCGTCATGTAGAAATATACGGTATCATCATAAACCAGCGCAAAAGGATCGGCTCCGTAATGCTGCTCTATGATGGGGTTATTGTTCTGTATCCCCTTAAAGCTTTTGGTGAGACTTAACTCCTTAAAGATCTCTGCGTAATCCATTTACTGTTCCTCCTGTGTATTTGTTATTATATTTTCTGCGCATAGACCATCTGCGCTTATAACCGAAAGCAAGTTTGATGTTACCATAAATCAGGGGGGTGTACAAGGGATGGATACATCCTCCTGCCCTCTTCTTTTACAGCCTCTTCTCTATCTCTTCGATAACTGTCTCTAATGCCTTGATGCGGGCGTAATGTTTATCATTCGATTCCAGTATGTGCCAGGGAGCATATTCCGTGCTGGTCTTCTGGATCATCTCGTTAATGGCTTCCTCATACAGATCCCACTTTTCGCGGTTGCGCCAGTCCTCGTCGGTTATCTTCCACTGCTTCTCCGGCGTGTTCTGTCTGTCGTTAAAGCGCTCCAGCTGGGTGTCCTTATCTATCTGCACCCAGAATTTGACTATCACCGCGCCCCAGTCATCCAGTTCTTTTTCAAACTCGTTTATCTCATTGTAGGCGCGCTGCCAGTCGTTCTCCGTGCAAAAGCCTTCCAGACGCTCCACCATCACGCGCCCGTACCAGGTACGGTCGAATATCGCTATATGTCCGTCCTTCGGCAGCCTGTTCCAGAAGCGCCACAGATAGTGCCTGTTCTTCTCCCTGGGCTCGGGCGATGCAATGGGATGCACTTCGAAGCCGCGGGGATCCAAAGCTGCGGTAAGGCGCTTGATATTGCCGCCCTTTCCGGCCGCATCCCAGCCCTCGTATGCTATCACCACAGGTATCTTCTTCTGATAGATACGGTTATGCAGATCGGCCAGACGATCCTGCAGCTCTTTAAGCTTTTCCTCATATTCATCATCTTCAATGGATACGCTTAAGTCTATATCCGACAGTTTAGGCATCTGTTTAAGTGGGAAGGTGTTCTGCAGCACCATCGCGGCACGGCCGGTATTCTGCAGAGCTATATTGATGCTCCTTACCAGTATCTCCGTCACCTGCAGTTCCGCCCACTTGCGGCTCTTCGAATCGATAAAATACCAGGGAGCGATGAACTGGTTAGTCGCCTCCAGATACTCATCAAAAACATCCATGCATTCATCGTAATGCTTATTCTGCCACTTGTCCCATTTATCGACACGCCATGATGTGCTCTTGTCATCCTCAAGCTCTTCCAGGCGCTTTTTCTGCTCTTTTTCCGAAATATGAAAGAAAAATTTTACGACCAGATATCCGTTGTCGGAAAGTGTGCGCTCAAAACGCTTGATGGACGTGAGCCTTCGATGGTACTCATCCTTATCGGTGTCTCCGTTAAGTCTGTCCTTTGTAACCTCGTCCATCCAGCTGCCGTCAAAGAAGGAAAACTTCCCGGCCTCCGGAATACGCACGAAATATCTGTAGAGAAACGGCCTGCGAAGCTCATCTTCGGAGGGCTTAGAGAGCGTCTCCGTTTTATAAAAGCGGGGATCCAGGTTTTTGATCACCTTGCCCAGTATGCCGCCCTTTCCGGCGCCGCCCCAGCCGTCCATTATCACCAGCACAGGCAGCTTCTTTTCCTTAATGGCCATCTGCGTTCCGGCCAGCTCTGCCCTGGCGGTCTTTAAACGCTCCGCTATCTCTTCATCCGACGGCCTGTCTGCTTTAACCCAATCCTTTAACATACGCTTCACCCCCAATACCATGCTATCAAAGGCCCTTCGGCCAAAGTACCGATACTGTATTGATCATAACATATCCGGCCCCTGTTTTAAAGGAAAACTCTCTCTTTTGCGCCCTGATATGCCATTCGCATTTTAGACAAAACTGCGCAGACATGATATAATATCCGCGTACATATACGCTACCCGCTTACCGGGTACAACAGTTACATTAAAAGGAGGAGATAGAAATGCCCGCTTTTACTGATGCACTTAAGAACAACAATAACGGAGGCAACGCCGGCGGTCCGTCCAAATTAGGCGCCATAGCAGGTTCTGTTGCAGCAAAGGCCAATCTTAAATCCAATGAGGAGATCGCTAAAGAAGTGATCCGCGGCAACTGGGGCGTAGGCCAGGAGCGCAAGGACAAGCTCACCGCAGCCGGATATGATTACGCCGCAGTACAGAGTATAGTAAACGAATTGATGAAGAAATAATACTCAGGAGATTGATACAGTGGATGGATACAGGGGACGGTTCTCTGTATCCATCCACTTCTTAGCAGTTTAGAACAGTTCAAAACCTTTCAGATCGCAGGTGCCGCTGCCCTTATAAGTAAGGAAGATAGCGGCTACGCCGTCAGGGATATTGATATCCGACCTGTATGTTTCCCATACATTGGTAAAATCGATGGGAATGCTTGCGAGCACTTCGCCTTCACGCGAGGTACGCACTTCAAATTCACCCTTTGCATAACCGCGTGTGGTAATGCTTATCGCCTTTACCCCCTTAAAGTCAAAATACTTAAATCCCGCAGTTGCAGAGTTACGCATAAAGCCTATATAACCGGGCTCTTCGTCGCCGTCACGGCCGTCCTGCATTACCCTGGGGAACTGATCCCCACCCACATATACGGAAGGCTTATCGGTAAAGAGGTTACATGCCAGATATGCAGGGTAAAACCCGCTGCCGGACAGAGGCCCGCCGTTTAAGCCGCAGGAGGTCATCTCCACCTGGGGGATGCTTCCGTCTGCCTTTATCTCTATCTTTTCTGCGCAGCCCTGGCGGCTGTACCAGCTGCCGTTGGTCTGTCTGTGGTAGAAGATATACCAGTCTCCGTTAATCTCCACGATACTGCCGTGGTCGTTTCCGCCGTATGCCACAGGCATGTCGGCAGGCTTATCCTTATCTATTCCTATATCCGCATTACTTACGATAACGCCGCCGTACTTAAAAGGTCCCCTGGGATCATCGGCGGTAGCATAACACATCTCGTGCATGGGTGAAGATGAATAAATGAAATAATACTTATCACCCACCTTGCGGATGGAGGATCCCTCAAAGAAGGCGTGTCCTTCAAAGCCTGTTCCCTCCTGGTATTCAATGCCCGGAACCACTGTCTTAGGCTCTTCGATGATAGTAAGCATATCTTTATCCAGGACCTGAAGCCTTGAGCCTGTGCGCGACTTATCGCCACGGCCGCAGAATCCTGTATACAGATAAGTCTTTCCATCCTCGGTGATCACGCCGGGATCGAACTGGGGCTCATCCCCCTCCTTCTCACCCAGTCTGGTACCGTCCGCATAATGTACATAACCGTAGAATTCAAACTTGCCGCCGGGCTCGTCACACACTGCCACCGATATGATGGGCAGCTTATCCAGCGCGTAATACAGATAATATCTGCCATCCGGACCTATCGTCATGTCCGGAGCATACAGACACATCTTGCCCTCTTTATTCTCGGGATCCTGAGTCTTTTCATATATAACACCCTCATATCTCCAATCGCCCAGATCATCCACCGGCGCGGAATAGGTAACATAATTCCCCAGGCAGAACACATGGCTGTTGTAAATATCATGTGATCCGTATACATAAACCCTGCCGTTAAATACATAGGGCTCACCGTCGGGTATATACTCCCACGAAGGCAGATAGGGATTGAAAGCGGGTTTCTTCATAAGTTGATTCCTCCTTAAGATGTGATGAAAGAACTGATAAAAAACACAATACCGATGATACAACAAAAAGGCCTCTCCCGCAAGTGGGAAAGGTCTGCAGAAAAATTAAAACACCCGCCCCAACAGTCTCCCCCGTCAAAACAAGTGTTTTACGTGCACCGCCAGGGGCTCGAACCCTGGACACCCTGATTAAGAGTCAGGTGCTCTACCAGCTGAGCTAGCGGTGCATATATTGTTTTAATACTGCCTGCGCTTTTTCAAGCACAAGCAGTATATTAACTCTTATATATTTGTTTGTCAAGCACTTTTTTAATATATTTTTAATCCATCCCTGCCGATCTGCCATTGAATTATCAAAACCGCTGTGTTAAAATGTGGGACGTTGCGTTACAGCTATACCATCACTAAAATAACAGAAAAGGGGAATAAAATGAACAATCTTATGGTTACTTACTGGGGTCCCGGAAGCTTTGCCGGCCTGATCGTCGGCATTATCGTCATCGCTGTATTTGTCTTTGTGGCAATGAAGATCGCAAAAAAAGACGGCGCTAATCTGGACGCCATACTGGCAAATGTTTCTGAGGAAACAAAGCAGCAGATCATCAATGCAGGCTTCGCCGAAACAGACAAAAAAGATTTTTACACTACCAGAGCTTACATCTTCCAGGTAAACGAAGACGGCGACAAAGTCACTGCAATAGCTCTCTTCTATGCTCCCGAGCACGGAGAATTCTATGACAGAAAGATCAAGCTCAGTAAAGCGGATGCACAGGCCAAAGGAGTACAGGCCGGAGCTTTCGTACCCGCTCTGATGAAGTATGATAAGGAAATGCATTATTTTGATTATAAGAAGCTGGTCTGATACACAGCACCGCATCTGTATAAAAACCCCGATGCTTTTTAAGGCATCGGGGTTTTTTATATCCTGCTGATTAATTTCATTTCAGTTCAGCGCATAGTACAGGCCCTTCTTAGCCATCAGTTCTTCGTGCGTGCCGGACTCGGCTATGCCCCTATCCGCGATATAGAGTATGCGGTCCGCATTCCTTATGGTGGAAAGTCTGTGCGCCACTATAAAAGCCGTCTTGCCCTTAAGCAGGGTCTCTAAGGCTTCCTGTATCAGCTTCTCGGTTTCTGTATCAATAGCGCTGGTGGCCTCATCCAATATCACCATAGGCGGATTCTTAAGCACTATCCTGGCAAAGCTGATCAGCTGGCGCTGCCCGGCTGAAAGACCGGCTCCGCGTTCCTCAAGCACTGTATTATAACCATCCGGCAGTGATTCAATGAACTTATCCGCATGTATGGTGCGCGCAGCTTCCATGCACTCCTCATCCGTAGCCTCCGGGCGGCCATAGCGGATGTTCTCGATTATACTGCCCTTAAAAAGGAAAGGATCCTGCATCAGCACGCCCACTTTGTTCCTTAAGGACTTAAGCGTCAGATCGCGCACATCGTGTCCGTCGATCGCCACATTACCCTTCTGCACATCATAAAAGCGCGTCACCAGATTGATGACCGTGGTCTTTCCGGCGCCCGTAGGGCCTACTAAAGCTATAGTCTGCCCCGGCTCCACATGCAGATCAAAATGCTCAAGTATGGGCACGCCCTCTTCATAACAGAATGTCACGTCATTAAAATCAACTTTTCCTTTTACATCCGTTAAGTTGATAGCATCACTTTCATCGGCGATATCGACGGGAGCATTGATGGTATCGAATACCTGCTCAAGGTTTGAGGTCACCTGCGCCAGCTGCTGTATGATAACGGCTATCTGCGTAAGCGGCCCGGAGAACTGCGTCATGTAGGCCGAAAAAGCCACTACGGTTCCGGCGCTCATCAGGCTGTTTCCGCTAAGTATCATGCTTAAGGCCATGCCATAGAGCCCTAAGGTTCCCAGGTTCCAGAACAGATCCACGATGGGGCCGTTTAACTCGTTACGCATAAATATCTGAAACCACTGTTTTACACACTGTGTATGGACATCCACATAGATATCATGATTTAAACTGCTGCGGTTATTGCTCTTGATTATCTTCTCACCCATTATGGTCTCTAACAGGAAGGCCGTACGGTTGGAGTTCTTTGCACGCAGCTTTGCAAAAAGCTTGCCTATAACCTTGCGCAGCATGAGCACCAGTATCATCATGGGTACCACCGTTATGAACACCACCAGTGTGAGCTGCGGCGAAAGCGACAGCATAAAAAAGGTCACCACCGCTATCTTCAAAACATAGGTGATCAGCATCAGCACAAAGTTGGTAAAGAAGTTCGCCAGATCGTTTACGTAGTCCGTGACCCTGACCACTATCTTTCCGTCGGGTTTGGAATCAAAGTATTCAAAAGGCAGCTCCTGCAATTTATAAAAAATATCCTGCCTGATGACCGCGATAACGCTGTGCCCAAGTTTTCCCATCAGAGTCTGATGCAGATAGGTGATAGTTATCTCCGTAAGCGCTATGAACGCCATCGCCCCGATTATCATGCCAAGCATGCGCATGTCCGCATCTACCGTGACTTTGTTGATTATCGCGCGCAGAAGCAGCGGGCTGATAAGTCCTATAACAGAAGATACTCCCATCAGAAAGAGCACCAGTATGAAGATCTTTTTATACGGCAGTATATAGCTTAATATGCGGCCGAACTGCTTTAGATCGATCTTTTTTTCTATCTTTTCATCTTCAAAATATGTATTTCTCTTAGCCATGATCTTTAACTCCGATCTTTACATTTTCGTCGACTATATCCTTCTGCATCGCCTGCTGCGAATTCCAGATCGCCGCAAAGTGTCCATTGAGTTTCATCAGTTCATCGAAAGTGCCGCGCTCGGTTATGCGTCCGTCCTGCAGATAGAGTATCTCATCACAGTCGGCCACTGAGCTCATGCGGTGCGCCGATATTATCAGCGTCTTATCGGGATAGTTTTCTTTAATAGACTTAAGCAGTTTGCGCTCTGTTGAGACATCCAGCGCAGAGGTCGAATCATCCAGCACCAGCACGGGCGAATTCTTTAGCAGTGCCCTGGCAATGGAGATACGCTGCTTCTGTCCGCCCGAAAGTCCGAACCCGCGCTCTCCCACGATGGTGTCATATCCGTCTTCAAGACGTTTGATAAAGCCCGCAGCCTGAGCATGATATGCTGCTTCCTTTATCTTTTCATCCGCTATGGTCGGATGAGGGAATGCGATATTGCTGTCTATGGTATTTGAAAACAGGAACACATCCTGGAACACATAGGAAAACTTATCCCTTAAGGATTCCAAAGTATATTCACGTATGTCTTTTCCGTTGAGCTCTATGCTTCCGGAAGTCATATCATGTATACGTATCAGCGATTCCAGCAAAAGACTCTTGCCGCTGCCGGTACCGCCCACTATACCGATGCGCTTGCCGCTGGGGATATCAACATTGATATCCGTGAGCATCTGCCTCTCATCCAGTACCATGGACGCATTGCGGATGGTGATATCAACACCTTCGGATGCGGGCAGCTCTTCGCTGCCGTCGGGGATGCGGCTCTCGGTATCCATGAACTTCTTCATCTTCTGTCCGGATACCAGCTGCTGCTGCATCTGGAAGATGGTGTTGTTGATAAGCGTTACGTAGTTCATGATGCGGTTTACGTACTCAGTCGCGGATACCAGATAGCCGATCAGCAGCTGTCCCTGCATAACCAGCACCGCACTGACCGCCACGCTTCCGATATAAGCTACCTGACGGATGATGGAGAAGGCCGCTTCAAAACGCGCGGACAGCCCCACCTGTTTAAGATATGCATCCTTAAGCGCATCATTGGTCTCGTTAAACTTTTTCTTCTCAACTTCTTCGTTGGTGAAGGCCCTTATCAGTCTGACGGCGCTGACATTTTCGGAAACGGTAAGGCTCATCTTCGCATTTGAACTTCTGATGTTCATGAAGTTCTCTTTTGCTTTTTTGCGGAATCTTAAAAGCGCCACGGCAAATACCGGCGTAAGTATCAGCGGTATCCACAGAAGTCTTAAGTTTATCCGGGCCAGTATTATGACAGATGCCGTAAGCACAAAGATACTGTCGAATGTATTGGGAATGATGCGGCAGAACAGCTCCTTAAACATGATGGTATCGGAGTTGATAGTCGTAAGGAGTTCGCCGGTATTGTATTTGGAAACCGTCTCACTGTCGAGCTGCATCAGCTTGTCAAAAGTGGCATAACGCAGATCGCTCTCAAGGTTGAGTCCCAGGTGCTGGTTGATAAGGTTGCGTATGTATACCAATCCCAGCTTGGTAAGTAAGAGTCCCATAAATATCCCTGCAAGACTTAGGAAAAGCCGCATGCTGTGTATCTCACCAAAGCGCCCGTCCACAAGAAAATACAGCGGGCTGTCTTCTTCTATGCTTTCGTAATTCAGACAGCAGTTTATGAACATAGCCGATATCAGCGGCAGCGCAAGATCCGCGCTGAGCGCCAGCAGGCTTATCAGCTTGGCCAGTATGGATAGCGGAAGATTTCTCTTCCAGTATTTGAATCCGAATTTCAAAACGTCCATGATTTATGTTCCTTACCACAATTTTTTATACAATAATAATATTTTGCGGTGTCAGTTTCTGTTTATTTTTTTTCTTTTTGAAGTTCATTTTTTGTCATGCGCAACTATGTGAAATGGTAACAAAAAATCTTCCGCTCCCGGTTGATACCGGGGCGGAAGATCGAAGACTTCCTGCTTGATTTTTCGCCTCACTCGCCTGCGTCACTCATATCAAAGTCGCCAAGCATAAGTGCGGACATATCTGCGTCGGGTTCGGCCACGAGACGTTTTGACTGGTTGAGTATCGCTTCCTCGACCATGTTACGGGCCAGATGTCCGTTACCGGCATCCGCAGCGCGGGTCATCTGCACGCCGTTAAAGTACATGGTGAGTGCGGCATCCGCACCTTCATCTATGGTATAGCCTTTGCTCTTTGCGATGCTGCGGGCTATCTTTAACAGCTCCTCTCCGGTATAATCCGGGAAGTTGATCACATTGGGGAAACGGCTCTTAAGACCGGAGTTGGATGTTAAGAACTCCTGCATCTCGTTTGAATAGCCGGCCAGTATCACTATCAGGTTCTCGCGGTTATCCTCGATACCCTTTACCAGCGTATCTATAGCCTCGAGTCCGAAGGAATCATCCTTACCGCGGTATAAGCTGTATGCCTCATCTATAAAGAGCACACCGCCTATCGCAGATCCGATCACCTTATTGGTAAGAGGTGCGGTGTGACCCACAAAGCGGCCTACCAGATCGGCACGTGATACTTCGATGAGCTGTCCGCCGGAAAGCACGCCTATCGACTTAAGATACTTGCTTATGATACGGGCTATCGTAGTCTTGCCTGTACCGGGACTTCCGGTAAATATCATATGCTTGGAAAGCTCTGCAGTCTTTAAGCCCGCCTCTGCACGGCGCTGCTGTACCTTGTAATACTCCTCCAGACCCAGCACATATTCCTTGATCTCGGTGAGTCCCACGATGGCATCCAGCTCCTTACGTATCTCGTCCACTTCACCCTTATAGGATTCGGGAAGGAGCGCACTCAGATCTATCTTCTCATCCTTATATGCCGCAAGTACTTTTCCGTCTTCGACATAAAGCTTAAGATCCGCATTGGTATCGTAATCGCCTTCGAGTCTTGCCTGGGCCAGTGCCTTCATTACGTTTTCATAGAAATCCTGTACGCCCTTAAGTCCCGCCTGTTTTTCGGAACGCTTTACGGCATCATCGATAAAGCCCTCATCAAAACTTATATTAAAGTAACACTGCTTCTTTGCTTTTTCGGGAAGCTCTGCCTGATCACGCTGTGCAACCTTTCTGATAGCTTCCTCATCCAGCTCCTTAGTCACGCATATATCGCCCAGTCCGTCGATAAAAGGTGCGCCCATGATACCTGCCGCCTTATCAAGCGATTTCTCCGTGATGAATACCAGATATTTATTCTTTGCTTCAAAGGAGCTGACAGCTGCACTCGCCAGCGAATTCTGTACATTTACCAGCTGGCCGTTCTGCAGCACATAACGCTCGTTTAGCCTGAAGCTCCCTCCGGTCACCAGATCGCTAAGCAGACCTAAAAACGAAGGATGGCAGTTCTCAAAACGTTCAAATAATATTACGGGTTTATCGCATGAAAGCGCAGAATACATATCCTGCAGGAAAAGCTTTTCCATCGACGCATCCGTATACAGTCCCAGATCGACCACGGTGGGCTCATCGGATGCGATCAGATTTCGCTCCTTCATTATCTGTATCAATGTGCAAAGTCCGAAGTGTCTTCCGGTATCATCCCTTCCGCTTATAAAAATGGTATTGAGCGCCTTTGAGCCTTCGGGCGGCATAACAAAGGGGCGCTTAAAAGCTATGACCAGCTTCTTGATGAACTCGCTCTGTCCGAATACCTTTTCTTCTACTGCTTCACCTATGCCCTTGAAAGCATCCAGGGCTTCCTCACCCGAAAGTACGGCGGGCTTTTGTGTAACGGCAACCTGCGGTGCTACAGCAGCAGATGCTGCAGATGCCGTCACGGTAGCAGTCCCCGCTGCAGCTGCTGCGGGAGCGCCTGCGCCCACACCGAAATCCTTTGCCAGGTTTTCATTCATTTCCTTAAGCTGCCTATCCAGCGCCTGCTGGTTCTGAAGCAGTGCACTGTTCATCGCATCCATGCTCTGCTCCGCAGCCTTACTGCTCTGCTGATAGCTCTGCGTCAGCCCGCTCACATCCTGCACCTGCTTCTGAAGAGCATCCATTATACCTGCTGATGAAGAAGGCGAGAAATACGGCTTGGGGGTAGCACTGCGTCCGGTGAGCTTGACTAAATTGTCCGATAAAGATCCCCCGTTCTTTTTCATCATCTTTTCGGCTTTCTCTATTTCTTCCAGGCTGTAATCGGAGCCTTTCATAGATGACAGGATGTCAAACATATCACTCATGGTGATTCTCCCTTCTATATAGTGTGTAGCGACGCAGGAAAGATCCTTCGCTTCGCTCAGGATGACTGCAGTGAGCGCTCAGGATCACGCAGCTCCTTCGCCGGAATACCTCTCCGTCATATCTTCAGCGAATAATCGCTGCGGTCCAGCGAAAAGTTTACGTTGTAATACGGGTCGCCCTTATCCAGGACTTCCTTCCACTTGCTCCTAAAGCGCTCGCACTCGCTTTCGTAGCGCTCTGCGCCGGGACCCGACAGATCTGTCCCGCGGGACGCGGATTCATAATGATACAGCTCGCAGAAAGGCGTCCATATGTTCAGATAACCCTTCTCACGCAGCTTAAGGCAGAAGTCCACATCATTAAGCGCCACACGGAAGTCCTCATCCAGTCCGCCCGCTTCTTCGTAAAGGCTCTTCTTTACCATAAGACAGGCGCCGGTCACGGCAGATACATCCTGCGCATAGCACAGACGTCCCATGTATCCTAAGTTTTCGTAATTTACCCTGTAATGGCTGTGTCCCGCTGTACGGTGCGCTCCCAGCTTAAGCACTATGCCGGCGTGCTGTATGGTCTTGTCCGGATAGTAAAGCTTGGCGCCCACAGCTCCCACATCGTCACGTTCTGCATACATAAGCAGCTCTTCGAGCCAGTTTAACGTGATCACTTCGGTATCGTTGTTAAGGAGCAGCAGATAATCTCCCGTTGCCTCTTTGGCACCGAAGTTATTCACCTTCGAATAATTAAACTCACCCTTATACTCTATTACCCTTATCTTAGGATGGCTCTTAAGCTCATCATAATATGCAAATATCTCCGGACTGTGCGAATTATTCTCGATCACTATTATCTCATAGTCCCTGTAGGTAGTCTTTTCGATTATCGAATCTATGCAGCGCTTTAACACATCCTTCTGCTCGCAGTTGGGTATCAGTATGGATACCTTTGCGGACTTAAGCAGCGGATAATGTATACGGAAGATCGTCTCAAAAGCCCTGGTGGATTCTATGCGGAAATTGTCATAACCGCACTTCCTCAGATGATCGGCCACAGCGCCCTTTGCCGCATCTATCGCATATTCCTTTGCGCTGATATCGGCAGCCACACTGCCCTTATGCGAACGCCAGTAATAAAGTATCTTAGGTATATGCACTATATGCTTCGCAGCAGATGTCAGACGCAGTATCATGTCGTGATCCTGGCTTCCGTCGTACTGACTGCGGAATAATTCCGTTCCCTCTAAGAGACTGCGCTTAAATACACTGAAATGGCAGATATAATTATTTGCCCGCAGATTATCCGGCGAATAGTCCGGCTTAAAATGCAGGGTGATCATATTATCGACGCTCTTGCCGTGGAAGGTGGTCTCATCGCAGTAGATATAATCAGCATCCTCGTCGCATATGGCTTCCATGTAATAATACAGAGCCGCGGGATGCAGTATATCGTCATGATCATAGAGTCCGATAAAATTCCCTGTAGCCATCTTAAGGCATTCATTCGTGTTTCCCGAAATGCCTTCGTTCTTTTCAAGCTTTTTATATTTGATACGGCTGTCGGCGGCTGCTTCCTGTCTGCAGTATTCACCCACATATGCATGTGCGTCATCCGATCCGTCTGCCAGACACAGCTCCCACTTTTCGTAGGTCTGCGCTATCACCGCATCTATCGTATCTTTAAGGAAATCCTTAGGCGTATTGTAAAGAGGCACCAGTATAGAGAATGTAACATCCTTATCAAACTTACGTGCTCTCTGCTTTGCTGCTTCCTCAGCATCGGGAAAGCTTAAGGTCCCGTGCTGCGCCCTTGCCTTTTTCTCTATGCTCTTGCTTTTTAATTTCCTGGCTATACCCCTGGGGCCGCCCAGGTTCCTTATCCTGTCCTTCTGGCGGATCGCCCAGTGCATGCATACACGCAGCGGCTTTGACATCTTCCAGGCCGTACTGTTTTTGATGCGGTCTATCTGACGCTGCTTATCCTCCGCAAGTGCCAGCGCCTCGGACAATCTTGTCGCCAGCTGCAGATTCTGGTAGCGCTGCTCGTCCAGTTCCTTTTCAAGCTGTTCTATTGTTGTATTATCACCGTTATCGCTCATCATCTGTCACTATGATACTTCCTCTTTGCGAAGCAGGGGATAAACATCCTTCTCAAACTTCACAAAAGTATCTGTATACCTCACAAAAGGCTTTGAATTCTTTTTTGAAATAAAGCACATTCCCAGTCTGTATTCACCGTCAGCCAGATCGTCCGCCTTGATCCTCACCACAAAGCCCGACATATCGGCCCCTGCCTGCTGGCTGAGTACCGGCTTAACATCCGGACGGTATTTTGAGAATACATCCGCTTCATACGCTTCCTTACCGTCGCTTATAAGCAAAAGCTTACGGGCATACTGCCACAGCGGCTGCTTTATAGGCGCCATCCAGCCTTCTATTACCCACTGTCTGGAATAATCACCGTTCTCTTCAAAATCGTAATACATCTCGACAGAATCTATGCAGTACTGCGGATTGATATCAAGTCCCAGTCTGCGCTGGATAGGGCCGCCGGAACTCTCTGCCGGGACCGGAATGCTCTTTAAAGCGGACACGGCGCCCTTCTGCTCATAATCACAGGGGCAGTTGATGTTGTAGTCCACATCCAGCCTGGTCTGCACCAGGTTTTTGTTATAAAACGGATCGCGGCCGTAAAGAAGCGGATGGCGTTTATACAATTCCAGCCATTCCAGCATCCTGCGCTGTTTTCTCTCCCTGCTCTCGTCAGTGCCGCGGCTTACCGATTCATGATGTATAAGCCGCACATCGTTACGCAGCACGTTATACCAGCCCTTCTCATAAAGTGAGAAGCACAGATCCACATCATTATATGCAACTATCAGCTCTTCAAAAAAGCCGCCTACAGCATTAAACTTCTTTTTCTCTACAGCAAGGCAGGCGCCGGTTACCGCTATCACATCCCTGTCGCAGAGATTCAGTCCGTGATAGATGCTTCCGGTATCCCGAAAGCCCCCCATCTTATGCACGGGTCCCAATATGGTATTAGTGATACCGTCATGCTGCAGGCGCGGTATCTCATCACTTTCATGCGGATAGTAAAGCTTGGCGCCTACGGCTCCCACATGCGGCTGCATTGCTACCGACGCCATTATCCTCATCCAGTCGCGACCCAGCACTTCCGTATCATCATTTAAGAAGAGCAGCACTTCACCGGATGCACGCAGGGCACCGATATTGCACATGCGTGAAAAATTAAACTGCATGCGCTCGTAAAAATACTTAAAGCCGTATATATCTTTTAAAGTCTCGTACTGCTTGCGGTTTTCATCCGTCGATCCGTTATCGATCACCAGTATCTCCATATCACGGTAATCGGTCAGACTGGTAAGCCCTATTATGCATCTTCCCAGCATATCGGGATGATCCTTTGACGGGATGATCACGGAAACCTTAACCGGCTTATCATCCAAAAAATCAGGTACGATATGTTTTATCTCTTTATCTTCTATCTCTGTCGTACCCGTATAGACTATCATATCGAGATGATAGGGTTTTGTGTGTTTTATCAGTATATCCAGTACCGAATCCAGATCGTACGGATCGGGGAAAGTATCAAGCCTTTCTTCGAGCATGCTCTTACGCACAGCTATCAGGCTTCCGAAATATGGCATGGATTCATAAGTATCGGGAGACCAGTCCGGTTTAAACCAGGGGTTACGGCGCTCTGTCTTTGCCCATTCCACATCCTCATCACCGTAGATAAGCGAGATCTCCGGATCCTTCGAGAACAGCTCATACATTTTCTGGAGCGCAGCACCTGAAACCTTGCCGTACTCCTTATGGAACACTATGAACTCCTTATCCGGCAGATAATCGGGTATGCCCTTTTCATAATAGAGCAGCGCAAAATGCTCCATCAGCTTAAGGTCTCCTCCGACGAGCTTTTCATTTTCCTTAAGCCACTGCCTGTAGGGATACAGCTGCCTGTTCAGCGCCTCATCATATTCTTTTTTCGCCTGTTCTTCCCACTCTTTCAAAACTATTCCACCTTAAGAGTCTCTTCTGCCGTATTAAACAGCCTCTGTCTTGATATCCTGCTCCTTGCTTCGACCCACAGAGTGTATTCGCCTGCGGGCAGAGCATCTTTTGCCAGCCTTACAGTAAGTCCGGACAGAGCCACATTTTTCTGGAACCTGTATATCTTCTCCACATCAGCCCTGTAACGCCGCTTAACGGGGAGTACATACTTCCTTCCGCCGCCTTCAAGATATGCATAATAATGATAGTCCGCATTATCCCAGTCGTGAACATGCACATGCAGGTCTATGCCGATGATATCGGTTCCGGGCTCCTTGCCCATATCGTCTACTTTTATCATAAGAGCCCTGTTAACGGGAGCAAAGCCCTTCTTATCCTTTATCTGCTGAAGCTGCGTGCTCACCGGGACTTTCTTCCGTTCGTAAGGCCGCGCTTCCTCGTACACATTACTCTCATCGCTCAAACGGTCATGCTCATAAGGATCATAAGCGATGTATTCGGGATTACGCGCATACAGCTTAAGCAGCTCACCGCGCAGGCGTTTTATCTTAGCGGGATCTTCCTTATCGTCGCCCCTTGAAGCCGATTCGTAATGCGTAAGCTTAACATCGTTACGTATCACGTTCCTCAGCCCCGCCTTATGAAGGCGCATACACAGATCCACATCATTATACGCCACAGCCAGGCCTTCGTAAAAGCCCTCCATCTGCTCAAAGTTTTCCCTTGTGATGGCCAGGCATGCTGCCGTAACTGCCAGCACATTGCGTATCCCCCTGTTGCGTCCCCTGTCGTAAGAAAACTTATCGCACAGTCCCTGAAGTCTGTGAAGCGGGCCTCCGCCTATATTCGAGACTCCGCAATGCTGTATCTTAAGATCGTCTCCGGGGTAAAGGAGCTTGGCACCCACCGCACCCACTCCGGGTATCATCGCATGTCCCGCCATACGCTCTATCCAGTCGGGACTCATTACCTGTGTATCGTCATTTAAGAATATGAATACGTTCCCGTTTGCCTTCTTTGCCGCCGTATTACACATAGCCGCAAAATTAAAGTCCTTTTTATCGTACAGATATGTCACATCATATTCTTTTGATATAGCTTCGTATCTTTCCTTATTAAGGCCCACAGAGCCGTTATCTATCGCTATTATCTCCGGATTCTTATAAGTGCTCAGCTGCCTTATCGAACGCACGCAGTTTTTGAACATTTCCGGATGATCCTTAGTCGGGATGATGATACTGGCTTTGATATCATCCTGCATATAGATGGGATAGGAATATCCGTCTGTATCCTGCTCAAATCTGCATCTTATCTTATAATGTGCCAGAAACATTTCTTTTAAAGGTGCATACTCCGGTGAAGATCCCAGTGCATCCGCTACCAGCATGTTATCTGCAGAATCTATCTCATCAAATATCTTATGAAACAGCGGCTTGGTATGGATATGTACGGGCGCTTTATCGTTGCCCAGCCATATACACACGGAATAGACAAAACGGTATCCCTTACTGTCACGTATATCTTCCGGGATCTTTGCCAGTACGGGTCCTAAAGCTTCACGGCGTACCGCAAATATCCCGCCCAGATAGAAATACGAAAGCATTGTATCTATGGACCAGTCCGGTTTATAGTACGGATATCGGCAATACCCGTCCTTGCATAATATATCCTCATCGGCATACAGCCAGTTACAGTCAGGTTTGGCATCAAACTGCGATTCTATTATGCCCACCGCATCTATCTCAAGCTTGCCGCCATCGGATGCAAAGATCACGAATTCCCCGGCACCCTTTAGATTCTCGATACTTGCTTCCGAATAAGGCATCAGCGTGCAGCGCCTGCCAAGCTTCCTTATCCTCACCTCGGAAGTCGCACCGGGCTTATAAGGATAGGGATCCTTCTGTCTTTCCAGCTCCTTGTTGTAATCCTCCAATGCCTTTTCATGCCATGATGCCTGGAGTTTCTGTTTAAACTTACTCTTCGCATGCTCCTCGGTGATCAGCTCCTCATGCACCGCTTCCTCTTCTTTTACGGCATTGATCACTTTATTGCCGAGCAGCTCGTTTAATTCTCCCAGCGCCTGCCTGCTTCCGGTCACGCTCTTTTGGAACTCCCTCTCCCTGTTCCACATTTCCTGCATGTCGAAATTCTCGGGAAAGAAAGGTATAGCCGCTCTTATCGAAGTCATATCCAGTCTGCTGCCGCAGGCGTTGTATTCCTTAAAAAGGTAAATGCCTCTTACGGTATTGCGTATCAGATCCGCTCTTTCCGGACCTGCCCACTCATAATCTATCAGATTCCAGGAGCTGCCGTCATAGATCAGATTACACAGCTGCATATCAGGATCGCTTATCTGCACTTTATTGTTATACTGCTGAAAGTTCGCGTAGGTCTTAAGCAGCTCTTTTATCTTTTCATCATCTTTTCGTGATATGGCACGGCTTAAAAGCTCATCCATAGTACTGCCTTCGATAAAAGGAAAACTCACTCCCTCCTTATCGGCAGTATCACTTACGGGACAGATATTAAGCCCGCTGTCTTTAAAGCTTTCCGAAAGCTCTTTGTACAGCCCTTTTATCTTTTGGATATGCTCCTTTGCTTCGGGCACTGCAGGATATTTCTCTACCCTCCTGCCGCCGGCATCTTTTATCATATCTGTCCTGATCGCATATACGGCTTCCCTGTCGTTCGAATACTTGCTGTATATCACTTCCGGCTGCGGGCCCAGTACCAGCAGATAGGAATTTGAAAATACAGGAAAGAGTCCGTCGCGCAGAATGGCATCATAAGCCTTGCCCTCATCAAACAGTTCCATCCTGTCACGGTCCAGCTTAAGCTTATTGATATTAAGCTCTCCCTCCCTTGGCAGGCGCTCATCGGAATAGAGGCTCATCGTAAATTTATAATCCGGATAAGGATAATAGAAATGATAATCCGTAACGCCCTCTGCTTTAAGCAGCTTTTCCAGAGCGGGACGCGAAAATGTCCTTACCACGCCGCCTTCCGGATAATCCTCTATACCCTTAAAGAATTCTCCCAGATGATCCTCTCTTGCTCCGCCGAAGTACTTCATGCCCAGACGGTTCTCTATAGCTATAACGATGATACCTTCCTTGGCAACATGCTTTCTGATTATCTTTAAAAAGCTGCCATAGGGATCTTCATCATGTATGTAGCTGGCAGCATATTCAAATACGCCGATCAGGAATACGGCATCGTAGTCCGTATCGAGCGTCGGCTCAATATCTTCAAAGTTACCCACATGGATGCACATATTATCTGCATCCTTATGTCTGTATGCGTTGATAAGGCTGCGCTTTTTGGAAAGCTCCACACAGTCCAGACGGGACGCTTTCTTAAGAAGTGCGCCGCTTATTGCTCCGCAGCCCGCGCCTACCTCCAGTATCTTTGCGTCTTTTTTTAATCTGAGCCAGCTTACTATATTCCCGCGTAAGTCCGATAAATGGTACAGTATCGGCCACTTAAGACGCTGCGCTATTATGGAGGAAAATTCGGAAGGATCATGCTCCTTAACAATGTCAAGGAGTTCGTCTTCCACTTCACCGTCGCAGTACAGATCCTTCCCGCCGTACTTCGCCAGGTCAAGAGCAACTTTCCCTATATATTCTGTATTATCGCTGTTACTCATAGATCCTTTATCTCTATCTTCGAATTCATATCGTAAAAGCCCACGGTATTCTTATCCGATATCACGCTGACATGCATTGCATCATAGAGTCTGTGATATACCGTAAACTCTTCATTCTCGTATCCGGTCACCCCGAAGGAGAGCAGGTATTCCCCGCCCTGCAGATCCACCTTCTGCTTAAAGATTATCTCTTTTTTCTCACCGGCTTTTGCGTCCGATAAATAGGACTTCTCAAACATGGTGTTGGTGCCCGTGATATCCGTACCCTTTACATCCTTAAAAGTAAATGCAAATATGGGTGCCGGCACATCTTCCTTTATCTTCACTATCATGTGTATGCTGCATTCGTCTCCCTTTATAAGGGCGTTTGTCCTGATGCCTTTCTTATCACACACATATACTTCTTCTATCTCGGCTTTGCCCGATCCGTATTCCAGTGCCTCGGTATTTTCTCCTGGTGCCGCCTCGCTTCCGGTATTTATACTCTCATCGGCATCATACTGTCCCACAAGCACCTGTTTGTAAACATCCAGCATCTGCTTGGGACGGCCTTCACCCAGCTTCTTTCCCTTATCGAGCAGTATCACCCTGTCGCAGTACTTTGCTATACTCGACATATCGTGGCTTACGAATAATATCGTCTTTCCCTGTGCTTTGAACTCTTCAAACTTCCTGTAACACTTGGCCTGGAAGAAAACATCGCCGACTGAAAGCGCCTCATCCACTATCAGTATCTCGGGATCTATATTAATGGCCAATGCAAAAGCCAGACGCACAAACATACCCGATGAATAGGTCTTTACGGGTTGGTATACAAAATCACCTATATCCGCAAAGTCCAGTATATCCTGCAGCCTCTCGTCTATCTCCTTTTCGCTAAAGCCCGTCATGGTGCCGTTTAAGTATATGTTCTCAAGTCCCGTATACTCGTTGTTAAAACCCGCTCCCAGTTCCAGCAGTGCGGAGATGCGTCCGTTCACCTTAACCTCCCCCGATGTGGGAGTCAGCACTCCGGTTATTATCTTAAGTATGGTGGATTTACCGGAACCGTTGGTCCCGATCAGTCCCACCGTCTCTCCCTTAGACACGCAAAAACTCACGTCGCTTAAGGCGTGATGATCCTTATGCCTGGGATGTCTGGTCAGATGAAGCGCCTCCCTTACACGGTCGGAATTCTTCTCATACAGGCGGTAGGTCTTGCTCAGATTTTTAACTTCGATCACAGTATCCATGTATATTTATCGGCAGGCAGTGATCTTGCTCCCTGTCTACGATCCAAGATCCGGTTTTATAAAACATCGGCAAAGTGCGGCTTGAGACTTTTATATACACTTCGTCCTATCAAAAACATCACTGCGGTAAACGCCCAGAAATACAGGTTTATCCAGCCTTCCTGCCAGAACCATCTGCCTTCGAACAATGCGCTTCTGTATCCGTTCACTATGTAATAAACAGGATTGAGCTTAAACAGCAGGCGCATAGGCTCCCATTTCCCTTTCAGAAGCGATATGTCCCAGAGTATGGGCGTAGCCCACATGCCTATCTGCAGCAGTATGTTTACTATCTGGTTTAAGTCCCTGAAAAATATGACCACCGAGGAACTGATATAGGAAAGCCCCAGCACCAGCGCAAACATACAAAAGCTGTAATAAGGCAGCTGTATCATATGTATGTCCGGCTTCTGGCCATATACAAAGTACAATACCACCAGCACAAACATAAAAAAGAGATGCACAAAGCTGGCGCCCACCATTTTTACAACAGGCAGAAGCTTTATCTCAAACACCACCTTCTTTACCAGATAATGGTATTGGAGGAAGGCCTGCATGCCCTGCATCACGGTCTCGTTAAAATAAAACCAGGGCACCAGTCCCGCAGTAAGCCATAATACATAAGGCGTTTCTATTCCGCTGGCCAGAAGCTGCGAACGGTTGTCAAAGACCACTTCAAAAACAAAATAGTACAGGACCACAGTTACTACCGGCTGTACCAGCGCCCATATCACGCCCAGATACGATCCGGCGTATCTTGTCTTGAAATCATTCTTCGCCAGCTTCCATATCAGCCTGCTTTTATCGGGAGCACGGTTCATTTGCGGTATTCCTTTATGCCTCCCCAGTTTCTGTCGCGCTCGATGATATTAAGCTCCATCCCCTCGGGAATAGGCCATTCTATCCCTATATCGGGATCGTTATAACGCAACCCGCCCTCATCACCGGGATGATAAAAATCGCTGCATTTATAGCAGAACTCCGCATAATCGGAAAGCACCAGAAAGCCGTGCGCAAAGCCCTCGGGAACAAAGAACTGCTTCTTATTCTCTTCGGAAAGAAGCTCCCCGTGCCATTTGCCGAAGGTTTTTGACCCTTCACGCAGATCCACCGCCACGTCAAATACCTCGCCGCGGATCACGCGTACTAACTTGGCCTGGGGATGGTTTATCTGAAAGTGAAGTCCTCTTAAAACTCCTTTAGTGGAAGATGATTGGTTATCCTGTACGAATACCTTGTCTATGCCCGCTTCCTTAAAGTCGTTGTATTGATAGGTCTCCATAAAATAACCGCGCGCATCGCCATGTACTGCGGGGGTTATTATCTTAAGTCCTTCTATCTCACAGGTTTCTACCGTTATTTTGCCCATTTGTGTGTGTTGCTCCTTTCGTTTATTGGCACAATTAAATCTTTCAGGATCCCCGGGCCGGAAAGTTCAGCTTCGGAAATCATAGATTTCCTGCTTCACTTTTTCGCTTCGCTCAGGATGATCAGTTCTGCCAGATCAGGTCCATGTCCACGCGGGTGCTGATACCGTCTATCTGTCCGCTCGAAGTGTACTGCCATATGCTGAACCGTCCCGTATATAAGGGATCGGAGCGGTACTCGGCCAGCCAGTGGACGAAGTCCTGCAGCTCCTCATCATTAAGTTTGTTGTAATACCACCATCTGCCGGAATATACGCCTGCGTACAGTCCTTCGCTCTCGATGGTCTTGCAGAATGCCTTGACCACATTCGTGCGTGTCTCGTTATCCAGGCCATCGGCCCTGCCGTTTCCGCCGGCGCCTTCCACATCTATGAATACCGGATAATCCAGATGATAATCCCTGCAGAGCATAGCCACCATGGATGCTTCCTCCACGGCTTCCACCTCGTTTATCGCCTGGGTGAAGAAGTAAACTCCCACCTTTATGCCCACACGCGTGGCACCTTCTATATTCTGCTTAAATTTTGAATCCTCTATCAGGCCGCCCTTTGTGGATCCGCGGTAACCGCAGCGGATTATGACGAACTCGACACCTGCTGCCGCCACCTTATCCCAGTCTATATCGTTCTGATAAACGGAAACATCTATGCCCAGTACGGCATCGGAGCCTTCCCATTTTCCGGTGTGCTCCGTATCATCCGCATCATCCTTTGCTTCACTTATCCTGGTATCTTCTTTTGCGACATCTACTTCGTCTTCGCTTAGTATGTACTGTCCGATGTCTTCTATCACCGTGTATTCCAGCACATCGCTGACCGATACACGCATGGGATCCTGCGGCACCCTGTAGCCGTCCGCTTCATGCAGGCTCACCCAGTAATCACCGGCGCTGACCCCCGGTATATATATTATGCCGTCCTGATCCAGATCCTTGTACTCACCAAGCGGATCTATGCTCACATAAAAGGGATAACCGGCAACCGCCGTGCCTTCGGCATCCGTGATGGTGATACGTATGTCTTTTAAGACACTGCTGGCCTGCAGAAAGAGCCTCTCGCTGTTATCGGCATCTTCGCTCACCTTTACGGAACTTATGAGTGAGTCACTGTCAAAAAATGTATCGTCCTTAAGAAAAGCACGGTAAGGGTCATCTTCCTCTTCATGTGCTGCAACCGGCTGTGATACAGAAGGTTTCACCGGCGGCTGGTTGGCACGCCATACTATCAGCACTATCAGCAAAAGTGCCGATATCGAAGCAATTATAGCAAGATTTCTTACACGCTTATCCACTTGATCCTACAGTCCGCCTGCCACTTCCTTAAGGTACTGTCCGTATGCGGTCTTCATAAGGGGCTCCGCTAACTCAAGCAGCTGCTCCTTTGTGATAAAACCGCGTTTATAAGCTATCTCTTCTATGCAGGATATGTACAATCCCTGCCTCTTCTGGAATGCCGCCACGAAATCCGCCGCATCCAAAAGCGCGTCATGATTGCCTGTATCCAGCCATGCAAAGCCGCGCCCCAGTGTCTCCACATGCAGATCGCCGCGCTCAAGATATGCATTATTTATGCTGGTTATCTCTATCTCTCCTCTTGCGGAAGGCTTAACGTCTTTAGCTATAGCCACAACATCGTTATCGTAGAAATACAGTCCGGGCACGGCATAATTGCTCTTCGGATGCTCGGGCTTTTCCTCTATCGAGATCGCCAGACCGTTTTCATCAAATTCAACCACGCCGTACTCTCTGGGATCACGTACGTAGTATCCGAATATGGTTGCGCCCTTATCACGCGATGCCACTTCGCGCAGAAGCTTTGAGAAGCTCTGTCCGTAGAAGATGTTATCGCCCAGGATGAGCGCCACACTGTCGCTGCCTATGAAATCAGCACCAATGATAAAAGCATCCGCCAGTCCGCGGGGTGTCTCCTGCACGGCGTAACTGAATTCCATACCCAGCTGCTTACCATCGCCCAGAAGCTCCTTAAACACAGGCAGATCCCTGGGTGTAGAGATTATGAGTATCTCCCTTATCCCCGCAAGCATCAGTATTGACAGGGGATAATAGATCATAGGCTTGTCATAGACAGGCATTATCTGCTTTGACACCGCCTTGGTCAACGGATAGAGTCTGGTGCCGGAACCGCCGGCCAGGATTATACCTTTCATGCTTTTATTCCTCACACATTATACATGTTTTCGTAATACTTCTGATAGTCTCCGCTGGTCACGTTCTTCATCCAGTCTTCGTGCTCGAGATACCACTGAATGGTAAGACGTATGCCTTCCTTGAACATAGTGTCGGGCTCCCAGCCCACTGCTGCCTTTATCTTATCGGGTGCTATGGCATAACGTCTGTCATGCCCCTTCCTGTCCTCAACATAAGTGATCAGATCCCTGCTGACATTTGCTTTCCTGGGATCGGAATCGGGCAGTATCTCCAGCAGCGTATCGATTATTATCTGTACTATCTCTATGTTCTGCTTTTCATTATGGCCGCCCACATTGTAGGTCTCAAAGAGCTTGCCCTGCTCCTGTACCATATCGATGGCCTTTGCGTGATCCCTTACATAGAGCCAGTCACGTACATTCTTTCCGTCACCGTATACAGGCAGCTTCTTTCCGTTTAATGCATTGTTGATCATTAGCAGTATCAGCTTCTCCGGGAACTGGTAGGGTCCGTAATTGTTCGAGCAGTTTGTTATATTAGCCGGGAAGTGATAGGTATCCATGTATGCCTTTACCAGCATATCCGATCCGGCTTTGCTGGAAGAATAAGGCGAGTGGGGCGAATAAGGCGTGGTCTCGTAGAAGTAGCCGTTGCCTTCGGGCAGCGATCCGTATACTTCGTCGGTAGATACATGAAGGAACTTTTTCCCTTCGGGGTAGGTGCCGTCTTCCTTCTCCCATGCCGCTCTTGCACAGTTGAGCATAACGGCGGTACCCAGCACATTGGTCTTTACAAACACCTCGGGATTTTTGATGCTGCGGTCCACATGGCTTTCTGCTGCGAAATGTACCACACGGTCTATATCATTTTCCGCAAATACCTTACTGATGGCATCCTTATCACAGATGTCTGCCTTTACGAAAGTATAATTTGGTCTTTCGTCGACACCTTTCAGATTCTCAAGGTTTCCTGCGTATGTCAGCGCATCCACGTTTATTATACGTATCTCTTCGCCGTACTTTTCAAACATGTAGTGTATGTAATTTGAGCCTATAAAGCCGGCTCCTCCGGTTACCAGATAAGTTCTCATGATCTTCTCCCTTCGCTTAATATCCAAGATAGCTGTAATTTAAGTCCACATTCCCCTTGATGCCCGATATCGAACCTTTGGAGGAATACTGCCACAGATCGTAATGTCCGCCGTAATCGGTCTGGCTGGTGTAATGCGCCAGCCATATCTTGTATCCGCCTATCACGCTCATATCCAGCGAATAACCGAACCAGCTCTTTGACGAATAAACGCCGCCTGCGTATCCGCCGCTGTTTATGGTCTCGCAGAAGGCCCTGGCCACTGCCGATCTGGTAGCACGGTCAAGACCGTCGGCCCTGCCGTTTCTGTTCACCGTAAATTCCACATCGATAAAGATGGGGTAGGATATGCTGTATCCCTGGGCCAGGCTCATGCACATCGAAGCCTCTTCCACTGCTTCCACTTCGTTTACCGCCTGGGTAAAGAAGTACAGGCCCACTTTAATACCGGCCGCCTGGGCTCCCTGTATATTGGCCCTGAAAGTAGGATCCTCTACCAATACGCCTGTTGACGATCCGCGGTATCCGCATCGTATTATCGCAAATTTAACGCCGCTGGCTGCAACAGCACCCCAGTCAATGGCTCCGTTCCACTTGGAAACGTCTATGCCGAGATTTCCCTTGCCGGTATTTCCGGAATTTCCGCCGTTGCCGCCGTCGTTATTTCCGTTGTTTCCGGTGCCGTCAAGTACGCCGTTCTCATCAAAATGATACTTGACTCCCTTTATGATCTGGTCACCGGTCACCTTATTTCCGTTCTTGTCAAAGTAGTAGGTCTTTTCGTCAAAAGTCTGCCAGCCGGTATAGATATACTCGACCTCCGACTCCGCATAGAAGGCTTCAGCCTTGTAGTAATCGGCATATACGGCTTCCCTGTACTCGTCACCGTCCTTTACGTACAGCTGGTTTCCATTCTTATCCTTAAGCTTGGTCGTCTTGTCCTTTTTAGGATTCTTTTGATCCTTGCCTGTAGGCGTGGGATCTTCATTATCGCCCGGAGTTACCGTAGGTGTGACATCCGGATCCTTTGTGGGCGTGGGATCTTCTTCTTCGTCATCGTCCTTGGGCGTAGGCTCCTCTCCCTTTGTGGGGATGGGCGTAGGCGTATTTCCGGGGGTAGGATCCTCGGAAGCACATATCTCGCTTCCCGTAAGCAGGAAGGGCGCATAAGCCGCAAGATAAGCATTCGCCCCTGCATTTGATGCCGTAGCTTCCGTATACGAAGGTTCGGGGATATCATCCTTTTCCACCGGCTTGTATCCGCCGGTACCTTCTTTGGGCGTCTTGGAGGATTCCACCCATTCCACCGTATCTCCGGTAGTAGGTGTCGGAGGCGGGCCTTCCTCGGGTTGCTTGGCATTTCCCGTATCCTCTGCCGCTGCGTTTACTTCGTTTTCCTTCTTTATCTCTTCCTTAATGTCTATCTTCTGATAGCTGATGTTTTCCTTAACGGTCACGCTGCCGGGCACGGATGAGAACTCATATCCGCTCTTGTCGACCACTGCAAGCTTGTATTCTCCGCCGGCCACTTCTTTTTTGTAAATGATACCGTCCTGATCCTCATCCACAAGGCGCAGCTTTTCGCCTGCTGCATTGGTCAGTACCACTTCAAACTCAACATCGGTGATCAGACGCTCTGTCTGGGTATTTATGAACTTAAGCTTGATATCCTTTGCAACGGAGGTAAAGCTCAGCTTCACATAGGTGAGTGCAGCAGGATCCTTGCTGTCTTCGTTATCCTCTGTGTCTTCATCCTCCGGGATAACGCTGTTTCCCGCTCCTGCATCAGCCATCGCTATAAGTCCGCTCTGACCGGCCGTCCCGATACGGGCAAGACGCTCGCCCACATCGTACATGTAGGGCTTGTTCTCGACCACGCTCCTGTTTCTGTATGATTTAACGCCTATTGCCACGCAGAGTGCCAGCAGTATGACAGCTGCTGCCGCCAGCACTATCATGTTTGCGGGATTCTTCTTTATGGCAGCGGCGGGATTGCTGTCTTTGCCGGTGTTACGCGCTTCATCAAGACTCATTATCTCGCCGGTCTCAAAAAGCCTGGCATCTTTTTCGCTTTCCTTTTCTCCGGCGGCTGCTGTGGTTTCACCGCCTTCCGGCATGTCATCAGCGGCGGTATCGGCAAACCCCTCTTCCGTCATGGCTGCTGCTTCACCCGGCCCGGCATTTTCCGGCGTATCTGCTGCTGCCGCTGCATCCTCTACGGCTGCTGCGCCTTCATCAGCGGCATCGTCATACTCGTCATCATCGTACTCTTCGCCGGTCTCATCGTCATCGTACTCTTCATCAGACTCTTCGTCCTCGTATTCATCGCCGGTCTCATCGTCTTCGTACTCTTCATCGGCCTCGTCGAATTCTTCATCCGGGTCCTCATCGTACTCCTCTTCCTCATACTCATCGTCAAGGTCTTCGTCGTACTCTTCATCCCCGTACTCATCATCATAATCCGCATCTTCCGCGGCGGGCTCAGCTGCTTCATCAGCCAGCTCCTCAACAGGAGGCAGATCCTCCAGCAGCCCGCTCAGCTCGGAAGTTTTATCAAGGTCTAAAATGACCATGGTATCCGCCAGATCGGGGTTACTTATTACCTTGGTCTCACCCTCCGCCGCATCTATCGGAACCTGCGTCTTTTCAATAGCTTCTGCCAGGGCTTTTATATCTGCCAGCGGCTGCGTATCCTCCATGCTCAGGGATATCTCCGCGCTCACGTCCGTAAGCAGCTGGGTATCCATGGTCACTTCTTTTGGCAGAGTGTCCGGAATCTTTATATTGCCCGTCTCGTCCAGATCGATCATATCCGGTTCTTCATTCAGTTTATCGCTCATAATCCTCCCCCGGAAAAGCCCGGCCGGCTCTTCCCCTGCAGCCCTTAAGCCGCATTTCGGACCCGATGTCCAAACATCTTATTATAACATGCAAAGCCTTGCCTTAGCAAGTCTCAGAGGTACTGCCCTCCGTTGCCGTTCCTTAAATTCTCCACTATCTTTTTAATGTCCGCAGTGTTCTCCTTATTGCATATAAGGATAGCATCGTCCGTATCGACTATCACCAGGTCCTTTACCCCAACGGCTGCTATCAGCTTCTTTCCGCCTTCTATAATGCAGTCGCTCACGCCTGTGGTGACGGTATTTCCCGATAAAAGGTTGCCGTCAGAGTCTAAAGAGCGCATCCTGCCCAGGGCCAGCCAGCTGCCCACATCGTCCCAGCCGAAATCGCCGGGCAGTACGCGTATGCTGTCTTCCTTTTCGAGCACACCGTAATCTATGGACTCGGAAGGCATGGTATCAAACTCTGCGTTCAGCACCTTCTCCTCATCCGCACTGCCTATAGCCGCTTCTATGGCTGCCAGGTTCGAATATATCTTCGGAAGATGCCTTTCGATGCAGTCCAGTATAGTGGATACTTTCCATACAAACATGCCGGAATTCCAGAGGAAGCCTCCGTCAGCCAGATACTCTTTTGCCTTGGCCAGATCGGGCTTCTCCACAAAGCGCTCTACTTTATATGCATTCTTCCTGGCATCTTCACGCAGGAACCTGATGTAGCCGTAGCCGGTCTCGGGAGCGGTGGGGGTGATGCCCATCGTTACCAGGCTTCCTTCCTCCTCCGCGGTCTCTATGGCCTCGGAAAGTACCGCGCGGAATGTATCCTCATCCTTTATCAGATGATCGCTGGGAAGTACCAGCATCACCGCGTCCTCATACTTCTTTCTCATGTATACTGCGCCCAGGCCTATGCCGGGAGCGGTATTGCGGCCGACAGGCTCGCAGAGGATGTTTTCCTCGGGGATATCGGAAAGCTGCTCAAGTACCAGCTTTTTATAATTCTGATTGGTCGATATGAATATATCCTCAGGCTTTACCAGGGGTAAGATACGCTCCACGGTCTTCTGTATCATGGTGCGGCCGTCGCCGGTCAGGCTCAGAAACTGCTTGGGACAGTTCTTCCTGCTCCTGGGCCAGAATCTCTCTCCTTTACCGCCTGCAAGTATCAGTGCTGTTATCTTCATATGTGGTTCCTCCTGTGTATTGATTGATTTGGTTATCCCTCAAGGGAAAGGCTTTTTTGGGTAATTGTATGCACCCGTATTATGTGCTATAATCCCAGTTAATATTATATATATCAAGGAGGAGTGTCATGATCTCCATCGTTGTACCTACTTATAATGAAAAAGATAACATCCATCCTCTGCTTGAGCGTATTCATGCTGCTCTGGGAAAGATCCCTCATGAAGTGATCTTCGTGGATGATTCCACCGATGAGACCCCCGAGGTGATCAGCCGCATCGCTGAGGACGACCCTACCGTGGTGCTTCGCCACCGCGATGATGAAAAAGGTCTGGCTACCGCAGTGGTACTGGGCTTTAAGCTGGCAAAAGGCGATTACGTTGCCTGCATGGATGCGGATCTGCAGCATCCGCCGGAGGTTTTGGTCGATATGTACGCCGCTATGCTGGCTCATGCCGATATGGCTATACCCAGCCGTTTCATTCCCGGCGGAAGTGACGGCGGACTCGATCTGTTCCGTAAGCTTGTATCAGGTACCGCCAGATACATGGGAAAGATCATACTTCCCTGCCTGCGCCGCATAAGCGACCCTACCAGCGGTCTTTTCATGATACGCCGCGACCTGCTCGAAGGCGCCCATCTCAATCCCATCGGCTGGAAGATAATGGTGGAAGTCATAGCCATGTGCCCGGTTAAGAAGGTACTGGAGACTCCCTATGCTTTCCATGACCGTGAAAATGGCGAATCCAAGCTGTCAACCAAAGTTACGCTTCAGTATATACGCCAGCTCATCAACCTCGCCTTTGATGCAAAGAACAAGGGACGCGGTATGAAGGTGGCCCGCTGGAGTCCTAAGAAACTGGCTGAAAAGAAAGCCGGCCTGGTGTAAGAACCTTTGCTGCGCCGGGGATAACGGGGCATCAGCTACCCTTTTATCCACTGGGCCCACTTTTTACGGTAGTCTTCGGGACTCATATTTTCATTTTCCATAAAAAGGCTTCTAAGCTTTTCTTCAGAACCTATGCCGGATTCAGCAATGACTTCCTGCATAGGTTTTATTGTGAAACGCAGCAGTTCCTTTGCCTTATTTAACATACGGTTGGCTGCGTATCCTTCTATGCTTATGCCGTAGCGCGCGTTAAAAAATGCATCCAGGCTGTCGATATCCGCACCGTAGCGTGCCACCAGGGCTTCTTTTATCCCGTCTATGGTAGGCGCGCTCTTTCCCAGTTCTTCATTAAGCGCCTCCCTTATGCCGTCGAATACAACGGCTTCCTTCTTCTCGCCGGCCAGCTGCAGGCACAGAAGCATAAGACGTGTCACAACGCCGTCGGAACGCAGTTCGGCCTCTATGCTGTTCTCGCCTTTATCAGCCAGCAGCATGCCTATCAGCTCTGCGGCTTCTTCCTCATGACGTCCCAGCATAAATACCGGCTGCTCGGCATTCTGTTTTTTAAACAGCGGATAGACCGCCTCTGCCTTGGCTCCGTCAAAATGTACCCACGCCAGTTCCCAGGGAGAACTCACGCTGCTTTCATGCTCGTAGTGCTCACGGCAGTCCAGAAAGACTGCATCGCCTTTTTTTAGCTCGTAAGTCTTACCTTCGTACCGCACGCAGCCCGTGCCCTCCCTCACATAAAAGAAGAGGAAGGATTCCACATTCTCACGTATGGAAGCATGGGGCTTTAAGCTCTTTAGGCAGCCCGCTTCCTGCACATAGCACAAATGCTTTCTGGCAAAGGATGAGGGCGTATAGAAGTAACGCTCCGAGCTCGTTATTCCTTCGGCATCAAACAGTTTCTCCATCTTCGCTCTCCTTTCTGCGCCAGTCTGCCAGTGTTTCATCTATAGTCTGCTCAATGGGGATCTTCGGCTCCCATCCGGTTGCCGCCTTTATCTTGCTGATATCCGCTTCAATTATAGGCACATCCACAGGCCTTATCTTGGCCGGGTCGATCTCGACGCGTATATCCGCACTCGAACGGCTGATTATCAGATCGAGGATCTGCCTTATCTCCACGGCATGTCCGCTGCCCACGTTATAGCTCTCGCCCTTAACGCCGCTCTCTGCCAGGGCCGCATATGCCCTCACTACATCACGGACATCGGTAAAATCCCTTTTGGCGGACAGATTGCCCACATACATAACGGGTTCCTTTTTCCCCAGTTCAATATCCACTACCTGCTTGCAGAAATCGGAGACCACAAAGATGGGCAGCTGCCCCGGACCAATATGATTAAAGGCCCTCACCATGATGAGCTCCAGGTCGTACGCATCTGCATAGATCCTGCCCAGCATGTTCTGAGCGGCCTTCGTAGCGGCATAGATATTGCCGGGGTCCAAAAGCGTATCCTCCTTTATAGGAGTATCCCCCGGCTTGATATGACCGTATTCTTCACCGCTGCCTACCAGTATGACCCTGGGCTTATAGAAAAGCTCCCTCAGGGCCTCCAGCAGATTAACGGCGCCTTTTACATTAACATCGACAGTCAGCTGCGGATTTCTCCAGGCCACGCTGACCGAACTTATAGCTGCCAGATGATATATCTCATCAGGCCGCTCCGAAAAAAGAAGGTCTATGATGCTTTCCTTTTCAAGGATATTAAGCTCGCAGACTTTTGCGGGCATAGGCACCAAAACCTCATGCGGCAGTTTGGTAACTACCACTTCCATGCCCTTATCATCATGCAGATGCCTGACCAGGTACTTGCCCACAAAGCCGGCAGCACCTATGACCAGTGCTTTTTTATGAGTTGGTTGCATACTTGATTTCCTGTTTTACCAAAGCCAGATCTGTTGCTATCATACGCTCGACCATCTGGTCAAAGCTTATCTCCCTCTTCCAGCCAAGCTTCTCTTCAGCCTTCTTGGGATTACCTATCAGAAGCTCTACCTCGGCAGGACGGAAGAACTTGGGATTTACCTTTACCACTACCTTGCCGGTCCTGGTATCGGTACCTATCTCATCCACTCCGCTGCCGGAGAATTCTACATCTATGCCCACCTTGGAGAATGCGATCTTTGCAAAATCCCTTACGGTACGGGTCTCGCCGGTAGCGACTACGTAATCATCGGGCTCATCCTGCTGCAGCATCAGCCACATCGCACGCACATAATCCTTGCTGTGGCCCCAGTCGCGCTTTGCATCCAGATTACCCAGCTCCAGGCAGTCCATCAGGCCGCACTTGATGCGGGCTACGGTATCGGTTATCTTTCTGGTAACGAATTCCTTACCCCTGCGCTCACCCTCATGATTAAAGAGTATACCGCTGCAGGCAAAGAGTCCGAAGCTTTCACGGTAATTCTTGGTTATCCAGTGGCCGTATAATTTAGCCACGCCATAAGGGCTTCGGGGATAGAACGGAGTGTTCTCATCCTGGGGTATAGCCTGCACCTTTCCGAACATCTCGGAGGTGGAAGCCTGGTAATAACGGCACTTGGGATTTACGGCTCTGATAGCCTCCAGTATATTGGTAACACCTACAGCGTCTATCTCGGCTGTAGCGATGGGCTGGTCCCAGCTGGTAGCCACGAAGGACTGCGCCGCAAGGTTGTATACTTCATCCGGCTGTGCGATACGCATAGCGCTGATAAGTGATACAACATCGGTCATATCCGCGTAGATGAAGTGGATCTTATCCTTGATATGCGTAACATTGCCGTAATCGACCACGCTTTTTCTTCTTAAGATACCATATACTTCATACCCTTTATCGAGCAGAAGCTCCGATAAGAATGAACCGTCCTGACCGTTGATACCTGTAATAAGTGCTCGTTTCATTATTCTTCTCCCTTGTGTATATTAAATAACAACTTAAAATTATACTCTATTTACTATGCGTTTGCAAATCAGCGCCCGTGCACCGATGCCCCGGAGCATTCCGATACAGGCTTAAGCGGTAAAGGCCCAGATCTTCCAGCTGCCGTCACGGTTGATAAAGTATACCCTGAACAACTGGTCGCCGCCGGAATAATCCTTACGCTGACCGTTGATAGTGGCATAGGCATGATAATAAAAGTCTACGCCCACACAGTTTCCGGCCCAGCGTATGGGGCCCCTGGTCTCCATCAGACCGTAATCGTGATCACTGTATGCCAGCCCGTAGCAGGTACTGTCGAATGCCTTCTGCAGCATAGAGTACGCCACGCTGTCCGAAGGAGTGTAAGCAGCGCAGGCTGCAAACCTTCCCCATACGGGATTGCCGGGTGCCGCAGTTCCGTTTGCTGCCGCTGCCTCCTTTTCCCGGTTATATTCCCTCCAGCCGGCTCCGCCGCTCATGGTGTAATTCATATATGCCTTGAAGAAGCCTTCCGCTCTCTGCATGATATCTTCGGTGGGTACGTCATCGGCCATCGCCAGATAGCAGTTATCATCATCCGACCAGACAAAGCCGTCCTCATTTGCATAACTCACCTCTGCCTCGGTCAGCATGCCTTCTACATCATATACATTCCAGACCACCGGATCGGTCATCACGTTCTCTATACCGGTGTAGGGGAAATGATCCACAGTCTCTCCCGATGCCGCTGCCGGCTGTCCGTTGATCAGAAGCTCCATGCCCGAAGGAAGCTCATCCTTTATCTCATGATCCCCCTTAAGCACCAGCTCTACCGAAGCCATGCCCCAGTTTCCCGTCATGCCTTTGCTCATGAACACGCGGGCCGCATCCTTATCCCCTATCTTTATCTTATATACAGGTGAATCCTCATCGTACATAAGGTCCAGATAATATGTCGTACCTTCTTCGGCAAGAGCCTTTGTAAAATAGCCCGATACCGCAGCCTCATCCTCCGGATCATTCTTGCGCGTATTCATCCACAGCGCCGTCCAGTCGGAAACCGTCAGTCCGTCCGCATACTTTTCAAATGCGGCTTGAGCCTCTTTTATTTCATCTTTGGGCATGGGAGTGGGTGTAGGAGCGGCGGCCTGCGCCTGCTGCTTCGCATCCAGTTCCTTCTGGTAATCTGCCAGTTTGAACCAGAGCACTCCCAGTACAACAGTGGATAATATTATCAGTACTGCCAGATATATAAAGTAGATCCCAAGTGCACCCGGCTTTCTGGAGCGCTTCTTCTTTTTGCCCTTATCGCCCTTCTTAGCTGCGACAGGAGGCTTTTCGTTGAAGTCGCGCTCCATTTCGTGTACGTTTCTCGCGCGGTTATTATGTGTAGATTTAACTTTTTTACCTTCATCTTTCGCCGGATCTGCAGGTGCGGATTCCGGCCTTCTTTCCGGTGCAGGTTTTCTTTCACCGGCAGGCTTTCCTTCGGAGGCAGGTTTCTTTGCATTTACCGGCTTTTCTTCCGGTGCAGGCTTGGGTCTGCTCACCGGCCTGTCTTCTGATGAAGCTTTACTTTCATCGGCCGGCCTTCCTTCCGGTGCAGGCTTGGGTCTGTTCACAGGTTTTTCCGCAGGTGCAGATTTGGGTCCGCTCTCAGATCTTTCTGCATGTGCGGATTCCGTTTTTCCTTTCGGTGCAGGTTTTCTTCCCGGTGCAGGCATTCCCTCACCGGTAGACTTTCTTTCTGCTGCAGGCTTTCTTTCACCACCGGCCTTGCCCTCAGGGGCAGGTTTCTTTGCATTTACCGGCTTCCCCTCAGGTGCAGGTTTTCTTTCACCGCCGGCCTTGCCCTCAGGGGCAGGTTTCTTTGCATTTACCGGCTCGTTTTCTGTAGAGGTTTTTATCTCACTCATGGCGTATCCTCCGCAGCCTCAGTCACAGCTTCTTCACCCTCTGCCGGCATTACCAGCATAGCGGTAGGGAGGTAGCGCATGCCAAGGAGGTTCGATCCTCTGGTAACCTGCTCCCCATGGAAGAACATTACCGCCGATGTACCGCCGTCCAGCATGGATGCGTTCACCGCGCCGTAGCGTACAAAGATATCGCGCAGATCATCCGCCGTAGCTCCAAGGCTTCCTGCATGACGGCCTTCGATCACCAGAAGGAGCATCGTACCGTCTTCCCTCTGGCCTATAGCTGTCCTGGGATTAACACCGCTGTTAAGACCTTCCTGCGGAACGCCGTCTTTTATCAATACCAGTCCGTCATAAAAACTTACCGCCGAAACGCAGCCGGCATCCAGTGCCTGCTGGGGCGACCAGTTACCCAAAAGCAGCCTGTGATCGGCGCTTATACCTATCACGTTTTTATATACCTGATCGCTGCCGTAGCGTATAGTACCGTTTTCCAGGACCAGACCGTCGGGGCATCCTCCCAGGCCGCCGCCGCCGGGATCAAAAAAACCGCCGGCATTGGTGCCGCCTATGGCTCCGTAGTCTTCGATAAATGTACTGAGCAGCTTGCCCACTCCTCCTACACTGTAACTGGGCAGTGTACCTATAACTACTCTTGAAGGATCGGGAACTATCATTATCATTCCCTTATATATACCCTCGTTCACTTCTTCTATATAAGGCTCCGCGTACACCTTATCTTCTCCGGAACCCGCCAGCTCCGCCTTATCCTCTTCGGACAGATCCTCCATATCGGCCGGATCGTAAGACAGTGCTGCATTGTACCGCGGCAGTGTTGCCGTGGACGCCGCATTCTGTGACTGATCACCATTCTTGCCCAGGATATCGTCCACGGTATCGGCGGGCAGGAACCAGTAAGGCAGGAATTTGAGTGCGCTGGTCTCCTGACAGGAGTGCACAAAAAGCTTACCGGCGTCATCGGAAGGTCCGTAGACCAGCACCAGGCACACCAGCAGAATAAAACAGAATAATGCGACAACAGTTGTAAACAGGTATCCCAAACCGATACCTGCTATCCTAAACACCTTTTTCATCATGTAAAATATAGCGCATCGCCCGTGTTATGTCAACCAAATAAAAGGATCCTTCATCTATTGAAAGGACACCTCATCCGGCCCTTCGGGCCACCTTTCTACGCTCCGCTCCGGTCGGCGCAGAGCTGGCGTCCCCCGGACGCCATGCGCCCTCAAGGGGAAGGCATACCTCCCCGACGCCATGCGCCTCTCAAGGGGAAAGCTGTGGATGTCCTTTCACTAACGAAGGATCTTCCGAATATTCTTACTAGATTATGATCTACTGTCCCTTGACGCCTCTGACCTCAAGCAGCTTGTTCTTGAGCTCGGTCTCCATACGCGCCATCTCGGCCTCGGCCTGTTTACGCTTCTCACGGCCTTCAGCCTGTATACGCATAACCTCATCAAAGGTGGAGATAAGGCTCTGGTTGGTCTTGTTAAGGGTCTCGATATCAACGATACCTCTCTGAGACTCTTTCTCGGTCTCGATGGTAGCTATCTTGAGAGCCTCTGCATTCTGCAGCAGCATCTGGTTGGTAACATCCGTTACGGCACGCTGGGCCTTTGCAGCCTCTGTAGCATTGTGGATACCCAGAGCGATTACCATCTGGCTCTTCCACAGAGGGATGGTATTCACAACAGTAGAGCGGATCTTGTCCACCATCTGTATATCATTGGACTGGATCATACGGATCTGGGGAGCTGTCTGCATTGCGATGGTACGGGTAAGCTCCAGGTCTACGATCTTTTTGGAGAAGCGCTCACACATCTCCTGATAGTCCCTTGCAGCCTGTGCATCTTCAGGCAGCCCTGACTGTCTTGCCTTTTCCTGCAGCTGGGGCAGTATCACATTCTCTGCCTCTGCCAGTCTCTTCTTGCCGGCCAGGATGTACATGGTCAGCTCCTTGAAATACTGCAGGTTCATATCGTACATCTTATCCAGCATAGCCGAATCCTTCATCAGCCTGGTCTCATGCTGCTGAAGCATATCCACTATACGGTTTACGTTCACCTCTGCCTTGTCGTATTTGGTCTTCATCATAGCGACCTTATTGGTCTGCTTCTTGAAGAATCCCATGAAGCCCTTTTCTTCTTCTTCGTTAAAGCCTTTGAGCTCTGCGACAACGCCTGTGAGCAGCACACCCACTTCTCCCATATCCTTGGTCCTTACATTATCAAGAGCCTTGTTGGAGAAATCCGCCATCTTCTGCTGGGTGGCAGCTCCGTATGTCATTATGGTATTGCTGTCGGTAATATCTATCTGGGTTGCAAAATCTTCGACCATCTTCCGTTCTTCAGCGGAAAGCTGTGACATCTGTGCCTGGGTAGCATCCTCAGCAGTCTGTGCAGGTGCCGGTGCCTGTCCCAGAGTAAGCTGCGGCGTAGGTACCGATGTGGTGCTTCCAAGCGACTGTTCTAAAGTAAGCTGGGGTGCAGGTGCAGGTGCGGCGCTTGCGGGCGACTGCTCTAAAGTAAGCTGGGGTACAGGCGCCGAAGGTGCTGCTGCAAAGGGATCGAGCGTAAGCTGGGGCATTGTTGCCTGATTTCCAAGTTCGCCTATTGCCTGGGCATTACCTGCCTCAAGTCCCTGTATCGCCTGCTGCATTCCGTTGTCTTCCATTTTGCATTCCTCCTTAGTTTATAGATTAACCATTACCGGTAAGATTTTCTGTAGTAGCTGTGGGTGCCGTGGGCCCCGTAGGGAAAGACGGCGCCGTAAAAGGCATAGTATGATCCGATGTGAAATTATGCCCCGTCAGACCTTCCTGCTCAAGAAGCTGCTTTAAAACCTCTGCATCCGTAGATATATCCAGACTGGTATCGTCAAACAGATCGTCAAACATCTTATCAAAAGCATTATTCATCAGATCAATGGTACTCTCGATCTCTTTTTTGGATTTTTCGATATTTGTACTGGTCTTGTCCTGGCTGTTAAGGTCAATGTATGAATGCAGAAGCTTGACCATTGTGGGCAGATAGTAGTTCATCAGCCTGTGCAGGTCCACGGTGAGCGAAGGCTTCTGCTTAGCCCTCTCCACGATCATCCGCACCGAATGCTCCATGCGGTCTAACTTCGCCGTGATCTCATCATCGGCTATCTTTGCATTGCATTCGCGTATCTGCTTAACATATTCATCACCCTGGCTGAATATCTCCAGCTGCTCCTGGGTATAGCCTTCGTTTTCCTTTTCGCGCTCTATGGCAGCCAGCGTAGCCTGCTGATACTGCGCAAAAGTCTCATGGGAGGTGATCAGGGCATTATCGCCTTCTTCCATATGCCCCTGCTTAAACCAGCCCTTCTTTATCATTTTCTTAAGATCCTTGCGGATCTGATCGGGCGTGCGTCCGCTGATCTGCGCCAGCGTTTCCACATCTATATGGGTCTTATCCTTAAGGATAGCCACGTATTTCTCAAATCTCTCGGCTAAGTTTAAGCTGGTGACGCCATGTATGGCCATGCCCAGGGTCCCTGCCGGCAGGGCACAAAGTATAAGCGCTACGATCTTGACAAGCACAGGCCCCGTTATCAGCCAGCTTCCGAACACAAGACCAAGTATCGCCGTAAACATAAAGCCGATCACCACTTCCAGCGTATTACTGAGCTTGATACTTGAAAGATCCGCATAAAGCGGAGAACCCAGCGGAGGAACAGGACCATTCGTGCGCTGCTTTACAGGCATGATCACTGGCCCCGGCGGCGGATAGTTCATCCCACCGGCAAATGCCTCGTTCTGCCTCTGCTGATTGATATCATGTATATGTCTGTAGGTCTCGGTGCTCTTCCAGTTACTCCCGTTCACAGGATTCTGGTAGCCCATCTGTCCGGGCCTGACCCCGCGTTTATCAGTATTCTGAAAGCTCGTGTTGACCGTACGTCCGATGTTACCGAACAGTTCCTCAAGCTCCTTGGAAACATCGCGGCTTAAATTACTGTAATCACCGCTGGTAACAGCCTGCTGCACGGTATTGGCCACATTGGACACACCGTTCTGGACCACATCTTTCATTTTTGAAGGATCATAATCCCCGATCGCCATCGTAAAATCCTTTTCTGTAGTATAAACAAACCTAAGGGGGTAAAAGCCCCCCCTAAAAGCCGAAGATATTATATCACATGCTCTGTGTTTATTGCAATGCCTGAAAATAGCTCCGTAACTTTTGTATAAAGAGCATATATGCTAAAATCATGACTGTAAGCAGTTGATCCTTCATCAAAAGAAAGGATATGGAGATCATGACAAACAGATCTTTAACGGAGTTTATCACAAAGCTTGGAGAACACGGCATGGAACTGCCCGCGCAGGAGAGCATGGATGAGCTGAGAAGCTTCCGGAGTTTGGCGCTCTAATTCATCCCAGCAGATACCTTATCACATCGCTGCGGCGTATATCGAAGGCTCCCAGGCCTCCGTCAAACACACGGGCGATAAGAAACATTGCCTTCCTTATCTTAACATCGCTCTCATAATGCTCATAGCGCGTAAACAGTCTGATATAGGATCCGATATGCTTTTTATAAGCGTCAGGCATATCCGCTCCGCGAAGCTGAAGCACTTCGTTAAGACGCTCCTTATGACGCTTAAGATAAAACAGGACTTTCTGTATCTGTATCCTGTCTTCTTCGCGGCTGCTGCGCTTACCGGCCTTTACCCCGACAGTATTTTTAGCATGCTGCCGGTACAGCGTGAGCGGCTTATCAATACTAACAACATTTCCGAAGGCCGGGGCATTTATCGCCAGCCAGCTGTCATGAAGCCAGCCCTCTTTTGGAATAGGGAATACCTTTTCTGCCAAGCTCTTTCTGAAAGCCATCATGGTGCCCGGTACCGCCCAGTAATACATTATCAGCTGCCTGAATTTTTCCTGTGATACATGATCGCAGAGTCCTGCCCTGCGCAGGTTCAATGACGTCCACACATCGCTGCCAAGGCTCTTTAGCTGCGCATCTACCAGTTCACCGTTACTGAATACGAACACGCAATCCGGATCCTTTTCAAATTCTTCGGTAAAGAGCTTTATCTTATCCTTATCCCACACATCATCCTGATCCGCGGTAAAGACTATATCCCCGCTGCATGCTAAAATACATTTTTCAAAGGATGCGCGTACACCAAGGTTTTTCTCATTGACATTTATGCTTACGTCTATACCGCTGTCGCTTAAGATCTCAGCGGAGAGCTTAACGGTATCATCGCTGCTCTTATCATCAAAGATTACTATCTCATCGGGCTTACGTGACTGTCCGATGATGCTTTTAAGCTGCTCCTCTATGTACTTTTCTCCGTTATATGTACACATGGCAACGGATATCTTCATAGCTTAAAACCCCGGTTATTTCTGTTTAATTTCTTTTCCGCACTGCATACCGCGCAGATAATATCCGCATCCGGACAGGTCGTGCTCTTTCGCATATTTTATTACATCTTTTGTGATCGCATTGTTCATCTCTCCGGTGCCCTTATCGCTCTCAAAAAGATTACGTCTGCTTTCTTCGGAAAACTTATCGTAAAGCCCTCTGACATACAATGCGAATTCATCAAGGTACTTATACTCATTATACTTATCCGTAAAGCGCAGATAAAAGACGCTCTTTGCCGTATCCGTCTCTTCTTTGGTAAGACGTCCGACCTGCGCTATCTCCCGCAGCTGCTTTACATATTCATTATAATCCTTTGGTTCTTTTGTAAAACCGAATCCGGAATAATAAGTCTTACCCACTATCACCGAAGGTATGCCTACGCATGCAAATTCTCCGCCGGCATTACCGCCTATGGTCACCAGTACATCCGCTATGTTACGTATGCTCTCTGCACTAATGCTGTCATCGAGCATATAGAGATTATCTTTCTTATATCTTTCAAACATAGCCTCTATGGAATCCTCGGATTCATGGTAGAGTTTCCTGCTGGGATGCGGCTTTAATATCCAGTTCACATCCTTTACTTCCCCGGCTATGGCCAGAGTCTTTTCCAGCCAGTCATAGTAGTCCCGGAAATATATATCACCGTAATTAAAGACCGCATCGGTAAAGGTATGCGCCATTATCACCACATTCTTCTTAGCCTTATCCAGGCCCAGATATTCCTGCATGCCCTCGCGGTCCAATACCTTCTTTCCCTTAAAAGCCTGACGGTCTATATCACGTCCGCTCCTTCCGGCAAAGCGGTCTTTTATCATTTCATCTGCCTTTTCGGAAACACTGTTCCCGTATTTTGCATACTTTTCTTTAAGCCATTTATTGGCCATCTCACCGCGCCGTATTATCCGGCCCTTCGCATCCTGTTCTATCTCTTCTTCAGCTTCCCAGCTGGAGTTACGTATCACCGCACCGTATTTTTTAAACAGCATTATCATAGCGCCTTCATGATATGCCAGATCGTCTGCGATAAAGATAAGCGGCGGATGCTTTTTGATATATCTCTCAACGGAATAAAGCATCCACAGGATGTGCAGGATCTTTCTCACAGCCGTTTTATTCCGTACACTGCGCAGTGTGGACAGATCGGAACTTCTGATTATATCTTCATAAAGCGGGCCTCCGATCGGGAGTCCCATTGCTTTAAACTCTTTCAGTTTCTCTCCCGATGCATTTCCGAGTAACGCTCCCGCAGTCTTTGCCATTGACTTAAATGCCGAAGGTACATCACTCTTTAACAATGCTTCCAGAGACAGGCAGTCTATGCCCATACTGCCGACCATCTTTTCCCATTTATGATTAGGCCTCCAGGTTATGGCTACGACTCTTGCACCCGTTTCCTTTGCCAGACCTTTTGCATAGATAAGCTTGGGAAGAACAAAGCAGGTCTGAAGACGCACCATCGAAAGATTGATATATATCGTCCTGCCTTCTTTTCCGTTCTCACTGCCCAGCTGATCCGCGCAGATCCTTCCCAGTTCCTCCGCCGTTTTATCATCTAAGGGAAAACTCTCTTCTCTCATCTCTTTATCATCTTCCTTTTGATATTTCCAAGTTTATGTCTTACCTTCTGCAGTACGGATTCTTTTTCTTTCACTTCGGTATATCTGCTGCTTGGATCCACACTGTTGTTTATCTTATCTCCCGTTTCCTTTACAGGAGCTTTCCTAGCTTCATATTCCTTAAACAGCTCATCCAGACCCTCTACAGACAGCTGTATCAGATTAACATACACATCGCGTTCAAATCCCTGTCCGTGCTTATCTGAATCAAATCTTATGATGCGCATATTCTTTACATCCTGCAGTTCCTTAAGCTCATCCTGATCCAGGGCATTGTCTGCAGCATAGAAGCTGTACACCGGTACTTCGTTATCCCTAAGTACTGCCTTAAGATCGAGCTGTGATGATCTTTCGGGATCACGCAGAGCTTCTTTTATGATGTCATTTTCCTGTGTATATATTTCCTTGCCCCGGATATCTATCTGGCCGCCCCAGTTGAATACCGCTTTGGCATTAAGCTTTATGCCTGCATATACCGCCATGTATCCGCCGGCGGAATTACCGTATGTGTATACGCTGTATCCTTTGCAGAGCTCGCGCAGCAGATCCACGGTTTTATTTACTGTGTCATAAATTTCACTTATTCCGTCCACATACCAGCTCTTTTTTATATCCCTTACAAGTATCACCCGCGATACATATTCAAGGATCACCGATGATACCGCAGCCCACTCATAACGGTCCTTATACAGTACGGTCTTTCTGAAGCAATCCTCGGTGTTTGGATAGTATAATGCATTACCCGAAAAAAAGATGACACATTTGTTGTTATCGGATAAGCCCTGAATGACCCTGTAATTGGCATTACGGTATGAGGCGGATAACAAAGGGGTGTTGTTATTTAAAAATATTGGGTTAGTGCTTGGCATGATGTGTATCCTCTTTACTTCCAGTACGGACCGTATTCTACTTTATCGGCTACAGCCGGGCGCTCTTCGATAGGATATGTCCAGTCCTCATTACAGTAGCGCTTAAGCTCCTGTGGCATATGTTCAGGCCCGCCAAAGCGTGAACCGTCCCAGCGGCGGCCCTGTATGCCGAAGAGTATCTGCAGCACTCCTCCCATGCATACGGCCTGGCGCCCGGTCCTCTTTATCTGTGAAGCGATGGGGAACCCGTACGCACCGCAGCCTATCAGCGCTATATCAAAATCGATCTGCTCTATCTCTTTATTCATATGATCCAGAGCTTCGAACCAGTCCTTAAAACCGTCCTCATTCATACCGCCCAGGGTCATCTGCGATCTGTACGTCTTCAGTTCAAACTCAGGAAGTATATCAGATCCCGCGTATATCTTTTCCCTCTTCGCATACTGCTGTTTTACCGATTCGGTAAACGGCGTTACCACCAGTACTTTCTTTCCCTTTAAAGCAGCGGTCCATGGATCTTTTAATTTAAATACTTCAAATATCTCAAAGCCGCGGCAGGTAATGCAGTATCGCGGGAGATATTTATTCATAAAATGATTTTCGAGAAATTCCATATTGCAGGCATACAGATCCACATCCGCCATATAGGAAGTCATCAGCTGCGTAAAACGTTTTCCAAGCGATACGTCATTAGGAAAGAAACCCGACCAGTTATAGAGATTGTTCATTATCTTCTCGTACTTGTCTTTCATATTGTATTCAAAGATACGGATAACTGCCTGCTCGGTAAAGCCCATCCTTGAAGCACAGAAGGGTTTATCGCTTAATATCATCTCTTTTATCTTTGTGCTCATCTCATCGGTAGACACCATCTCAAGCCCCGAATACGGAAGCTTGTCGAATATTTTAACTTTCTTTCTCAGTACATGTCCCGCCGCATGAAAATACCAGTCCGGTCTTCTTATCTGCATACTCACACCTTGCCTTTACTTTTCTTTATCACATCCCTGATAAGCTTTATCATAACACAGAACATTATCGATGCCGCCAGTCCGCCCGCACTTAAAAGGATCTGTCCCGTTCCTTTGAAACGTATATGTCTGTCGGTGATGATCTTCCAGATATACTGTATTATCACAAAATGTACCAGGTACAGATCACCGCTCATATTTCCCAGCCACATAAAAGGCTTAAGACTTAAAAACTTACTGACTGCACCCTGCTGTCTGATGAATACCCATATCCATAAAAGTGCAGGGAAGATATACAGAACTGTACGGTTTTTAAGAGCTGTCATGAATATACTGTCTCCCGGCAGCTCCATCCAGTAATAAAAGATCCCTGTCGCTATCAACAGCAGTACTTCAAAGACTGTCCCTTTAACGCTGCGCTCTTTCTTATCATCGTCCTTGCTCTCCATATATATCCTTGCAAAAATACAGCCTGCAAAGGTGTCGATCAGATGCGCGAACGGACATACATATGAGAACCAGTCAAAGTTAATGTTATCGATACCGTATTTCTTAAGGTAAAGCATATCGGCAATTATCTGCAGGGGCAGCGCTATAAGCGCTATCGCTATACTTACATGCTTATCGAGCTTACGTACAATATAAGCAAGATAAGGGATGATCAGATAGAGGATCATCATCGCGGATAAAAACCACGAAACACCGTTAAAGGAGATATTATCATAATGATCCGGCGAGCAGCTCTGCAGCAGCAGTATATTAAGTATGAACTGCTTCTTGACCGGCCCCAGCTGCCAGCCGTATACCACGCCATCCATCACAAGAGGGGTGATAAGACACAGCATCACTATATGCAGCGGATATAGTTTGAAGGTCTTTTGCAGCGATCTTTTGATACAATAAAACGGAGCCGGAACACCCGCATCTTCCTTCATGCCCAGCGTTGTAAAGAATCCTGCCAAAACAAAAAAGGCAGACACACCCACGTAACCCCAGTCAAAAAAGAATGCCGAATGATGCAGAAACACCCCAAGGAATGCCCATGCGCGCAATGCCTGTATCTCTTCGATCCTGCCTTTTTTCATGAGTTAATTACCCAGGGCTTTGCCCAATGCCTCTTCATAGCTTATCTGCGCAGCTTTCCCGTTCTCTATCCTGTAGATGATATCGCAGTTTTTAATTGTGGTTATCCTATGGGCAATGATTATCATTGTTATGCTGCCGTTTAAGCGGTATATCGCATCCATCACGGCGCTCTCTGTTTCTCCGTCCAGTGCCGATGTAGCCTCATCAAGAACCAGCAGCTGCGGTCTGGTATAAAGCGCTCTGGCTATACCTATCCTCTGACGCTGGCCTCCCGATAACCTTACGCCGCGGTCTCCTATATAGCAGTTAAGACCGTCCGGCTGCTGACGTACGAATTCATCAAGCTGCGCTTCCTTAAGGGCTTCCCATATCCTCTCATCATCTATCTCGTCTTCGGGGATACCAAAGGCGATATTCTTTCTTAAGGTTCCGTCCATAAGGTATATGTTCTGCGGTATATAAGCTATTATGTCATGCCATGCATCAACATTCTTATGAATGTCTTTTCCGTCGGCGCTGATACTGCCGGATACCGGGTTATAAATACCCAGTATTATGTCCGCCAGCGTGGTCTTTCCTGATCCCGAAGAACCTACCAGTGCTACCGACTTCTTTGCGGGTATATCAAAGCTTATCCCATCCAGTACTGTAACATCAGGCCTGGAAGGATATTTAAAGCAAAGATCCTTTACCGATATCTCTTTGTTAAAGCTCATATCGATACCGCTCTTCTTCTCTTTCTTCTTTTTGAGCTTCTCCATATCCTGCAGGTCCTTAAGCACCGCATCTACGGAAGCTTTGTTGAACATGATGTTGCTGAGATACCCGCCTACACGGTTAAACGAAGGCATCATCCTGAATGCAGCCACTGCAAATACCGAAAGTACAGGAATGAATAAAGAAGTATTTTCTCCGGAAAAAAGTCTTATAGCCATATAGATCAGTATGCCGCTGATGCATACCATCTCCACGCAGGGCTTTGACAGATTAGTAAGCACATTCCTCTTATAGAAGATCCCTGCATACTCAGTATACGAATCCCTGTAGCCTTTGATAAAGTATTCCTCTTTGCTGGCTGCCTTTATCTCTTTGATACCGCTGAAGCTCTGTATGAACCACTGCACTCTTTCCTCGTAGGTGGTGCGGTTCATCATCCCCAGCCATTTAAGGCGCTTCTTCATAAGTACCAGCAAAAACAGCATCAGCACAGACATAAGACCGGCTACTACAATGGTGGTACTGATATCCGTGAATGCAAGAAATACTACCAGGCATATGCACACCATAACTTCCGCAAGAAGTTCCAGTATGTTTAATATCGTGGTAAAGAGCCCGCTCACATCGTTTTCAACATTACGCTGAAGCTCTGCCAGGTTATGCTCCACATGGAAGCTGTAATCCTGATACAGATACTGCTGTGTAAGCTTTACCGCCAGATCCTTCTGGGAATATGTCGTAAAATGATAAAATACGGAATTCATCCATATTATGTACAGATTCTTGATGATATAAACCAAAGCCAGCGCTATGGCAAACACAGCTATAAATTCACCGTTTTCTTTTATGGGAATGATGCTTTTTGCGATAGTAAACAGCCGGCTGTCATCCATTGTATCAGGTTCCGTAACCGCCTTTATCAAGGGCAATACAGCAGAAACACCAAGCAGTTCCAGACCGGAATTTATGAGTATCATAAAGAGCACTACAACAAGTTTTATACGCTGCTTAGGCTCCAGTATCTTAATAATCTTTCCTATCATTTACTGCTTCTTCCCCTGCTGTTTCTTTTCAAGCCTGTCCTGTTTTTTCTTATATGCCTTATACTTATTCGCACTCTTTATCATCTCTTTGGGAGTGATGAGCCTGTATTTATCACCGTTGTTTAATGCCACTTCCTGCGGGCTGAGCTTATATTTATCCTGCAGTTTTTTATTAAAATACTCATCATCCGCTTCCATCTGTTTGATGACGGAATATACTTTCTCATAATGTGCGGCACGTATCGCATACTTGATGCGCTTAAAGATCCCTATCTTCTCCGTATAGAATTTCTTCTCGAACATCTTATCATACGCTTTGTTTCTCTTTATCCACGAAGGATACTCTATCGGGAGATTGAGAACTTTCAAGGGCACGTTTGATATATGGTCAACTTTATCCTGCGTATCTCCGGGATGCTCTCCGGCCTCATCACCCATGCCTATGTTATTCACCAGATTATACTTGGGAACTATACCCAGACGGTCGTTGCTCCACATCATCAGATACCACTGATAATCCCATATCTTATACCAGTGATACTGCAGATCATCAAATACCACCGTAAAGAAACGTCTGGTATCGGCAGACATTACTTTCCGAAGTACGTTCTTCCTCTTAAGCTGCGGCCAGTTGCGGATGTTCACATCATAATCCTGCCATGCCCGTCTCCAGGTAGCCCAGCCCCAGGTCAGTGCAAAGGAAGAAAAGCTGATATCATCCTTGCCAAAGCTCTCATCGCCCGGATAAAGATTGCAGCCCGATATCATAGCTACTCTCTTATCATTCTTATAATGCTCCAGCATGTCACGGCAGAAATAAAAGAAGTTGGGAGAAGCCTTGATATCATCCTCGATAAATATAGCCCTGTCTTCTTTTTTAAAGACCCAGGCCATACCCGAAGGCATGCGGTAACGCGCTCCCATATTAACGGGAGCATAATCACGATACACCTTGCAGTCCCAGTCGATGTGACTGTCGATAAATTCACGTACGGCCTGTACCTGTTTCTTATCCTCCGCATCCTTAGGCCCGTCGGCAATTATATAAAGCTTCTTAGGCGCTACACTGCGTACCGCGGCAAAACTCTGTTTCGTCTTATCAAGGCGTTTATATACTATCATGGCCACCGGAACATCCAGCGGTTGTTTTACTCCCATACACCCTTCTCCTTAAGCAATGCCACCGACTCAAAATACTTTGCATTTCTTTCGATCAGTACAGGATCCTTATCCCACCATTTCAAAGCTTTAAGATATTCCATATCCTCTTCGCTGAAACGGTATCTTATCAGATGTGCGGGATTGCCGCCCACTATCGCATAGGGCTCGACATCCTTTACCACTACCGCACCGGCTGCGATTATGGCACCGTCGCCTATATGCACACCTTCCATTATCAGCACATGATCGCCTATCCACACGTCATTGCCTATCTCTATGCATATCTTTTTCTTTTCATCGATCCACTTAAATTCTTCAAAGCGCTGCTGCTTGACATAGGTAAACCCGCTCTGCTTACGCTCCGAAAAAAAGCAGGGCGCAGTGGACACCCAGTCCCTTGACGGATGCCTGCCCCTTACCACATGTACATGATTGCCTATCGAACAGTATCTGCCTATCCTGCAGAAATCCAATTTTGAATCAGGTGATATAAAAGTAGCGTAGCCCACACGCGAATCATATACATCACCGTATATCACGTTGCGGCCTTCCAGCACACAGCGTATGGCGCGTCCGTGTATATGGCAGCCTTCACCCGTTACGGTAGATCGGCTTATATCACTGCCCGGATAAAACACGCTCCCGCTCTGTGCATGCAGTTTATTCTTACGCATAGCTATGACCGCTTTTCTGAATAATGCTTTCATACTCATATCCTGTTTATATCCAGTGTTTCTTCATCAGTACTTCCCATGGTGCCTAAAAACCAGCAATGGGTGTATTCATACCCTCCGGATAAGATATAGGCTCCCGATGCGCCGCCGGTATCGGCAGTGATAAGGCAGCTGCACTTTGACAGATAGTAGATCGCTGCCAGATAGCTTATGTTCATTGCTATGGCATCCTTTTTATAATCTGCCTTCTGCCCCAGTTTCTCATCCTGTACGCCACGGTAACGTTTCTGGTCAACGGTCATTATCATTTCCGGAAAAGCTTTGTTCAGTTCATCAAGTATCTGCTGATCTTCAGTCGCCAGAAATATACCGTCACAGTTATATTCTTCTTTTACGCTGCGTATCTTTTCGGAAAGTGTGGCCATATCGGGCTGCACTGCATGTCCCACGCCTTTGCTCAGATAATCGGTGCCCCTTGCCAGCACCCCCAGATATCTGTCCCGTTTATCGTACTCATTTGAATACTTCTTTATCTCGGCTTCCACCGCATCCGAAAAGCGGATATACTTTTTACACAGCTTGCGCCAGTAAGCTGTCTGTTTATCCATGGCCATCAGCTGCATCATCGAGCTCCCGGGAAGCCGCGGGTTTTCAAGGATCATCGTATTCTTTTTATTACGTACTTCGTCAAAACTCACGCCTGCAGGCTGCTTAAAGAAATCTTCCCATACATTACGCTCCCTGCGCTGCGCTTTGTTTAAGAAGATATTTTCCTTAGTCTGCATATCGACAACCGGAATGTATCCGTTCTGAATGCTGTAGCTTATCCCCGCCAGTGCCTTTAAAAAGAAATTGAAAAGGCCTCCCTCATCGGTATAAAGGCGCAGTATGCAGTAGATATCCTCTTTACCTTTATATTTCTTTATGACACGCTCGTTACGCGCGGCTATGCAGTTACGTTCCACTTCCCTGTAGTCGCCCGATATCAGTGTCCTGGTTTTCCAGTAAAAGCTCTTAAGGCTCATAGATTATCGTAGATCTCCTTAAGCTCCCTGTAATTGACTTCCGGCGAATATTTAAGCTCGTATTCCTTATACGCATTCTCCGAAAGCTTCTTCCTGTCCATGGTCTCAAACCGCTCAACGGCCGCATTAAGACCCTTTACACTGTTTTTGAACTTAAGACCGTTGATACCGTCGCTTACCAGGCTGCCCGGGTTTCCGAGATCCGATGCTATAACGGGCACCCCAAGTGAAAATGCCTCTATAACGCCCATTCCGAAGGTCTCGTACCACTGCGGTGCCACGATAAGGGCTTTGGCCCCGGCTAAAAGCTCCATGGCTTCTTCATGCCCCAGCTGTCCGGCGCATTCTATGTTATCAATGCCCCTGCGCCCGATATATTGCATAAGCGCATCCTTTTGTTCACCATTGCCGGCAAATATGATCCTTCTGCCATTTTTTGCAAAAGCTTTTGCTATCAGGGAACTTCCCTTAAGCCGCTCTATCCGGCCCAATACCAGATAATAGTCCCCTGTCTTTTTATCCTTATCTATATCCGCTTTGCCTGTGAAATTGGGTTTGATATATATCTTCCTTGGATCGATCAGTTTCTTTCGACGGTTGAGCAAAAGGAGTTTATCCTTATTAAACTTTGTAAGACAGATAAAATGGACTTTTTTATAGATACCGCTCATAAGATGCAGCTTATTCATAAGCAGCACCGCCGCCGTCTGCAGCAGACTGTTGCGATAACACTTTCCGTTAAGCGCACAGCCGCTGCCATGCTTTATACACTCTTCGCATACACGGCCGTTTCTGAAAAAGGTAGCTGCAGGACACAAAAGACGGAAGTTGTGCATGGTCTGTACGACCGGCACGCCCTCTGCCACCGCAGCATAATAAACCGAGGGGCTTATCATAAAAAGCGTGTTATGTACATGCACCACATCTATTTTTTCGTTGCGTATCAGTCTGCGGATATCACGATAAGTCCTGAAAGAAAAGAACATATTTAAAAAGAGCGAGATCTTTGAACGATCCTCACTGTTATCTCTTTCGTAGCGGATCACCCTGTGACCGTGCTTTATCAGCAGCTCGGCCTCGTTTTTCGCCACTGTATCCTCACCACCCGGTATGCGGTAGTGATTGTGTACTATCAATACGTTCTGCATCACTACATCCTAACACATATTATGTAAATTATCAAATCAGATGCCTAAGGGGAAGCGTATCAGCCACAATATGAAAAGATGCACCGGATAAGCCAGATAAAAGAAGTATTTAAGCTGCCTGCCTCTTTTTCCGTTATAAAGCGAAAGAGGTATTATGGCCGCCGCTGCATATATCTCCCTCGGGGACGATCTAAGCAGTATCACGACGCACAGCACTCCTGCGAGTATCGGGTATCTGCGCAGCAGATAGACCGCGCAGATGGCGCAGATCCCCACATAACCGTAATCGGTCTTTAAAAAGAATGCCACTGCCGCAGCTAACGCGATCAGGCCTATATCACAGAAGACAAAATAAAGCCGCGGCAGGTGTTTTTGCTTAGCGGCGCCGCCTCTGGCGGATTCAATGCTACCCTCTGAAGCTATGCTGTCCATCGCATGTATGGTGATAAGGCCTATAAAAAGAGTAAAAAACACGTTTTGTTTATTTAAGTACAGCGCCTTATCGTAAAAGGCCAGATCGAAGGGGACCTCGCTTAAGAGCGCAAAAAGCCCCATACGAAGGAGATATCTGCTTACATTCCGCGTACGGGTATAGCCCTCGATCAAAAGAAAGATATATATGGGGAAAGCAATGCGCCCGATATCCCTGAACACCTCATAGGCCGTACTAAAGGGCTCGTATCTGCCGTTTGCAGCAAAAAAATACTTAAGAAAGGACGCCCCGATATGGTCGGTGATCATCGTGACCAGCGCTATCCATTTGAGCACGGCTGCAGAAAGGGGCAGTTTGCTCATCCCCTGTCCCGGATCGCTGTTTTTATTGTCTTTGGACTTTTTTTCCCCTGAAAAGGGAGGATGCCAGGCAGATCTTTGCAGATCCACCTGGCATAAATTATGAAAAAGTTTTGCTGTTAATGTCTTATTCAGTATCTCCGGATTCATTTCCTTTGATGATGTAATCATATAATATAAAAATGTATGGAAAATGTTATTTAAATAAACTTAAATAAAACAATTTATGAACAAAATATGAACGATGCAAAATCTTGTTTATTCGTGAATTTACACCTTCTCCGGCTCCGGATAATCAACGCCGAAAGTGTCCACGGTAACGCTCTTCATCTTCTGTTCCTGCAGGGGACGGTCGTTATAATCCGTCCTGGTCTCAGCGATCTTATTAACAACCTCGATACCCTCCGTGAGCTTGCCAAATGCTGCATACTGGCCGTCTAAGTGGGGTGAAGTCTTGTGCATGATAAAGAACTGGCTTCCGGCAGAATCGGGCATCATGGAGCGTGCCATGGAAAGCACGCCGGGTGTATGCTTTAAATCGTTCTTAAATCCGTTTCCGGAGAACTCGCCCTTTATGCTGTAGCCGGGGCCTCCCATACCGGTCCCTTCGGGATCGCCGCCCTGCAGCATAAAGCCATTGATCACGCGGTGAAAGATAAGTCCGTTATAAAAGCCATTCTTTACAAGGCTTATGAAATTATTAACCGTATTGGGAGCTATCTCGGGATAGAGCTCCGCCTTCATTACGCTTCCGTCTTCCATTGTTATGGTTACTATGGGATTCATTGTGTATCTCCTTTACTTTATTGACAAGATCCTTCCTCAGTTACCTTTTAATACGCTCTCTATATCGGCTACCGCCTCTTTTTCATCGCTGCCTTCGGCTATGACGGTCACTTCCGTTCCGCATTCTGCGGCCATGTTCATCATGCCCATTATGCTCTTCATATTAACGCGGCGTTCGCCTTCCTTAAGGTACACGGTGCTGTCGTATTTGCAGGCCGTCTGTACCAGAAGACTCACCACATCGGCATTGATGCCCTCTTTTATGCCTACCGTTACGTTCTTTTCCATAATTTCCTCCTTACTGTATGTTGCTGTATGGCCGGGATACACCTACACCTCATCCGGCCCTTAGGGCCACCTTTCTACGCTCCGCTCCGGTCGGCGCAGAACTGGCGGTCTCCGTTCCACTTCGGTCGTTGCTAAACGCCCGTCCCCCGGACGGGCAGCAACCCTGACGCCATGCGCCCTCAAGGAGAAGGCAAGTGAGTCCCTCTCCACTTATGCGCCGGTTTTGCGTAGTTCTTCTGCCAGCTCCTGCAGTTTTCTGAGACGGTGGTTGATGCCGGATTTCCCGACAGGGGGATCGAGCATCTCTCCCAGTTCCTTTAAGTTAAGCTCCGGATACTCCAGCCTTAACTGTGCAGCTTCCTTAAGCTTATCCGGCAGCCTTCCCAGGCCCATCGTTTCCTTTATGTATCTGATATCCTCTACCTGTCTGGCCGATGCCGCAAGACTCTTATTGATATTAGCGGTATCGCAGTTGACCCTGCGGTTTACATCGCTGCGAAGGCCCTTTTCTATGCGCAGGTTCTCAAGATCCATCATGCACAGATGTGCCCCCGTAATGCTTAAAAACTCCGCTATTGCCTCGCTTTCCTTAAGGTAGACCACGAAGTGACCCTTGCGCTGCATGCTTCCGGCCTTTATATCAAAGCCCTCAAGCAGCGTGATCATCTGCTCTGCCTGCCCCTGTCCTGAGCAGACCATCTCCAGATGATAGCCTTTTGCGGGATCACTCATCGAACCGCCTGCAATAAAGAATCCCCGCAGATATGCGCGCCTGCAGCAGCTCATTTTCAAAAGCAGTTCCGATATCACGCCCTTATCCATATCGCTGTAACGGACGGACTCAAGGACTTCGGCTGCCTCCTCGCCGCCAAGCCCGCTGCTTTCGTCATACTGTTCTATGTTATATGTTTTTTTGAGTAATGTAAAGAGCTTTTTTTTGAAGGAATCCGAATCCCCGCCGAACAAAAGCCTGCCGTCTTTTACGCTGCCCGATACCGCGATAAACGCTGCCATCTCCGCTATGCAGCAGTGTCTTGAAGCGGCCACGACCAAAGCCAGTTCTTCCTTTACTTTAGATGAAAAAGACATCAGATCACCGCCTTAAAGCTTTTCGTCACGATGGGTGATGGTGATACCGTATTTACCCTGCTTTTTAAGGCGCTCGTAGATCTCCCCGGCCAGAGTCACGCTCCTGTGCCTGCCGCCGGTACAGCCGATGGCGATCACCAGCTGGTGTTTGCCCTCCTTGACATAATTGGGTATCAGGAAATGCAAAAGATCACTCACCTTCTCCAGAAACTCCCCTGCCTCGGGAAAGCTCATAACATAATCATGCACAGGCGCATCATTGCCCGTCATAAGCTTAAGCTCGTCTATATAGAACGGATTGGGCAGAAAACGCACATCAAATACCAGATCCGCATCGGCAGGTATGCCATACTTGAATCCGAAAGACAGCACCCTGATTATCAGATTGGCGTATTCCCCATCCTGTAGAAAGATCTTATCCAGCTCTTCCTTAAGCACCCTGGTCAGGAGATTTGATGTATCAAAGATATAATCTGCGGTGTTTTTTACATTCTTTAAGATCTCACGCTCACGCTGTATGCCTTCTTCGAGGCTGCCGCTGCCGGCTACGGGATGCACGCGGCGGCTCTCTTTATAACGCTTGATCAGCACTTTGTCGTCGGCATCCATAAAGATTATCTCAAAGGGATAATCCTTTCTGCGCAGGGAAAGCAGTGTACGCTCGGCCTCGTCAAAATCCTGGTCGGCACGTACATCAAGACCCAGCGCCACCTTCGAGACCTCGCTGCCGGGGCCGGAAAACAGTTCTATGAACTTATCTATAAGGGGAACGGGCATGTTATCAACACAGTAGAACCCCATGTCCTCAAGCATCTTCATGGCCGTCTGCTTGCCGGCCCCGCTCATACCCGTTACTATGACAAAACGCATATATATCCCTCCGTAAAATAACGCCCCTCATCAGGAGGGGCACAAATAAGCAGCACAGCCGTGACAAACGGCTAAAGCGTCAGATCCCGAAATCCCGGTATACGCCGCAGCAGCCATACCGGCAGATAGCATACCAGGTACACTATCACGCTCCACAAAAAGGCGGCTCCGATCCTGGCAAGCCCTACAGGTTCACCGCATACAGCGAGTCTGATATTTTCTATCGCCTCTATCCTGCCATCCAGGAAAAATCCGTGCAGGAGGAAAATGCCAAGCGAACATCCGCCAAGGGATCCCAGAACACGCTCCCATGCCCTGTGTTCCCTGCGCCTGAACAGCGCCTTACATACAACAAACAGCGTCACGCAATGCAGCATGGTAACCTCACTGTGGTACTCGGGATACATAACATAATCGCCCATGGACACGCCTCTGTTCGACAGGATGTATGTATTATATATCATCCATACCAGATCAAGGGGAACCAGTATGAACGCCAGCTTTTTACACTGATCAACACTCATTCGGTGATGGAAGAAGTATCCCATCACGGGATAGATAAATATGACTTCCGATATCCACTCGAGCTTCATATTCATATTCAGACTGTATCTGTCCATAAGTATATATCTGTCTAAAAGCGGCAGAACCGACGAAAGTACAAATACCGCCATGATCAGATATATGAAATCCTCATCACGCATATTCTTGACCATAGGACGCATAAAGGGAAGGCAGATCAGAAAGCCCAGCGTAGCATACAGATACCAGAACTGCGTGATACGCTCCCTGTTATAAAGATCCGGGATAAAACGCGTAAGGTCGAACTGATCCCTGCCGGCCTTTACGTCCGCCAGGTAATACAGAAATGAAAAAACGACCAGTATGATGATCATGCGCAGGATACGCTTGCGCCATACGGTCTTGATAGCCTCGTGCATATCCAGCAGTATGGCTCCGCTTATCATAAGGCACAGCCACAGAGGGAAACGCACAAACATAGCCACAAAGAGGCTGATGTAATACGGAAGGGTGCCGATCTGCAGGTCTATATATGCATTGACCCCGTCCGAGTACGAAAATATAAGAAAGATGATCGCTATAACCCAAAGTACATCGAAATACAGCTCTCTCTTTCTTTTTGGTCTGCGTAAATCACTTGTCTTCATCAAAAGCCCCCAGAAGTATTACCTCCGGTTCAAGCAAAACATCAAAGTCCTGCCTGACTTTCTTCTGTACTTTGCACATAAGACTGTAAATGTCAGTCGCTGTTGCATTTCCTTTATTTATCACGAAACCTGCGTGTTTTTCGGAAACACAGGCTCCGCCGATGCTCATTCCCTTACATCCGGCATCCGATATCAGCTTGCCGGCAAAATGTCCCTGCGGACGTTTGAAGGTTGATCCGGCACTGGGATATTCAAGCGGCTGTTTCTCCCTGCGCTGGCGGTTAAGCTCCGAAGCTTTATCAAGTATCTCTTGCTTATCACCGTGCGCAAGCTTTAAGCTGCTGCCAAGGACTATCCCCCGCTTCTTTTTAAGCAGGCTGTATCTGTATCCGAACTCCATCCCGGCATTGTCAACGCTGCATACGCCTTCGCCACAGAAATAGATACGCACATCGCTCACTATATCCTTCATCTCGCCGCCGTATGCTCCGGCGTTCATTGTGAGCGCACCGCCCAGGCTGCCGGGTATGCCCGATGCAAATTCCATCCCGCCAAGGGAATGCTCTGCCGCTACAGCCGCAATACGGCTTAAGAGAGCCGCGGGACCTGCCGTGATGGTATCTGCCTCTGCGTCTATATACTCAAAGCCCTTTCCGAGCTTTAAGATAATACCGTCATAGCCTCTGTCGCTGACCAAAAGATTGCTGCCGTTTCCCAGAAGGAACCACTCAAGAGCCTCTTCCTCTATCAGCTTCATCAGGCCAAAAAGAGCCTCTTCATCCTGCACAGTCACGAAAAAACGAGCCTCTCCGCCTGCACGGAACGAGCAATGCCTGCTCATGCTCTCATGCTCAAGTACATTGCCCTCACCCGCTATAGCTGTCAGTTTCTCTGATAATAATGCTGCCGAATCCATTTTTATTTCAAAAAATTTCAATCCAGCAATAATCTTGCTGCACCGTAGATACCGGCATCATTTCCAAGCTTTGCCAGAGCGAACTTTGCATCCCTGCTGCCGCGGAATACATACTTCTTATACTCATCTACGATATAATCAAAAAGCACATCTCCGGCCTTGGACACACCGCCGCCTATAACGAATATCTCGGGATTGACCACGCAGGCTACGGCTGCCAGGCCTTTTCCAAGGTATTGTCCGAAACGCACTGCGATCTCCTTTGCCACTTCATCTCCTGCTTTTACCGCATCAAATACTGCCTTTGCGGACAGATCGCCGTTTCTTAAAGAAGAGGGCTTGTCATCCTCGGCCAGTCTCCTCTTAGCCAGACGTGATATGCCGGTAGCGGAAGCGTACTGCTCAAGGCAGCCGTGATTGCCGCAGCCGCATGTATCGCACTCATCATCTACTATATGGATATGGCCGATCTCACCGCCGGCTCCGGTAGCACCCGTTAAGACTTTCCCCTCAACGATGATACCGCCGCCCACACCGGTTCCCAGTGTTACGGCCACCAGATTCTTATAACCTTTGCCGCCGCCCTGCCACATCTCGCCAAGGGCTGCAACATTCGCATCATTACCGGCCTCTACGGGTATCCCGCCCAGAAGAACGGCGAGTTCCTCTTTTACGGAGAACACTCCCCAGCCCAGATTGGCTGCCTTATAGATCACGCCGTTTGCATCAACGGGTCCGGGAACACCTATGCCCACACCGATAACATCATTCTTCTCCATGCCCATCTCGTTCATCTTTGCCTTTATGGATGCTGCGATATCGGGCAGGATATTGCTGCCGTTATTCTCCTTACGGGTGGGTATCTCCCACTTATCCTTTACGTTTCCCTCCGTATCAAAATAGCCCATCTTTACGGTAGTACCGCCAAGGTCTACTCCGAAGATCACTTTTGACATTTATGTAATTCCTCCTGTTATTAAGATCCGCCGCTTTGCTCAGGATGACCCGTGCTTTGGATCTTTTACTGTAATTTATCCCTGTTCTCAAGAGCGGCCTGCATACGCTTGTACAGCTCCTGAGGCGCATTATAGCCCATCTTCTTAAGACGGTAGTTAACGGCTGCAGACTCGCAGATGAGCGCCGTATTACGTCCGGGACGGATGGGTATGTTATGGCATACCACCTTATTGCCCAGGTATTCGGTATATTCCTCTTCCATGCCCACGCGGTCGTAATCCTGATCCTTCGACCACTCGGAAAGACGTATCACCAGGTTGATCTCCTGGTCTTCCTTTACGCTCTGTACACCAAAGAGCATCTTAACATCAACTATACCGATACCTCGTATCTCTATGAAATGCTTTGTTACTGCAGGTGCGGTACCTATCAGTGTTTCCTCGGACACCTTACGGATCTCCACCACATCATCGGTTACCAGACGATGTCCGCGCTTGATAAGTTCCAGAGCACATTCGCTCTTACCTATACCGCTCTCACCGGTGATCAGTACGCCTTCACCGAATATATCCACCAGCACGCCGTGCACTGTCATGCAGGGAGCCAGCTTGGCATTAAGCCATCTGATGACCTCTGCCATGAACACCGAGGTGCCCTTTGAAGTCGATAACAGCGGAACACCATGCTCGATAGCGATCTGCTTAAACAGCGGATCGGGCTGCAGATCCCTGCAGAATACGAAGGCGGGAGTGGACTTGGAAAGCACCATTTCGTAACGCTCCCTCTTATCCTCTTCCTTCATCTGTTCCATATATGAATATTCAACAAATCCCACTATCTGCAGACGGGTAGCATCATAATGCTCAAGGTATCCGGTCAGCTGGATCGCCGGGCGGTTGATATCCGGCTGTGTTATGCGGATATCCTTGATGTCTATCTCATCCGTAAGGTTCGTGAGCTTCTGCTTATCTATAAGACGCTGCAGACTGATACTTGCCATGGGTAGTCCTCCTTTGAACACATTTGGGGTATATTATACTTCTATTTCGGATTATTTACAACCACAACACTATGGGGGTCCCGGCACCGGACGCGTCTGTTTATAGTATTGCCGCCTCTCCCCGGGGGGATCTTCATTAAGGCCCCGGCTCCCCGGGACTTTCACCACGGCGTATCGCAGCCGTGTACGGTCACGGACACGACCGATTCCGTCGCTAAGAGGCTCCATGAACCTGCCCAAGTGCTACTAAACCGTCCGAAACCGGTCGATATTCGGCATCCCTGCCTCATATCGCCCTTGCTCAGCCATCCGGGCTTCGCATTTCTGGTGTATGCAGCAGCTTCAGGAGCCTCTAAGCTCCTCCATAGGCGGTCCGTGATCCGCACCCGGCTGCTGTTACGCCTTGATAAAGTACCTGTAAGCCGGGGCCTGATCAATCATGAAAGAATTTATATATATCCTCGGCTGAGTTTCTGGGAAGGCCTGCCTTATTTATAAGGTCCTCCACGCTCGCGTTCTTGATCTCATCGAGGGAGGAGAACGCCTTCATCAGGGCTTTACGGCGGGCCGGACCCACGCCGGGTATATCATCCAGCACGGAATGGGTCTGCTCTTTGGTGCGCAGCGAGCGGTGATATTCGATCGCAAAGCGGTGCACCTCATCCTGGATGCGGGTCAGCAGCTTGAAGGCTTCGCTGCCGGTATCGATCGGCAGCTCCACATTATTGAAATACAGGCCTCTGGTGCGGTGATGATCGTCCTTTACCATACCACAGACAGGGATATCAAGCCCCAGTTCGCCAAGCACCTCAAGTGCGATGTTCACCTGCCCCCTTCCGCCGTCCATCAGGATGATATCCGGAAATACATCAAAATGGCCGTTTTCGGCCCCGTCTTCTTTCTCTTTCAAGCCGTGGATAAAGCGGCGGCTCAATACCTCCCTCATGCTGGCATAATCGTCGGGACCGCTCACGGTCTTTATCCTGAACTTCCTGTAATCGCTGCGCTTGGGCTTGCCTTTGTCATATACCACCATAGAGCCCACGTTCTCAAAACCGGAAGTGTTTGATATATCGTAGGATTCCATGCGGTTTAAGCCCTTCATTCCCAGTATGGCCTCCAGCTCCCTGACAGCGCCTATGGTCCGGCCTTCCTCTTTCTTGATCTTCTCCTTATCCTGGGTAAGGGCGATCGCGGCGTTGGAGGCTGCCAGCTCTACCAGTTTCTCCTTCTGGCCCTTCTGCGGTGCCAGCAGATATACCCTGCTGCCGCGCTTTGCACTGAGCCACTGCTCTATCAGCTCCTTTTCGGAGCTTTCTTCCTGCATCATTATCTGCCTGGGGATAAAAGGCGTGCCCGCATAAAACTGCTTTACAAAGCTGGTCAGAATGCTTTCGCTGCTCTCACTCTCACTGTGCTTCATATAGAAGTGCTCGCGCCCTACCATACGGCCGGCACGGACAAAGAATACCTGGACCACCGCATCTTCCTCATCACGGGCAAGTGCCACTATATCCTTATCTTCCTGGTTCATATCCTCGATCTTCTGCTTCTGCGCTATGCTCTGCACATGCTCCAGCAGATCGCGGTAACGGGCGGCCTCCTCAAACTCGAGCTTTTCGGAAGCTTCCTGCATGCGCATCTTAAGCTCCTTTATGACAGGGGCATAGTCTCCGCCCAGAAAAGCCATGGCCTTATCCAGCCGCTCCTTATACGCCTCCCTGCTCACCTTGCCCTCTATGCAGGGGCCGCAGCACTGGCCTATATGATAGTTGAGACAGGGCCGCTCACGGCCTATTTCCTTTGGAAGCGAACGATTGCAGTCCCTTAAACCGTACAGCTTGTTGATCAGGTCTATGGTCTCCCTTACGGAGTAGGCGCTGGTAAAAGGTCCGAAATACCGGGCCTTATCCTTCTTCATGAGCCTTGTCAGGAATATGCGCGGATAAGCCTCGTTCACGGTGACCTTTATATACGGATAGGTCTTATCGTCACGCAGCATCGTGTTGTACCTGGGACGGTGTTCCTTTATCAGGTCGTTTTCCAGTACCAGGGCTTCCAGCTCACTGTCGGTCACGATGTATTCAAAGCGGTCTATCAGGCTCACCATGCGGTCTATCTTGGGTCCGCGCCCGATATTTGCACGAAAATAAGACCGCACCCGGTTGTACAGGTTAACGGCCTTACCCACATAGATTATCGTATCGTTTTTATCCCGCATCAGGTATACTCCCGGGCGGGTGGGGAGCTTTTTGAGCTCCTCACTTACGTTGAAAGTCTTTTCTTCCGACATAGCTTAAACACTGCCGTTGTCATCATTATCGCCGGGCTGTCTGTATGCACGCTTTTTAAACTCCTCGGCAAAGGCGGATGATGTGCTCTCAGTCTTATCCGCAGCTGCGTCTTCAGACTTTTTAGCCTCCGTCATGGCGTCGGATGCGGGAGCAGAGGGTCCAAGGTCTGCTTCGCTGTGATAAGGATCACTTTCCGCTGCCTCATTGCCTGCATCGGTTATGCTTACTGCCGCGCTGCCTCCGGCTTGGGGTGCTGTCTCCGCGGCAGTTTGTGCAGGAGCAGATACGCCCATCGCCTGCGCCACCTCGGGAGATACCTTCTTTTCCGGCTTCTCGCGTCCGCGGGTCACGGATATTATCTCCTTGCCATCCTCGGTGAACTTAGGCTCCTCGGATTCATTATTTAAGATCACGCCGGCACGGTCGCTGCCCTCTTCCTTCGAAGGCATGGGCAGTCCCTTCTCACGGCAGTAGATCTCCATGAACTCATGACCGGAGATGGTCTCCTTCTCGCACAGATAATCAGCTATCTTGTTAAGGATCTCGCGGTTCTCGCTCAGCATCCTCTTTGCTTCTTCGTAGCTGTTGCGGATGAGGGTCTTTACTTCCTCATCGACCTGCGCTGCAGTCTCATCGGCACAGTTCGATACGGTGCTGCGGTTTAAGTATTCGTCCTGAACGGTCTCCAGTCCCATCATACCGAAGGCGCTGCTCATACCGAAACGTGTGACCATGGCACGTGCTATACGTGTAGCCTTCTCTATATCATTTGCCGCACCGGTGGTAACGGTATCAAATACGATATCCTCTGCGGCACGACCGCCTAAGAGGCTTACCAGCTCGGAACGCAGCTCTTTCTCGGTCTGCATGAACTTCTCTTCCTCGGGATAGCTTAACACGTAACCCAGGGTTCCCATGGTACGGGGGATGATCGTTATCTTCTGTACGGGTTCCGCATTCTTCATCAGCGCGGAGATAAGGGCGTGGCCGGTCTCGTGATAACTGACTATCCTGCGTTCCTGCTTTGAAAGTACACGGTCCTTCTTTTCCTTACCAACACTCACCAGTTCCACTGCATCCAGAAGGTCTTTCTGGCTCACATATTCGCGGCCCCTCTTAACAGCCAGGATGGCAGCTTCGTTTATCATATTGGCCAGGTCGGCACCTACGGCGCCTACCGTTGCCAGACCTATCTCATCCAGGTTAACGGTCTGATCCATAAGCACATCCTTTGAATGTACCTTGAGGATCTCTACACGTCCCTTAAGATCGGGCTCTTCCACGATGACACGTCTGTCGAAACGTCCGGGACGCAGCAGCGCCTTATCAAGGATCTCCGGTCTGTTGGTAGCTGCCAGGAGTATGATACCCTTCTTGGCATCAAAACCGTCCATCTCGGAAAGCAGCTGGTTAAGTGTCTGCTCACGCTCGTCATTGCCGCCGCCGTAACGCGATTCCCTGCTGCGGCCTATAGCATCGATCTCGTCTATGAATATGATACAGGGCGCGCTCTTTTCCGCTTCCTTGAACAGATCCCTTACACGGCTGGCACCCACGCCGACATACATCTCTACGAAATCCGATCCCGCCAGTGAGAAGAAAGGCACACCGGCTTCACCGGCTACCGCCTTTGCCAGCAGTGTCTTACCTGTTCCGGGAGGGCCCACCAGAAGAGCACCCTTGGGGATCTTTGCACCTATCTTTGAATACTTTAAAGGATTATGAAGGAAGTCAACTATCTCGACTAAGGATTCCTTCGCCTCGTCTTCACCGGCCACATCTTTAAAGGTGATCCCTGTCTCCTTGCCGCCGTACATCTTGGCGTTACTCTTTCCTACGCCGAATATACCGCCTCCGCTCTTATCCATGCGCCTGAAAAGGAAGCCCATGAATATCCACAAAAGCGCTATGGGCACCACATATGTGAGGATGAAGCTTAAGATCATGCTGCGTCCGTCCTCGATGGTGCTCTTTACCTCGATGCCCGCATCGAGCATACGGCTGGTCACCGTGGTCACATCTTCCGCAAGACCGGTATAGTAGGTACGTCCGGGCATACCCTCCTGCGCACCCTTGATCTCAAGATTGATATGATCGCCGTCGATCACCACCATCTGGATCTTATTGGCCGATACCATGCTTAGGAATTCATTATAGGTGATCTCCTCTGCAGTAGCCGATCCGCGTCCCACGATGTAGCTGATGATAAGCAGCGCTATAAGCGTTACGATTATAAAGGCCATTATATTGGGGCCTTTACTGCCGTTGCTGCCGTTACTTCCGTTGTTGTTTCCGTTATTACCGCCACCCCCGTAATTATCGGGGCCTTCGCCCTGAGGGCCATTATTATATTCCTGCATATTTTCTCCTTATTTAAGATCCCGGTACAACACATTCAGGATGCCATTACATTTTGTCATCCTGAGGGCACCATCTTCTCCGTCATCCGGAGGGCGAAGCCCGAAGGATCTTAAGACACAGACTAGATTTTATCACATTTACACATATATATCAAAGAATTATTGTCTTATTCACAAAATCTACACCGTTTTCCGGCCGCGGGCACCTCCATCCCCTGCCGGCATATATCTTAAGGTCTGCCACCGGTGGCAAGCCTGTATCATGCCTCTGTGGTAACGGACATATGAGAAGGGTGCGGATTCCGTCGCTAAGCAGCTCTAAGAAACTTCCCCACATATCGATAACGGTCCGGGCACGGGGAACATTCGCCATCCCTGGCTCATGATCCCCTTGAACGGCATCCATGCCGTTCATCCCGTCGTGGCTTAGAAGTTTCCAGAGCCGCTAAGCTCCTACATATGCACCCGTGCTCATACGCCCGTCACCACAGACGTAATACGGGTAAATATGCCACCGGTGGCAGGCCCTGTCGATCCTCTGTCTGCAGCCGGCAGAATACATGTGAGGGCGGGTGCATATGGAGGAGCTTAGAGGATCCTGAAGCTGCTCCATTCACCAGAAATGCGAAGCCCGGATGGCTGAGCAAGGGAGATATGAGGCAGGGATGCCGAATATCGACCGGTTTCGGACGGTTTAGTTACACCCCGGCAGGTTCATGGAGCCTCTTAGCGACGGAATCCGCACCCGGACCACATGTATGCTGCCGGATGCAGGTACATGCTCTGCAACCCTGCCACCGGGTGGCGGGGCACAGCAATTCAGCCTGCGGTGTGCGGGCGGGATACGGGTTCTAGTACCAGCCGTCGGAGTATAGGAAGTCCCAGTTGCCCTCGGTGGTGAGCCTGTCCTCGAAGTCAAGGATGATGCTGCGGAGAATGTCGATCTCGTCATCTACGGTGTCTGCGGTGATGATGCGGTCCCCATTGATGACGGATGCCGCCTGCAGCGCATTGATCTGCGCATCGGCATGGCAGTAATCGCAATAGTGCGAAAGATCACAGACAGCGCCGGCCGAATTGAACACGCCGCTGTAGAATGTCACGTTATCGTATCGATCCAGGCGCTCCACCGCATTCTTCCAGGCTGCGAAGTAACGCTCCATATTCCCGCTGCGGTAATGTATATCCCACCACAGGATGCCCGCCACAGTGAAAAAGAACCTGTACTCTGTTTCAGGATGCGCCGCTACCAGCGCTTCCACCATATCCATGTTGGCATTGATCCTTCTTACGAAGTCCTCCCCGTCGATACTGTTCATCCTGTGGATATCACCCTCAGGCTGATGGGTGGCCAGCGCCTGCTGCGCACCGAACACAGACTGCGAAGCAAATTCGTATGCCAGGCCCTGATCGTAATCCGAATGTGCGGACATGGCTATCATATTGGGGATCTCCTTAAAGATCACGTCCATGCTCCATAAGTAGTTCACATCGTTAAGGGGATTTTTGTCCCTCATATAATATACCTGTTCCTGGTCGGGCACTTCATCCGGCTCGTAACAGATCTGGTCGGGATCCAGGCCCCAGAAGACGTATTTTATGTCGTTGTATCGGTACGCCTTGTCAAGGTAATAACACAACGTGGAACATTTGGCGCCGGATACCACAGCCTTTAAGGTACTGCAGCCAAAGGCCCGGTCAAAATCGCTGCTGTTTATGTTCATCGTAACGGATGAACCCAGCATCAGGGCGTCGTGATCCAGATGCTCCACAGCGCCGTTTAACTGGTATTCCTTTTTGGTGTAAATGGCTTTAAGGGGAGATATAGGCGCATGGTAATGGAAATACGGGTCAAAAACAATGACCAGCACAGCTGCCGCAAACAAAAGCAGCGCCGTCAGGATACCAAATCCCTTTATGAACTTTTTACATTCTTTTTCGCTCATGTCCTTTAAAAATTCGAATATAAGAATACTATCACCTTCGACAGCGATATGACGCTGAAGAAGAATAAAAGCGACAATGCTATCACGGTACGCTTCCTGTATCTGAGGGAATCCGCCCTTTCATAGGCGCTCTTTCCAAGCCCGGAAAGGGCCGCGATCAAAAGGCCCAATGCCATAAAGCCAAGATACAGGGCATTATGCATGCCCTCTCCGCCCAGCTTCTTTGCCAGCACATCGGGTATGTATAAAAGGGCGCTGTCCGCCTTAAAGGCCAGTTCCAAAAGCTTTCCTTCCGAAGTAAGACCAAAGAGCTTCTTAAAGAAAAGCGGCAGGTCGCTTAAAGAATTGACCCTGAAGAGCACCCAGGAGAGATTTATCAGTATAAAAGTACACAGCCACTTTATCCCGCTGCCGATGCGGCTTTTCTCAAGGCGTTCCAGAGGCTTTGCAAAGATATCCTCAAGCACCAGCATCAGGCCGTGAAAACAGCCCCAGATCACGAAGTTCCACGCAGCGCCGTGCCAGAGTCCGCTCAGCATAAATATGATAAAGGTGTTCAGTTCCTTTCTGAACCTGCCCTTCCTGCTGCCGCCCAGCGGAAAATACACATATTCACGGAAGAAACCGCTTAAGGTGATATGCCAGCGGCGCCAGAATTCCCTTATGCTCTTTGACTTGTAGGGCAGATTAAAGTTAAGCGGCAGATCCACGTTGAACATCCGGCCCAGACCTATGGCCATATCGCAATAACCGGAGAAATCGTAGTACAGCTGGAAAGTGTAGCACAGCATCACCGCTGCAGCAGCCGGCGTATCCAGCCATGCCACGTTATCAAAACCGTGATCGGCATAGCGTGACAGCGTATCGGCTATCAGCACTTTCTTTGAGAGTCCCAGAACAAAGAGCATCAGGCCCTTACTGAAAGAGACATAGTCAAAGTGCTTCTTTTTCTCATCCTTAAACTGCGGCACCAGATCGCTGTGCTTGACGATCGGGCCGGCCACCAGCTGGGGAAAGAAAGTTACAAAGCCCATGTAATCCAGCAGATCGTAATGCCCGGCCTTATCCGTCATACGGTCCGCTATGTAGGATATCTGCTGGAAGGTGTAGAAGCTGATACCCATGGGCAGCGCTATATGTTTAAGCGCCCAGTCCGTACTAAACAGCGCATTCACATTGCTCACAAAAAAGTCGTAATACTTAAAATAAAAAAGAAGACCCAGGTCAAAGACGATGCCTGTGATACCAAACAGCTTCTTTTTCCCTGTTTTCTTAATGAGCAGGCTGCAGATATGATTGCCGGCCACACTGGCCGCTATCAGGCAGAATAAGAAAATATTGCCCCAGGAATAAAAGACCAGAGATGCAAATACCACCCAGGCAAGCGCCGGGCGGTATTTCTTGAAATGATTCAGTGTATGATAGCCCACTAAAGCAAAGGGCACAAGTAAAAATATGAAAATGTAGGAGTTAAAATACATTACGCCTACCTGTGGTAAAGCTTCTTTGTCTGATAATTAGGCTCGCTGGTAAGGTTCACTCCCAGCTTTCTGAAAGTGCTGGTATCCACGCGGGACAGGATCACGGAAGTATGCACCTCAAGCCCCTTAAGCTTAGGGAGCTGCTCCATGGCCTTAGCCGCCTTTTCATCGCTCGCGGCACATACCGAAAGAGCGATCAGCACTTCATCCGTATGCAGACGGGGATTGTGACTGCCCAGACTGCCTACCTTAAGATTCTGTATGGGGTCGATGACCTCGGGTGATATCAGCTTCACTTCATCGGGGATCCCGGCTAATGCTTTGAGTGCATTCAAAAGCAGAGCTGCGGATGCGCCCAGAAGATCCGTGGTACGGCCGGTAACGATCTGGCCGTCAGGCAGCTCCATGGCTGCTGCGGGTGCTCCCGTCATCTCGGCTTTTAATAAAGCCGCTCCCACTACAGGCCTGTCTTCGGTGCTGACACCTGCCTGCTTCATGAGAAGCTCCAGCTTCATAACTTCTTCATCGTGGGTATTGCCCTGTCTGCGGCGGCACAGCGCATCGTAATATCTGCGGATTATCTCCTGCTTTGATGCCGCACGCACTGCCTCATCGTCGGTAATGGCATTGCCGGCCATGTTCACACCCATATCGGTGGGTGATTTGTAGGGCGACGAACCCATTATCTTTTCGAAGATGGCATTGAGCACCGGGAATATCTCCACATCGCGGTTGTAATTCACGGTCTGCTCGCCGTATGCTTCCAGATGGAAGGGGTCGATCATATTAACATCGTTAAGGTCTGCAGTGGCAGCCTCGTATGCCAGATTTACGGGATGCTTAAGCGGTATGTTCCATATAGGGAAGGTCTCGTACTTCGCATACCCTGCCTGCACTCCCCTCTTAAATTCATGATAAAGCTGCGATAAACAGGTGGCCATCTTGCCGCTGCCCGGTCCGGGTGCGGTCACTACCACCAGTGAACGGCTGGTCTCTATATAATCATTACGGCCATAACCCTCATCGCTTACTATATACTGCACGTTTGCGGGATATCCCGGTATGGGATAATGACGATATACCTTGATGCCCAGATTCTCGAGCTTTTTCTGATAAGCCACTGCCGCAGGCTGATCGGTGAACTGTGTCAGTACCACCGATCCCACGAAGAGGCCGTAATCACGGAAAGCATCGATAAGGCGCAGCACATCCATATCGTATGTGATGCCCAGATCGCCGCGCACTTTGTTCTTCTCTATATCGGAAGCGTTGATGGCGATGACGATCTCAGCATCATCTTTCATGGTGCTAAGCATCCTTATCTTGGAATCGGGCTGAAAGCCCGGCAGCACACGGCTTGCATGGAAATCATCAAACAGCTTGCCGCCGAATTCAAGGTACAGCTTGCCGCCGAAGCTCTTTATACGCTCGCGTATGTGCTCCGACTGCAGCTGAAGGTATTTTTCATTATCGAATCCCTGTTTGTACATGGTTAATCCTTTTCCTTTGGAAGGCTTTTATTTGGATAAGTACTCGTCGATGGCCTTAGCTGCGCCCTTTCCTGCACCCATTGCAAGGATAACGGTAGCTGCGCCTGTTACGGCATCACCGCCGGCGTATACGCCTGTCTTTGTGGTCTTTCCGCTCTCTTCCTCAGCCACGATGCAGCCGTGCTTTGTAGCTTCCAGGCCTTTAGTGGTAGATGTGATAAGAGGATTGGGTGAAGTACCAAGGCTCATGATAACGGTGTCTACATCTATAACGAACTCGCTGCCTGCTACTTCCACGGGACGGCGGCGTCCGCTCTCATCGGGCTCACCCAG
>JAFRXH010000016.1 GCA_017437785.1 Lachnospiraceae bacterium
AAAGGGAAGGAATACGACCATAACCAGCCTGCCGTCACGGGGTTGGCCTATGTTGACAAGCTTTTTGACATGGAGAAACGTATCCATGCTAAAAATGGCGTTACTTTTGATGAAGTAAAGGAATACCGCCTCGAAAAAGAAGTGCCTGTACTCAACGGATTCTTCGCATGGCTTGACGCACAGAACCCCGTAAGAGGAACAAGGCTTGACAAAGCAGTCGTATACATACGCAACCGGAAGGATTATCTTACCGCATACCTGAAGGATGGCGGCTGCAGTTTCAACAACAATACAAGCGAAAGAAGCTGCAAAGCATTTGTAACCGGGCGGAAGAACTGGATGTTTGCCGATACTCCCGATGGTGCGAATGCGAGTGCACTCGTATACTCGATAGTAGAGACAGCCAAAGCGAACGAAGTAGATATATACTTCTATCTCAAGTATCTGCTCCTAAAAACGCCTACGATGCAGACCTCAGATGAAGAACTCGAAAAACTCTGTCCATGGGATCCTGAATGCCGTAAAGAACTGGACAGGATGCAATACGAGTACAACAAAGCCTTCTTCGATGCAATGTGATACCTGATCCTGGTCATATGTGGATTGTCAATGTGCTCCGGCCCACCTATAAGGTCGGGGTATATTTATGGGCGAAAAGCCCTTGTACCTGATAATCAGTTTTGCGGGTGCGCCAACCGCCGGATTATTGTGCGCTTACGTTTTTCTTAGTAAAATACTATAGAAACTCATAACACTGATAACACTTTAAGTGAAGGGATAACGAATATGAAGGCAGATAAGATCATAAAAAACGCAAAAATTTTCACATCAAATAAAGATATGCCGCAGGCAACAGCTCTTGCAGTGAAAGACGGTAAATTCATCTATGTGGGAGATGAAGCCGGTCTATCGGACTATGAGGGAGAGGTATCGGATCTTAACGGAAAGCTTATCATTCCGGGTATCATAGACAGTCACGTACATGTAAGTCTGGGTGTCGGATTCGAGTACACGAATTTCGGTGAATATGTTGAGTGTACAAACAAGAAGGAAGCCATGGATTTCATGGCTGAATATGTAAAAAAGAATCCCGGACTTGACCGATACAGATTCGAATTGGAACGCGATCTTTTAAACGGTGAGACTATTGAAAAGGAAGAGCTCGATGCAATATGCCCCGACAGTGAGCTGCTCATACTGGAATCGGAGGCGCACAGCGTCTGGGTGAACTCCAAAATCTTAGAGAAGCATCACATAACGGATGAAACTCCGGATATAGTTCCGGGACTCAGCTATTATGTGCGAAAAGACGGTCATGTTACCGGAAATGCTTATGAAGCCGCAGCCTGGCGGTTCCTTTTTGATCATCTGAAGAGCCTTACGGATGAGCAGATAGAAGCGGCTGTCACCCGTTGGATAAAAGACTCTGTAAGATTTGGAGTGAGCAGTGTCTTTGATGCCGGATATCCGGAGCACAACGAGCTTCACGAGCGTGTCTATGCGTACTTAAGAGACCTCGATAAAAAAGGAAGGCTCCCGGTCTATGTGGACGGATGCTATGCGCTCACAAGACCCGAGAGGATGAAGGAGGCAGTGGAAGAGACAAAGCGTTTCCGCCGTGAGTTTGATACGGAGCACTTAAAGGTTCATACATTAAAAATCTTTATGGATGGCACCTTAAAGATACAGACTGCCGCACTTGTCACACCATATGCGGATACAGGTGCGGTGGGAGCTACAACCTTTGATAAAGAG
>JAFRXH010000017.1 GCA_017437785.1 Lachnospiraceae bacterium
TCCGTTCCCTCCGGTTCCTTTGCCTCCGGCTCCGTTTCCTCCTGCTCCGTTCCCTCCGGTTCCGTTTCCTCCGGCTCCGTTTCCTCCGGTCCCGTTTCCTCCGGTTCCGTTTCCTCCGGTTCCGTTTCCTCCGGCTCCGTTTCCTCCGGCTCCGTTTCCTCCGGTTCCGTTTCCTCCGGCTCCGTTCCCTCCGGTTCCATTGCCTCCGGCTCCGTTTCCTCCGGTTCCGTTTCCTCCGTTCCCGTTTTCTCCGGTTCCGGTTCCACCGCCTCCGGTTCCGTCTCCTCCGGCCCCGTTCCCTCCGGTTCCGTTTCCTCCGGTTCCGTTTCCTCCGGCTCCGTTTCCTCCGGTTCCGGTTCCTCCGGTTCCTGTTCCAGCTCCGTTACCGGTTCCACCACTTCCGTCCCCGTCAACTCCTCCGGTTCCGTCTCCTCCGGCGCCGTTCTCTCCGGTTCCTGTTCCGGCCCCGTTTCCTCCGGTTCCTGTTCCAGCTCCGTTACCGGTTCCGCCACTTCCGTCCCCGTCAACATTGCCCGTTCCGGTTCCTGTTCCTCCGGTTCCTGTACCATCCAGTTCAGGATATTCATCCGCAAATGAACTCTCACCGATATTTGAAAGTGCTTCCTTAGCCTGATTAATAAGCTTAACAGAGGCACCATGTATCTCCAAAGCTTCTACCACCTCTTCAAGCCTAGGTGACCCAAGTGTTTCAAGTGCTTCTATAGCATCAGGAATATCATCAAACTGTTTATCCGATATTTTCTCCAGTGCTTCATCAGCTATCTTATTGGCCACGGCTCTGGGAGTATTGGATGTCTCTGCATTAGCCAGTTCCGCCGCTGTAGCCGTCCCGGACGCTGCCATTCTGTTCTTGTCTGCATTCGCATCATCCAAAGCTTCCTGAACATCTTCAATCTTTCGCCCGATATCCTCCGCTGCCTTAAGGTCATTATTGTCCAAAGCATCCAAGCGCTGCTTTTCCAGCTCGGCTTTCTTTATTTCAAGCTGTGATGCCTCATCATATATTTCTCCGCCTTCCTTTATGGAAGCAAGAAGCTCTTTGAGCCAGTTGATATGCTCATCAAGCCCTTCTTTCGCATATGGTCCGAATGCATCAATACTAATACCTGCATACATCCCATCTGCCCAGTTGATCCGGTCTTCAATAAAAGCAATAGCACTTTCCGTATCAAGACGCTGGCTTTTCGCCCTTATAAAGCTCTGCAGTTCTGCGGCCACCGCTGATAGATCTGCTTTCTGATCCTGCAGATACTCATCGAGAACCTCTTGCGATGTAAGGGGATCCGATGCCGCCTCAAGATAATCCTCTCCTGCGCTTTGGTGTACATAAAGAGAGAACTTCGTATCACCAACAGGGATCATTTCGTTAAGGAAATTAAGCTCTCTTGATTTATGTGCGATAACACCGTTTCTCACATTTTCAAGATCCACCAGATCGCGGAGCTGGGAACGAACCGCTTCACGTCCCTGATTTCCATTGTCTATCACATAATTCATCAGATCATATTCGGTCTGGCTGGTTATATTCCCACCCGCTCCTATAGCCATTGAGCTGTACTTGATATAAGAGGACTGGCATGAAGTTATTGCGTTTTCGACCGCTTCCGTAATTGATTCGACCGGAGTGAAATCTTCATCTGTATGATAGAACAGCCTGAAATCCGTCCCTACATGCGACTCTCCGGTGGTCACCCACTCATAAAGGAGATTGAGAACAGGTCCGACAACATAATTATGCTTATCATTCTCTATCATATTGTAATATGCCCTGGCTCTTCTGGCGGCGTCTATCTTCTCCGCGATGAGCATTGCCTCATCAGCCAGTTCCTTATCCTCATCCCTGCCTGTCTGCCTTAAGCTTACATATACCTGATTCATAGCAGCAAGCTTTTTATCAAGATCGTCAGTAACTTCATCCCTGACACAGGAGTAATGAGCCCAAACATCCTGAAAATTCCAGATACGGTTACGTAATTCTTCTATACCGCCAAAGGCATTTACCTCATCACGCCATGCCACCTCGTTTCTCCAGCTGATGCTTCCGCGTATGAGTCTCTCCTGCTGATCCCAATCGGCCTCCGGTGTCCTCCAATTACGATACTCGTTTAAATAATCCCATCTGTAATTAAACTTTTCACTTCTTCGTCCGGCAAGATAAAAATCAACCCCTCTTTCTATCGATTCAAGAAATCCCCTGCCGCTTTCCTCATATCGCCATTTATGATACCCTCCCGTGCTAGAGATCCCGTCAACATAGGAAAAAAACCAGCTGAAACGGCCTTCCCGTTCTCTCCAGGCTGTTGAAGAAGTACAGTAAAAGGGATCCGCAGCATAAAAAGCTATACCTGTTCTTCCTGCCACATCCAGTACATACTGACAGTCGCGTTCCATATTCGCATTACGTTCAAATGCCCCCGTGCGGTTAAAGAAATCTTTTATGCGTCCGTTTATGAACTGCTTGGAAAGCGAATCCGGATCATCCACCACCCCTGCATCAAACTGAAGCTTAAGGCTCTTAAATTCCGGCAGTTCCTTAAGATTATACGGATCGGTGATACTGAATATATCAACGGTATTACCGCTCTTGGCATCTATCGCGATACCGTCGCTACCCACCACAACACTCACAAAATAATTAAGCATTGTTTTTTCGGAAACATTTTCCGCGATGGGAAGTATGTATGAAAGCCCGGTGGCCCCTGATATATCCTTCCAGCTGTTACCGGACAGCTCAGATCTGTATAGCATGATCTGCTGGTTATAATCAGACATCGACTGAACCGCAGCCCTGTAATGAACGGCGTTGATCTCCTTTGCATCCATCAGCCAGGTCCCGATAAAAAGCCAGCCGCCGGGAAGTATCCCGTTTCTTGTGATATATTCGCCATAGGTAGTCAGGTTGGAAGTATCTACAGCCTCCTGCGCGCTGGCATCCTGCGCTTCATAGCTGCCCATTCCTGCACTGGAAGCAGCGGATCGAAGAGCTGATAACAGCTGGTCATAATCAACCAGCGGATTCCCGTCATCATCCCCCGCCAGCACATCATACATTTCCATGATCTCCTCGTCTTCAAAGAGTATGGCAGAAGTCTCTGTGCTTCTTAAATAATCCAGAATCAGCTGTCCCAGGGTATATTCAGTATTCATGGCATTGCCGTTGAAATCCACGGCAGAATCACGATATGGTGATCCGTTAGAAGATACACTCTCATCTGTCCAAGGATTGACCTGTTTTGTTGTCTCACCTACCGTAACCGTATCGGCTATCTTATCACCCAGATACTCCATGACAGCCGCAAGCCTGACATCGCCCCAGCTGCTCCCTGCCTCATGCATGACTTTTATGGCTTCATTCACCATCTCCTCATCGATCATAGAGAAATTGGCAGCTTCGCTCATGTTTATGCTGATAAAGCCCAGGACAATATTATCGTATATGCTTCCTGCCTCTACCCTGTTAAGTCCTGACCGCCCTATATCTGGAATAAGGCCAAAGAGCATGGCTGCGATCAATACCGCGACCACCCCCCGCCTTAACAATAAAGATAAAAGTATGGATTTTTTATTTTTCTTTCCTCTCATCTTTGTCATATTACCATATCCCACGCAACAAAAACGTAACTGATATGAAGCTTAATAGTATTCTCTGATAACAGCCCCAAGCTCGTTGCTTTTAGCTTTTTGTTCGCTTAGTTCAGTTGAAAGCTCCCTGTCCTTTTCAACCGATTCATTCCACTGTCCGGCCTTCTTATCGTATGCCGCTTTTGCCGCAGCCGCTTCAGAACGGGCGGTTTTGATCCTGTCATCGTACTTACCCGGTAATTCAGACAGTTCCTGCCTATAGGAGGCCAGATCCTTCTTAGCCTGATCATAATCCCCAACAACCCTGTCATGCTCGTTATTAAGTGAAGCCAGTCTGCTTTCAAGCTCGGATATCTTACGCTTATAAGCATCCAGCGTATTGCCGTAAAACAATCTGGTAAAGAAGCTAAAACTTCCAAACCTTCCGTTCAGATCATCATACTGTCTCCTGTAAGCCGCCAGCTCGCGCTCGATAGCCGCGCGTTCATCCTGATATTTCTTCTCATACGCATCCTTGTCAAATCCGTTAACATACCCCTCCAGCGCACTGATATTCTCCTTAAGCCATTTTTCTCTGTCATTTCTCTGTCTGATAAGAGATTCCAGCCAGGTATTCTTTGCATCCAGATCAGCCTTTTCCTTCCTTGAATATTCCGATAAGCTGCTGTAGTTATTGCAAATAAGAAGTTTTTTAGCCTCTTCAAGGGATTTTATCCGCGCATCGACTACAGCCTTCTCTTCCTTTGTCTGCTTAAGGATGACATCCTTAAGCGGGTCATTTTTCTTTATATTTACCTCATTCTTTTTGATCTCGGATTCATAGGCCTTCTGCATATTGAGCAGCTGTTTATAAAGCGATTCTTCCTTAGTGGTCGATCCGCCCTTTTTTTTGATCTCTTCTATCTCTTTCTTTAATGTCTCAGCCTTCGTCTGCGCATCATTCAGTTCCTTCTTCAGTACATCATTACGATTGATCAAAGCCTCATAAGTCTCTATAAGATCCGCATTGGCCACCGCAAGTCTCATATTTTCGGAATTGACCTCAAAGCCCCTGTTTTCGAGCATGGCTGCACAATACTGTCCGGTCTCGCTTCCGTAGAGCATGGCATCCGATAATTTATCCGCCGCCAGAGCATAGATCTCATCTGCATGATCCCTTAAGGCGTTCTGAATGTCCTCGGCCGTTACAGCTGTCTCATCATTTTCCATGGCAGCCTTTTTGCCCTTCAGATTATCAACATCTTTCTGAAGCGCACTCATCTGCTCGTTAAGCTGCAGCAGCTTTTGCCTGTCGGCCGGAGTATTGCTCTTTGAAAGAGCTGATCTCTGCGCCATAAGTGCAGCTATCTCCTGCTCTTTAGACAATATTGAATCATCTATGCGTTTACGCTCTTCGGAATTGTTCTTTTTATAATGCTGGGCAAACTCCCTGGCCGCTTCCTCTAATATGGCAGCTCTGGCCGCAAGTTCCTCTTCGCTTACAGAAGCATTTGAAGTCCCGCCTGCACTCTCTTCACTTTCCTCTTTTCCCATATCAGCAACTAAACTCGCTATCTCATCAGCATCATTTATCAATGCATTCTGTACTTCCTCAGGCTTGATGTTAATATCCACCTCTGATATCTGAATATCAATAGCCTCTATCCTCTGCTTATAATAGGCTATGGTAGGTGAATCCGCTTCCATGCCGTTTGCCATTACAGCAGCAGTCAATAGTTCCGTCATACGGGTTTTCTCAGCCTCCAGTTCCGCGGTCTTTCTGGCCTTAACTAAAGCTCTTGCCGCCATCTCCTGCATATCCGCTTCGGTCACTTCCGTATCGGCGATAAGCCTCTTAGTGGCCGTATCAAAAGCCGCTCCGCCTATATAGCTTCCATCCTCGGAAAAGAGTCTGAGTGTAAGCTTCCCTATATCATTTTTAATAAATGACATATAGGAAAAAGGCTGGTCATATTTTATCAGTTCATCAGAAAAGAGGAACAGATTCTGTTCCGCACTCAGATTATAATATTCAGCTATGCTGCCCAGCGCGAATACCTTCTCGATCGCTTTATTGTCGAAAGAAAAGCGAAGTTTTATCATATCGGTATTGGAATCTTCCTCCACAGTATAGCTTCCTATCACCTTATCATTATCAACAGCCTCAGGCACGGAGTACTCCTTGATGTTCAAAGGACCGGTAGCAACTGTGGGGTCTATGGCGCAGTCATCAATGAAGGTCTCACCGTCAAAAAGCCTTATAAAAACAGATGTAACATCCTCAACCGTTATCGTCAGATGTCTTATGGCCTCATCCTTGGGCGTGATCACGCCGTTTGCAGCCCCAATCTGCCTTCCGTCGCTGAAAAGCTGAAAGCCAGTGATATTGTATTCAAAACCCTCCGGTATATCGATATAAAGCATAAATTCCTGAGAATCAACGATCGACCGTATACTGTAAATAGCGCCTTTACGGACCACGAGATTCAGACTATCGAGCATATCATCGACACTCCCGTCATTCGAATCCGCAGGAGTACCAAGTCCTGCATGACCGGCCACCGCACTTAAGCTTTCTTCCGTAAAATACTTTGAAACCGCTCCGCAGCAGGTGCGGTCATAGCTGTATAAGGTAGATGAATACAAAGAAAGTGCATCTTTAAGAGCTGTACGTGCATTTTCATATTCCGTAAGCTCTCCCTCATACTCCTCTAAGGAAAGCTGCCCCAAGGCATTACGCGCCTCATCCTCGATCAGTTTATTCTGTAATGCCAGAAGCTCGTCCTTAGCTGTCAGATAAGCTCTTCTGGTCTCGATGTAATTATCAAAGCCGTCATCTATGGTATTGGAAAGCTCTGTTCTGGCATTATTGTATTCCTTAAGCGCGCTCTCATATTCAAGTGCTGCAGAATACAGCACATAAGGATCATCTTCCACATAACGGATACCGTCAATAGATCCCTTCCACCATACCTTGGGGAATTTAAAAAACAGTATCCTTTTCTTGCCCTGCCAGGGCTCGTCGATCTTCTTAAGGAAGGCATCATAATCCTTTTTAAATGCCTTTTTATTTATCTTATTTCCCGAATATGCATTGCTCACATAGGAAGAGATCATATTGTAATTACTGCCGTACTGGCTCTTCATAAGTGATTCATTCGTAGCCAGTGCGAGCTTGGCCAGGGTCTCCGCCTGCTTTGCCTCATAGACCGTCTCATCTTTGATATCAGAGGCTTCTGACATACTCGTAGCCATTGCTGCCGCTTTGAACTGGTCAAGGCAGTCCCTTGACATGTTTGAAGATATGAATACCTCTTCAAAAGTATAACCCTGAGTAATATCAAATCCCAGCATTCGTCCCAGCTTTTCCTTTGAACGCTGAAGCTTGGTCTCTTCGCTGGCGAGTGACGAATTAAAACCATCCAGCTTAGCCTGCTGCTGGTCGATCTGTGACTGTGTTGCGGTTCCTTCCAACAGACGGGCCTTATTCTTCATAATAGCCATACTCATTGTATTGATACGTTCCTTAAGGAAACCGATCTCCATCGTGGAGGTTATGATATCTATATAAAGATTGCTCACATCTTCGTAGATCTTAAGTTTTTCATCTTCTTTCTTGTGCTTGATGGTATCTATGTCATACTGAAGCTGGACAGGTTTGTACTTAAACTCAAAATCCTCTGCTTCATTAGGCTTTTCAGGAAACTGAAAATTAAGAAGCGGCGACCAGCGGAAGGTCTGCATATTGATATACTTTTCGGAAATGGAACGGACAGCAGACTCTCTGGCTGCCTGCTTAGCTTCTATCTGTATGTCATAAGAATCTATCTTGTCGGAGTTTTTGACCGCTATCGACTTGCACTGTTCCAGGCGCAGTACTTTGGCCGCCTGTACTTCAGACTCCGGCAGTATATCTGAAAAATACGGAAATAAAAGCGTAAAGATCACGACAGCCGTAACTATACGCCTAAGACAAAACCCTGTGTTTTTGAACCTGCGTTTTTCCATATTTGATCCCTGTTATTTTACATCAGCTAAATTCTCTGCCTTGATGTAGTAAAAAGAGAATGTATCCAGCCCCTGTTCGGTAACAAAAGTATAAAGCAGACCGTCTTTATGATATGTATGAAGGTACACCTCATACTCCTCATCATAATCGTTGACCTCTGTATATTCGGTAAATACCGATGTCATATCCACATCTGCCGGCCCGTTGAGCACATATGCCCCGCCCTGCACATTAAGCCTGTTCACCGTAAGTATCTCGGGAAGCGTGGCATAAGATACACCCACATATACAGGCTGTCCCAGATACTGTGATATAGCACTGAAAGTCTTTACAGGTCCCGCTGCAGTATTGAAACTGTCCTTAAGAACATATACCTGCTCAACGGAAGCCTCCATATCAATAGATTCCTCATCCATGTATTCAACGGTCATTGCACTGATATCAGGCATAAAACGTGTCCTTTCACCCTCAGCCTGATACATGATCCTATTTCCTTTATAGGCACTTACCACCTCATTTGCCTTCTTGCCAATCAGATCACTGTACTTTATATCATCCAGAGTGAACTGTCCGTTAAATACCGCATTATGCCCCATATCATAAAGCGTTCCCTGGCCTTCTTTCATATCAAGAGCAAACTCGCCTTCATATTCAAGACTGCCGTTGGTTCTAAACAGCCTGCCCGTACCGCTGTGAAGATTCTCATGAAAGGCTCCCTGATACCAGAGCGTACCATCCTGATAGTACTGGTTACCCTGTCCTTCATACATGCTGTTTGCAAAATTCCCCTGATATACAACTATGCCTGAAGGATTCTTAAGTGTTCCCTGCCCGTTGCAGGCACCTTTACTCACCTCTCCCTCATATGCGATATAACCGCTCTTACCTCTTATACGCACATTCCCTTTTGTGAACTTAAGAAGGACATCATTATAATCATAGGTCTTGATACCGTCATTCTTACGGCCCGGGAAAAGCCCGCTCCAGGACGAATATATATACACGAAAGAAAGCACGCCTACGATTATCACCACCGCAAAGGCAAGCTTTTTACTCACCATCCAGTTTCCGATAGTGTAATAATCATCCTTATTACGCGGCTTGACATTAAGGGTCTTGGTAAAGAAGGTCTTAATAAACTCCGTGATACGCGTTAAGATAAAGCTGGGTTTGGTGAACAGCTTTATCTTCGTAAGGATCGGCGTTATACGCGCCTTTATCGATTGTATAAGTATCTGAAATATATTCATCCGCTTATCATGCGCTCCTCTTTATCACAGATGCAGATTTCCGATAAATCCGTTTGCCGCATTCTCATCGTTCAGACAGCGCTCGCATTCGAAAAGATACCATTTGGACAGTTCATCATCAGGCGAGCCTTTAAGCACCTCCGAGAACTTGGATCTGGCAATATAAAAGTCCTTCTCATAGAACATGCGGAGCGCTTCTTCAAATCGCGGCTTGTTCGCATTCCTCATACTCCTTATCTGGGGAGTTTCCGCTTCAAGCAGTTCATAAAGCTTGATGCGCTTTGAATCATCATCCGGATCGGGCAGTATAAAGCCGATATAGCGGCTCTCTCCCTTGAAATTCTCATGTTCTAAAAGAGCCTCGGTAGCAACCACGCCCAGTCTCATACCTGCAAGCCATGGAATATACTTCATGAGCAGATCATACTCATCCGACGAAAGATAGACCGCTGCCTGCCTTGCATCACCTGCCACGCCGTAAACATAAGCAGCGTAATGAAGGAGCATGCCCGCATTGGCAAACCCTCTTCCGCGTTCTTCCCTGAGCTTTGATATAAGCTCTGTGGCAAAGGCCGCCGATCCCTTATTATCCTCAAGGAACAGATATTTCATCTCTGTAAGCGCACTGTCGTGTGATATGAATATACCGTCGAAATCCACGCGGCATTCCTCGGTGATCGACATCAGCGCATTCCTGTCTTCTATCTCTGCCTTATCGCTGCCTCCTCTGCCGGGGATCATCAGGCAGGCTATGGTGCCGCTGTTTGCCGACATATCCCCGCCGTGCACTTCCGTTATGGACTGGCGGTTTAATATACGCTCTATACTCTTGGGTGCAAAACGGAAATATGCTTCGTAGGTAAGGAACTTGATCCTGTTATTGTTTGCAACGTTTTTGCATATCTCCATTATGCTGTTCCACATATAGTTCATATCCCTGCCGACTACCGCAGGTTTATCGATCTTTGCGTCACCGCCCTTAGAGAGCTCTCCCAGCGCGTTCTGAAGCTTTAACAGATCTGCCGACTGCATAAGCAGGAAAATGATCCCCACTATGGTCCCTGCCGCAAAGAGGATAAGTATCAGATTGATATACTCTCCAAGACCTGCTAAGAGACTGTCGAAGAAAGTGTTGCCTTCAGACCTGTATATGACAGCCATATCGGCGTGTCCCATGACAGCGAGATTGACGGCTGTTACGGTCATCTGCTCGCCTTCATCGCTGATGTCCTTTATCGCGTAGCTGTCACCGTTTGCCACTGCCTGCATCATATCCATAATGGAAGAACCGAATATCTCTCCCACATACCCGCGGTTCATACCCGAAGCGCTGACGATCACCCGGCCGGATATGGTATTTACTAAAAGGACATCGCTTACAGCACCGTCGCCTGTGATACGGCGGCGTATCCTGCTGCTCAAGACTTCGTAATCGCTTGTCTCATAAAGCCTTTCGTCATTAAGGTCTGTAAGTGCATAGCCGTCGATTATACTCTTTGCATCAAGCTGTGTATAGCGTATATGCTCTTCACGCGCATTGCGGCGGTATTCCCGCTCCAGTATCATCACCGAACCCGCACATATCACCAGCATGAATATCTCAAGTGCTGCCACGGCATATACGACTCTGCGTCTTTCCCTGAAGATCACGGACATAAGTATAATGACAAGGCAGCCTATCAATGCCGCCAGTAATATGACCGTGGTATCGATCCCCGATGCCCTGATGAGCATGTTGACGTCAACATCCATATTTTCGTAGGCATCTTTTGCCTCACGGCTGATCGCAAAATATCCGGGCTCGGAGTCATCATAGCGCAGATTAAGCGTATCATTTGCATACTCTGCCTCTACAAAATACCTGGGCCATACACACTCCTGAAGGATATACTCGCTGACCTCGGTACGCGCTTGTCTCCAGCGGTTAAGTTCATTCTTGTTGTTCTCGTTTATCCTCATCATTGCCGAAGCTGGCAGCGCATATACATATGCCTGCTGGCCGTTTCCGGATAATGCACTCAGATAAACATTCTCTTCATCTGCATCAAAACCTGTCAGTTCCAGCTCCTGCGGAAAGCAAAACACCGGACTTATCGCCGTGAGCTGGAGCGCCTCATTAAACTCCGCGACACAATAGCGTGTAACAAATACACCGTTATCATCTTCTGTGCGGTAAAACACCGCTGAAAGCCGCTCCTGTGTGATCTGGTCGATATCATCGATATAAAAGTTCTTAAGAAATGCATTCTCTTTGGCTGTAAAGAGCACCTCTGCCTTATAATTATCGGCAATACGCCAGATAATACCGCCCACGCTATTGTTATCCGTAACATACCAGGCATCCCCCATACGCTCGGATCTGTTGGATACGGTATACTCTTCGGTCCTGCTTATCTCTACATATTTCCATACGCAGTATGCGCACACGATAAGCAGCCAGATTATTATGCAGATGATTATATTCCTAACACGTTTAGCCATTTGTACTCTTTTCTCCGATCAGATCGACTATGCTTATTGCAGCAGCGATTCCAAACCTATCTTTTCAAAACTGCGGATGAACAGTCTCAGCCATGGTACATCCCCGAAGATCAGGTTAGTCAGAAATGTCACTATCACAAAGACGCCAAGAATGATACTGATCCACAAAAGGATGCGGAAGAAAGTGCCCTTATTGCGGTTTACCCAGGATTTGAATAACGCAATGATCCCATGCTTCTTATCCGGCTCCGCGGCTATCTCCACATCCTTATATAATTCCTTAAAACTTGTATAGCTGTATTTCTCGGTCTTCTTCTTAAGCAGCAGATAACTCTTGGCCTTGCTGGATGCCTTAGGCTCAAGAAGTTCGAGCAGTATCTTTGCGCACTCAACAGCACACTCCGATTCCCCCACAGTCTCATCCAGCCCGGTCAGATCCAGCTTGTAGCTTAAATATACATTCCTGTCTTTTGCCAGCTGTATCTCTCTCTGCTGAAGCACGAGCAGGAGTACAGGCCAGGGCAGATTCGACGTCATGCATGCTATGATAAGATTAATGCATACTTCCTCGCATTCCTTAAGCGGCATCGTACTGCCCATATAGAAAGAGCTTAACGGTCTGTCCTGGACATAAGGATAGACAACGAAACTGCGCCCCTCACCTGACATGATAAGGGGAAGAGTTTCTTTGGGAATATCCTCACGGCTGTCATAGATATCGATAAAGCGGTGCATTACGCGGTGATCGTCCACAGCCAGTACCGTGCATTTGCCTCCGGCACTGTCCCGGCTATCCATGCAGATCATCACCTCATTGGCTTCGGTGCGCTTTACCCTGCCCAACAGTCTGTATCTAGATGGCTGAAAAGCATCACTCATTCTTATCCTCGAATCCGCCCTTTTCTACTATGGCATATGCATAAGTACATATTACCGGCATATCCGTACAATAGATACGTATCTCATAAACACCGGGCTTTGCGGGCGCGGTATAGATACCGTCAGCGGTAATGCTGCCCGATCCGGCTTCCGTAAGTTCGTATGTTACGCTGCACTTTTCCATGTTGTTGTATCGTACGCCAAAGTAATGATTCTCTTTGGTACTCATACGTACGGTAGGTGTCTCGGGAGAAATGCTCCTTCCGGTATAATCCTCCGAAAGCTCCAGATCGTTGCCTGCAGGGAAGCGTATCGCTACCCAGCGGTATGTCAGTACCAGATAATCCACGTTTTTAAGCAGTCTGGCACCTACGACGAAACTTCCCTTGTCGTTTAATACCCTTACTGCGGTCTCGGCGTCAACAACCGTACGCTGCTCAGGTGCAAATATATCGGGATTTCCGTAGATGGTACTCTTTGCATTTGCACCAAGTGATTCATCATCACGGATATATTCGTATCCTACATCGACATATACATTACCACGGCCCAGACCGTGTACTATCTCTCCGGAGTAATGTACAGTTCCTTTTCTGGCATTCTCACCCAAAGGTATCTCCAGCACGCCCGTTGCTATCTCGGGGAATGCCGTGCTGTGCTCGGCTGCGCTGCCTTTTTCCCTAACGGTAACAGGCGCTGTGCTGCCGGCATTTAATTCAGCCTGCTTGATAAAGAAGTCCATATATTCGGCACGTCTCATCTCCTGGGCCGGAGCAGTGACATAGCTCTTTGCTGCCACATCCTCAACCTCTTCGATGATGTATGCGCTGTCTGTACGCACCAGCTTAAGATCCGCCAGAGGTATGAAATCTCCCTGGCCGCCGATATTTCTCATCTCAAGATTAAGTCTTCCTATCTCGCGGTTGACCAGTTCCCTGGGGAGCATGTCCGAAAGCAGGACCTTAAGCGCAAAGTTTGCGGGTACGGGAACCGCACGGTCATTTTCATATCCTGCAGCCGTGCCGGTCTTTAATATGATATTGCTCTCAATGGCGGGAGTATTTAACACTTTCATCCAGTATTCATAATTTAAACTTTCTCCCTCTTCCAGTGAAACATCCGTTATATCGATCGCTATCTCACTGCTGCCGTCGGGACATGCAAAAGCAGGTACCTGCAGCACTCCCCGGTAAGAAAGCCTTACATCAACACTGTCAAGTTTCCTGACAACTACACGTGCCTTTACCAGCTGATTGCGGCTCACCGTGGCTGGCATGGTATATTCGACCAGGAAATGATCGCTGGACATGAGCGTTCCTTTTGTAAGGAATTCCGAATCCATCTCAAAGCTTTCGCTAATATCGCTCTTATCCATCAGGAACAGTTCATAACCTTCTTTGACGCGGTTATACTGGAATTCCTTTTCGGGATCCGACTGGTCGATGGCGTAAACCTTATGGACCGGCTCTTCCTTATATCGCAGGCACAACGTGGCCTCATTGGTCTTTAAGCTGTCAAACCCGCTTAAGGAAGACAGCTTCTTGACATCCGATGCCTCAACTACTATCTCCCTGCCCATTCCGTCGAGTGCCACGCCGCTCTCCACCAGCAGTGACAGATCATCCAGTGAGAACACACCAAGCCCGCACACAACGCCATGACCGTACATCAGCCCGTTCAGAAAACGGCGTTTGTTGTTGAAGTAATCCTGTTCAGCCTGGTAATCCGCGCTGGATAAGCGTTTTTTCGGATAATAACGGTTCCTCTCAAAAGGGTAGATCTGTGAGTTGTTCATGTTCTCTCTCCATTTATTTAATGATGGTTACATTAGTATCCGAAAGCCGTCGGATACCATATTATCAAGGCTGCCGCAACACATCCGCAACGGCTGCCATACTGCACACTCTGAATCAAAAGTCCCTGGCTGCCCCGGCCGTTCCATCCTGTACGTCATAATCTTCATCCGCGGGTGCTGACTCCGGCGCAGCCTCTGCAGCGTTGCTGCGCTCGGGCAGTGCGGCTGCCGCTTCTCTCACACGCTGCGCTGCCTCACTCCGCTCCCTGATACCCGAGGTATCATAATAATACAGGCCTATCGCTGCAGCCCCTAAAACAATGTAGATGACCAGGCCTGCAATGATCACGCCTTTAGCCATCTTTTTATTACTGTTTTTTTCATCACCGGATGCACTCATAACCTCACGCTCCCGCTTCCTTTATCTCGATAAGCTCAGGGATACGCACCTCAGCCCAGGAATACTGGCGCATATACTCTCCCATGAATTCCGTAAGTGCCTTTTCGTCATGCTCAAGAAAACGGTAGAAATCACAATCCAGCATATCGGTCTTCACTGCAAGCGAATTATATTCACGTATCAGTATGTCTTCAAAACCTATGTCATTTAAACTCTTCCTGAGATCCGATATGAATGTTCGAAGCTGTGAATTACGGCTGGATAAATTTCCGCCGTCTTCCCACAGGATACTGACAAGTTCCCCCATGGTCACCGACGCGCCGCGGCTGTCTATCAGATATGCAAATATCTCCTTGCATTTACTCCTCTTGAATATCACGGGCCTGTTCTGTATAAATACTTCAAAATTGCCAAAACATCTTACCTGAAGCCTGCTGACGCCCTGCACCGGATGCCGCAGGTTCCTTAATACTTTCTCAACATCACTCACATCCGCAGGTTTGACCAGATACCCGCTGGCAAAGACGGAATGTGCATCCAGAGCATACTCTGCATGACCTGTTACAAATACTATATTGATATCCGGCTGTATCTTCTTTAAAGCTTCTGCCATCTCAAGCCCGTTCATGTCGGGCATCTCTATATCGAGAAATGCCACATCAACATGATGCGCCCTGACATAGGACAGCGCTTCAATCGGAGATATCAGTCCGGCATGTGAACCGTCCGGATCTATCTCCTTCATATTATGGATCATTGCGTTTACAGCCAGTTGCTTGTCATCAATAGTGATAGTATTCACCGATATCCCCCCCTTGCGAAAGGTTTACGGCAGATCAAGCCGTCAGTATTCTCCGCTGTAAATAAAGAGCAGGCCGTTTCCGGCTCCTTCCTTATCATCCTGCCAGCTCAATTTCCCGTCCGTAAGGATCAACTTACCGCTGCCATCGGAATATATGTTGTCCTCCGTGACTTCACCTTCTTCATCATATATCCCGCGCATATGCTGCATATCCGTATAGATCAGGGTATTACCCTCTGCACTTGCCGAAAAACTCCAGAAACTCGCTACTGCGTCATCATCGCTTCTGCTTATCTCACCGTGCCATATCCCGGCATCATCTACCCAGATATCCACTACGGTAGGCCCTCCGGCTTCATCGGTCCATTCTCCCGCAAAATCCACACTCTGCCCCTTTCCCGAAGTATTTTTTGCGCTGGGTATGCCGCAGGAAGAAAGTATCACAGCGAAAAGAAGCGGGATAAGTATGTTTATTCTTTTACGGATGCAGTTATTTTTCATGCTTTGAACTTTCGGTATCCTCCGCTTAGGATGGCACGGCCGTTACTGTCCCTCCAATGGAAGCTCTATTCTTACAATGGTGCCCTTGCCGGTATTTATAATGGCGAGATCCCCGCCGCACAGGTACTTAAGCCTTTCCTTTGAGTTCTTTATCCCTATACTGCGGTGTTCTGCCTGTTGCCTGGTCTCGCTGCCGAATCCCACACCGTTATCTTCAACGGTCACTACTATTCTTTCGCCTTCGATCTTACTGCTGATGGTTATCAGTCCGTTATCACGGCTTATGCCGTGCCTTATGGCATTCTCGACCATAGGCTCAACAGACATAAGCGGTATATCAAAATCTATATAATCTGTTTTATAATCCACCCTGAAGCCCGAAGCGGGATCTGCCTGCTCCAACGCAACATACTCCTTTATGCATTCGAGCTCCCGTTCAAAACTTACCAGTTCCTCACCGCTCATGGCATCCAGATTAGCTCTTAAATAAGACGCAAAATGCTGCAGCATTTTCGCTGCCATCTTAGGTTCCTCTATACACAGCTGCTTGATGGCCAGTATTGAATTAAAAATAAAATGCGGACGTATCTGGTTATGTGAAAGACGCAGTTTGAGACTGACGATCTCACTCTCCAGTTCTTTTATCCTTTTCTCATCATTCCTTTTGGACTGCTGCGTGCGTATAATGACCGTCACCAGAACTATCAGCAGTATCGCAGAAGGAATAATGGCGATATACCATTCAGTCATAACTTATTCCACATTGTTTTCCGATACGCCTTCCGTGCTCTCTACACGCTCAAAGATAAGTGACGATCCCGCATTATCCTTCTCGTCCAGCCAGAACACATTTCCGTCCAGATAATATATCCTGCCTGTACCGTCATCATATATATCACGTGTGATAACACCGCTGTCCTCTTTCCCCGCCGCCGGAAGCTGGTAAGAAGTATGTACACCGCCTGTATATAGCAGACCAAGACCATCCTCTGCCGGTACGGCCTTGAATTCGTAGCTCTCTATATATGTGATATCCTGATCCGGGACTGATATGCTGCAATAGTATGCATTATTGTCTCTTTCGATATTAAGAACTGCAAGATCACCTATCGAGTCCAGATAAGTGCCTTCCCATTGAAAACCACCCGGGGGGGTAAATGCCGCCATATCGGCCGCTTCATCCTGAGCTGACTTTTTCTGGCAGGACGACAAAACCAGCGTCACAGATGCTGCTGTCAATGCCATACTGAAAAACTTTTTCCCTTTTCTCAATTTATAAAAACCCCGTATTCTTTGATATGGGTACAAAAACCCATAATCATTATATCAGTATAAGTGCAACAAATGTGAAACAAAGCTCATGGTATCTTCCGGTCCAGTCTCTCCTTTGCCAAAAGCCACGCCATAACATGGACAGCCTGGGCAAAGGATCCGTCCTTTATCATCGCCTCCACCATGGTCCTGTCATATACACTTACTTCCAGAAATTCAGTATCATCCAGTGCCTGTCCGCACTGATGCCTGCAGTTCTTTGCCAGAAATACATGGGCGTAGTTATCGGCTATGGTGGCATTAGATGGTATGCTTATCATCGCCTCCCATTTATCCGAAACATAACCTGTCTCTTCAAGAAGCTCACGCCTGGCAGCTTCAAGAGTATCCTCTGCCGCATCGGCACTTACCGCACCGGCGCGGTATTCCTTCCCGTCCTTACGCTCTATCCCTCCGGCAGGGAATTCCACGGTCACACGCCCTATCCCCTGTCTGAACTGCCTGACGCATATCAGTCTGCCTTCTTCATCTACCGGCACTATCACCACATAATCCCTGCGGCTGTAGCTGTAAAACGGGCTAAAAACCGTACCGTCCGGAAATCTGTATGCGGATCTCCGAAAGTCGATCCACTCATCCTCTATGATATGCTCCCTGCTGACCTCGGTCCATTCAAGAGATGGGTACAGGGGACGGTTCTCTGTACCCATCTTCCCTGTACCCACCGAAGTTTCGATATCGCTCATTACTGTACCAGCTTCTTTACGGACTCGAGCATACCGCCGAGCTTGCCGCTCGCAACGGCTGCCTTAACTCCACTGACGATCTTGTCTTCGATATCATCGGGGATATCCACGCCTGCAAGAGACTCAACGGTCTTCACCGGATCATCCGCAAACTGCTTCATGAGCTTGGGATCGGATTTAAGCTTGCTTACTACCTCATCTACCTTTTTCTTTACGTCGATCATTTTAGTATTCCTCCTTTGGTATGAACATAGTTCTTTGTTTTCATGTAATACTATCAGGATCCTTCGCTTCGCTCAGGATGACAGAGTGCTTTATGCCGGATCCTTCGCCATATCCTTCGCGAACATCGCAAAATCCTTAAGCGCCTTAAGCCCTACTTTGATTATCTTAAACAGGTCTATCGAATTCTTACCCGCGCTCCTGCCTTTAAAACTTATCTTTTTGTAACCGACCACACAGCCGTATCGTTTAAAGTAAGCTGTGAGCATTATGTTGGGCAGGAAATAATCCTTTGGCAGACGGCAGAGATAACGCTTTAAACACTCCCTCTCCATCAGACGGAAAGGCACGTTCGCATCCGGCACGCGTACCTTAAAGAAAAGATACAAAAGCCAGGTAACGACTTTTTCCACGAAAAACCTGACCTTGCCGTCGCCGCGGCGGGTCCTGTTTCCAAGGATCACATCATAATCATGTCTGTGATGCCAGAATGAGGGAAACTCATCCGGTGAAGTCTGACCGTCCGAATCGGTCTGGAATATATAATCTGCGCCCTGTGAGATCGCATAATCATATAATGCGATGCATTTGGGGCCGTGCTGTTTATCAGCCGTATTTAATATCTTAAGCCTGTCAAATTCCCTGCAGAGCTCTTTAAGTATATCATGCGTTGCATCCGTGCTGCCTGTATCGGCTATTACCAGTTTTGATCCCGGAGCCTTATATGCTATATGCGGATACCACTGCCGCACTACATTCTCTATATTTGCCTCCTCGTTATAGGCAGGCATTACGATGTACAGGATATCGCTCATATCTGCTATGCCAAAAAAAGGCATGCCCCCTCCCTGTGGCCGTTTGCCGTCATTCGATCCATACAGCCGCAAAAAACGTCTTCCCGGCTATATCGGGGTTACAGGATTCGAACCTGCGACTTCCTGGTCCCAAACCAGGCGCTCTACCAAACTGAGCCAAACCCCGTACAGAGAGTATTATAAACTTTGGCAGGTGTTGTGTCAAACATTAGATTATAAGACTTAAATATACATTATCTTGAGTTGGGGCTCTTTAGCCTCATCGAGTTCTATCACCCCGTAACTGCACCTTCTGTCCCGCTGTCTGGGATAAGACAGGGACCCGGGATTCATAACCCACAGACCGTTTTTCTTATGGATCTCGGGAATATGGGTGTGACCGTACAGTGCAATATCCGCAGCTACGCTGTTGGCCTCATCCTCTAACATTTCCGTACCGTAATTAACACCGTATCTGTGCCCGTGGGTCATAAAGGCAAGATGCTTATAAGGCAGATCCACCAGACGGTAGTTGGGGCTGTATCCGTTAAAATCCATATTGCCCGCGACTATCTGCACTGCCGTCACGCCGGTGCGCTGACGCAGGAGCTCTTCATCCCCGCAGATATCACCGCAGTGGAGCAGCATATCCACGCTGCCCTCTTTACTCATTACTTCGGACAGCCGGCTTAAATTTCCATGTGTATCGCTTATTACTACTATCTTCAAAGGATACCCTCCCCGGTAAGCTTATCACGCATTGCCCTGAGCGCCTTCCCCCTGTGGCTTATGGCATTCTTCTGCTCTCTGCTCATGGCAGCCGTGGTGCAGCCGAATTCCGGCACATAAAAGAAGGGGTCATAACCAAAGCCCTCACTGCCCGAAAGCTGTCTGTCGATCATGCCTTCAACACATTCCTGCACGCACATGTCTTCCCTGCCGGGCACGCAGGCCGCTATCGAACATACAAACCTGGCTCCTCTTTTTTCGTCCGGCACATCCTTCATATCTTCGATAATATCCATCATGGCCTGAGTATAGCTGCGCTCTCCCAGCCAGCGGTGCGACTGTACGCCGGGCATGCCGCCCATATGGTCTATCTCGAGCCCCGAATCGTCTGCCAGCACAATGGCATCGGCATACTCCGGCTTATTAGCCTTTAAATACGCCGCTACCGCTCTCGCTTTTATCAGCGCATTCTCCTTAAAGGTCGTGCCGTTTTCCTCTATCTCCTCATCAAACCCCGTATCGCTCATGGGGATGACTTTAACATCCAGGCCGGAAAGTATCTCGCCTATCTCACGGAGTTTATCCTTGTTTCCGGTGGCGAAGATTATATTTTTCATAGCGCTCTCCTTCTATCAGGATCCTTCGGGCCGTGCCCTCAGAATGACATTTGCTGCGAATGACTTTTGCCGTTACGGCAGCGGGTCGCTCCAGCAGCTGTTGTTATATATATCCGTAAACTTATACATCGCAGTGTAACCTGCACCCACATTGGTATTGCTTATCTCAGGCTGTCCGCTCACCGTCCAGGTATCACCCAGATAGAAGCTGCCCTGATAATTGCCGCTGTAATCATACATATCACAGATAAAGTCAACCTTATCCCCGTCCTTAAGCTCTATAAGGCCACGGGATACCGTCTCGGTCACATTCTCGTCGTAATCGGGATCGGCTCCGGCAACATAACCGTAAGGTTCCTCATCCGTAAAGAGCAGTATCAGATCGACTCTCTCCCCGTTAAGCTCCGCGGGCACCCTGCCGGTGATAGTATAATCATCGCCAAAGTCAACGGTATCAAGATGATAATATGCAACAGGCTGCTTGTTTATCGAAAGCCAGGTACCGTCCGCCTCCGAGACCAGATTACCGTCATCATCAAAAGAGTATACATTATCAAGGCCCATATCAAGATAACCCTGACCGTTATCCACATACATGCTCAGATCAACACTATGTACCAGCTCCCACTGATCCTCGGGCAGTTCGATATAATAGCCGCTGCTACCGCTCTTCCAGCTAAGCAGTGTCTGATCCAGCTGATGCTCGTATACATACTTTGCGGTATCTTCATCGCTTAAGCTGCGGCTGCCCATTCCCAGATCAGAAACAAAGGAAAGGATGCTGTCCAGATCAAAGTTTGACTGCTGCTCTCCGCCGCCCAAAAGGTCAAAAGCATTTCCGCCGCCGGATGCCTGTCCCGCACCCTGTACGCCGGCAAATTCCCTTATGCATGCCGAATAATCCGAATCAAGCCCTATCTGGGAATAAAGATTGTTCGCCTGCTTGACCTTGTTCTGTCCGGTTCTGTAAGGGAAGTAGATAGAAACACCGTAGGCATTTGTCATATTAGAGGATGTCCTGTTGTACTTGACAGCCGAAAGCACCGTATTCGCCAGCGCATCACCTTCGGGTGTTCCCATGTTCTTTGCAAAATGTACCAGGTCTACCTGATCTAACTTTGACGAAGGCGAAAACTCCCTGGTATTGCTCCTGGCCTGTGACACCTTTGCATACTGTTCAAGCTGTATCAGATCCTTGGTGCTGTTCGAAAAGTTCTTAAACTCATCTCCTACTGTCTGCGACAGCTCTGCCAGATCCACCACCGAGAGCGTGGTCTTCTGCCCGGATACCTGCTTTGCACAGACACTCACAAAGTCGTCCGCTATCATCCGGCCTATCTCTATAGTCTCCATCGAAGTGTTCTTTGACAGTTCATTAAGCCAGTTGGTATAAAACCAGCCCAGTCCGGGCTCGGTCTCCTCGGAAGCTATCATGTAATCAGCATATTCCGCACACATAAGATCTGTTTCCACCGTAGCCATCAGGCAGGCATCAAAACCTATAAAGTCAAATTTGATACCGGCTGCCGAAAGCGCGGAATTGATGTCTCCCAGATCCATGGAACCGCTCGAAGGCTTGAGTTCATCATATCCGTAGCCGGAAAGCGATCCGCCGCCGTGATCCCAAAAGATCAGCATATTACGGTTTGCAGGATAATTCTTTGCACAGTATTTGATAAACCCGCTTAAGCAAGAAGGATCCGTCATGGAAGAATTTCCCATGTCAGCCTCTAACAGGTTCATCTTACCGTTCTTTATCTGATATATCTGATGCACCTTGTTGGAAATGCCATTTATCGACCACTTCCTGGCACCGCCGGTGTAGACGATGATGTTCACCTTATCGGACAGGGTGGCATTCATCATTTCCTTTAAGTCATTACTGCCCATACCGTACTTTGACTCAAGGTCGGTACCGCACATATAGACCATAAGGGTTACCACATCCTTACCGCCGCCCAGTATATCGGTATACTTGATACGTGCCTCGGGAGACACGTCGCGGTTAAGTTTTCCCGAATTAGCATAGTCGCCCCAGCCGGAAGACGTTCCGCTCAGTGCAGCCATGTGATCGTTAGTGCTGCCGCTGCTGCCTCCGGTAACGGTACTTACAGCAGAAGAATATCCGCTGCCGCCATCATCATAAGATCCGCTGTCGCCCAAAAGCCCTGACTTGGAAAGTATTAAGATTATGATGAACAGTATGATACTGCCGCCGCCTATGGCTTTTCCGGGGCCGCCGTTTCCGCCACCGCCCGGACGCGGTCCGCCGCTGCCTACAGGGCCGCCGGATGCGCTCCCTCTTAAATTGACTCCGCTTCCGCCGCCTGTTACGTTTTTCTCTCTAGCTCTGGGTCTGTCTGCCATTTTATTTTACCTCTTCCTTATATTCGCCTGGGAGGCTTTGCCCCCATGTACTGCAGATAATACGTTTTAAGCATACCGTTATATATCTTTCTGTTCTTATCCGCCTTGCGTCCTATATCTTTCTCCGCATCCTCATAAGAAGTGATAAGAAACATCGACCAGTCCTTAAGGGCACGGTAACGCTCCCCTATCGTATTATATAGTGCCGGTAAAGCCGCCTTCTCTTCAAGCCTCTCTCCGTATGGCGGATTGGTTATGATAAAACCGTAGGGCTTGGGGTGGGACAGCTGCTCCACACTGCGCTGCTGGAAATGGATGAGCTTATCTACGCCCGCCCTGGCCGCATTTTCCCTGGCAGCCTTTACTATGGCACCGTCTATGTCATAACCCTGGATATCACAGTCGATATCCCGATTCTCCATAGAACGCGCTTCTTCCCTGGCATCGCGCCAGTCTTTGGCCGGAATGATGTGCTCCCAGCTCATCGCAGTAAAGCTACGGTTCACACCCGGAGCGATATTTGCCGCGATGAGTGCCGCCTCTATGGGGAAAGTCCCGCTGCCGCAGAAAGGATCCACCAATATGCGTTCCTTCCTCCAGGGAGTGAGCATTATCAGTGCAGCCGCAAGATTCTCCGCCAGCGGCGCCTTGGACGTAAGCAGACGGTAGCCTCTCTTATGCAGCGAATCCCCGCTGGTATCAAGACCTACGCTCACTATATCATTCTTGATGAATACACGTATAGGATAGTTATCCCCATCCTCAGGGAACTGTGTTATCCCATATATCTTTGAAAGGCGTTCCACCATAGCTTTCTTCATTACCGACTGTATGTCCGATGGTGAAAACAGCGCACTCTTGACACTGGCAGCCTTAGCCACCCAGAAGCGGCCGTTCTTGGGTATGTAGCGTTCCAGCGGCAGAGCCTTGGTCCCCTGGAACAGCTCCTCAAAACTCTGTGCCTTAAAACTGCCCAGCTTTATCAGCAGCCTCTCCGCCGTACGCGAACACACATTAACACGGCAGACTGCCTCCGCATCTCCCGCGAAGGTCACCCTGCCGTCTTCGACCTGTGTCACATCATAACCAAGATCAGTGATCTCTCTTTTTAAAACCGCCTCCAGCCCGAAATGGCAGGGGGCTATAATCTCATAACGTTCCATAGTGGGGTATTTTAACACAAGTATGCCATCGGTGCAAGCTGTAATGGGCACGCTTAAGATCCATCATTATCTTCATCCGCGAATATGTATGGGAATTTACCGAAATGTACTTCCAGACCGGAACAGAGCGCTTCGATAAGCACCATGCAAATAAGGGCCAGAAAACTGCCCTTTAATCTGCTGTACATACTTCTGTGTATAATAATGACTTAACTATTTCTGCTGCTTTGCTGTCTCTTTATCCTCATCATGCATCCCTACCAATGTTTTGGCCGGCAGCTCGGACGCCGGATGCTCTTTGGTTTTAATTCTTCCCTGATCTATTTCAATCGCTTCACTCAGGCTTTTATACAGGCTTTCATATATCTCATTCATTCTATCACCCCTCCCGAAGCAGTTCAACCAGTTTCTTGAGTACTTTCTTCTCCTCAACAGACAAGTCGACTTTCTCATTCTTTATGTAAATATCCAACAGATAAATAGTTTCTTTTATATCTATATCGACATATATAACCCGTCCGCCACCCCTTTTACCATTATTCCCATAGGGGATCCTTATCTTTCTTATCCCTCCCGTCCCTCTTATAGCCGGTGAAGACTTGGGATCACGTAAAATTATGTTTTCCAATACTCTTAAATCATCGTCGGTCAACCCTGCTTCATCCCATTTCTTTGAGAATGTAGGCGTTTGTATAAAGGTTCGTTTACTATAATCCATCATAGTAGCTTTTTTCTCCTCTCATAAATATGTCGAGGATACTAAAAGCACTGCTAATATACTTTTTTCTCCTCTGCTTTGTACAAATAATTGGGTCAAAGCATAGGAGATTCAGATGTGATAGATAATAGAAACATCCGGAACGATAACCTGTCTACGCTTCTGCTTTGTATTTTATCACAAGAATTAAACATATGCAATATATCAAAAAGCAGGAAATAGTCATTATGATTCCAATGCCATTAAGTTAAGCCCTTGACATAAAAAAATTACCCCTCTATCAAATCGATAGGGGGGCTTTTTTTAGCTTCATTGAAATACAGGGGTTACACAACCATACTCTTTTTACCTTTTTGTCGATTACACTTCCAACACAATGTTTGAAGATTGTTTTCCACAGTACATCCACCATCTGCCACAGAGACAATGTGATCTATTTCAAGCAAAAGATTGGGCTCGTTATATGTTGAATTACCACATATTTTGCAAGTAAAATTATCACGCTCTTTTATAAACTGGCGTAGTTTGCTTGTCATCAACGCACGCTGCTCCTTAGCAAAAGCGGACATCGTAAGCTTGCTCTGAAGCATTTCAATAAGCTTAACAATGGTTTCTTCAGTCATTGGCACAACAAAAGAGCGCTGAGCCATTCCCCCATTGGATGTATAAGAGAATTTATATTCAACAGTCAATATATTTTCACTGATATTTGCAAATCCAAGCCTCGAATAAAATCCGTCTTCATCATTTTCCATAATGAATGCTGGGACATCAGTTAGGTATTGCTGATAATCTTTCTTATAGGCTTCAATTATTTCCTTCGCATCCTTTAATGTTTCAAGCTCCTCTACCAAAAACTGTAGTTTCTGGATTTGTATAGGATACTGATCTTTGTTGGGATAAAAGGTCTTTACTATATACTCTAATGGGCTATTTTCAGCACTTGCAAATACCTGTGCAGAAACTTCAGCTGTAAATGGTGTAATACTCTTTTTATATGGACGGATATAGTTGTATTCGTCATTTATCTCCGTTTCGCCCCTGACTACTCTTGACCCAAAAAGAGCAGAAATCGACTGCGCTTTTTCATTGATATACTCATTAAAATCCCTTTGGCTGTCCATTAAAGCATTACAGGTACTCTTTATCTGTTCAAACTCAGGAGAATCATAATAATCAAGAATCTGCTGGTTCTTATCTATAACTTGTTTTACAGAACCGTCAATACTTGTTATTATCTTCTCAATAACATCCCATTCTTCGCTATCCGGTGTTTTGATCTTCTTAATACTATTTACTGTCTTGTCAAACAATGACGAAATCAACCTATCCAGCTCATTTTGGTCATCTTTGTTTATCAGCTTTTCCCTGTATGAATTAGCAGTATCTATGATGTTATTTACTTTCTCATAGAATAAATGGCACTTCTGGTTAAGCATTTCTTGATTTTGTTCTTTGATAAATTTATTGTACTCTGCCTTCCCCATAATTAGCGAAGGATCCTGTATCAAAGCATCAATATCTGCTTTATCAATCTGCAGTATTTTTTGATTTGAACTGCGTCCAGCCGGAGAAACATAGGAGACATAAACATTAAAGGTATGTAAAGTCTTTAAATCACGAGTCAATGTCTCTTCAAGCGTCGAATACATAGGTTGATTTTTATACTCATTATTTTGGAGAAATGCAGACAATATATCAGCATATGACGCTTTATCTTCCAATCGAGCATATGCAGCGTTAATCAAATCTCTGTTATCCTTAAATAGTTTAATGTGAGAATAATCTTCTACAGCCTTAGAACTTTTCAGCTTCACATTAAAATCATACCCACGAAATTGCCAGTTTTGAAGGTTAAGATGTTGTAAAACATCCTGATTTAACTGTGCTAACTGTTTTTGATGAACAGAGTTAGCAATCATCAAGCCAATCGCAAACGCCAGCGGTATTGCAAGAACAGCAATGATTATGTAGCCCATTTCCATAATACAATTATCTCCTATACGCTTATTGATTTGGATAAGACGGTATAATTGTACCACTCTGTCTATCTTCGTTCAATTTAATATTTACTCATTTGCCGCCGGTCGTTCATTCTCCAGTTTATGCACCTCAAAGTAATCCTCCAGCGCCTTCTCCACGATAGCTGTCTTGGAAAGCCTGGTAACCTCTGAATACTCTGTGATTTTCTCTCATAAGTCCTGTTTTATATAGCAGTTAAAGAATTTTCCGTCTTTCTTTGCTCTTGCCATGATTGTTTCCTCCTATCGATGTATTTTATCATAAAATCTCTTTCATTGAAGGGGCTTATAAAGCCTAAATCAGCGGTGTATTTCATGTATAGAGTAGCATAAGGCTGGACAAGATCGCCAGCCTATATTTCCCATGTGGTAAGGCCAAATCATGAACATAAGAAAAGTGCCGGAAAGAGGATTGAACCCTCTGTCCCGACACTTTTCTTTGTGTTTTTCTTAACTTAACGGCCATTTTGGATTTCAGATGCTGTTTGGGACTCAGAAATCCTTAACTAAATGGTATTGATTATGATTCCCTGCTTTTCATTATAAATTCGAAAGTTCGGTATTATTCCCATTTCACGCATACTTATAATCTATTATTATTATCCGCAGAACGGCCTGCATTTTAATCAGGCCGTTCTATGATCAACTCTTGTAACCCACACATGTTTCGGGATACTATTGTACGTTTACCGTGATCGTTATGCTCTTTCCGTTCACCTTTCCAGTAAACTTGGCTTTTCCGGGTTTTCTTGCTTCAATATGACCATCCTCATTTATAAAAGCAACCTCCGGCTTGCTGCTCTTGTAAATTACCGGCTGCTCCAGATCCACATAACTGATATCTAATTCTGCACCGGTCACAATTATTAATTCATACTTATTCTTTCCCTTGCCGGCTTTAATATCGTATTCATCATCCAAATGTGCTGACTGTATAGTCGGATCATCCACCTTAACAATCATAGTATAGCTTCCAAGATCTCCCTTCGCCACAAGTGTTACAGTCCCGGCTTTTTTTGCAGTGATCTTTGCATTTTTCAGTTCCACTAGAGCCTTATCATCCTCACTTACTCCTTCAGCATATTCCCAAACCGTTTTCTTTACTCCAGGCAATTTTACCGATTTAGAAGTATTCACTGTGAGATGAAGTGTCCTTTCCTTAACAGCTTTGCTTTCCTTAACTTTTACTGTTGAAATATACGCATTACCGTTTGCATATGCTGTTACTTTTGCTGTTCCCTTTGCAACTGCAGTTACATTACCTTCCTGGTCAACCAAAGCAACATCAGGTGATGCGCTATAGTAGAAGACATCAATATTATCGCAGTTATAAAGAGCAAGACTGCCTTTTTCCGTACCTGCCCCTCCTGCTTCGAGATTAAGTTTCTTAGCCTGTAACACTGGTTTGCATATTGTCACTTCTATGGATTGTATCTCTTTCCCAAAATCATCAATCCTTTTAAGGCTTGCGTTCCCAGTCTTTTTTGCATTGACAGCACCTTTCTTACTTACAGAAAGAATTTTCTTGTTATCGCTAATCCACTTACCATCAGCCATATCCAGACTAAACTTCTGCCCCTTTACCAGATACAGTTCTGTCGTATCCTCATCTATCTCCGGTTTAGGATCTAACGCTGAGTGATAAACAACCGGTTCAGGACCGGGATTTTCTACCTGTAACCACCCCGCATAGATTACAGTATCTTTATTAATCACAGAATCAAAGTCAAATAAAACAGTATTTTCTGAATTTTGATACCAATCAACAAACTTATAGCCGTAAAGCTCCGGAACTTTAGTAGGCCTTACTGCCTTCTCCCCCCTCTTAACCTTCTGAACAGCAGGTACTTTTTTAACACCGGTCTTGCCATTCATATCAAAAGTAACAGAATACTCCTTTATTTCCTGTGATGCCTTCTTTACATTGACTGTACATTTGGCACTATATCCACCATCTACACTCTTCGCTGTTATTACTGCAGTACCTATACTCTTCCCTGTCACAGTACCATTTTCATCTATTATAGCAATATCATCATCCGAGCTACTCCACTTAATAGCCTTGTTACCGGCGTCAACAGGAGTAAATACAGGATTTATCGTCACAGTATCATCAACTTCTACCTCTATCTGACTCTGTTCAAGACTCAATCCCTGTACAGCTTTAATTAAATTCCACTTCTGTGCAGGCATAGAATTACACCAATGCAGCCATATATTCTGACCATTTACTGCTTTTCCATCCAGCACATCCAAGTAAGCCCCATTAAACCGTGATACAATATAATATGCCCCTTCTCCATCTGCTTTTATATTCCAGATATGACTAGCAGCAACTTTATCCTCTATCTCTCTTGGCCAAAAGCCAACGTTCTTGAGTGTTCCTGCGCCTTCAACATCCAGATAGTTTCCCGTAGATTTCTGCTGTATACAATAATATGATCCCTGTTTTACAATTGTATAGACCTTATCAGTTCCAACTACATCATTTGATAGAACAGCATTGGGATAATCAGCGTTAACACTGCTTCCTTTAGCCACACCAAGCCCAAACGATGTATCTATGGCAGAAACAATATGATAATCACCTTCATCTACTATATCGGTATCTATGGGTATGAATTTCCATTTCTGATTCTTAGTCCCGTTCCATGTATATACCTGAGCATTTCTACCATTATCCGGAGATACATTATCTCCGCCAACAATATCAAGCACAAAGCTGTTATTTCTGGCTCTTAATGCATACCATCCCGTTCCGCGACCATCTATATCAGGCGCTATCTCTATATCCCACATCTGAGCTTCATTGCTGCTATTATAAGGCCCCATCTGAACATTAGCTTCTTGATACATTGATGCACCGGCAACCTCAAGCGCCATATTCGTTCCTTTTTGAGTAATCTTATAGAAACCATTATCCAGATATGTAACGGTAAATGCATCAACATCAGTAGTCACCATATTTTTCCATAATTGAACATTTGTCCCATTGGGGCAGGGAACGTCTATACCATTTACATCCAGGGCAGACCATTGATCCATCCCGTAACAATCCCAGGATGATAATCCGCTTACAATAAAATAATCCCCATCAGGAATCTGACGTCCCGCGCCATTATCTAATCTTTTGCCTATTATTCTATCCGGAAAGTCCGGCTTTATGGCACACTGCCAAAAACCATTTTTGGAATAAACTGTCTTGGCGACCTTTCCCATAGCCGAACCATTAATATCATATACTATAAACTGAGATCCGGTTACTTCAGTCAATATCCCTACATGTCCATATTGACCATTAGTAGTAGCTAAAACATCACCTGGTTGAAACTTTGAAGAGTCTGTAGTTCTTGTCCATCCAGCCGGCAATTTATTTGAAACAAAATCACTACCATTTCCAAAAACAGGCGTAACCCCTAAATAATTATAATAATAGCAAATAAAATCTACACATTGTGCCCCATAAGAGTGATCCCAATCCAATGCTTTCCCATTCTGAGCTATAGCCCAAGCAACTGCGTCATTCCTTGAATGAGCCGTATATGCTTTTGTCTCAATATAATGGGTCAATCATTTTTTCTATGTGATTCCTCAGCCGCTGACCCTGCGGCATAGTACATTGACAGTTGCATAAAAAAGGATCTTCCTGTAAGGTTGAGTTGCATCTTTGGCCGGATGTAATAACCCAATCAACAGGAGGA
>JAFRXH010000018.1 GCA_017437785.1 Lachnospiraceae bacterium
AGATATTATACGGATTGATGAATTCCTATGAGGATGTCTGGTGTGAAAGGGTATTCTCACCCTGGACCGATATGGATGCCATTATGCGCCGGGAGAATATCCCCCTTTTTGCATTGGAAAGCCAGGATCCGGTAAAGGATTTTGATTTCCTGGGCTTTACGCTGCAGTATGAGATGTGTTACGTGAACATACTCCAGGTGCTGGAATTATCGGGAATGGCCCTGAGATCAAAGGACAGAACGGAGGACGATCCCATAGTCATAGGAGGCGGCCCCTGTACCTATAATGCAGAGCCAATAGCCGATTTCTTTGACATATTCTATATCGGCGAAGGCGAAGTTAACTACCGCAGGCTTTTCGACCTGTATGAGGAACATAAGGAAAAGGGTTATAAGAAGGCGGATTTCTTACATGACGCCGCAAAGATAGAAGGCATATATGTACCTGCCTTATATGATATAAGCTATAATGATGATAATACCATAAAGAGCATTACCCCCATATATGATGATATTCCTGAAACGGTCAGAAAAACGGTCGTAAAAGATCTGGACGGCAGTTTTTATCCTACCGCTCCTGTGGTGCCTTTTATCCAGGCTACCCAGGACCGTGCAGTACTGGAGGTAATGCGCGGATGCATAAGAGGCTGCCGCTTCTGCCAGGCGGGCCAGATCTATAAGCCTGTGCGTGCGCGTAAAGTCGATACGCTTATGCGCTATGCCGAGGAGCTGCTAAAGAACACAGGCTATGAGGAATTATCTTTAAGCTCGCTTTCGACCTCGGATTTTCCCGGGCTTAAGGAATTATTGGAACGCCTCATCAATATGTGCAATGAAAAGAAGATCAATATATCGCTTCCTTCCCTGCGTATAGATGCATTTTCGCTTGATGTGATGAACAAGGTGCAGGATGTCAAGAAGAACAGTCTGACCTTTGCGCCCGAGGCCGGAAGCCAGCGCATGAGGAATGTGATAAATAAAGGACTGACTGTTGAGAACATCTTAAACGGTGCGGAGATGGCCTTTAAGGGCGGTTGGAATAAGGTTAAACTTTATTTCATGATAGGGCTTCCCGGTGAGGAGGATAGTGACGTTGCTGCGATAGCGGAGCTTTCCAATGAAGTAGCGGCATTGTATTACGATACCGTACCAAAGAGTGAAAGACAGGGCAGGGTTACCATAACCGCCAGCTCATCGTTCTTTGTCCCCAAGCCCTTTACTGCTTTCCAGTGGGCCGCAATGAACACTCCGGAGGAGTTTTTGAGAAAAGCGGCTCATTGTAAGGCGAAAGTCCGTGAACAGCTCAATCAGAAATCCATAGTATATCATTATCATGATGCATCCACCACCATAATAGAGGGCGTGCTGGCACGCGGTGACAGGAGGCTTGCACCTGTGATCGAAGAAGTATACAGAAACGGCGGCGTATTCGATGCCTGGACCGAAACATTCTCTTACGAGCGCTGGATGGAAGCATTTAAGCACTGTGGTGTGGATTATGGATTCTACATATACAGGGAAAGGCCAAAAGAGGAGATCTTCCCCTGGGATATTATCGACAGCGGTGTTACCAAGAAATACCTGTACAGGGAATGGATGAATTCGAAGGCCGGGGATGTGACTGCTAACTGCAGGGATAAGTGTGTGGGCTGTGGTGCCGGCAGCTTTACATGCGGTATATGCATTCAGCCCAGAGGAGGCAGTGTATGAGTGTGAGTGTACGCTTTAAGTTCAGCCGCAAGGGACCTGTAAGATATACGGGGCATCTTGATATGCTAAGGTATTTTCAGAAGGCTGTGATGCGTTCGGGCCTCCCCGCACGCTATTCCGAAGGTTTCCATCCACACCAGATAATGAGCTTTGCCTATCCTCTGGGTGTGTCCATGGAGACGGAAGGCGATTACATGGATCTTGATCTGACGCAGGAGATGGGCGAAGAAGAGATGACAGAGCGCCTTAACGCCGTAATGAACGAAGGGATAAAAGTAAGCCGCGCTACCGTGCTTAAAGAAAATGCGCAGAATGCCATGGCGCTTGTAGCTGCGGCGGATTACCGCATAAGCATAAACGGCGGTACGGATAAAGTACGCGCTGCAGTTGATGAGCTGATGGCAAAAGAAGAGATACTTATAGACGGCGGAGAGACAAAGCGCGGTAAAAAGAAGAAGGATCCCAAGAATATACGGCAGGGAATACTGGATATGAAAGTTTTGGAAGACGGCAGTGTATTTATGCGTCTTTTGAGCGGATCGGGCTTTAATGTAAGGCCTGCGGATGTGTTTGATAAATTAAATGAGGCCGCCTGCGGCGGTATAAGTACGGACTGCATATGCCGTCTGGAGATATATGCTTCGGTTGATGACAGACTGATACCTCTTAGTGAAGCGGATAAGAAGGATGCGTAAGGATATCGTTGAAAAGAAGAAATATCTTATGAGCGAGCAGGCAGCTAAAGATCTGCGCATAGCTGCTTACAGCGGCACAGATGAAAACGGGGTAAGAAAATGCATCCTGCTGCGTATAGCGGGCGATCGTATCGACAAAGTCGATATATATGCGCCGGATGATATTGAGTGCGGCGACGTCTACATGGGAGTGATACTTAACTCTAATCCCAATATATCGGCGTCATTTGCCGATATCGGCAGAGGCGATCCAGTATTTGTCTCCGGGGTGTATAAAGGCGGAACGATACTTCCCTTAGTCGTAAAGACCCTGGCTTTTCGTGAGAAGCTGACTAAGGTTTCGGCAAAGATACCGCAGGGTATAGCAGAAGAGGTAGCAGCAAAAGCGCTGCATGCCGTAAAAGGTTCATGCATATATAAAGCGGACGGGGTATTTGAAAACAGTATAAAGCTGGTGTGCGATACTCCGGGAGCCAAATGGATCACTGAAGATGAAAGCTTATATAAAAGGGCGTATGAACTGGCTTCGGATAAAGATAAGATCGTGCTCCATAAGGATGAGAATGTCAGCCTGTGCGCACTTTACGGACTGAGCAGCAAACTGTCCAGGATATTATCTCCAAGAGTCAATCTAAGATCCGGCGCGGAGATAGTGATAACCGAGACGGAAGCAATGTGCGTGATCGATGTAAATACCGCAAAGGCGTTGACCGGCAAGGACAAGGAAGAGACGTTCTTTAAGATAAATATGGAGGCGGTTTCGGAGATCGCCACACAGATATCGGCACGCAACTTAAGCGGCATAATCATGGTGGATCTGATCAATATGAGGTCCAAAGAAAGTGAAACAATATTGACTGCGTTCCTGGAGGAAAGCTTAAAAGGCATTACACCGCCCGCAAGGCTTGAAGATATAACAAAATTAGGCATTGCGGAGATCAGCCGCAAGCGCTTAAAGGGCAGTATATACTCGGAAAAAGCATTTTTGAATAGTACTATATTGATCAAATAGGCAAAAAATGATAGCCCTCAAAGGGCTAAACTGAAAATATATGAGTGAAAAAACGCAAAAGGCATGTACAGGGGGCTGACAGCCCTTGAAACGTGCTTTTTTTATTGATATATTATCCTTAAACAGAAAGGCGGGAAACCGCTTACAAAAAACAAAACACAAGGGAGGTCAACATGGCAGTTCAGGTATTTCAATGTAACTGGGGAAGCAGTTTAAAGTCTTTTCTTTCTGCACGTAATCAGGATAAGCTTTATCTCCAGATCGATGACACAAAGGCAGATGATGTTAAGATCAAAGTCAAGGCATACATCTGTAATGAAGACGGAAAGAATGAGTATGTTGCAGAATCCGATTTCTCCGCTAAAGAGATCCGTGATGTTAAGAAAGGTGAATTCCAGGGCAGCAACGCTCTTATAATAGTAACCCGTCTGCAGACCCTTTACGGTGTCAAGAAGACCCAGGCTATCCTTCCCGGACTTAAGGATATGGATAAAGCACTTGACCTTTTGGTAGATATAGGCAAGAAAGCCGGCGGTATGTCGGGAGATGATGCACCCGCTAAGAAGCCCGCAGCAGCACCCGCGGCTCCCGCAGCAGCTGCAGCAGCACCTGCTCCTTCGGCACCTGTTAAGACAAATTCAAAGCCGACACCGGCACATGCACCTGCTCCGGCACATGCACCCGCACCTGCTCCGGCACCTGCACCCGCTCCGGCGCCTGCACCCGCTCCGGCGCCTGCACCTGTTCCCGTGCCCACGCCTGTGGTTCCGGCATATACGCCTTCACCCACAGTATCGGCAGCTCAGGCAGCGGCTCCTGCAGTAGCAGCTCCCGCAGCACCCCGCAAGAACAACGAGAGCTACGAGCAGAAGCTCAAGAAACTGGATATCATGCACGAGTCCGGTATGTGTACCGATGAAGAGTACAAAGAGAAGAAGCTTAAGCTCATCTGCGAAGAAAAGGGTATGGGCTCATTCTACGATAAGATCCAGAAGATCTTCGTTCTCAGAAAGAGCGGCATGCTTTCGGATACCGAGTTCGAGAGCAATAAGAACCAGATAGTTGATGAGTGCTTCGATCCCAATGTGACCGACCTTAACGTATTCCGTGAGAATACGGCGAAGCTGCCCGTTATACTGATGAGCGAGCTGGTTTCTCCCGCAGAGTACGATCTGAAGAAGACCAAGCTGCTTGAAAGCGTTGCTTATAATCCTATCGATGATAACAACGTATTTACCTTAAAGCTTCAGAAGCTGCCTATACTGGTTGAGGCAGAGCTGGTTCCCAAGGAAGAGTTTGAGAGCGATAAGAAGGATCTTAAGTCCCTGCTCGAGCCCAAGCTTACCGACAGCCTTGAGGCACTCGAGATGAAGTTCTCAAGATGGCCCGCAATGGTTGTTGCAGGAACCGCTTCCGATGCAGAGTACAAAGAGAGACAGCAGCGCATGATCAGCGAAGTGATGACCATGCCCGCAGGTACCGAGCCTCAGTTTAAGGAAAAGATCATCCGCGTGATGATGCTCAAGAACAAGAGCTGGCTGTCCGAGATGGATTACCACGGAAAGAAAGTGGAGATCTTAAAGGACGTGGAAGGTATCGCAGATTTCGTGGCACGCACCAGACTGTACATGGTTGCAAGAGACTGCGGCTTTATCACCGAAGAAGATTTCGAAGGCAAGAAGCAGGCCCTTATCAAAGATGTATTTGCTCCTTACGAGAGTATGGAACAGTTCCAGGAGAAGGTTGACATGCTGCTTAAGCTCAAAGACGGCGGCATAATAACCGATGATGAGTTTAATGCTTACAAGGGTAAGCTGATGAACGATCTGTAAGATTTACGGTCGTGATAGTTTACGGGGGAGCGAAAAAAGCTCCCCCATATTTTTTTCTTGCATTTTAAAGAAATTATAGTATAATAGGGAACGTTGCTGGAATAGCTCAGTCGGTAGAGCACTTCACTCGTAATGAAGGGGTCGAGAGTTCAAGTCTCTTTTCCAGCTCTTTAGGGGGCCGTATCTGATAGTGATACGGTCTTTTCTGAATAAAGGCTGTTTCGATAAGCGAAGGCCTTTAAATGAATGATCAAAATTTGGAGGTAATCATGGAGAAATACGGCGTTAACCAGTTAAGAAGGATGTTCCTTGAATTCTTTGAGAGCAAAGGGCATCTTAAGATGAAGAGCTTTTCCCTCATTCCGCATAATGATAATTCGCTTCTGATCATCAATTCGGGTATGGCACCCTTAAAGCCTTATTTCACCGGCCAGGAAGTTCCGCCCAGACGCAGGGTCACTACCTGCCAGAAATGCGTACGTACCGGTGATATAGAGAACGTCGGAAAGACCGCCAGACATCTTACTTTCTTTGAGATGCTGGGTAATTTCTCCTTTGGTGATTATTTTAAACATGAATCCCTTAAGTGGAGCTGGGAATTCCTTACCGAAGTGGTAGGTCTTGATAAGGACCGTCTTTATCCTTCGGTATATTATGAAGATGAAGAGGCTATAAAGATCTGGACCGATGAGATAGGCGTAAGTGCAGACCGTATCACCAAGTTCTACAGGGATGAAGAAGGCAAGTGCGATAACTTCTGGGAGCACGGCGCAGGTCCCTGCGGTCCCTGCTCGGAGATATATTACGACCGCGGTATCAAATACGGCTGCGGCAAGCCCGACTGCAAAGTGGGCTGTGAATGCGACCGCTTTATGGAAGTGTGGAATAACGTGTTCACACAGTTTGACGGAGACGGCAAAGGCAATTATACAGAACTTAAGCAGAAGAACATCGATACCGGTATGGGACTTGAGCGTCTGGCTGTGGTAGTGCAGGATGTGGACTCCGTATTCGATATCGATACCATGAAGGCTATCAGGGATAAAGTGTGTGAGATGGCCGGCGTAACTTATCAGACAGATGATAAGAAGGATGTATCCATCAGACTTATCACCGACCATATACGTTCCGCAACGTTTATGATATCCGACGGTATAACACCCTCCAATATGGGCAGGGGTTATGTGCTGCGCCGTATCATAAGACGTGCTGCAAGACACGGAAGGCTTCTTGGCATAGACGGAGTATTCCTTGCAAAGCTTGCAGAGACAGTTATAGAGGGAAGCAAGGACGGATATCCCGAGCTTGAAGAAAAGAGAGATTTCATCTTAAACAACTTAAGACAGGAAGAGAACCAGTTCGCAAGGACCATCGATCAGGGACTGAGCCTGTTAGGAGAGATGGAAGAGGCTATGAAGGCCGAAGGCAGAAAAGTGCTCGACGGAGCAGATGCCTTTAAGCTTTATGATACTTACGGATTCCCCGTGGACCTTACTGCAGAGATCCTTGAAGAAAAGGGATATACCATGGATCAGGCCGGCTTTGATGCGGCTATGAAGGAGCAGAAGGAGCGTGCACGTGCGGCACGTAAGACTACCACATATATGGGAGCCGATGCTACAGTTTATGAGGAGCTCGATGCGGCTCTTAATACCGAGTTCATCGGATATGACAGACTTGAATGCGAAGGAAAGATAGTGGCGCTGGCAAAGCTCGCCGATGCGGAAGATGCTGATGCAAAGGATGAGATCTGCGATGTGCTGACCGACGGAATGCGCGGTGCTGTCATAACCGATCAGACCTGCTTCTACGGCACCATGGGCGGCCAGCAGGGAGATAAGGGTATCATCGTCACTAAGGACGGATCCTTTAAGGTAGAGGATACCATTCATGTGGCCGGATCCAAGATAGCACACGTAGGCGTGGTGGAACGCGGAATGATAAGAAGCGGTGTGGAAGCAGAGCTTAAAGTGGATGCGGCATTAAGAAACCGCACCTGCCAGAACCACTCGGCTACCCACCTTATGCAGAAAGCACTGCGTGAAGTACTGGGAGCACATGTTGAGCAGAAGGGCTCTTCACAGGATCCCGAACGTACACGTTTTGACTTCTCTCATTTTGCGGCAATGACTGAAGAAGAACTGTCAAAGGTTGAGCAGCTCGTTAACGAAAAGATAAGCGAGAACCTGCCTGTAGTGACCAAGCTTATGAGCCTTGAGGAAGCAAGAAAGACCGGAGCCATGGCGCTGTTTGGAGAGAAATACGGTTCGGAAGTGCGCGTTGTTGATATGGGCGGATGGTCGATAGAGCTTTGCGGCGGAACGCATGTATCCTCAACCGGAAGCATAGGTGCATTTAAGATAGTGTCCGAGTCGGGTATAGCTGCGGGCGTAAGAAGGATCGAAGCCATTACGGGTGATGCGGTATTTGCATATTACCGCGAGATGGAGAATAATCTTAAATCTGCGGCTGAGCTGTTAAAGACCAGGCCTGCGGATATCTGCTCACGTATCAGCACCCTTCTTAAGGAGCATAAGGAACTCCAGTCGGAAGTGGCTTCGTTAAAGAGCAAGGCTGCCGGAAATGCACTGGGCAGCATCGATGATGATGTTAAGGAGATCGCCGGCATCAAGTATGTGGCTAAGGCTGTTGAGGGCGTTGATATGAACGCTTTAAGAGAGCTGGGCGATAAGATAAAGGATAAGATAGGCGGAGGCGTTGTGGTACTGGCATCTGCCGTAGACGGTAAAGTTAATCTGATAGCAATGGCTGCAGATGATGCACAGGCTAAAGGTGCTCACGCAGGCAATCTTATCAAGGCCATTGCTGCGCATGTAGGCGGAGGCGGCGGCGGAAAGCCCGGTATGGCACAGGCAGGCGGAAAGAATCCTGCAGGCATAGCAGATGCTGTTGCTGCTGTAAGCGAAGTACTTAAGGGCCAGCTTAACGCATGAGCCAACCCCCTCTTCGTAAGATAAGCTATTACGATGAGTTTAAGTGCCGGAGCAGCGAATGCCCCGACAACTGCTGCCATGGATGGGTGATCCCGCTTGATGAGGATATCTTAAAACGCATCAGCGGGGAAAAGGGATTATACGGCTTCTGGCTCAGATCCACCGTACATGGCAAATACCAGAAGATATTCAGTCCGCTATCGATCCGCTGCCCGCATCTTACGCGGGAGGGATTGTGCGGCATTCAAAAGAGAAAGGGAGAAAGCTATATCGCAGATGTATGCCGGGAGTATCCCAAGATCCGTATGAATTACGGACCGCTGGCGGAATACTTCCTGGATTTATCCTGCGTACATGCCGCCTTCCTTTTTTTGCATCATTATGATGATGAAGAGCTCTTAGTGCAGGGCGGGGATGAAGAACTGCCGGGTACTTACGGCAATAATGAGGACCGCGATCATTTTAAGCGGCTTTATGAGCACCGTGCGAACATGGTAGCGGAGCTCAGGCGTGCGTGCAGGGTGAGTGCGGAGGAGCTTAACGATTCGCTGTGCGCGTATGCGGGGCGTGAGTGGAGAGTGCAGAATCAGCTGCTCATAAAAGGAAAGAGCGATCTGTGGGAGAGCGATGAGGCGGAAGACATAGGCTGCGATCTGTTCCCCTTATCCATAAAGCAGATAAACGAGATGATGAGCACCTGCTTTTACGAAGAGTGGCTTAAATATTCGGCGCCGTTCCTCTATAAGCTGTGCAGGATGTATTACAAGGCTTTTGATAAGCTGGATTATGAAAAAGGCGCAGAGGAATTAAAAAGGCTTTTTGACAGCTATATAGCAGTAGATGAACGTATGGTAACACTCTGCGGAGAGTACTTTGTCAGTGTGATACTGCGCCGCTATATGATGTCTTTTGAGGATTACAGTCCGTATCATCACTTTAAGGACGCATATCTGGTGTTAAATCTGTTTGGCCTGTTTTATGCGCTTTGGTATGATAAGAATGGGAAACCTAAGAAAATTGAGATAGCGCGTATCATGGCGGCTGTGGAAAAAAGGTTTTTCCATAACGATAATGCACTAAAGGATGTGCATGCTGCGGTAAAAGCCCCGTAAAGATAAATTTTTCTTGACAAGCATCACTCATTACAGTTATAATTCATAACTGTGTTAAAGAAATATATTTTAATCCAAGCACTGAGGGGAGGTTGAGTCCGGGTGTCGAAGATCGAAGTTAAAGCTGGCGAGGATTTGGACAGCGCATTAAGACGTTTTAAGCGCAGCTGTGCTAAGGCCGGCATACAGCAGGAGATCCGCAAGCGCGAGCACTATGAGAAGCCCAGCGTTAGGCGTAAAAAGAAATCTGAAGCAGCTAGAAAACGTAAATACAACTGATCATAAAGATCTTAAACAGCCCGTACATCGTACGGGCTGTTTGTAAATAGAGCGCTTTACGGTATTTAAACAGAGGTAAGGATGAAGATTTGTCTTGTGGGCTCTTCGGGAGGCCATCTCGCACATTTATATATGTTAAAGCCATTTTGGTCTAAGCATGAGAGATTCTGGGTCACTTTTGATAAGGAAGATGCGAGATCGCTCCTTAAAGATGAGAGGATGCTGAGTTGTTATCATCCTACAAACAGGAGCCTGAAGGGACTGATAATAAACACCGGGATAGCCTGGAAGGTCCTTCGGAAGGAAAAGCCGGATCTGATAATCTCGTCGGGTGCTGCGGCGGCTGTTCCGTTTTTTTATCTTGGCAAGCTTATGGGAGCAAAGACGGTATATATCGAGATCTTTGACCGTATCGACCGCTCTACGCTGTCCGGACGGCTTGCATATCTTGTGGCGGATAAGTTTATCGTTCAGTGGGAGGATATGAAGAAGATATATCCTAAAGCGATAAATCTTGGAAGGATATTCTGAATTTAACGATCAGGTGGGGCTGATATGATCTTTGTTACTGTCGGGACTCATGAGCAGCAGTTTGACAGGCTTGTGAGATATATGGATGAGTGGGCCGGTAAGAATGATGAGGAAGTGATCATTCAGACCGGCTATTCGCGGTATAAGCCGTTAAACTGCAGATATAAAAATCTCATGCCGTATGAGGAAATGACACAGCTGGCAAAAAAAGCAAGGATTGTTGTCTCGCACGGAGGCCCCGCGAGTTTTATCATCCCGCTGCAGGAAGGCAGGATACCGGTTGTGGTCCCGCGCAGGTCTGAGTACAATGAACATATAAACGACCATCAGCTTCAGTTTTGCAGGGAGCTGGCTAAACGCTGGGAGAATGTCATAGTAGTTGAGGATATAGATAAACTCGAAGACGTTATAAAACGTTATGATGATATCACCCGGGATATAATTAATAACTATAAGAGCAACAATGAAAGATTCTGCGCGGAATTTGAAAAAATAGCAGGATCTTTGTTTAAGAAGAGATAAGCGGAGCGATGATCGATAAGATAGCCGGAAAAGCAGTGCTTATCGCACTTATATTGCAGATAGGCTTTATCGTGTATATGAACCTGTTTAGGGCCGACAGCATCATAGATTATGATTCGTCGAGCGCCTACATGCATGAAATGGAAATGGGCAGCCAGGGGAGGCTGTTCCCTTTGGAATACTCTTATCAGCAGTCGCTTGATCTGGACAGCGGAGCAATTATATCGGCTGTTCTTTACCGCATCAGCGGAAACATCTTTTTATCAAGAGGTATCACCAACATCCTGGTGGTTTTTCTGTATATCTGTATTGCTTCTTACATTCTGCGGAGCATGGGACTTGCGCCTGAGTGGAGGAGATTTGGCGTGCTGCTGTTTCTTATCCCCTACAGCATGATCATGCTGGGCTATTGGCGCATGCTGTTTGCGGGTGGCGGTTTTTTTGCGATGAGGGCGATGGTGCCGCTTCTTATCATCAGCATTCTTAATGATATCGAAAAGAAAAAAGCATTCCGGAGTTTCCTGATAAGGGCGATCCTGTTAATGGTAATGGTATTTATGACGGGGCTTAGCAGCGGTGCGTATGTACTTCTTTGCGCGGTAGTGCCTCTGGTATTATGGGAGCTTATAAGTGCCTTTATCAGGGCCGACTACAGCCGCTTAAAGTCAAAGAGGATGCTTGTTGCTGCTGCGGCGATCGCCTCTTCGGCGGCAGGCATAGTGCTCCAGAAGAGCCTGGGCTTTTCCACGGTTGCCGATCAGAAGCATATACTTACATCGGGTAAATGGGCCGGTGCGCTGCTTGATTGCTTTGCCGGTATATTCGAACTTTTCGGAGGTCTTACCATCCACGAAAAGGTAAGTGTGTTTTCGTCAGAGGCAGCGGGGAGTGCGGTCAATTTTATCGTCACATTGCTGATCATCGCATCAATAATATATACCATCGTAAAATGCATCAGGAAAAAGGAGATATCTGACATGAACGGATATATCTTTTCCCTTATGCTGGTAAATTTATTTATGTTTGGTTTCGTTGATCTGAAGTACGGGGAAAATGTTTTTGAGAGCAGATATCATCTGCTGCCCATGCTGCCAGCGTTTTTCATGCTCGCCGGTATGATGGAGGATATAAGCAAAAGCACTAAGCTTAAGAAAACGCAGATCAATACGCTGCAGATACTGGCCGCGATCTTATTTGCTGCTTCAATGTTATATGGAGATGCGCAGTGGGTATATGCGAAGACTGCGCTGGGATCCGAAAAACTGTCACAGCTTAATAAGATCATGGAGGATGAAGGCGTTGATACGGCCATCGTCGTTGGCGACGATAGTAAGGTCCTGGGCAGAAAGCTAAGGGTCTACGGCAGGGATGTGCATTATCTGGTATTGAGTGATAAAGCAGACTCGGCTGCTCAGACTTATTTCGGTGGGACAAGGCGTTATCTGGATAATTCGATGCAGACGGGAAAGACAGCGCTGATAAGCACAAAAGAAGCTTATAAAAGCCTGCCGTATCATCTTATCGCTGATATGAGATTTTTGAGAGAATATGACGGACTGCAGATATATGTTTCGGACGAAAGCCGCTTCGACTGCGTGGGCGGTATCATAGAAGGGAAGGATATGGTGGTGGATCTTCCTTATTCCCCCGGTTACAGCTATGAAAACGCCGTTATCGATGACAGAGGCTGCCTGCTTATGAAGGAAGGCGGGGGAACGTTAAGTGCTTCATATCCGGCTGCAGAGGGAAGCTGGGTATATACTGTTTATTATGCCGCGACGGATACTGATAAAGAAGACGCAGCGGTATCCGCTAAAGACAGTGATATGGGAACTGACATATCGGAAAAGTATGGTACGATCACTATCACGGCCGGGGCAGATACGGTGAGTTTGGACATGGATCCGGAAGAAAACTTTGCAAGCAGCACAGCGATAGATATGAAAGCCGGGGAAGAGGTAAGCTTTTTATTAAGCGCACCGGAGGGGATGAGGATCGGCAGGATAGAGATAAGCCGTAAGGATTGATATGAAGATACTGATATTTGCCGAAGTATATTATCCGGATGTAATGGGCGGCGGTGAGTTTTCGACTAAACAGATGGCTGAAGGCCTGGCAAAAAAAGGACATGAGGTGGTAGTCCGCTGTCTGGGAGAAAGCAGCCGCAATGAATTATTAAACGGAGTCCGGGTAAAGCGAAAGTATATAAAGGGTTTAAGCGAACACTTCTTAAGCAATACAAAAAACAATAATATAGCTGATCCTTTTTCACGGTTTGATAAGATCATAAGAAAGTGGGCTGATATCTATCCAAGCAGAAGGATGTATGAGACCTACAGATCCATTATAAGGAAAGAGCATCCGGATGCAGTCCATACCGTATCTCCGATGTCCTATATGGGCAGATATAATCTCTGGAAAGCCGCCGCGGATCTTAAGATCCCCGTATCCCATGTATGCAGGGGGCCCAATCTGCTTAAGCTTAAGTTTATGGGAGGCATGCCGGATGGCTTTAACAGATACAGGAATGCTAAGGCGTCCGTATATCTGACGGCTCTGGCCGCACCCACGCAATTTATGCTTGATCGTCATATTAAGGCAGGTATAAAGGGACGGAGATTTAATGAGGTTATCTATAACGCAGCGGGGATCAAGCCTGTATCTTTAACCGCAGACCATTTCGCGCAAAAGGAGGACATGGTCCTTTATGCGGGCGAGATCAAAAAAGAAAAAGGCATACATACATTGCTTAAAGCAATGGAAGGACTTAAAAATGTAAGGCTGCTCCTGATAGGAAGAGGAGAGATGGCGGAATACGCGCGCAGATACCTAAACGGTATGGAGCATCGTGTGGAAGTGATCGACTGGATGGAGCGTGAAGAGCTCTTTAAATATATGAGAAGGGCTAAGGCTGTGATACTTCCCTCTGAATGGGAAGAGCCGTTTGGACGCATACTTATCGAAGCTATATGTAACGGGACTATAGCTATAGGGAGTGATAAGGGCGGCATACCGGAAGTGCTTGATCATGACAGGCAATATATTTTTAAAAGCGGAGACGTAGCGGGCCTGCGAAAACGAATAGAGAGAGTGACAGGCATGAGCGCATCCGTATATCTGGAAGAAGCCGGCAGACAGCAAAAGGCGGCATTGAGATTTTCCGACGACAGATTTACAGATAACTGGGAGAGATTCTTTTTAGATCAGCTACAGATATGAAGAGTATTGATGAAAAGATAGCGCGCTCCGAAGCGGAGTGGCGAAGATACAGAGCCGAAAATATCGGAGTGCTTGAAAGCGGAAAGGCATTTTTACGTGCCTTAAAGAAAAGTGCCGGAAAAAGGTTAAGGAGTGCATTCTGCCCGGCAGCGGCCGGCAGGATAGAAGCGGCATTTACGCCTTCGTATGATAAGGATAAGACAAATATCGTCGTTTCGCTGACAAGTACCCAAAGCAGGATAGTAAACATCATCCCGACGCTTAATACGCTTATCATCCAGAGCCGCAAGCCGGATCTGATAGTATTATGGCTTGGAAAGAATGATCCTTACCCCCGCAGGATCATCGAAAAGATCAGGGCGATGGGGATCATGGTAAAGTTTAAGGAGGATCTGGGGCCTCATACTAAGTACTATCATGCATTCCGTGAGTATAAAAATGACCTTATCATTACGGTCGATGATGATATCATTTATCATAAGGATATGATAGAAGAACTGTACCGGACTTATAAAAAGCACAAAGACTTTGTGATAGCCAGACGCGTCAATAAGATGAGGTTTGGCTCTGACAGAAAGCTCTTAAGATACACGGACTGGATATGGGAATATAAAGACGCTGCGTCTGCGGCAGGTGATCTGCTGGCTACCGGAGTGGGAGGTGTGCTTTACCCGCCGGGAGTATCAGCCTTAATGCGTACGGATGATAAGGACTTCTTAAGAGTGTGTCCCAAAGCCGATGATATATGGCTTAGATTCCTGGAGCTTTCAAAGGGGATAAAGGTATATGCTGTCACCGGTTCTAAGTTTTACTTGGATGTTATAAACAGCGGGAACCAAAAGAACAGTCTGGCAGTGGAGAATGTAGATAAGGGAAAGAACGATGAACAGATAAGGGCCTGCACCGCATATTTCGGTATGGTTGAAGATCTGTGTGAAAGAGTGCTGTCATGAGCATACCGCGTATCATACATTATTGCTGGCTGAGTGAGGATCCCGTTCCCCGGAAGATGAAGCAGTATATCGCAGGCTGGAAAAAACTGCTTCCGGACTATAGATTCGTAAAATGGGATCTCAAGAGCTTTGATAAGGACTCTTCTGTATGGGTAAGGGAAGCGGTAGCAGAAAAGAAATACGCATTTGCTTCGGACTTTATAAGGATATATGCAGTATATAAATACGGCGGCATATACCTGGATATGGATGTGGAAGTGTTAAAGCCTTTTGATGAGCTGCTTAAGGAGCCGTATATGTTTGCCTGTGAAAGCCCTAATAAGAAACTGATAGAGGCCGGCTGTTTCGGTGCAGAGAAGAAAGATCCTTTTCTTAAAGCGTGCCTTGATCATTATAAGGACAGGCATTTTATAAAAGACGGCGGGGCATTGGATATGTGTCCGCTTTCAAAGGTGATGAGCCGGATCATCCGTGATAAAAAGTTTAGATTAAATCTGTATTCCTGGGAATATTTTACTGCAAAATCTTTTAAAACAGGGATCGAAACGCCGGGTGAAAACACTTATGCCATCCATCACTTTGCGGGATCATGGAAGAGCAGGGAAGAACGAAGGATCATTAAAACAGCACGAAGGATCAGAAGGGCGCATCCCGTAGCCGGCAAATGTGCAGCGTTTTTATACGAGAAGACTTATAAAGCTGTATCGGCGATAAAGACCGGCGGGATAAAAGAATTGTGTTACATGGTCATGGAATATATCAATGGGAACAAGAACACTTAATTCAAAACGCAATATCATAGTAGGGATATTAAGCAACTGCCTTATCCCTGTTTTTGCATTTGTGATCAAATCCGCTACCGTCAGGTATTTCAGTGTTGATTACAACGGACTGACGGGGTTCTTTGCTTCTGTACTCCAGGTGCTTAATATAGCGGAACTGGGATTTTCGACTGCTATCATCGTCAACCTCTATAAACCGTTAAAAGAAAATGATGCTGCCGCGATATGCGGCATACTTGCATATTTCAGACGTATATACAGGATAATAGGCCTGGTGATACTAGCGGGCGGGATCCTCGTCTGCCCTTTTCTTAAGAAGCTTATCGGCGATACGGGCGTGATCGGAGAGAATATATATATCCTTTACTTTATATATCTGGCAGAGAAGGTATGCGGATATCTGCTGTTTGCATATAAGGAAGCGTTGTTTAATGCGGCCCAGCGCTTTGATATAACAAAGACCGTATACGTGATAATATATTTTGTCAGAGGCTGCCTCCAGCTTCTGGCCCTGATCGTATTCAGAAGCTTTTATATCTTTGCCGCGGTGTTTCTGCTGGCGACGGTCGTTTATAACCTGGCCCTGAATATACTTTCAAAAAAGAAGTTCGCGCAGTACTATCCCGAAGGAAATATAGATGAAGCCACTAAAAAGGAAGTGATAAAGCAGGTTGCGGGACTGTCGGTATCCAATGTACTGGGCGTGAGCAGGGATTCGCTCAACTCTATAATCGTCACATCATATCTTGGGCTTTATATAGCCGGGCAGTATTCAAACTATCTGACGATTTATGATGCGGTGATCGGTTTCTTCCTGATAATAACCAAGGCGATCCAGGCCAGTATCGGCAACAGCATCGTATCCGAAAGTGTTGAGAAAAACTATGCCGACCTTACCAGAATGGAATTTCTGCATAATATCTTCGTTACCGCGTGCGCAGCATATATGATCTGTCTTTACCAGCCTTTTATGAAGCTATGGATGGGGGAGAAGCTGATGTTTTCTGACCCGGTAATGATGCTCTTTGTCCTGTATTTCTATATAAGGGCTATGAGTGAGGTGAAAAATGCTTACTTTTCTGCGCTGGGATATTGGTGGAAAGCAAAATGGATATTTGTGGCTGAAGCAATAGTGGTAATAACGCTGATGCTGGTATTGGGGAAGCTGTTTGATGTGGCAGGAATTATCATTGCGCCAAGTATTTCTATTTTGACGGTTAATTATATAGGGACTACGCATCTTTTGTTTAAGGAGTATTTTAATTCAGGCAAAAAAGAATTCTATACCAACAGGATTATATATACTGTCATAACCGTGATAATATGCAGCATAGCTTGGTATTTATGCACTCTGATCCCTTATGAAGGCATACCGGGACTGGCTGTGAGGATAGCGGTATGTACTCTTGTTCTGCTGCTGACAGTACCGGCTGTTATGTTTGCGATAAAAAGAAAGTACATGAAAGAAGCACTTGGTTTTATCATACAGATCATCAAGGCATGATGTGTTTGAGGCTTCGCGTATTATCTGCATGGAAAAAGAGTGATGAAAAAGTTTAACAGGATCGTAATAAACGGAAATGAGCTTATACATGAGATGGATGGCATGACCCGTGTTGCACTTGAAGTGGTCAGGAGGCTTGATAGTCTGCTCTTGCCGGGACAGGCGGAGATGGTCGTAAAAGACAGAAACGATCTGCGTTCCCTGCCGCGCTTTCAAAACATCAGGATCGTGGAACGGAAAGGCCCTTTTGTGAAATGGGAATTCGTGAACCTGGATCTGTACAGCATGCTGACAGATTCCCTGGAGCTTCGCTTCCGCAACAGGGCAGGACATGCGAAGGGAATATTCTATCTGCATGATGTGATCCCGCTCAGTTTTTATGGGGAAAAGCCTGTTTGCGGCAGAAAGGACATGACGGAAGCTGCGGGAAAAGCTTATCATCGCAACATCAAGAGGATGAAGAGAAATGCCCTTGCCATCGTTACGGTTTCCGATTTTAGCAAGGCCGAGATCATGCGCTGTCTGGATGTTGACGGGAGCAGGGTTGCAGTCATAAAGAACGGATGGGAGCATTTTAGGGATATCAGGCCGGACATGCACATTTTTGAACGCTTCCGAGGACTGAAGGAAAAGCAGTATTTCTTCTCTCTCGGAAGCATATCTCCGCATAAGAATTTCGGCTTTATACATGAGCTTGCCAAAAGATATAAGTCCTATGACTTTGTGATCGCCGGGCGGATGCATCGGGGACTGCCGGCAGACGTTTCGGATGCGGATAACCTGGTATTTACGGGGGGCTTGACGGACGGAGAGATCAAGGCCCTTATGATGAACTGCAAGGCATTTCTGTTCCCTTCTTTTATCGAAGGGATGGGGCTGCCTGTGCTTGAGGCGCTATCCTGCGGTGCGGAGGTCTGTGTATCCGATATACCGGTTATGCATGAATACGCCGGAGGCAGCGTTCATTATTTTGATCCGGAGGATGCGGGACTTGACATTGAGTCGCTGATCAATGAAAGAGTCAGTAAAGCTGAGACGGCTCTGGAAAATTTTTCATGGAATAAAGCTGCAGAAGATTTATATGCGCTTATCATGAAGTATCTGAAGGCTATCTGATAGTTTATAAAATGAAAGGAACTAACCCTTAAATATGACCAAAAAGAAACAGAATGCGCCTTCCGAAACAGGAAGTGTGGCAAAAACCATAATGATATGGGTAGTAAAGGCCTATGTATTTCTGATGCTGGTTGTTTATCCTTTGTATTTTCAGGATAAGTATTACGATATGTGCAACGCCAAGTGGCATTTTTTCAGGAATGTAACATCGTTTTTGTTTGCGGCGGCTGTTGTTATATTGGCCTGGTATATAGGATGCTTTATCGCAGCACGGAAAACGGGGGAGTTTTTTAAGGGAGCCTGCAAGAGTATCAGTCATGCTGACCTTTTTGTCCTGGCGTATATGGCGGTATGCTGTATCTCAACGATAATTACCCCGTACAGGCTTTTTGTGATATGGGGATATGAAGACTGGTACATGGGTTTTATATCCCAGATGAGCTTTGGACTTGTATATTTCCTGGTATCCAGATTCTGGAGATGGGAGAAACTTCATCTGATCATTTTTCTGGCAGCTGCCTTCCTGGTATTTTTCCTGGGAGTGATCATGAGATTTAAGATAGATCCTCTGGGAATGTACGCGGGGCTGGATGAACAGCTGGATGTTTATTATTTCCAGCACTTTATATCTACATTGGGGCAGACCACCTGGTATTCCAGCTATATGTGTATTATATGTCCGCTGGGGCTTATAGCGTACTGGTGCGCAGAAAAGACATGGCAGAGGATTGCATTCGCAGTATTCAATGTTGTATGCTTTATGACCTTTGTTACCCAAAACTCGGACAGCGCTTATGTGGCTATGTTTGGCATATTTTTTATACTGTTCTGGATATCGCTTGAGTCTGATGAAAAGTTCATGCGCTTCCTTGAATGTGTGCTCATGGCGCTGGGGGCTTTTAAATTCATGGGGCTTTTACAGTGGTTATTTGCAGACAGAGCGGTAGAGCTGGACAGCCTGTCGGTATTTATGAGCAGGTCGGGTGTAACGCTTATAATGCTCATTGCAGCGGCTGCTTTGTATCTGATAATGAGATATGCGGTATTTAAAAAGACGCAGTTTCATATCGCGGCTATCAAAAAGTTAAGAGTGTTGATGCTGATACTATTGGCGGTGGGAGTGAGCTGTATTGTTATATATATATGTCTTAATTCTGCGGGGAAGCTTCCTAAGGCTTTATCTTCAAACAGCAATTATCTGGTTTTTAATGATGCGTGGGGGAATAACCGAGGCGTTTCCTGGAGGTGCACCATAGACGGATATGCCAAGGCTCCGGTCATGCGCAAACTCTTTGGGGTGGGGCCTGACAGCTTTGCGGAGTATATCTATACGTATTACAGGGCAGATATGGACAGGGTCTTCGGAAAAAACATAGCCCAGATATGTGCTCATAACGAATGGCTTAATGCCCTTTTAAATGTAGGGATCCTGGGTCTTATCGCTTACCTTGGCAGCTTTATCGTATCTTTTAAAGACAGTATGAAAGGGGCAGAAAAGTATCCGTATCTCTATGGAGTGGCTATAGCGATAATGGCTTATATCCTGCATAACTTTTTCTGCTACCAGCAGATAATATGCACGCCGGTAATTTTTATACTGATGGGCATGGCGCAGGCTGTGATAAGATACGGGTATGCGGAGGAATGACCGGTGCATAGAGACGTAGAGTCAATGAGACAGGCTATGGATAAGAAGGGGGAATGATATATGGCAGGAAACAGTGGATTTTTTGGAAGGATAAACGGGGGATTGTGCTGGGACAGGCTTACTAAGAAGCGTATGAAGGATCCGCTTGCCCTCGAAAACTATGGGTATAAGGTCTATTCCCAGAATGATGAGGATGGGATCATACGGGAGATCTTTAAAAGAATAGGCACGGAAACGAAAGAGTTTATCGAATTCGGAGTTCAGAACGGACTTGAATGCAATACGCATTTCCTGCTTCATCACGGCTGGCATGGTTTATGGCTGGAGGGGAATGCCGATTCATGCAGACAGATCGGGAATAAATTCAGACCGGTGATAAAGAACGGACGTCTTAAAGTGGTCAATGCATTTATCACCCGTGAGAACATTGAAGAGCTTATCGCCGGGAACAGGAATGCTCATGATAAAAGCAGCATGCCGGATCTTTTGAGCATCGATATAGACGGAAATGACTGGTATGTATGGAAGGCTATAAGCTCAATAAAGCCCAGGCTGGTCTGTATAGAATACAATGGCAAGTTCCCGCCGGATCTTAGCTGGAAACAGGCGTATGATGCAAAGCATGTATGGGACAAGACGGACTGGCAGGGGGCATCATTAAAGGCGATGGAGCTGCTGGGCAGGGAAAAGGGCTATGTTCTGGTCGGGACCAATCTTACAGGAGCAAATGCTTTCTTTGTAAGAAAAGACCTGGTTTCGAAGAAACTGTTTACCTGCGGAGATACGGCAGATGAGCTGTATAATCCGTACAGACCCGGTCTTAAGTTTACGGCACCTGGACATGAATCCAGATACTGCCTGGTGGGGCAGGAAGAGAACAAAGGAATACTTAATTATTTTGATAACAAAAAACAGTACCGGCGCACGCGGAGGAGAGAGAAGATGAGTATGCTTAAAAAGATATTGAAAAAGAGGATAATGAGGGAGCTTGTGTCCGGGCGCCGTTTTTATTGTAGAAACAAGTAAAAAATGGTATTATCAAAAAGACGATCATTATCAATGTGGAAGTGGAGTGAGGTCGATCAATGAAAGTTTTTAATACGACAGCGGTTTGCATACCGTCTAAACATTATATGGTGGATCTCTCCGAAAGGGTAAAAGCCATTAAGGAGCTCGTGGACGCTGGAAAGTACTTTACCATCAACCGCGCAAGACAGTATGGAAAAACAACTACACTTACGGCGCTCAGACGCTTTCTTGCGACTGAGTACACAGTTTTAAGTATTGATTTTCAGGGACTTGGAAACGCATCTTTCCAGACGGAAGAAAAGTTTTGCAAGGGGTTTGCCGGGCTTATATTTGATAAGCTGGAATATGGTCTGATCCGTATTCCGGAAGAGATAATAGGACAACTCAAAGATTTTGTTTCAGATAACAACGAAAATAATAAACTTGAAGATCTGACGAGGATCTTACGCAGATGGTGCGGCAAGTCAGAGAACCCCGTAGTTCTTATTATTGATGAGGTCGACAGCGCTACCAATAATCAGGTATTCATGGATTTTCTTGCGCAATTACGGGATGGATATATCACCCGGGATACAGATGGGGTTCCAACATTTCAATCGGTGATCCTCGCCGGGGTAACGGATGTAAAGCATTTGAAGAATAAGATCCGTCCGGAAGAGAACCATAAAGAGAACAGCCCGTGGAATATTGCCACCGATTTTACGATCGATATGAGCTTGTCAGAAGACGGTATCAAAGGGATGCTGGATGAATACGAAGCAGATCATCAAAGCGGAATGGATACAGCAGCCATTGCAAAGTCTATCCGGGAGTATACAAACGGATATCCCTTCCTGGTAAGCAGGATCTGTCAGCTGATAGATGAGAGAGTCAGTAAGACAATGCCATTGTCTGATGCCTGGACAGGAAGAGGAATAGATGAAGCTGTAAAACTGATCCTGTCAGAAAACAATACGCTGTTTCAGTCGCTGACAAAGAATCTGAATAACTATCCGGAGCTGAAGGCAGCTGTTCGGAGCGTTCTAATGGAAGGAACGAAACTGGCTTATAATTTACAGCAGGATGCAATTGTTCAGATGCAGATGTATGGCCTGATCCGGAATGACCATAACACTGTTAGAATAGCGAATAGCTTCCTGTATAATACAAAGTGTAGATGAGAAGTAAGTCTGACTTAACAAAATGAGATACCTCAGTTAAACTGTCATTACTGACCCGGCAAGGCAGTAAATAACAGAAAAAGAGAGGTATCTACACAATGAAGTCTA
>JAFRXH010000019.1 GCA_017437785.1 Lachnospiraceae bacterium
GCCATACGGAAGGTATTCTTAAGTATTATATCTGCCTTTTCATTCTTCTCTGAACTCCACAATATCGACTTATCCACCTTCATGATGACAAAGGGCAGATTGTACAGATACGAGATATTGGAATAACCCGTACCGTAATCATCCAGTGAGAGCGAAACGCCCTGTTTCTCAAAGTTCTCTATATTACCTCTCACCTCGCTGTCATTTATCATAGCCGAACTTTCGGTGATCTCAAAGTTGATGCGTTCCGGTCCCAGCTTATACTTCTTCATGATACCGATAAACTCATCTGCCAGGCTCTCCTGCATGCATTGTACCGCAGATAGATTGACTTCGATATATTCTATCCCCAGCTTATCCAGCCTGTTTTCCGAATAAAAACGGCATACTTCCGTGAAAACTATCTCACCTATCTTAAGTATATAGCCTTCCTTTTCCGCCATGGCTATCATAGGCTCGGGCGGTATATATCCGTACTCCGGATCGAAGAGGCGTATCAGTGCCTCCGCAGCTATGACCTTTTTTTCGTGCGTTGAATAAATGGGCTGATAGTATACTTCAAAACTGTCTTCATCAAGGGCGCGGCGGATAGCTTTAAGCATCTGCTTGTCCTTGTCATCATCCAGTATCTGGGATACGGAGCATTCGGCGCCGGGCTGCATCTGTATCTGGCTGATATTTCCCATCAGATGCTCAAAACCGTCCATATCCTTCACGTCGGCGGGACTGTTAAGGCGCATGTAGCCGACAGAAAGCATCGACTCTAAAAATCCGCTGCGCCAGGGCTCCTTAAAGCGTGCACGTACCTCTTCATACAGTTCGTCAGTCTCCTCTTTACCCGCAGAAGAAAACTTGACCGCCATCAGATCGTTATCAAGCTGGAATACCAGCGCATTATGCTTGAGCTCGTTAAGGAATGCCGTAACATGTCTTAAAAACACTTCCGTGTCTTCCTTCCCCAGAGATTCCACCAGCACTGCGTAATCCAGGATCCTGATAAAGATCATCCCAAAGGATCTGCTCCTCTCAAAATCTAACCTGGCCGATTCAAATACATATTTTTTCTTAAGGGCATCCGTAGTTTCAAATATCTCTTCCGGCCGCTGTACCGCCAGCAGCAGATCGGTCATGATGATAGCACCAAGGAAGGTTATGATAAGGAAATCGGGCCTTGTTATCTGCAGCAGTTCTCCCGCAGTCATGCACATACCCGCGGATACCGCATGTATATTACGTTTCAGTCCCAGGACACGGTGGTAACGGATACCGACTATCATGCACAGTATCATCTCATAAAGCACATACACAGTCATTATCACCTGCAGCACGGGATTAAGCCTGAAAGAATTGGGAGATCCTCCCACTATACCGTTACGGATCGCAAATACCGCAACAGCCAGCATCACCAGCACACTGGGAATATATATAGAATAGATCCAATATCTCGGCGGGTTGGCATCAATGGTGGCAACGCAAAGGACATACGCTGTATAGGCCGCAAAGAAAAACATCTGTGTGCATACACTTACAACATTGACACAGCTTATGACAAAAAAGGATGCAGAACCCGGGTGCTCCATATAAACAAAAGTCAGAGTATTAAAAATACCCATGAGCATAAGTGTTATCAAGAGGATATAGAATAATCTGTAGCTGGCGATAGGAACGCTGCGTTTGCGCTGGAAGTAGGCCAGCATTATGGCAAGGACTGCCATGGCTACCAGATCAAATGAAATGTTTACATCCATCAGTCCTCACCCCCTTCCGCAACTTTCATTTGTATAACCTTGAGGAACTCCTCCTCTACCAGCTGTTCATAGAAATAATTTCCCTTGGCCAGATCACATGCCATATTGCTTATCATATTAAAGTATCCGGCGTCATCTATACCTTCTACCATCGTCATCATATCGAGCTCCCTCGCCATCGTAAGGGTACAATCCATGGTGATACGCGCCTTGGCATTATCCATTGCGGATCTTATAACGGAGCGATTGATCTTAAGCACCGTAAAAGGCATCTCAAAAATTGATGTGATGCTGGTAAATCCGCTTCCGTAATCCTCAAGGCATATACGGATACCTGTCTTTTCGATCTCTGCTATACTCGCCTTAAAACTCCTGCGCGCCGTAGAAACAGTATATTCCGAAAGCATCAGGCATATCATCCTGGGATCTATGCCGTATTTATCCATACTGGCTTTTAATCTGTCCAGTATACGGTATTGCAGACACATTGCCGGATGCAGTCTGATCGCCAGAAACGACAGCCCCATCTTATCCGGCCCCTGCTCTTTTATAAATCTGCAGGTGTTATCAAATACCATCTCACTTAACTGCATTACCTGACCGCTGCGCTGTGCAAAACGGAAGAGTTCATCATCATATATGTAGCCAAGTTCCTCATCAAAAAACAGCAGCGCTACCTCCGCAGCCACCACTCTCTCCAATGCCTGCGAATAAACAGGGGTATAGCGGATCTCAAACTTATTACTGTCAATAGCACGGCTTAAAGTCCCTGTGATCTCACGGTCACGTCTTATCTTATCCAGATCAAAATCCGCTGTTTTCATCAGCCTCATCTCATCCGGTGATTCTGCAAAGCTTTTCATCACGCCCTGCATGAGTGTGATATCCTGCAGCTCAGTGGGCAGGGCCATACGCAGGATCCTTACGCTCTGATAGGTAGCCTCCTCTCCCCAGGGCTTACCGAAACGCTCCTCTATCTTCTTAACCACTTCGGTGATCTCGCCTGTTTTGGGATGTGATATCTCCAGGGCAAAGATCCCTTTATCGATACGGAATATCGTTATATTCTCTCTTAAGGTTGAAAGGAAATAAACCACCGCCTTAAGCAGTTCTGTCATTGCCGTCTGCCCGGCACTGCGTTCATAATCACCCAATTCCGGCATTATCACTTCCACCATATCAAATCTTTTCCTGGTGATAAGCGAATATTTCATGCGTTCCAGGAACGCGGCACTGCTGAGTACATCCAGATCCGGATCAAGACGTTCCGACGGATTCTGTATAAAAAGGAACAGGATAAGCGAACATATCGATATCATACAGCATTCTACAACAAGCTGCGGTATGAACAGCTGCACTACGGTGGATATCATCCCCAGTCCCAGGATTACCAAAACTATATTTCTTCGTCTGGCCGAAAAACTCTCTCTGTAATACAGCAGCGAAAAGAGGATCAGCCCCATGTAATATATAAAACCGATATAGACCGCAACTATGCCGGCTGCCCTGTGATACACTCCGTCCGGCGTATAATAGAATATAGCATAAGTCACGGGGTTTGAGAGTACGAACAATAAGATACCGGCTCCGGGTACCGCTATGACCGCCTTGGCCGCCATTGGTATCTCACGAAAAGACCTTATCGTGCTGAAAAGGTAAAAAAACATCAATATGACAACTAAGAAATGGGTTATAAAATAGATATGGCTGGAAATCTCCAGAATGTTTATCGGCACATCGTCAATGAATTTCACGACCAGCCATTTAACTATGGAAGTGAGCGCAGTAATGGCATTATCCACTACAAGAAGGATAAAATATGTACTCTGGGCATTTGAAACCCTGTTGTACTTTATAAAATTGGCTACGATCTGAGCGGACAGTATAACTGCCGCGATCGAAAAAGCGGCCTCATAATTCACTCTTATTATTCCTCACCCGCCGCTTGAAAACACGCCTTCCCGCTCTGGGTTTTTTATGCACCTTGGGAGGTGCCGGTTTATCATAACATATATTATTGCTTATTATCTCCTCCGGAAGGCACGCAAGTACCTTTGCCGTATAATATGCATCGGCATATGCCCTGTGAAAAGGAACATTTTTGGGCAGTTTCAGCTCATCAACTGCTATTTCCAACGCTTTGCTCTGGGCGGTATTCCCTATATACATTCCGTAGAGTTTCTGAACGTTGATATACGGTATAGCTTCATCCCCCGACATCTGTGACATGCCGTAAAATTTCATATTGCGCCGAAGCTCCGATATGTCCTGGCTTCCCCAGGTGCACCACATCGGATCCTCGCCACACCATTCAAAGAACTCTGATGCAGCCCGAGGGAAGAACCGTCCTGCGGACAGTTCTCCCCTCTTTAAGCCTAACATCTTTTTAATTCTCCAGTTTATCTCCTGGTATACCTGCGGGCGGATCAGCTGATCGTACTTGTCGATAACGGCAAAACGCTCGTTTAACTTTACCGCGCCGATCTCAATGATCTCGAAGGCAAGCTTACGGCTTTCCGTAGGCTTGCCATCCTGTGGCTGATTCCACTCGAGGTCAAATACTACATAGTTCATGTCTACCTGTCATTCCTACGGCTGTAGCCTTCAGAATCTTTCTCAGCCTACCTTATCCTCATCGCCGAAGGGATCGCCGCACTGAGGGCAGAACTTAGGAGGATTCTTAGGATCCTCGGGCTCCCAACCGCACTTGTCACACTTGTAAAGAGGTGCTCCTGCCGGCTTCGGCTTGCCGCACTCAGAGCAGAACTTGCCCTTATTTACAGCGCCACACTCGCAGGTCCATCCCTCTGCTGCAGGAGCGGGTGCCGGCTTTGCCTCACCACACTCTGCACAGAACTTGCCGGTGTTGCCTTCATGACCGCACTTAGGGCACTTCCAGCTATCTGCTGCAGGAGCGGGAGCTGCTGCGGGTGCTGCCGCAGGTGCTGCTGCGGGTGCGGGTGCTGCCTGCTGAGGTGCTGCCTGCTGAAGAGCCTGTGCATTCTGTACGAAGCTCTGGGGTCCCATGCCCATAGCGCCGGTAGCGCCCTGCATCATGTTCATGCCTGCAAAGCCTATCATAGCGCCGCCTGAATTGCTGGCTGCATTCTGGATAGCCTGATTGTATGCCTGAGCACTTGCAGCATTGAGCATATTGGGATTGGTAAGTACTGCAGTCTTCTGGAACTCCTGAAGAGCCTTCTTGTCCTCTTCGGGAATGGTAACGCTCTCGATAGCCAGTGATGCGATGGAAATACCTCTTCCCTTGCTCCACTTATCGGTGAGCTTTGCATTCATTCTTTCGGTGATCTCATCAACATGTGAAGGGATCTGATTAGGACGAAGTTCAAGATCGGAAAGGGTAGGGAACACGCTCTGCATAGCAGCCGAGAACTCTGCCTTTAACATGTTATCCAGATTAGCTCTGGGATATGCTCCCTCTCTGTTACCACATACGTTGGTGTAGAACAGAAGGGGATCGGTTATCTTATATGAATATGTGCCGTGTACACGCAGGCTGGTATCCATATCAAGGCCAACCTTGCTGTCTACTATACGGAACTCGATAGGCTGTGCCGTACCGAATCTGTTATCTGTGATCTCGAGCAGGTTAAAGTAATAAACCTTCTGGGTACGTGCTGCTATACCACCGAATGCAACCCTGTCCAGAGCATCCTTCATGCTGTTAACAAAGCCCTGTCCCAGACCACCTGCAAAAATACTGGGTGATGAAGAGTTGTCATACTGGAATGCGCCGGGTTCAGCACTTACTTCAACGATCTTTCCCTGATCAACGATGATCATACACTGACCGTCTGCTACTGCGATGATGGAACCGTTAGTGATAACGTTTTCCTCACCCTTGGTGTTGGAAGAACGTCCGTTTACCTTCTTCTGTCCTTCAACCAGGAGATACTGGGGATCGATAGCCGGACAGTAGAAATACTCTTTCCACTGATCCGCAAGAGTTCCCCCTATAGCTCCTGTTACTGCTTTAATAAGTCCCATATCCTTCTCCTTTCTTTACGCCGGCTTTTGCCGGATTGATGTACTTTTTTATCCAACAGACAGTATCTCATACTTTCAGCTGATTTTCAAGCATTTGCCTTGCTGGCCCTTACTCCTATCTGATAGTAATCGAAACCGTACTTATTGGCCACTTTACTGCCGTAGATATTACGTCCGTCAAAGATCACAGGGCTCTTTAACATCTTCTTTATCTCATCAAAATCGGGGCTTCTGAACTCCTTCCACTCCGTTACCAGGATCAGGGCATCCGCACCTTTCAATGCATCATATTTACCCTCTACGTAGGTTACGGCGTCATTGCCCTTAAGATAGCACTTTTTCGCCTCTTCCATAGCCTTGGGGTCATATGCGTTGATCTTTGCCCCTGCCGCTGTAAGGTCCTTTATCAGTGTGATGGCCGATGCCTCACGCATATCATCCGTATCAGGCTTAAATGCCAGTCCCCATACAGCAAAGGTCCTGCCGCTTAAGTCCTCCCCGAAATGCTCCTTGACCTTGGTAGTAAGCACATGCTTCTGCATGTAGTTTACGTCCTCTACCGCACTTAAGAGCTGTGCCTCGTAGCCGTTTTCCGCAGCTGTTCGTACCAGAGCCTTCACATCCTTGGGAAAACAGCTTCCACCGTAACCACAGCCCGGATATATGAAGGAATAGCCTATACGCTTATCGCTGCCTATTCCCTTGCGGACTTTATTCACATCCGCACCTACCGCCTCGCAGATGCGCGAAATCTCGTTCATAAAGCTTATCTTTGTTGCCAGCATGCTGTTGGCCGCATACTTTGTCATCTCCGCGCTGGCGATATCCATTATTATGAAGTTCTCGGTATTCAATACATAATGGCGGTAAAGCTCCCTCATGGTCTCTGCAGCTTCCTCATTATCCACACCTATTACGATGCGGTCAGGACGCATGCAGTCATTGACCGCCGTTCCTTCCTTAAGGAATTCGGGATTGCTTATCACGTCAAAAGTCAGATCCGATCCTCTCTTGTCAAGCTGCTCCTGTATGCAGGCACGTACTTTATCGGCTGTACCTACCGGAACGGTGGACTTATCCACAACATACATATGGTGGATCATGTTCTCACCTATGCTCTTTGCCACTGCCAGGACATATTGCAGATCTGCGCTGCCGTCCTCCCCCATCGGGGTACCTACTGCTATGAAACAGATATTACAGCGGTTAAGGGCTTCCTTTATATCTGTAGTGAAGTTAAGCGCACCTTTTTCATGGTTCTTAAGTACCAGCTCCGACAATCCCGGCTCATATATGGGAATGATCCCCGACTTAAGCCTCTCTATCTTCTTTTCGTCCACATCCACACACCATACTTCGTTTCCCATGTCGGAGAAGCAGGTGCCTGTCACCAGACCTACATAACCTGTTCCTATTACTGCAACCTTCACGCCGGATCCTCCTGAATTCTTTTTCTCACCGTTGTTATTCTATAGCATTTCAACGTAATTTGCAAGGAAAACAGGCCCTTTGGACCGCTAATATAAAGAGCATTAATGGAAAGTACTGTTGGTTGAACAAAGGCAGCCGGGATGATATCATTATTCCAAAGTTACCTATTTTAAGTACATGTCAGAACAGCAAACACCGCATATATGATCCAAAGGGAGGGATACCAATGAATAAGAAGAATGTTATCGATACCGAAAAGTTCCTCATGCTTGCCATCAAGGCAGCCAAAGCCAACGGGATCGTGGTAGAGGAAGAAAAAGAACTGCTGCGCAGGTACAGCAGATCCACAATGTACCATGATGATGCCGATACCACTGATTTCGACGTATCTTTAGATACTCTCACGGCCTATTTTGAGACCTTAAGCCTTTCCCAGAAAAAAAGGATACTCTTTGAGATCCTTAATGTTATGTATTCCGACCATCTGTTTGATGAACCGGAATGCAACTTTGTATACGACCTGGCCGGACGCATAGGCGTTGATGAGTCCGAGCTGAGCCGCATACTTTCTATCTGCAGCAACGGATACGCACAAAAACACAACGCCGTAGCATGCTAAACGAAGCGAAAAAGTGAGACAGCAGATCTGTGATCTGCGTTGTCGAACTTTCCTTCGCGGAGATCTTACAAAAAAAGGAGGAAAAAAATGACCCGAAAAAAAACAACCACCAGATTACTGGCACTTCTCATGAGCGCACTGATGCTTTTGGGATGCATCCCCGACACCGGACTTATCGCCAATGCTGCAGATGACGAAGCCGGCTGGATCGAAGCAGGCGATGCTGATGTGACTGATGATGCAGATGCGGACGATGGCACTGCAGATCCTACGGACGGATTACTGAACGAACTGGGCCTTGGCGATCTTATTGTTGATGAATACGAAGACGATAACGATCCTGCTACCTACGGAGTTTGGATAGGGGATGTTCAGATCACGGAAACCAACAAATATGATGTACTTGGCGACGGTAAGGTTTCTTTTGATCCCGCAAGCCATACTCTTACTCTTAAAAATGCTGTTCTCGATAAGATGACAACCAAAGAAGGAGGCGCCCCTTCAGCCAGCGTCAATATATGTGCCAGGGAAACCCTTATAATAAAAGGAAGCGCCAAACTGACCAATGCTTACAACAGCATAGTCGTGGGGCCGGAAAGCCTTCTTGCTAAAGAGATGCCGTCACTGACCATAGATGCCGATCTTGATATAGATGCAGTAAACTCCGGTATCTCCACCATATTTGTTCCTGTTTATATCAACGGAGGAAACATAAGTATAAAGAGCGGAATAGCCGGTATACTCGGTACGATCGGTGATGTAACGGCCAAAGGCGGAAAGCTGAAACTCACCGGTGCGATGATCGGGATCATGAGTTCAAGATCATTGATCATCAACGGAGCCGCCATTGAAGCAGAAGGCAGCCAAGGCGCTGTTATGGCAAACTCTGCTCCCGACTCGACTATAGAAATCTATTCACCTTCATTCATAGAAGAGCCTGCAGGAACTACCATCGCAGCTGTAACTATAGATGGTAAAAAAGGTCAGGCTGTTGTAGACAAAAACGGTAATCCCGTAAAGAATATAAAGATAGGTTTAAACTCTGTTACTGAAAAAGTGACCGTCACATTTAACCAGAACGGACACGGACTTGGCTCCATATCACCCCGTGTAATAGGAAAAGGCGATAAAGTATGTCCTCCTCCGACACCCGTCGATAACGGCTATGATTTCGCCGGCTGGTATACGGAAGCTGCATGCAGTAACAAATATGATTTTAATTCGTCCGTAAATGCCGATATGACATTGTATGCCAAGTGGACTGAGCAGGGCGAAAATCCCGGACCCGGACCTGAAGATCCCGATCCGGTTGAATGGCCCGAACCCATATACGGCAGCGGGTCACCCTTAGATCCCTTACCTACCGTCATTCCCGGAGAGACCACCGATCTGTATCTGGTTAAAGGCCAGAAATTCGATATCGGTGAAGGCTGGTATCTTGATAAGGATGCAGAGGATTATAAAGACAGCAAAAAAGTTGTAAGCATCAGCAAAAAAGGTGCTTTCAATGCCAAGAAAGCCGGTGAAGCGACCATCACCTGCGGAAAAGGCGAAAATACTTATACCATCAAAGTTCATGTGTCCGCTCCCAAGTTTGAGAAGAAAAAACTCAATCTTGAAATAGTAAGCGCAAATGATCTGACTGTTACAGAGCTTAACTTCATCCATGATGACAATCTGGAAGTGATCTACCACAGCTCTTCTCCTGATGTAGCAATGGCAGACGGCCCCTATCTGGCACTTATGGGCAAAGGAAGCACCAGGATAAGCGCATATGTAAACGGCTGCGTATATACCTGCACCGTATCCGTAAAAGAAAAAGCTATCCCTACCGAACGAAGCATGCATATGATCGCCGGATCATCCAAATCCATTAAAGTAAAGGGTGTTAAGGGCTGGAAGAGCGCATCCGATGACATCGCACTGATAACAAATAAAGCCGGTACCAAGGTAAAGGCTGTAAATCCCGGATATACCACTCTTACCGCAAGCGCTAACGGTGTTGAATACTTTATCGATCTCTGCTCTGATGATCTGACCATCACAGGCGATAAAGTTCAGACAGACGGAAAGCCCGGCAAAAACAAGTATAAGATCGACTTAACAGCAGGAGAAACTACCGATCTTGTATTCAGCGAAAACCTCTACCAGGAAGTGATCTTTAAATCCAACAAACCCGGTGTGGCGTTCGTAGATGAAGCCGGTCACGTGATCGCAAGAAACAAGGGCAAAGCGAAATTTACCGCAAAGGTTGATGGCAAGACCATTACGATCGCCGTAAATGTAAGTGCTGCTCCAAAAACAGAATAAAATAAAAAATGCCCGGCAGCTTCGGCTGCCGGGCGGTTTTGTTACCCAGGGAAATCTTATCTCCTTAGTTATTGACCGTTACGCTTATGGTAATAGTCTTTCCGTTAAGCTTTGCGGTGAATTTGCTCTTGCCTGCGCTTCTTGCGTATACATTGCCGTCTTCGTCAATGAACGCACTGTCAGGCTTGCTGCTCTTAAATATCACATCCTGCTCTACACCGGGAAGTGATATGGTGGTGCTTTCACCTGCATTCAGAGCGATACTGTACTTGTTGGTCTTACCGGGTGTTACCTTTTCACCGGATACAGTGATATCCTCTGCATAGAAGTCGATGGTATAATCCACATCGTTTGCACTGGCAGTGAGTTTTGCAACACCGGCCTTCTTTGCGGTAACCTTGCTTCCCTTCTTGTTCATCTCTGCTACCTCGGGATCACTGCTTTCCCATTTCTTTACACCCTTTACGCTTATGGTCTTGGAAGCGCCAACAACAGCATGCATGGTACGTGTCTTTGCTGTCTCACTTTCCTTTACACTTACGGTGCACTTATACTCTTTACCGTTTATAAATGCACTGATGGTAGCCTTACCTTTTGCAACAGCAGTAACAGCACCACTTTCATCTACCAGAGCCACATCAGGCTTTGCACTGTAGAATAATACATCCAGTCCGTCAGCACCGCTTATGGTTATCTTGTTATTCTCTGTCTGGCCTGCCTCTAACTTAAGGCTCTTGGTTATAACGGGCTTGCATACTGTTACTTCTATGACCTGCTCACCATTCTTTATGGTAGCAGTTCCGTCCTTCTTGGCACTTAATCTGCCCTTCTTGCTTATGCTTATTATCTTTTTGCTCTGCTTATCCACAGGTGCCCAGCCTGCTGCCACATTAAACTTCTGTCCCTTTACAAGATACAGCTTTGATGTTGTATCCGTGATCACCTCTACGGGATCAAGTGCTGAATCTCTGATGGCAGGTCCGGGATTCACTACCTCGGTCCACTTTGCAAATAGTTCAATGTTCTTTGTTACAGCAGCATTGAAATCATATGCATTGGCTAGTTCTTTTTCGGTGTACCAACCTCCGAAGAGGAAGCCGTCTGCCTCAGGATCTGCAGGCTTTACAGCTTTGCTTCCGGCAGCGACACTCTGTGATGCGATCGCATTACCGTATCCCATCAGATTAAATGTCACAGTATACTTAACAACTTCTTTCTTATAGTCGATCTTTACTGACTTAGCTACATTACCCTCAGCATCAACTATAGCGAATACATCTGAACCTTCGAGCGTGGCTTTGGCTGCTTTTCCGCCCGCAGGCTCGGCTATCTCCAGCTTACTGTCAATTATTATGGCATTATCATCGCTGGTCGCTATAGCTGCCTTATCAGCGGAAACTTCCACCTTACCGCCCTTGACTTCTAACTTTTTGCAGTATATTCCGGCCATTTTTGCATTAACCGCTACGTTACCGTTTTCGATAACCAAAGATCCGGCCGACATGATACCATATGACTCAGCATCGCTTACTTTTATACCGATGTTGCCGCTTGTGATATCGACCTCTTTTGCAAAAGCAACGATACCACCTAACTTTGTCTGTATATCAAGATCTGCCTCTATCTTAAGTTTTGCTTCCTGGTTGGTAATTGCTATTCCCCCTTCTGCATCCGCATTGACCAGGCTGGCCTTTCCTTTAATAGTCAGATCTTTAGTGGTGTATATGATCGAATTGCCTGAATCATTACTATACTTACTTACAACAGCATCCTTAAATGTCAGTGTATTGGAAACTGCATCGTAGCTTACCTTGCCATCACCCAGGACATTACCCGCGTTCTGGCCGGTAACCTGTATACCGCCTACCCAGATATCGTACTTGATCTCTTCTACCTTGCCTAACATAACTGCAGTTACAGGTTTACCGTCCTTACCGTTTATGGTAGTACCGTCTGCACTTACAGCTGCACCTGCGGGAGAGATCACACCGGTTTCTTCGCCAAGTACTATCTTTGCTGCAGAAACAGCCTTTTTATTACCTGAAGCCCATACGCTTCCGCCCGCAATATTAAGCTCGTTTCCTGCAGCTATACCTGTAGCTGCCGAACCTGTTGCATTAACACTTACTGTCGCTTTATTAAGCTTGACATCACCGCCTATCGCACTGATCCCGGCAGCTGCAGTATCCATCTTTGCTTCAGCAGAACTAATGCTTATATCCTTTGCTGTATAGATACCAAAACCGGCTGTTGTCTTAAGTTCAAGCTTACTGCCGCTTGTTACTGTAACGGAACCTTTATCATTTCTTACCGCATCGTCTGCGACATTAAATTTGAAAGTACCTGAAAGTGTAACATCACCGGCGTTAGCAAAAATGCCGTAATCCGTACCGGAAAGATCAGCCGAACCGCTTATTACAAGACCGTCTTCCAGCTCCGAATAAATATACATTGTTTTAGATGCATCAGTATACGCAGTATCGATCTTGTTAACATTCTTAAGTGTAAGTGTATTAGTCTTAGGATCAAAACTTGCAGATCCTAAGCTTATTCCGGGAATAGCTTCACAGTTTGATTCTTTGATCTGCGTGTTACCTACCCAGAGCTTATAAGGGGTATCATATTCCATTACCACTCTCTTGGCAGGATTTGCTCCCTCATATACGGTACCGTTCTTTACGGTATATGCAGAAGGAATGGTCACTGTCATACCATCGATAGTCAGCTTCTTGGACTCGATAGCCTGCTTTGTTCCCGATAATACCAGCTTTCCCCCGCTTATTGTTATATTGCCTTCTTCGGAGCAAAGAGCCACCTGATCGGTAATACTGTTAGAAACAGGGCTTATATCGATCTTGCCGCCGCTTATAGTTATGTTTCCGTTCCATGCATTTATACCATATCCGTAATTGTTTATATTCTTGATCTCGATATTTGCATCGATATCAAGCGCCTTTGCACGGATACCGTAACCATCGGCCTTCACTTCGGGGATCTTAAGATCGCCCTTTATGGTAAGCTTATCTATCTTGTTATTTGCCACCACATAATAGAACCAGTCAGCCTCTGAAAAAGGTGTATCTATCTCGGCATCTACAAAAGTAAGGGTTTTTGTAGTGGGATCATACTTTGCATATCCTTTTTCGAGATGGATATTATCTTTATTCATCTCGGTTACTTCGGTTTTTCCAAGCCGCAGTCCATATGAATTAACTCCGCTATCCGGAGCAACTTCGGTGCTGTAAAGCTCAAAATCCTTATTTGCCATTCCGTCTATCTGGCCCCTGATGAACTGTGAATATCCGTTATTGCCGCTTGTGATCGTATCACCGCTTGCGAGCTTCATTCCGGATTCTATCTGGATCTGTCCTTTCCTGGAAGCTATCGCTGCCCAGGGTCCCCAGGATTTAACATAACCGCTGATGATCTGAATATCACCTCTTTGCGCATACAGACCGTTAAACTTACCATCCTTACCATCTCCCTGAGGCTGACCTGTCCCGGCTGATGAGCTTTTTCCTCTTGCCTTTGTAGTTACCTTGCCTCCGTTAATGGTAATATAATCAGAAGAGAATATACCCCACTGATCACCTTCTGCATAAACGGTACCGCCGGTGATCTCGATCTTTTGCTCTGTACCTATTACACATTCTGATGTTCCGATCCCGCAATATTTTACAGGTTTCGATTCACTGTGCACCTCATAATCAGCGTCGTCCTTAGGCACAAATGCAGATACCGCATCTATAACGCCTCCGGTTATCGACAGATCATCCTCGAACTCTATTCCTTTTACTACCGCTTTAACATTAACACTGGCATAACTGAAAACAGCCTTTCCGACAGAATGAATACCTACGCTGTTATCACCACTCAGGTCAATGTTGATGTCTCCGCCTTTATAATTAACTTCATTATTGCTGAAAATACCATATTTTCCTGTTCCGCTTATCGTGATATCCGCATTAATATCAGTAGTACCACTGCCGCCTAAAGTTATGGCTATTTCTTTATTATCTTCCAGCTCCATCTGAAGATCACCGGTGATCTTCACTTCCTGCGCACATCTCACCATGGCAAACGCATCACCGGCTTTTTTCCCTTCTCTCTTAAAACCGCTTGCTCCTTCAAATTTAAGAGTCTTGGTGGAAGGATTATAGCTTACCTTACCTGCGGTAACACCGGGGATATTATCCTTATTTTCATCCGTTACCTGTACGCCGCCTATCCAGATATTGTAGGTATTTGCATCTACAATATCTTCTTCCTCTGCCTCTTCCTCTTCAGGTCCGGCCGTTTCTTCCACATCTTCGGAAACTGCTTCTTCATCACCGGCATTTTCCTCTGCAGCAGCGGCATCTTCCGATACCGCATCATCTTCGGATACAGCAGTATCACTTGATACCACGGTATCTTCCCCGTCTGCGGCCAGCGCTGCCAGCCCCAGATCAGGCACCATGCCCACGAGCATTACCATGCTCATGATCAGGCTCAGTACTCTTTTTTTGAGTTTACTCAGCTTCATTTTTGTCCTCCTTAATTTGGTAGTATATTTTAGCCGGCCGGAAAAAAGACATACTCCCCCCCCGGCTATTTGAACTTAATGATAATGCAGTCAAAAGAATCCCACTACCGCCATTTGGGGGTAATTTTAAAAAAATACATAAAAAAAGCAGGGGTTGTAGCCTCTGCTCGATCACGCATGGATCATCAACAGTCTCATTCACTTATCGCCAGCCCGAAATGTCTGGCTTTTACCGCCAGTTCCAGGCGGCTGTGAAAACCGGTTTTGGATAGCATATTCGATATATGCATCTTGACTGTGGATGCATCAATGCACAGCTTTTCCGCTATCTCCTTATTAGATGCGCCTGATACCAGTTCGCGGAGTATCTCTATTTCCCTGTCCGTAAACTCCGTGCTGCTGGTATTCCCTATGTTTACCTGGACCTGCTCGGTAGGATATACATGCTCCCCGGCCATAACACGTTTCGTTATCTCCTGAATAGGCTGTTCCTGTACCTCTTTCTGCCAGAAACCTTCCACACCTATCTCCTGTGCGCGTTTTTCATAAGTAAGCTCCGGCATGGATGTTACGATTATTATTTTGGTCTTCGGCTTCTTTTCCTTAATGATCGCCGCTGCGTCCAGGCCGCTCATACTGCCCGGTATCAGCACATCCATAAGTACCAGGTCGGCATTATTTTTTTCCAGATATTTAACCGCCTGTGCAGCAGTGGAAAAAGAGGCCTCCAGCTCAAAGCCTTCTTCCTGCTGCACTGCGTTTTCGAAGATCTCGCGTATCATGCGGAAATCTTCGGCTATTATTACACGATAAGACATGGTATTCTCCTTATAAAATCCTATAGTTCTGTGGCTGCGCTAATCCTGTCAGGATCCATCGGGCTTACGCCCTCTGAATGACCGGACCGTTCTCTCAACTCTGCAGGCCGGCGCCCTCTGAATGACATTACTGTATTTATGGTTCGGGCAGCGTCAGTTTCATCTCAAATGCAGGCTGTGATATGATCTCCATCCGCCCGCCTGCACCTTCAACCTGGCTGCGAAGATTCTTAAGACCGCCCTTTTCCGTGATCTCGCCTTCCGGCTGCCGTCCGTTATTTGTAAAGCTTATCTCTACACCATCGGCAGTTTTCTTCACAGCTACCGTTGCTTCCGTACCGTCGGCATGTTTTAATGTATTTCCTATATGAACAGATATGGCTGCATCGACCACAGGGATCAGTTCACTCGCGGAAGGCAGCTCCCCTATGATATTCAGTTTTATTCCCAGTCTGTCGGCCTCTTTGGAAATAACATAGTAGGGCAATTCCCATTCCTCAGGCTCATCATTTGTAAGATGCCTTATGTTATCCCGCCAGAAATCCAGCATGCGCTGCTTATCAACACTTTCCGGCGAATACATATATCTTTTTGCGATCAGTATGCACTGTCCGATATTATCATGAAGCGAGGATTTAAGCGCTAAAAGCTCTCTGTTCATGGTCACATATTCGATAGTTCCCATGAGTGCTTTAAGACGGGTGTTCAGAACTCTTGCTTTTTCCTGACCGTCCGCCAGTTTACGGCTCAGCTCATATTCATCACTGATATCAACAGCCGTAAGCTCATATATTTCCGCGCCTTTGATATGCAGCAGACTGTTTTTGAAGCTATAGGCTTTTCCGCTGCCGCTCTTTACGATAGCCTTGTCTTCCGGTACATCATCATTCGTCATTGTTTTTCTGACGATCTTCCAATATGTTTCTCCATCCCTTACGCTTTCGGCGAACATCTCCCTGCTTATCTCCTGCATAGTCTCGTTCACCATAACAGGGATACCTCCGGCCGAATAAAACATCAGTCCTGCCGGGAGCTTATCAAAAGCCTCCTTCACCGACATGGCAGATATATGCTGCCTGCGCCATCTGGAGATATGATAAAGCTGAAATATCACAAAGCATAACATCAGCAGCAACGCCGGGCACAAAAGCACCATAGGTATCTCAAACGACGGCTTAAGATCTCCCTGCTGTATCATTGTCATCATCTGCAGGATAATAAAGCAGCTTACCGCCATGATAACAGTCAGTACCAGATCCGGCTTATATCTTTTGATATCTATCATCCTGATGATACAGTATATGTACATTAATTGAATCAGCGTAGCAAATACCAGCAAAAAACCTCTGCCCGCCGCGGGTATCCCGATATAAGTCATGACAGGCCCTCCATTTTAATGTAATGGGTATCATCCTCATACCAGACAGTCAGTCTGCCGCCCGCTTCTTTTATCTGCCTGTCCTTCCATACTGAAGTGATGGAATCCGCCATAGCATCAAGCGCTATGATCATCTCATAGCCATTCTCACAGTTTAAACTCACTACGCAGGAATTAAGCCTTGACCATACATCCTCAATAGCCGCCTCAAAAAGCTCGTAGGATAAAAGCATAAGTGACGATGGCATAAGGCAGTTACCGTTTTTTACTATATCACATACACAGCCTTTAAGTGCCAGATAGTCCAGCGACTCCCTCAGCGCCAGATATATCTCCTCAGTATCGACAGAACTGCTTTTATCCGTAAGCAGCATTATGTTGCCCATACGCTTTATATATGCGCTGAGTATAGCTGCATGCATCAGATCCTTTTTTTCTTCTTCGGGATCCTCCGGCGCTTTTGAAAGCAGCTCATCTACCTTTAATGCCTGAACACGGACAGCTGTAGCTATCCTGTTGTACAGACGGTTCCTTGTTTCATAACTTACACGTTCCGCACGTACCTCATTTTCCTGGCGTATCAGCTCATTCTCATTCTCCAGGGCCTCAGTCACTTCCTCGAGTTCGTTATTAAGCCGCCTTATGGTTCCTATGTCTTCCGCCCAGCTTATATATCCACCCGAAACTTCTTCGCTGCATATACGGTAGTCCTCATCTGTCTCTCCCTCTTTCCAGTTTTTTGAAGAAAAAGCAGGTGTCCCGGCCTTATCATATATACAGGCATTGATACCGGAATAATCAAACAGGGTCGCATATCCCGTATTGGCCGCAAGGATCCCTGTCTGTATTATACCCTCCATTGCCGTTATATACGGAATACAGTATGCCTCCTGCAGCTGAAAAAGCTTATGTCCGGCGATCTTAGGCGCTCCTCCGCCTATCAGATACCAGAAAAGCATGACCATGCCGACTGCTATAAATATCGCCGGGATATACCAGCGTTTTCTGGCCAGGGATAAGGAACACTTTCTGAACACCGTAACAAAGGTTGCCAGTCCGAACACTACCATCCACGCCAGGATCAGGAAATAAAACCATTTATACATGTATTCTTTATCCGGATGCACCTGTATATCAAAAACCATACCATGCGATCCGTTTGTAAGCACGACTATGCATATCACTGCTTCTATGCAGACAAGCACTTTCTCTGCCGCATCGATCCTGCGCCCGTTCTTTACCGGTTCCACACGAAGCGCCGCAAAAAACATAAAAAGCGGTATAGCGGTCATAGGTATATAGTAGGCATACCAGACCATCTCTTCTATTTCTACCAGATCCGGAAAAAAAGAAAACTTGCACATCCTGAGCATAAAAAGCAGGATCATAAAAACACATGACGTCATTATCCTGTGACGCACTTTGATATCAAGTATCCTCCGCCTTATGGAAAGCCCCCAAATGATCACCAGCGAACAATACGAGAATGCCGACATGTTATGCGGTACAAAGCCCCTTACGGGTATCATGCATGTAATGATCCCCGCCGCAAATAACATAAGACACACGATGAATATTCCTTTGTCGGCTATCTTAAACCTTTCCACACTCTCTTTATCCTTAAAAAATATCACAGGATATACTCCTATATCCTGTGATAACTATAAAGCATTTTTTCCTATCCGACTACCGCCATTTGGGGGTAATTTACGATCAGTGCTTTTTACGCGATGCAAACAGTGCACCCAGCCCTACTGCTGCCAGAACCGCACCTATAAATGCCATGACCGCAGAGCGCTCGTCCACCTCGTCTTCTTCGTATTCATCTTCAATATGGCGGCGCTTTTTAGATCTCTTTCTGCTTCTTACAGCAGTATCAAGATCGTCATCGTTAAGATACTCTTTCTCATCCACCTCTGATACGGACTTATTCAGATATCCGTCAGCATCTACCAGAGTCAGGTTCCTGGTATCTCCCAGATCCAGGATGTCCATGTCTTCTTCCTCTTCATCCTCCGATGTGTCTTCTGTATCTTCTTCGTATACATCCTCTATTACGGTTTTTCTGATTTTTTCATTTCTCTTACTGTGCGACTTCTCCACAGATTCTTTTATTTCATTATCACGATCTTTATCTTCTGCCCTCTTTGACACCTTCTTATCCACGGCTGCAGTTTCCGCCTGCACTTCCACTGCACTTACTTTTCTTACCGCTTTACGCTTACGGCAGCCCCTAAGATAAAGTATAAAGCCAATGGCAAACATTGCCACACAGGAGAGTCCCATAAAGCCATAGTATTTAAGATGCTGATCCGAATAACGCTGCACCATATATTCCATCATACCGGTTGCGGTCATGGCACCGGCCTGACCCAGCCACAGGAGTATATAATACCATTTAAAGCCTTTGCGCTTTATGGCACGGATACTGAAGCCTATAGTCAGAGCCAGTATGCATACGCCGTCAAATATCTGCAATATACTCACAAATCCGTTAAAAGGGAAGTATTCGGCATCATAACGTGTACTGTCCAGGATAAACTGCCCCGCACTGAAAAGGAGAAGGAAAAAGCAGGCCGTTGATCCGCGCTCTTTCTTCTTAATATAATAGAATTCGGTGCATACGTAAGACAATATGAACATAAACACCGCACTCCAGAAGAAGGTAGCAAAGCGGTAGCTCAGCTCTCCCGCCTCCGGGACCGCTGTGGCGAAAGGCAGATGCTGCATGGATACAATGTCCACGGTAAACTTGCCGCGGCAATTATAGTTGAACAGACATGACAGATACATAAGCCCCATGCCCATAGCCGTAGCCGGGACCAGCGCATCTAAAAATGCCGGCAGGCTCTTACTCAGGCGCAGACATCTCACCAGCACTGCCGCCAGGAAAAGTCCGGGCAGTATACCCAGCATTGAAAAGCAGCCTATGTTAAAATCCTCCAGGGCCTGCGAAAAACCTTTGTACTGCTCTACATGACTGTACCAGTATAAAAGCCTCGAAGATATCGCACCCATAAGTACTGCAAAAGGCAGGAATATCCACGAAGCCAGACGGCTGCCTTTATTCGCGGTATACAGCGAATGAAAACTGAAAAACCATGCAGGTATAGCCAGCACGATTATTATGGCATCCCAGTGTATCTGTGTATTGTCAACGATTATTGCTATCGGGTTCATTTATTCTCATCCTCCGGCAATGCCGTATCAAAACATATAATATCGCTGACAAAACGTTCGTTGCGGTAATCTACGGGATTAAACATCTGATTGTTGAGCACTATCTCGGCAGTCTGTCCGCCGTCCACAGCATACGCCCTCTCAACGCCCATGTCATACATTGCTTTCTTTGAATCTTCTATATTGCCGCCATAATTCATGGTCATCAGCAGGTAATGCCCGCTGCCACGCTGACCCAGGGCGGATCTGGAATATATCTCTCCCACCTGTCCCAGAAGATAGGAAGGTGAACTGGGATGTATCTGATAATTTTCAACCAGTACGGGACCGAAAGCCAGAGTAAAAAGGATATCATGATCCTTTATATACTGCTCAGCCTCTTCTTTGGTCTTGAGCTCGTTCGCATAGGTAAAGTTTAAATTCCCCGACGCATCCACATGGCAGAGCTCCAGCTGTCCGGGATTGAAACGGTAAAGGGTTCGCTGATAGCTGGTCACACCAACGGTGCGGAATTTATAGAAATCTCCGTTTAATGCTATTACCGCATTAGCTTCCTTAGCCAGTGCGGACGCCGGTTTGTGCACAGCGGATCCGTAGGTATCCTCGGTAAGCTTGCGCCGCAGCTGCGAAGGGTCGGCTATATAAACATCTGCAAAGGTGCAGTTCTTTCCGTTATAGGTTTCGCGCCATGCTATGACCACGATGGTTTCGTCCGCATAATAATTAAACAGGCCTTCACGAAGCTTGATGTCCTTATTCCAGAATGGCTCATCTATACCTGTGAGTCTGGGATATTCATCAAGGATAGCCTGTATAACCTCCGGATCATCGGTCTTTCCGTACTTATCGCGGTTGGGTGCGGGAGGAAGCAGCACATCCTCTGCAATAGTATAGTGCTTGGGGATATAGGCCAGTTCACCCAGCGCTTCACTCTTTGCGTTGTTTGCAAAGTTGGCTCCGGCTGTGGAACCTCCCGCAAAGGCGATAAGCATATCGTCTGCCGGATTGATAACCCATTTGCCGTTCATATAATCCAAAGACAGATCCAAGCAGGTACTTACATAGTAGTCCTGTGCATTTTCCAACACCTTTGTTACGCTGTCGTGATAAACCTCATCAAGTATCTCCTGTCTGTAGTTTTCGTTCTCGTCATAAACCTCATCTTTTTTGCGCTCATCAACCACACGCTCCAGCTCTTCCATAACATTTTCATGTATCAGATCGGGCAAAGCATTCAGGTCAAGGTATGTAAAATCCACGGTCTGTGTTGCGTGAGTCTTTTCCATTATCGCTGTACCGTAAAGGGAATAGGAGAAGCTGGACTTAAGCGCTTCATAATATAGAAGATCGGTATCGCTCATTTCTTCCGGAAGCTGTATCAGCTGGCGCGGCGATGCCAGATCATTTACCGCAGCTTCCATATCACCGGACACTACACTGTCAAAAAAATGCGTGATCTTGTTCTCCGGTGTGTCACCCGGAAGGAACACCAGCGTTCCTTCGGCATCGGCAACTATGCAGCAAAAGAACAAAAGGCAAACAAAGATCGCAGATATTGTTGACCAGACCATCTTTCTGCGATGCTTGAGAGCCGCGCGTATATTGCTTATTAAAAAACACACAAAAATAATACCCACAGCCCACAACAGAAGGATATGCTGATAATCCGTATTTCCGATGCTGGCTATGGCATTTTTGATGCTGTATTCTAATATGGTAAATATGTTATCTGACACGGGGGATATTTTATCACATTCTAACAAAATGGCAAGAGTACAATTAAGGGGGCTGATGTAATACAGCCCCCATCAAAAGATCATATTCTATAATGCTCCCATAGCATGCTTTGCTGCAATCATGCCAAAGGTGTAGCATCTGCCCAAACTATTATATTATAAAGAAGTGATTTTCGCGAAATTTCTTGACTTTGCAGTCATTTGTTGTATCATATAATCAGCATTTGGGCTGGCAGTAATGCCAAGGTCCAACCTACCGGCGGGGGGACTCCCCGCCATTATTTTTTAGGAGTTTTATGCGCGAGTTAAGCATACATGTAGATGAGAGCGGAGATTTTGGAGATTACAGCACCAAATTCGCACCCTATTATATTTTCACCCTGGTTTTTCATGAGCAGGAAAATGATATAACAGAAAACATAAAGATATTAGACCGGGAAATGGCAAATCTCGGTTATTTCAACCATGTTGTTCATACCGGTCCTCTGATACGAAAAGAAGAGGTTTATTGTAATCTGGCGCCAAACGACCGTCGTGCAATCTTTACAAAGATGTTTTACTTTGCAAAGAAGGCACCAATTACCTATAAAGTCTTTGATGTTGCACGGAAGGAATATCCTGACGAGAAAGCTCTTAAAGATAGAATCAATGTTCTGCTTTCCCGTTTTCTCGAGGATAATCTTGATTACTTTTTTTCGTTCGACAGAGTAGTTCTGTATTACGACAATGGGCAGCCCACCCTCTCGAAGACTCTCTTGGACGTCTTTCAGAAAAAACTGACAAATCTTCATAGGAAACTGGATGTCCACCCGTATAAATACAAGCTTCTGCAGGTTGCAGATATGATATGCACATTACGGCTTCTGGAAATAAAAGCTGAGAATAATGAGCTTACAAAATCGGAAGTATGTGTTTTCCATTCAGTGAGAGATCTGAAAAAAGAATTTATAAAGAAGATCAAAGAAAAAGAGTTTCCACCAAAAAAATAACGCAGCCGTTTATCTCACGGCTGCGTTGTTGAATTGATCCACTTTGATGCGTCCTTAACTGTTACTACACCATTTTTCTTTCCTGTTCTTTTACTACACCATTTACTACACCATTTTTTTGAAAAAATGCGATATTTTACGATAGTTTTAATTGTACTGACACTTCCGAAACCCCTTGTAAATACCGCATTTTGCAGCCTTTCCACGCATCACTTCTCCTCCACTACCTGGAAGATGTAGAACTTCAGATAATAACTTGAATCGGCAGCCCACAATATGGGATGATCCGCTGCCTGAGTACGGAATTCAACCTGGCGCAGGCGCTTGTGGGCTCCGCTCGCAGCTTCACGTATGGTCTTTGCAAAAAGCTCCGGATCCATGAAGTGCGAACATGAGCAGCTGCACAGATATCCCCCGTTCTTAACCAGCTTAAGCCCCCGCAGATTGATCTCGCGATATCCCTTCACGGCATTCTTTATCGAATTACGGGATTTGGTGAATGCCGGGGGATCGAGTATCACCACATCGTATTTTTCGCCTGAAGCTTCAAGCTCCGGCAGCAATTCAAATACATCCGCGCATTTAAACTTAACCTTATCTTCAAGGCCGTTTAGTTTTGAATTCTCGGTTGCCTGATCCACCGCCAACTGGGAAGCATCCACGCCCAGTACGCTTTCCGCACCGGCTATGCCGGCATTAAGTGCAAACGATCCTGTATGGGTAAAGCAGTCCAGCACTTTTTTCCCTTTGCATAATCTATGGATCGCCGCACGGTTGTTTTTCTGGTCCAGGAAAAATCCAGTCTTCTGTCCGTCTTCAACATCCACGATGTAGCGCACACCGTTCTCAACTATCTCCACCTTAGTGTCAAAGGCATCTCCTATAAAGCCCTTGCTGCGCTCCATCCCTTCCTGCAGACGCACCTTGGCATCGCTGCGCTCATACACCCCACGGATGTTTATACCGTCCTCTGCCAGCACTTTCTTAAGCTCATCGATTATCACGCCCTTCCACCTGTCGATACCCAGTGCCAGTGATTCCACCACCAGTACATCCGAGAACTTGTCTATAACTATTCCGGGCAGGAAATCCGCTTCGCCGAATATTATACGGCAGCTTGATGTATCGATCACCTCTTTACGGTAATTCCATGCGTCTCTCACCCTCTGTCCGATAAACTTATCATCTATCGTAACATCCTTTTTACGGCACAGCATACGTACCGTGATCTTCGAATTGGTATTTACAAAACCCTGTCCCATAAAATACCCATCAAAATCCAGTACATCTGCCACATCACCGTTTGTGAACTCTCCTTCAAAACGGTCTATCTCGTTATCATATATCCAGGCTCCGCCGGACTTGATCGTACGGCCCTCACCTTTTTTTAATACCACTCTGCATGCGTTCATTGTTTTTCTCCAAATCCGGTTTTTTGATAAGATCCTTCGCTTCCCAGTCCCATTGATAACTCATGATATGATAATAAGCTCACATCTTTACAGCTGAATGCTGAGTATTATAATCCTCCGGCTTTCGTTGGGAAATAGCTATTATATTTTATAATAAAATAGACCATATATCAATATTTTGTACGTTTCAGGCAGGCATATAAAAAAATTCTAACTGGTGATGTGGTGAAGACTATTCTCCCCGGATCTTATTTCATTGCCTGTATGACGGAATTGAGGACTGCAACCAACAGTAGCGCAAGTGTAATGAAGTGGTTATGGATATTCTGACTGTATTTGATATGATCAAGATATATGATGTCCTTATCATGAAACACGTCGTTACGGTATGCTTTAGCTGAACAGGGGGATATGGCCATGGGATATAATTTCTTTAAGATCACCGAGCTGAAAGAATCTTTCAGAAGAAAACTTAATACCTTTGTCTATACGCTGGGAAACGCGATAACGCTCGGCGAAAAAATATCTTTCGCA
>JAFRXH010000020.1 GCA_017437785.1 Lachnospiraceae bacterium
AACAGAAATAGCATTCTTTGATCTATTCATTTTTATGACACCTCCTTTTTTTATTTTCAAGAGAGTATAGCATGTATGATTTTTACATGCAAGAGTTTATGCTATCGATAATGGTTCTCGCACGTTATAAACAAATCTTATAGCCGCACTATCCTGAAGCCGTCGCATTCCGGGCGTCCGAAGGGCGTAAGAGCGAAGGATCTTCCCGCCCTTGTAAATCCCACAGTAATAGTATATAATCTTGAACATTATGGCAGAGAATAAAGGTTTAAAAAAATATATAGGAAATAAAGCTTTCTATAAGGCAGTGCTTACCGTGGCGGTGCCTATCATGGTGCAGAACGGCGTATCCAGTCTGGTGAGCATGCTCGATAATCTGATGATAGGACATCTGGGGACGGATCCACTGTCAGGAGTGGCGATCTCAAACCAGCTTATGTTCGTATTCTTCCTGCTGGTGTTCGGCGCTACAGCCGGTGTGGGTATATTTACCGCGCAGTATCACGGCATGGGCGATACGGAAGGAGTGCGTAATACCTTCCGTGCCAAGCTGATGATAAATACGGTGCTCTGTATCATCTGCATACTGGTCCTTAAGCGCTTTTCAAAACCGCTGATAGCCATGTTCCTTCACGGGGAAGAATATGCAAAAGGTGACATAATTAACCATTCTTCGGTGATCCTTGCAATTGGATCACAGTATATGGATATCATGCTCTTTGGCCTGATACCAGTGGGCATAACCAATGCCTTTGCGGGTACTTTAAGAGACACCGGGCAGACAAAGGTGCCGATGATGGCATCCGTGATCGCCATTTTTGTCAATCTTATAGGAAATCTTTTGCTGATATACGGTTATCTGGGCCTGCCGGCACTTGGGGCGGACGGAGCGGCGATCGCGACGGTGATCTCACGTTTTGTGGAGATGTTTGTGCTTATCATCTATACTATGACGCACAGCAAGAGCCACCCTTTTATAAAAGGAGTGTTCAGACATTTCTTTATACCGGGCAGGCTTATGGGGAAATTCCTGCTCAAGTCGCTGCCGCTTATGCTCAATGAGACTTTATGGGCTGCGGGCCAGACATTCATGAACCAGTGCTATTCCTACAGGAGCCTGGATGCGGTTGCGGCCCTTAATATAGAGAACACACTCTGGGGCTTTTTAGGAGTGGCTTTTCTGGCTATGGGAGAAGCTGTGGGGATCCTTGTCGGGCAGGTACTTGGCAGTGGGGATATAGATAAAGCAAAGGATCACGCAAGGAAGATGCGGGCATTTACCGTTGGCTGCGGTATAGTATTCGGTCTGCTTATGATACTTATAAGTCCGTTTTTTCCTCTTTTGTATAACACATCCGACCTGATAAGGCATATGGCTGCAAAGCTGATAATAATCTTTGGGGCACTCATGCCGGTATTTGCTTATACGCACGCATCTTATTTTACGATCCGCTCCGGAGGGAATACGTTCATCACGTTCGTGTTTGACAGCTGCTTTGCCTGGCTGATCGTGGCACCGCTGGCGTATGTACTCAGCCGTTATACGCAGATAGATGTGGTGCTCATGGTACTCATAGTGCAGAGCGCCGAGATCTTAAAGGCTGTTATAGGCGGTGCAATGGTAATAAGCGGCATCTGGGCAAAGAATATCGTAAAACAAAAATAAGTGATATTATTAGCACTCACTATTGACGAGTGCTAATAATCGAGTTATATTATTAAACGTAAGGTATACAGCCTTACGTTTATTTGTTTGCATAGGGGAGGTGAGATTATGAACATACAGAAATTTACGCAGAATTCCATGCAGGCTGTGCAGGATTGTGAAAAGCTGGCAGTGGAATACGGAAACCAGGAGATAGAACAGGAGCATCTGCTGAACGCGCTGCTGGGGCTGGATGATTCCCTTATACTTAAGCTGGTCGAGAAGATGGAGATCAACGCCGAACACTTTAAGGACAGGGCAGAGCAGGCACTGGCTAAGAGAGTAAAGGTTCAGGGCGGCGATCTGCGTATAGGAGCTGACCTTAATAAAGTACTGATAAGTGCGGAGGATGAAGCCAAAGCCATGGGCGATGAGTATGTATCCGTGGAGCATCTTATGCTGGCCATGATAGCTCACCCCAATAAAGAGATAAAGGCGCTGTTTACCGAGTACGGCTTTACCAGGGAAAGATTCCTGATGGCACTCCAGACCGTAAGGGGTAACCAGAGAGTGACGTCCGATAACCCCGAAGCCACCTACGATACACTGGAAAAATACGGACAGGACCTGGTCGAAAAAGCCAGAAAGCAGAAACTGGATCCCGTGATAGGCCGTGATGCGGAGATACGTAATGTGATCCGTATCCTTTCCAGAAAGACTAAGAATAATCCCGTGCTGATAGGTGAGCCCGGCGTCGGTAAGACGGCCGTGGTAGAGGGACTGGCACAGCGTATCGTACGCGGAGATGTTCCCGGCGGCCTTAAGGATAAGAAGATATTCGGCCTGGATATGGGAGCGCTCGTTGCGGGTGCCAAGTACAGAGGTGAATTTGAGGAGCGCCTTAAAGCAGTGCTTGAGGAAGTAAAGAAGAGTGACGGACAGATAATCCTCTTTATCGATGAGCTGCATACCATAGTGGGTGCGGGAAAGACCGACGGAGCATTGGACGCCGGCAATATGTTAAAGCCCATGCTGGCCAGGGGCGAACTGCACTGTATAGGTGCCACTACGCTTGACGAATACAGGAAATATATAGAAAAAGATCCCGCGCTTGAGAGGCGTTTCCAGCCTGTTATGGTTGATGAGCCTACGGTGGAGGATACCATATCGATACTGCGTGGCCTTAAGGAACGTTATGAAGTCTACCACGGCGTAAAGATACTGGATAATGCGCTGGTCAGCGCAGCGGTGCTTTCGAACCGTTATATCACCGACCGTTTCCTGCCCGATAAGGCGATAGATCTGGTGGATGAGGCCTGCGCACTGATAAAGACCGAGCTGGATACCATGCCCACCGAGCTGGATGAGGCCAGCAGGCGCATAATGCAGATGGAGATCGAGGTAGCTGCACTTAAGAAGGAAGACGATAACTTAAGCCGTGAGCGCCTGGAGGATCTGCAGAAAGAACTGGCCGGTGAAAAGGAAGAATTTGAAAAAGCCAAGGCCCAGTGGGAGAACGAAAAGGCAGCAGTCGACAAGGTCTCCCGCATCCGTGAGGAGATAGAAAGCGTAAATAACGAGATACAGATAGCCCAGCGTGAAGGCAATTACGAAAAGGCAGGTGAGCTCTCTTACGGAAAGCTGCCCGAGCTTAAGCGTGCGCTGGAGCAGGAGGAGGAGCTGGCAGGCAAGAAGGACAACCGGCTGGTACATGAAAACGTATCCGATGAGGAGATAGCACGTATCATATCCCGCTGGACAGGCATACCCGTCAGCAAGCTGAACGAAAGCGAGCGCAACAAGACCCTGCACTTGGACGAAGAACTGCATAAGCGCGTGATAGGCCAGGATGTGGCTGTCACCAAGGTGAGCGAAGCTATAATCAGATCCAAGGCCGGTATAAAGGATCCTTCAAAGCCCATAGGTTCGTTCCTGTTCCTGGGGCCTACCGGCGTAGGTAAGACCGAGCTTGCCAAATCACTTGCGGCTACACTGTTCGATGATGAGAGTAATATGGTGCGTATCGATATGAGTGAATACATGGAGAAACACTCCGTATCCAGGCTCATCGGAGCGCCTCCCGGATATGTGGGGTATGACGAGGGCGGCCAGCTGACCGAGGCCGTACGCCGCAAACCTTATTCGGTAGTGCTTTTTGATGAGGTTGAGAAGGCTCATCCCGATGTGTTCAACATACTGCTTCAGGTGCTGGACGACGGGCGTATAACCGACTCACAGGGGCGTACCGTAGACTTTAAGAATACCATACTGATAATGACGTCAAATATAGGATCGCAGTCGCTGCTGGAAGGGATCGATGATGAAGGCAATATCACGCAGGAGGCACAGGATGCGGCAGAATCACAGCTTAAGCTGCACTTCAGGCCGGAGTTCCTAAACCGTCTGGATGAGATAATCCTCTTCAAGCCGCTGACGAAGGACAACATCGGCGGTATCGTAAACCTGATCATGGATGATCTGAACAGCAGGCTTGCGGAAAAAGAGATAAACGTAGAGCTTTCGGATGCGGCACGCAGACAGATCGTGGATGAAGGCTATGATCCTATATACGGGGCGCGTCCGCTTAAGCGTTATATCCAGAAGACGGTGGAAACCTTAGCGGCAAAGCTCATCCTCTCGGGCGGCATATCTCAGGGCGACACCATACTGATCGAGGCGGACGGCGACGAACTGAAGGCAGTCAGAAAGTAAGCGGCATCTCTGCTGCAGTGCGATACGCAGTCTACAGAATGATAAGCTCCCACAAGGTGCAACACGCAGTCTGCCTTCACTCTGCCTCCGCACTAAATTCGCGCACTCTGCCCTTAAACCGACTTGCCCCTTGAAACTCACTTGCTCACGCTAATTGCGTGAGCTGCGTTCGAACAGTTCTGCGGGGCAAGATTGGGCAGAGCACGCTTATTAAGTGCTGCGGCAACGTTCAGTCAGATCTGTGTGTTGCACCGTGTGGGAGCAGATCTGTATGCTGCGCGGCATGAGACAGACATAAAAATACACTACCATGTTTATGGCGGTGTATTTTTATGTTATAATCATGCGCGTGAGAAAAAGAGGTTTAAAAAACAGCATATTGTGGATGATATTAATTTGCGTCTGCGTACTGATGAGTGGGTGCGGGAATAAGCAGATAGTACTTACCACAGGCTTTGCGCAGGACGAACTGTTCCGTGTGGAGGAGACACATTGCAGCAAAGCGGAAGTAATGGTATATCTGTATAATCTGCATTCGCAGTATGAACGGGCGTATGGCAGGGAGATCTGGACTGCGGGCGGGGAAGACGAAAGTCTTGATAAGGACCTTAAGCAGACTGCCCTGGCCAGGATAGCAAAGGTAAAGCTGATGAACATCCTGGCGGAACGTTATCAGGTAGTGCTTGGCAGCGCGGATGTGATGAAGGCGCAGCAGGCGGCAGATATGTATTTTTCGTCCTTAAGTGAAGCGGAGCTTGAACTGTTCGGCAATCTTACAAAGGAGCTCACACAGAAGATGTACGAAGAGTACGCCGTGGCGGATAAGCTGTATGATAAGCTGACCGAAGGCGTGGTCACCGAGATAAGTGATGATGAGGCCAGAGTGGTGAAGCTGCACCGCATAGTACTGCTAAAACAGAAGACGCTGGATGACGGATCTGTGCAGGAATACGATGCGGATGAGCTTAAGCTTAAGGCGGAAGATATAATAAAGAGACTGGAAGAGGGAGAGGACTTCGATACCATCGCATATTCCGTAAGTGATGTCAAAGAGATAAGCGTGGATATGGTGAAGGGCGAGGAGGCTACGGATGTGGAAGAATTGTGCTTTGCCCTGGCCGAAGGTGAAGTAGGAGCACCGCTCGTAAAGAATGACGGGGTGTACATATATAAGTGTATAAGTACTTTTGACCGGCAGCAGATAGAAGAACGCAAGATACGGCTGGCAAAGCAGAGGGAGAAGGAAGCCTTTGATGCGAAGTATAATGAATTTGCATCTGGCATGGAGATATATCTTAATGAGGATCTGTGGAACACGATAGAGCTTGGCAGTGTCACCGGTCCGGCGGAAACGGATTTCTTTGAGATCTACAACAGATTTTTCGAAAAATGATATTTGTTAGCACTCAATAAAATTGAGTGCTAATTTTTTCTTGACTTTTTCTATCCCCGGAATTATACTTTTTCATAGTGAAGTAAATACAGAAAGGAAGTGTATTATTATGGCAACAAAAAAGGGGAGTCTTTCCATCAACAGTGAAAATATCTTTCCTATCATCAAGAAGTGGCTGTATTCCGACCACGATATCTTTTACAGGGAACTGGTGAGCAACGGCTGCGATGCGATCACCAAGCTTAAGAAACTGGAGATGATGGGTGAATATACCCTTCCCGATGATTACAAGGCAAAGATCAGCGTAGAGGTGAGTCCCGAAGATAAGACCATAGTCATTACGGATAACGGTCTGGGCATGACTGCGGAAGAAGTTGAAGAATATATCACACAGATAGCATTCTCGGGTGCCACCGATTTCATCGAGAAGTATAAGGATAAGGCGAATGAGGATCAGATCATAGGTCATTTCGGTCTGGGATTCTATTCGGCTTTCATGGTAAGTGATACTGTCGAGATCAACACTCTTTCATATAAGGAAGGCGCAAAGGCCGTTCACTGGAGCTGCGACGGCGGCACGGAGTATACAATGGATGAGGGCGACCGCAGCGAAGTAGGTACGCAGGTCATCCTTCATGTGACCGAGGACTGCCTTAAGTTCTGCAATAAATACGAGGCAGAAGAGATCCTTAAGAAGTACTGCTCGTTCATGCCTTACGAGATCTATCTTTCAAAGAAAGGCGAGGAACTTACCCAGACCATCGATGAGGATGAGAAGCTGGATACCGATACCGTCATTGAGGAGATAGTTCCCGAGAAGAAGGAGAATGATAAGGAGGAGCCTAAAAAACGCCTTAAGATAAAGAAGCGTCCCGAGGCACTCAATGATACCAAGCCTCTGTGGTCAAAACATCCCAACGACTGTACCAGGGAAGAGTATCTTGAGTTTTACAGAAAGGTATTTCATGATTACAAGGAGCCTCTGTTCTGGATACACCTTAACATGGACTATCCCTTTAATTTAAAGGGTATACTGTATTTCCCCAAGATCAATATAGAGTTTGAGTCGATAGAAGGCGTGATCAAACTTTACAATAACCAGGTGTTCATCGCGGATAACATCAAGGAAGTCATACCCGAATATCTTATGCTTTTAAAGGGCGTTATCGACTGCCCGGATCTGCCGCTTAACGTATCAAGATCCGCCCTGCAGAACGACGGATTTGTTAAGAAGATATCCGAATACATCTCCAAAAAGGTTGCGGATAAGCTTTCCGGCATGTGCAAGACGGAGCGTGAGGAGTATGAGAAATACTGGGATGATATCAGCCCGTTCATCAAATACGGCTGCTTAAAGGACGATAAGTTCTGCGAGAAGATGACCGACTACATCCTGTTCAAGAATCTGGACGGCAAGTACGAGAGCCTGCCGGAGTGCCTTGAGGTGAAGCCTATAGATACCGGTGACGATGAGGAGAAAGCGGAGGATGCAGACGGCAATAAGGTTGAGGCCGAAGTAGTAGATGAAGCCGGCGCAGAGGATAAGACCGAAGGCTCCGAAGAAGAGAAGAAGGAAAAGAAAGTTTATTACGTGACCGATGAGCAGCAGCAGAGCCAGTATATAGCCATGTTCAAAAAGGCAGGCAAGGATGCGGTGATACTTAAACACCAGATCGACCAGCCTTTCATCAGCCAGCTGGAAAGCAAGAACGAGGGCATTAAGTTCCTGCGTATCGACGCTGACCTGACGGATGATCTTAAGGCAAAGACTACGAAGAAAGCCCAGGAAGAACTGGATGCACAGACTGAGGAGCTTTCAAAGATCTTTAAGAAAGCCATCAAGAAGGACAACCTTGCCGTTAAGGTTGAGAAACTTAAGAATAAGGATATCTCTTCGATGATAACCGTTTCCGAAGAGACACGCCGTATGCAGGATATGATGAAGATGTACTCCATGCAGGGGCTTAACATGGGTGGCATGGGCAAGGAAGGATACACCCTGGTGCTCAATGCCAATAACAAGCTGGTCCAGAAGATATTGGAAGATAAGGAAGGAGAGAACGTCCAGCTCTTATGCGAACAGCTCTACGATCTGGCACTGCTGCAGAATGCACCGCTTGAGCCGGAGGCGATGAGTAAATTCGTGGCAAGAAGCAACAAGATAATGGGCTTATTGCTCTGATTCGGCGCACTTTCGCTACTTTTAAGCGGGGATACTTGCAAAAGTATCCCCGTTTTTGTATAATGACCGCGGTATGAGGTAGTATACCGTAAGCCGCCGGACGTATAGCAGAGCGGCGCGTAATTAAGAGGGAGGGAAAAGAATGAAAAAGAGACTAGCAGTACTGTTGGGAGCCGGAGCTCTCACAATGGCAGCACTTTGCGGCTGCGGCGCCACTAAAGAGCAGATAGTGGACAAGATGTTCGACGAACAGGCAGAGTCGTATGTGATGAACGCTGAAGTTGAAGCAGATGTATCACTGGGGATGAGCGGGATGAATATCGACGCAGGATTCAGCGGAAGCATTGAGTCCGAGATCGACAACTCCGATGAGGATGCACCTGCGATCCACATGAACCTTGATGGCAAGGCAACGGCAATGGGCTCAAGCCAGAAGTTCAGCACTGAGTCATATGTTATTACCGGTGATGACGGAGTTACCAGTTATGTGAAGGATCCCGACAGCGGTGACTGGTCATATACCACAGCTGAGGTAGATGAGAATCCTCTCGATAAGGAGACCCGTGATAAGCTTATCGAAGAAGTAAAGGATGTGATGAAGGAGAACGGTGAGCTCCAGAAGAAGACCGAAAAGAAGGAAGGTGAGGACTGCTACGTGCTTAAGTTCAATACCACCTTTGATTCGTTTGAAGGCGTGATCGATGTCATCTGGGATGCCGCAGGCGAGGACGTTACTTCAGAGCTTGAAGATGCGGATGTGGATAAGAAGACTATCCTTAAGTACCTTTCATACTTCAATGTTGATGCTACTTTCTATGCATCAAAGAAGAACGGTTATCTTGTGGCAGCTGATATGAGTCTTGCAGACAGTGATGTTGACGGACTTCTTAAGCAGGCACAGAAAGATTTCGGCAGCATGACTTCAGGTATGGGCGTGGATCTCAGCAGCATCAGTATTGAGATCTCGGAGCTGTCGATGAGCTTTACATTCAGCGAATGGGGCGATGTTGAAGTTGAGCTTCCCAAGGATGTAAAGAACAATGCTACCGATCTGAATCTCGGTAATATCCTTGACGGTGACGGTATGATCGGCGGCGGAGATGACTGGGATGACGGTGATGACGACGACGAT
>JAFRXH010000021.1 GCA_017437785.1 Lachnospiraceae bacterium
ATCGCTTCGCGATTTCCGCACGCACTTCGCGCGGATTATCTGCGAATGCAAGAGATGAGCCCCCGAAATCGCTTCGCGATTTCCGCACGCACTTCGCGCGGATTATCTGCGAATGCAAGAGATGAGCCCCCGAAATCGCTTCGCGATTTCTGCACGCACTTCGCGCGGATTATCTGCGAATGCAAGAGATGAGCCCCCGAAATCGCTTCGCGATTCCGCACGCACTTCGCGCGGATTATCTGCGAATGTAAGAGATGTGCCCCCGAAATCGCTATCGCGATTTCCGCACGCACTTCGCACGGATTATCTGCGAATGTAAGAGATAAGCCCCCGAAATCGCTTCGCGATTTCCGTGGCCCATCTCTTACATTCCAATGAATTCAAGAACAAAAAAACAGCGCCTGGCAAGCAAGCTTGCCGACGCTGTATATTTGTTCTTGAATTCGCAGATAATCCTTATCTCTTGCTGAACTGCGGTGCACGACGTGCGGCTTTGAGACCGTACTTCTTACGCTCTTTCATACGAGGATCGCGGGTTAAGTAACCTGCTGCCTTGAGTGTAGGACGGTTCTCTGCGTCTGCCTGGATCAGAGCTCTTGCGATGCCGTGACGAATAGCACCTGCCTGTCCGGTAAATCCGCCGCCCTTTACGGTGATGTAAGCATCATACTTAGCTTCTGCATCAAGTGCTACAAGGGGCTGCTTTACGATAACCTTAAGGGTCTCCAGTCCGAAGTACTCATCAAGCTCACGCTTGTTGATGGTGATCTTACCCTTTCCGGGAGTTAAGAACACTCTGGCGATGGATTTCTTCCTTCTGCCTGTTCCGTAGTATTTTACACTATCTTTCTTAGCCATTTTTTATTTCCTCCCGATCAAAAAGTCAATGCTTCAGGCTTCTGTGCTGCATGATTATGCTCAGGTCCTGCATACACAAAAAGCTTCTTGAACATTTCCCTGCCTAAAGGCCCCTTAGGGAGCATGCCCTTAACAGCCAGCTCGATAACTTCTTCGGGCTTGCCGGCAAGCTTCTCACGAAGGGTTGCTTCCTTCATACCACCAACATAATCGGAATGCTTGTAGTAGATCTTCTGATCCAGCTTCTTGCCGGTAACCTTGATCTTCTCTGCATTCACTACGATCACATAATCCCCGGTATCAACATTGGGTGTGAACTGGGGCTTATTCTTGCCCCTGAGCACCTTGGCGATCTCGCTTGCCAGACGCCCTAAAGTATATCCGCTCGCATCAACTACGTACCACTTACGATCGATCGTTGAAGGAGTAGCCATATAAGTTTTCATCCTGCTTACCTCCTGACAATAATACCTGTAAAATCTTTTCCGGCTTAAGAATGTTATGCACATACGTGATGTCCGGGCACATATGGCCTTCTTAATGCCACAGGCCTTAACAGCCTGTCTGATATAACTTATCCAGCGGCACGGTTGCTGATCCTAAAGCCGCCACGGAAAGTTATTATATTACACCCTTCCGTGTGTGTCAAATACTTTTTTCTACTATACAGGCAAAGCTTCTTCTCCGTCCGGGAAAACCCGTCTTCACCTTTCCACATACAGCTTCACTTCTATTTTCCTGGTCTCATCCGCTGTCATAGCGGTGATCAGGCAGCAGTCATACTCCGGCTCCTTACAGACACTGATCTTTCCGTTCTTTACTTTCGCCACGGAAGGCGTATCGCTGCTCCAGATCAGCTTTGTCTCCGCACCGTACTCCGCATCCATCAGCACCTCGAGCTTAAGGGTTTCCGAAGGCTTAAGCCTTACGGTATAGTGGCCGTTCTCTCCCACCACCTTATCGCTTGTCTTGAGCTCAAGTTTGGAGACCCTTCCCTTTATATTAAGGGTGCAGGATACTTTTTTCTTCGTACCGTCATCCGTCATTCCTGTGATAACACATTTTTTTGAAGCATTCACACACAGATATGCAAGACTTTCACCTTTTGAGAGATCGGTGCGTACAAAACCATCGGTAAAATCCGATTCTGAGAGCTCGCTCACCTTAACCCCTGCAGGAAGCAATGCAAGCTTCACATCATCAGAGGATGCCTCCCAGGTCACGCAGGGATTGCTGGGATTCTCCGGCTTGAACTGTGAAATACTGAGCACTCCGCGCTCTCCCTTCCTTACCGTTGCCTTGGAAGCATTTATCTTTATGCTGTTAAAACGCTGATAGGTACCGATAAAAGCCCGTGCCTGCAGTTTGGGATCACTTAATGAACGCACAGCCAGTATCACCTCACCGCGACAGAACTTATCGGCTGCTACTGCCTTTACCTTGCCGTTACTGCTTATCTTCACATACTCACCACCGCTCTGGGCATAAAATACCACATCCGAAGACTTAAGCTTTGTAAGCTTCCCGTTTATCGTTCCGTAGGCCTCAAAGCTGTGGGTATCTCCCACAAACATAGCTATCTCGGCACGGGTATAGTCTTCTTCATTAAAAGGCGCATCGCTCCCCATAAAATACAGATGTATATCCGAGATCTCCCTGGCCTTCCCAGCCCCCGTCACTTTTACGCTGATACTGCCGGCAATGCCTCCGGATAAACCGGACGGCGCAGCGGTGATAAGCACTTCTCCTTCGCTTACACCTGTGACCACGCCTTTTTCATTTACGGTAGCAATGCCGGTATCCTCCGAAGTCCATACCAGACTCTTATCCGCAGGCTTTTTGCTCTCAAATGCCGCTTTTAATGCAAGAGTCTTCCCGGCCTCTACTGTGGCTTCACCCTTTTTGGCGCTTACAGTGATCTTACCTGCCGGTGCACTTACCTTTACGCTGCATTTTGCGGTCTTTCCGCCATAACGGGCCTTTGCGGTTATCTTAGCACTGCCTGCCGCAATGGCGCTTACAAGCCCGCTTTCGGGATCAACCTTTGCCACAGCCTCATTGCTGCTCTCAAATACCACCTCGGGAGACAGGGATTCTGCGCCGTCCTGTCCCATACCGTATGCACTAAGCTTATACTCTGTTCCCACTGCCATGGAAAGCTTGCTCTTATTAAGGCTTAGTTTTGTAAGCGGTAAATATACCTTAACATTACATTTTGCTTCATGACCGCCGGATACGGATCTGACTTTGATGACAGCCTCTCCGACACCCCTGGCTGTTACTTTTCCTCTTGCGTCGACTGTTGCGACCGACGCATCGGAGCTGCTCCATTCTACATCTTTATTCTTAGCATCGGAAGGTTTTACCGTAACTTTTAAGCTTTTGACAGCCCCGGGCGTGAGCTCTATATCCGTATCCGATAGCTCTATCCCCGTGACAGCGCCCTTTTGAGGTATCACATTCAGCGCTATCCGCTGGCGGCCGGTGACCGACTGCTCCTGATACACGATGGTCGCATCAAGATATATCGCCGCGCTGTACCAGTTATCATCCGGCAGCTCCTTAGGCGGATATATAGTGATATGATCCGCGCTCAGATCCTGATCTTTGCCCATAATGGAATAGGGATCCTCATGTACCTCGGCGTCCTCATCCTCTCCGCCGTTAACAAAGAACCATCTGTAGCTTATCTTTACATCTTTATCTTCCGGATCGATGAATTCCCCGTTTAAGAGAGGCTTAGCCGTATAAGTAATGGGCGCGGCTCCCGTATATATCTGATTAAGATAATAATAATATCCGTGCAGACCTTCCTCATGCTTCCCCCATAATTCCTGCTCGGGGCTTGCATCAAAATCCATATAGCAGCCGTGTCCGCCTTTTCCGGGTCCCCATCCCAGCTTATATCCCTTTACATATATTTTCTTTGAATCACATACCGCTTTACCCAGTACCTTGCCTTCGGCATCCTTGACCACAGCAGTTACCGTAAGCGTGGTACCGGTACTCATGTCATAGCGCCATGCCCTTACATTGGCTACGCTCACCAGTTTATCTTTCATTTCGGTACCTACTACCGATACATATTCCGGCCTGTCGGATTTCCATGTAAACTCTATAGTCGAATCATCCGGCAGCATAAAGTCCTTTGACATGTCGGCACGCAGCTGTATATTATATCCGTTTTCATTGTTGGAAACTCCCTCAAATTCTTCCAGCTGAAGCTGCGTATAATCCTCATCGGTCCAGCCCCAACGGAAATAAGTATTGATCGAAACGGAATACTCCGGTTCCTTTACGCTCACACTGCAGCTTGCGCTCAGGTCTCCGGATCCGGCCGTGAGCACTGCATTTCCGGAAGCGACCGCTTTGATCACACCGTTTTCCGCCTTAAGTATGTTCTCATTACTGCTGCCAAGCTCAACCCTGGCATCAGACGGTGTAAGCTTAAATCCTTCTATATCATTAAGCTTTATCTCATCCCCCACCCTCATCTCAAGACTTTCGGGCAGTACCAGCTCAGTCGCCTCAGCAGTTTTGGCCTTCACCGTGATCTTAAAGCTTTTTACGCATTCATCATCGATGTTGACAGTCTTATCTTCACCGCTGGTGATATCCATATTATAGTAATGGCAATATGCCTTTACCTCAACGCTCAGATCCTCCGTGACAGCCCCGTTTGTGACCAGGCTTATATTACGGTTAAGCTCCGAATACTCACTTACTGCCTCGGCCGGGTCATTAACAAAGGCATCTTTTGCCCCGTCACTTTCCACGATCTCCCAGCGGTATTCCATGGTGTAATTATGCATTTCAAGATATTCGTTGGTCAGATCCCAGCTCTGATACTGGTTCGTCCACTTAGCGCCCTTTGGATTTAACTGCGTGCTTAAGTTGAGCTCTTCGCCTGCATCCAGCACTATCTCCTGATCCTGTTCGACGCAGTCCGCCTTAAAACTTACGGAATGGTCCTCATTCACAGTATACCCCAGGTGCTTGCGGCCGTTTTCACTCTCTTCCATCACCGCAGTATCCGTGTCATATACCAGCAAGAGCAGATCATCCGCGCCCGGTTCCTCAATATTTACCTTTATCTTTCCGCTTTCTTCCCGGTTGGGCGCCTTTCCCATACCGTCACCGGTATAAAGCGTTGCTTCTGCCTCATACTCACCCGGCGTATATGCCGCCAGCACCGCCTGATATGTATTCTTATAATACATGCCGCTGCGCGAAGAGGGATCGCCGCCGTACACTTTCAGCCCGCCGTATATGGCTCCGGGGTATAAAGTATAGCCGTCCTTTATCTTCTGTGATGTCTTCTCCCATTCATAACGTGCTCCGGTCCATTCATCATCCGGCACCTCCAATACGGGTTCAGCCACAGCTTCCACCATCCACTCTCCGCCGGGCAGCGTGGTAAGCTCAGCCGGATCGATGCTCACACTGTGCATTTCCATATCATCGGAAGCTTCCCCGATAACTTCATCAGAAACATCATCCGCTCCCGCATATACAGGCATTATCTCGGAAGAAATCATAATGAGAGCGCACATAAACGACAGAAAACGTTTTCTTTTTATCATAAACAAACCCTCCATAAAATGCTTTATTTAACAGTTACGTTTATCTGCACGCTGTGCAGACCATCCGCGGTTACTGCGGTTATCACAGCCTCCGATCCCGGCTCCGCCTGCTTTGAAACCTTTATCTTTCCTTTTTTGCTTACGCTGACTATTTCCTCATTGTTACTGCTCCAGCTCAGAGTCTTGTCCGCACCGTATTCAGCCGTAATTACAGCCTTGGGTGTCAGACTCTTTCCGCGTGCGAGCGTCACTTCATAATATCCTTCTGCGCCGGTCAGCGCCTTGGTAGTCTTAAGTTCCAGGGAAGTCACCTTCCCGCAGACCTTCATCGCACATTTTGCTTTCTTTCCGCCGTCTGCGCTTGTGGCTGTGATGGTTATCTTTTTAGCCGGCTTCTCTGCAAGGTAAACCAGCTTCTCACCGGCTGCCGGATCCGTAACTATGCCGCCGCTTACCGCACTTGCAAATCTGTCTTCACCCAGTTCATCTATGCTCTCGCCCTCATGCAAAACCGCCAGCCTGACTCCGTCGCCTGCACTCCAGCTGATCTTCCGGTCGGTAGGCGTTTCGGGATTAAATATGATCTCTGCGATACCCCTGCTGCCCTTATTGACATTTATTTTTTTAGCCGCAAACCTGATGCTCTTTACAGGCACTCTTACAGCTATGGTGAAAAATGCTTTCACTTCGGGGTTTTTAAGCGATGTCGCGGTAATGGTCACGGGACTTCCGTTCGTATCTGCCAGAAGCTTCATTTTTCCCTTTGCATTTACCGACACCTTCTCTTCATCGCTGCTGGAAAATACCACGTCATCGGCGCTAAGCTTCTTTCCGTCACCGTATGCCACCAGCTTGAACGTCTTTCCGGCCTCACAGCCTGCACCTTCCAAGTCTGCATGGCCCTCCTCAAGCTCTTCGCTGTGCTTTAACACCTGCTTGCCCTTGCGTATCTCTATGACCGATACCTGCTTTGCTTTGGCTGCGGCCGTAACGCTAAGCTCTATCTCCGCGCTTACGCCGCCGCTCATCTCATCTATAGCTGCCGTGATTACAACACTGCCTTCACTTATTCCTGTGACAAGCCCTTTGGTGCTTACGGTCGCTACTGAAGGATCGGATGATGTAAAGCTTATGCTTTCATATACCGCACCGGCAGGGTCTGCGTTCACGCTGAGCTGTAGAGTCTTTCCTGCCTGCAGCGATGTTGCTCCCTTATCGCTCTTTATGATCACGGATCCAACCTTATCCCCTACGGTCACAGTGCATTTTGCTTCTGCCTTTTCAGAGAGCGAACGAACGCTTATCAGAGCTTTACCTTTGCCTACCGCGTGCACATAACCGTCAAAGACCTCCGCAACCGTCAGATCCGAGCTGGTCCATATAAGCTCCTCTTCACTCATGATACTTCCGTCTGCCGCATATGCCGTGGCCGTCAGTTCAACACCCCCGTCTACAGGCAGCTTAACACTGCTCTTATCAAGCTTGATCTTAGCCACATCCGCCTGCACATGCACATTGATACTGTCGGTGTATCCGCCGTCAAGGGTAACGACTGTTATCTTTGAACTGCCGACAGCCAGCGCCTTTATATTTCCCTGATCGTCAATGCTTACTATAGAAGGTTCCGAACTAACCCAGTTCACATTCTTATTCTTTGCGGTATCCGGCCTGATCTGGGCATTAAGCTTACGTGTTTCTCCCTTGTAAAGATACAGATCCTCTGACGCCTCGATGGACACTCCTCTTACGAACTCACCGTTATCATCATAAGGCGCAGGCTGGGGGCCTTCACCTTCATAGCCGTATACGATCTCCACTCCTTCGGGCATCTTATTGTTAAGGGCAGTCCACTGCTCCTGTGTACCGGCATAATATACCTTCTCCAGAACATTCGTCGCCTTATCTTCAGGATAGTAATAGAAAGGATCCGAGCCGGAGAATGCCTTTACGGGAAGATAGATCTCCTTTACCGCACTGTTAGCTATAAAACCGTCGGCCTCAGCACCGCTCATATCCCACTTTAACAGGTTAAGATATTTAAGGCTTACGCAGTTTTCGAACAGATTGTTCATCATCTTAACGCCCGTAACATCCAGTCCGCTTAAGTCTATCTCCTCAAGAGCCGCGCAGTCCGCAAACATGCAGCTGATACCGTCGTTACCTGACGCAGCTTTCATATCGAGCTTTCCAAGATTTACATACTTAAGTGACCAGCAGGAATAGAACATGAAACTGAAATTCTCTACTTTCGAAGTATCAAAATGTGATATGTCTATACGTTCCAGGTTCTTGTTCTCATAGAACATTCCCGAAAGATTTTTTGCCGAAGAAGTATCCATAAAACTTAAGTCGATGTTCTTAACAGAAGTCTCCCTGAACATTGCTTCCATGTTTTCAACCTTGGAAGTATTAAAATTCTTAAGGTCGAAATTCAGATCTGTATACTCACCGCAGCTGTAAAACATGCTGCTCATATCGGTTACATTGGAGGTATCGAAGCTGTTAAGATCCAGTTCCGTAAGATCACCGCAGCCAAAGAACATACCGCTCATATTTTCTACGGATGATGTGTCAAAAGATGAAAGGTTCACTTCTTCCAGTTCCCTGCACATCTCAAACATCCTCTCCATATTCTTTACAGAAGAGGTGTTGAAATTCTTAAGATCCAGCTTCACAAGTGCACGCGCTTCATTGAACATGTTGCTCATATCGGTAACTTTGGATGTATCGAACATGCTCACATCAAGACTCTTAAGAGCTGTCATAAAGAACATTCCGCTCATGTCGGTAACCGCGGAAGTGTTGAATTTGCCGAATTTGATGTTCTGCAGATCCTCCATTTCCCCGAACATAAAGGACATGTTTTCAACGCTTGAAGTATCCCAGGCCGAAAGATCCAGGCTTTTTATACCCGAGCACATGTAAAACATCCCCGACATATCCTTAACCTTTGAAGTATCAAGAGCTGATACATCCAGGGACGTAAGCCCCCTGCAGGTGCTGAACATGTAACTCATGTCGGTGACTTTTGATGTATCCAGTGCGGAAAGATCCAGTGATGTAAGTGAAGAACAGCCATCAAACATATGCCCCATATCGGTAACATTTGAAGTCTCCAGCACAGAGATATCAAAAGACTCGACCATTGACATTCCGAATGCCGAGTTCATATTGGTAACCTTTGACGTATCGGGATCACCAAACTTAAAATCCGAGAGCACATACATGCGGCTGAACATGCCTTCCATGGAAGTCACATTTGAAAGATCCAGCATACTCACATCCAGCTTTTCCAGATTCTGGAGATTCTCAAACATATAGTCCGTCTTTGTTGCGGCCGATGTATCCAGTCCGCTCACATCCAGCGTGGTCAGGGTATAGCACTGCGAAAAGAGATAAGACGCATCTTCGGTGGTCTTAACCCCGTCCCAGATCTTAAGATAGGTCAGATTGGTGTAAAAATTCCCGCCTTCATTATACCACATTGACTGCTCTTTCTTTTCGGGATCGAGGACGGTCTTGTAGGTAACACCGTCAATGACTGCTGTTCCCAGCACATCTTCAACGGTAGACGTACCTTTGTATTTATGAAGACGTATCTCACCCCCGTCAAGGGTATATTCGTAATCCAGATACCAGTCGGGCTCATCGGGAGGAACATCCTCTCCTTCCTGCGTATCTGTCTCCGCAGTATTATCAGTGATCACGGCTTCGTCACCGGCAACTATAACGCTGTCCGGATCTTCCGGTATGGTATCCGCCGCATAAGCGGGAATGATCTCCGATGTGATAAAAACAAGTGATGTTAAAAGGGACAATACTCGATTTCTTTTGACCATAGATATAAACCTCCGTTTTTTTGAAAGATCCCCGGGCAGGAAAGTTCAGCTACGGAAATCACGGATTTCCTGCTTCACTTTTTCGCTCCCTGAGGTCGCTAAGCTCAAGCTGCGGCTCCGCCTTGCTTTCGCTAAGCTCCGCAGGTAGGTGCGTACTAAATTCGTGCTGCGCTACGCTTGCACTCATTAAGTACTTCACCCACGCTCAGGATGACACAGGCTGCTTACTTACAAAAACCCAATATATATTATACCAAAAACGCCCTCTCCCCTCTATCCGCGTTATAGCAAAAAAAGCCCCCTGCTTTTTGACAAAAGGGCGGTTTTTAGGTACAATCTCCTGCGGGAGGATCGTGTTATTATGGAAGGACAGATCTTAAACAGTATAGAAGTTTCTAATGTAGATTATTCATATCGTAAAAACCACGTGCTTAAAAATCTGAATTTTACTCTTCCTCTGGGTGAGAGTATCGCGATACTGGGAGCCAACGGCTGCGGGAAGTCAACGCTTTTATCAATCCTGGCCGGGGTACGCCGCTGTCCGGGAGCTGCCATGATGTACGGAAACAGCGATCTTACTAAGGATAAGAAGCTGCGCTCAAAGCTTATCGGCTATGTCCCGCAGACCGATCCACTGCTGCCGGAATTATCGGTGCGCGATAATCTGCTGTTATGGTTAAAGGGTCCCGCAAAAGAACTGGATGCGGCACTTGAGCTGCCCTCAGTCAAGATGCTTAATATAGAAAGCTTTATCAAAAAGCCCGTAAAGGCCCTCTCCGGCGGTATGAGAAAGCGCGTCAGCCTGGCCACCGCCCTTATCAACGATCCGCAGATACTGATAATGGACGAGCCCGCCGCCGCTCTGGATCTGTGTTACAAGGCAGAGATACGTGATTATCTTGCGGCTTTCCACGAAAGCGGCCGCACGCTCCTCCTTACAACGCATGATGAAGAGGATCTCTCCATCATCACACTTTTATGCCTGATACGCGACGGACAGCTCCATAAGAGCAGCCGTGTTGTACGCGGAGACGAACTCATCTCAGTTATAAAAGGAGAGCGGGATGTTCCTTAAACTCTTAAAACTCGAGATAAAAAAGGCACTGCACTGCCTGCCGGTATTCTTTGCCGCCCTCATCATCTTCGGCACGCTGATAGGGATGATCTACTCCTCCTTATCACGCAGTCTCTACGAAGGTGAGGCCGTAGCCCGTGCCACTGTAGGCGTGGTGACGGATGAATCCGACAGCCGTTATATCGATATGCTCATCGACTATCTCTCCGGTATGGAATCGGCTGCTTTCGCACTGGACTTCGAAGTAATGGACGAGGAAGAAGCCATGAACGGCTTAAACCGCGGCCGTCTCGTGGCCGTACTGCTGCTGCCGGAGGATACCATAAACGGCATACTCTACGGCGATAACTTCCCCGTACAGGTAGTCTTTTCTAAAGAGCAGAGCTTATCAAATGTCTTCCTCTACGAGCTGACCCATGCGGGCATGAAGCTCTTGTCATCCGCCCAGGCTTCCACCTACGCGGCTTCCACGCTCTACGAAAAAGCCGGGAAACCGGAGGATCTGTGGGAGGCCTACAACGATATTGATATGCTCAACTTCTCTTACGTGCTCTCACGCGAGAGGCTCTTCTTTACGGAAGATACCCTGCCGGCCATATTCACTTATGCCGCAACGGCGCTTATCCTTCTGATATCCTTTTCACATATCTGCTTTGCCCCTGCGCTAAGGCGCGAAGACAGCGGCTTTTACCAGCTGCTCTTTTCCGACAGAACAAACCCCATGCTCTATCTTTTCGTGAAGTATCTGGTCAACAGCCTGCTCTATTTTGTCCTGCTTTTTACCGGACTTTTTTTCTTTTCCAAAGCAGCCGGCGATTTTGATATTTATTTTGACGCAAAAAACATACTGATGATACTGCTCTGCTCCTGCCTCATCACTTCGATGGGCCTGTTTTTGGAGCAGCTCTTTTCCGAGGCGGGCGCCATAATGGCGCAGATAATCCTCTGCATAGCGATGCTTTTCTTATGCGGCGCCATACTTCCGGCAGCTTTCCTGCCTGCTGTGGTGCTTAATATCGGAAACGCGCTCCCCTTTGCCCCGCTTCACCGCAGTCTTTCTTATTTCCTTAACGGAAACAGCGCCGACCCGGAACTGCTGCCCTTACTCTTATGGAGTGCCGGACTGTTCTTTGCGGCCTGGCTGATCTTCAAGCTCAGAAAGGAGGCGCGCTCATGAATCCTTTCCGCCTGCTCTTATTCAGATTAAGGAGCCTGATACTGACGCCGGCCTTTTTGGTGCTGTTGCTGGCTCTGCCTGTTGCCGCGCTGCTCATACCCGCCGTGGTCAGCTACGATACCGGCGTGGACGATACCGTGGCAGCCGGCTACATAGTCATCGACGAAGACGAAGAAGTCGTTGCTTTTGATGATTACGCAGATGATATAGAAGCTTTTACTGCGATACTTGACCACGGCGATCCGGATTCTCTCTTTTCTTTCAAAGGTTTTGAAGATATGAACGAATTGCGCGCAGGCGTTGTATCCGGGGATCTGGAATGCGCCTATGTGATACCTGAGGATCTGTTTGAACGCATGTGTAAGGGCGATAAGAAGAATCTTATCCCCGTACTCACCTCGCCCAAAAGCAGCCTTACGGCACTGGTGAGCGAGACCGTATACGCAGCGGTATTTGAATGTGTATCGGGCCCCATATTCCTTGAATACCTTAAAGATGACAGCACCATAGCCGATGCTATCGGCGATGTGATCAGTGAAGAGGAAGTATTGAGTGAGCAGGCCGCGCACCAGCAGGACGGCTCCACCTTCTCCTTCCTGTACGAAAATACCCCCAAAGCACATGCGGTATCACGTAATGCGGTACTGCTCTCCCCTCTTAAAGGCTTACTGGCAGTGATAATACTGCTCGCAGGCTTTACTGGTGCGCTGACCTATTACAATGCTGCGGAAAATCCGCTGTATGCGCGTTTCTCCGTACGTGTGGTAATGATACTCTCACCCATGCTGCTAAGCTCCCTGCTGGCGTTTTTATGTATCATCTTCATCCCCGGACTGATGGAGGGAAATATCTTTGCGGAGCTTATCCGGCTGATCTTTTACCAGCTCATATGCCTGGTATTCCTGTTGCTTATCACTACGTTAATAAAAGGCCGGTCAGTGATATACGCTTTCATGCCGGTATATCTCCTGTCCTGCCTTATCTTCTCTCCCGTGTTCATCGACCTTGGCCAGTTCATCCCGATGATGCGGGGCTTAAAGTGGGTATTCATGAGCAGCTTTTACCTGTTGAAATAAAGAATCGAGTAGGGAAGACGAAGTCGCACCCTGCTCGCGCGCGGGTCGCCGGTTACCGTCAGGCAACGTTATCCTTTCGTCGACCCTGTGCATAAAAAACCACCGGCCTGATGACCGGTGGTTTTCATTTTCAGTTCAATCCGTTTAGTAAGGTGGTCGCCTGCTGCAGCGCTTCTTCGTTTATCGTGATCTTCTTTGAAGGATCCGCCGCTTCCTCTTCCTTTTCCTCAGTGGCTCCCGTAAGCTTTCCTATGCTCTCCTTCGCCATGGTGTCTGCCTGGGTGGACCAGTTGCCACGGGCGTTGTAGGTAGCTGCCGATGCATTCTGTGTAGAGCGGCTTATCGACGTTGCCTTAGCCCCCACCTGCGATGCATAGGAGTTCACGCCTGTGAACAGTTCCTTAACAGTGGTGGTATCCGCCTTTTTAAAAGCCGATTCGTCAAAGCTTAACTTATCATCGGATCCGACCTTTATGCCCACCTCAGCCAGGAGTTTTGAATTCTTCCTGCTCATGTTTGCCATCCAGCCGCCGGTACGCAGCACGCTCTTCGTCTCCGAATCAGCCGCACTGTCTATGGCCGAATTATAGGCTTTGACAAAATCCTTTACCGCCCCGGCTATCTTATCCGGATCGGCAAACTCTTCCTTAGTATGTCCCTTGTCATCGGTAACACTCTTAGTCTTATAAAGACTCTCATTACCCAGCTCGGATGCTTTCTTTACCAGCTTATCCGCATCTGCCTTGATGCCGGTCAGCTTTGCATCCGTATCGCCGACAGCCGCTTTCTTATCCGCCTTTTCCCGGGCATAATAATTCTTCAGCAGCTTTCCGTAACTGCCGTTACGTACCGACGCCATATCTCCCAGATCCAGATTAAAGATACTGCTGTAATCAACCGACGATGACTGCTTATCGGACGATGTCCCGAAAAGCACGGAATAATTGATACCTGAACTTAAACCGCTTATACCTGCCATAACCTTTCCTCCTTGAACACGTATGACATGCCTATAGTTCTGATTACATTATACTATATCCGCGCTTTTTTTACAAGTCCACACTGCCGCTTATCTTCCCGCCGTTTGCGGTATAATAAGCCTTTCCGTCCTCGGGCTTTACGTAGAGTTTGATGTCGCTTATCTTCTTTCCCTTGTTGTTCGCCTTAAGGTCGGCCTTGGCTTTTGCCATTACGGCGTCCAGCTCATACTGTGCATTGTCCACCTCAAGAAAGATCTGTGTGGTCCCCGTGTATTCAGGTGTTGACTTTTCCATTTTAGTATACCTCCAATTCTTATATAATATCCTCTGCTACCGCTTTGGATGACATACCTGCTTTCTGCCGCTCACGCTCCGCCCTGCTGAAGGCACACCCGCAGTAATCCTGCCGGTAGAGTCCGTATTTTGCGGACAGCTCTATCGAGCGCTTGTATCCGTTCTTTTTCTTAAAGTCCGAAGTAAGATATCCAACTCCGCATTCTTTGGCAGTCTTAAGCCCCAGCTCATTTAACAGCTGCGCGTTTTTTAACGGGGATATGGTGAGCGTTGTGGTAAAGAGATCAAATTCCATCTCCGCGGCATATCTTCCCGCCTCTTTAAGCCGCAGTTCAAAGCATACGCGGCAGCGCTCTCCGCCTTCGGGGCAGTGTTCAAGCCCCTTAACAGCCTCAAGGAAACGCGCCGGCTCATACGTCCCCTCTGCAAACTTTATCTGCGCAGCCACATCTGCCGACAATTCCTTTATAAGGCGCTGCTGTTCCGCCACCCTGTGTTCGTATTCCTCTTTGGCCGTGATATTGGGATTATAATAAAACACGGTGATGTCAAAATACTTAAACAGGTATTCCAGACAGGCGCTGCTGCAGGGTGCACAGCAGCTGTGCAGCAAAAGCTTCTTCTTTTCCCCGTTAAGCGCCGCTATATACTCATCAAGCTGTTTTTGGTAGTTTACATTATTCATTCTTCTTAAGATAGCGTGTTATGAACTCCGGCTCCGGCACGGGTATCGAGAAGTAATAACCCTGTACCGTGCGGCAGCCTGTTGTCTTTAAGTACTCCACCTGCGCCTCGCTCTCAACGCCTTCGCACACCACTTCCATGCCCAGGTCTTTGATGATCTCGACGATCTTTCCCAGCACCATGCGTTCCTGTTCGCTCTCCGCGCTCCTTGCGAAATACTCTCCGTCGATCTTTATCACGTCAAAGGGCACTTCGGTCAGCATATTGAGTGACGAATAACCCGTGCCGAAATCATCCATGGAAAGACGCACGCCCAGCATCTTAAGCCTGCGGATTATGGCTATCACATCTTCCTTTTCGTTGTCAAATACGCTTTCGGTGATCTCCAGCTCTATCGCCCCGGGAGGGATATTGTACTGCTTTAATACCTTCTCCACATTCTCAACGTAATCGGGGCTGTGCAGCAAAAGCCGCGACTGGTTCACGGAAACCGGCACCACATCTATGCCGTCGTCCATCATCTCACGCATGCGCATGCATACCGATTCCAGCGTATAGAAATCAAGCTGCTCGATAAAGCCGTTGTTTTCAAATATGGGAACGAACTGCTCCGGGCCCAGCACGCTTCCGTTGGGGCGCACCCAGCGTACCAGCGCCTCCGCTCCGGTCACCTTGTTTTCTATTATATCCCACTTGGTCTGCAGATAAACCTTAAACTCGTTCTCTGCCAGCGCCTTCTGCATGGAGCTCTCGATATGGTCCACCTTGCGCATGTCATCCACAAAGCGCTCCGTATATAAGGCCTTGGTCTCCTTGGAATCGCTTTTGATCGTTTTCTTTGCCACATTGGCGTGGTCGATCATCACATCGATATCATGATCATGCTTCTTGACCGGATAGATGCCGTACTTAAAACGTATGGGGTATTTTATCTGGTTACCCCTGGCGTCCGCGTTCACCGCATTGGTGAATTCATCCATCTTCTTATCCAGCAGCGAATCGTTTATAAGTACCGCCAGGAACTGGTCAGCATCCATACGCACGCACAGCTCCCTCTCCGAGAAAAGGCGTTCAAAATTCTTTATGCAGCTCACCAGCACCATATCCGCCCTGTGGTGGCCGTAAGATTCGTTGATATAACGGAAATTGGCTATATCAAAACGGTAGATGATAAAGGGCGTCTCCCTGTTGCTTATCATGGTATTAAGGGCAAACTCCCTGAAATAGTTCAGGTTCTTTCCCTTAGTAACGGGATCCTCGTATGCCAGGCGTTCTACCGTCAGATTAGTGCTCTTTGCGCTGATCCATACAAGGGTAAGGGCGCCTATCATCACAACTATTATTATCGAACAGGTCAGCACGCTTGTAAAAATGAGCGGCTTGATACTCTGATCGATCAGATTATCCTGAAAACAGCTGACGAAATGCAAACCGTCGCAGCCGTTAAGCGGTGAATAGCTTACCTGCATGCGGTAACCGTCCGCTGTGGTAATGGTGACGAATCCGTTGGTCTTCTTTGCTATACCGTAATTGAAGTCCTGCACGGCGCGCTTGCTTAAGCCTTCTTTGTCAGAATGCTCCAACAGTCCCAGCTGGAAGCTCTCATCCGTCATATCCACTATCCTGTATCCGCCGGCCCCGGCTATGATCTCGCCGGCATCGCTTACCAGCAGGCACTGTCCCTTCTGTGTCTGATATGCAAAAGCATCGGACTCAAATATCCCCTCTATGTCAATGGTCGAAAAGACTACACTGCTTATACCGTAATCAGGCGTCCTTACCGGTGCGGCTATCACCATGCTGCTGCCGGTAAAAAGCCTTACCGCAGACGGAGCCAGACCTATATAAGCCGCTGCCTTGGGGTAACTTAACTCCTGCAGCTGTTCAAACATCTGCTCACTGCCGCCTTCTATGTCTTCCCCGTCTTCATGAAGTTCCCCCATGGCATTGATATAATAGATATGCCCCAGCGCCGTAAGCTCGCTCGTCGTAGCTATTCTTGCCTGTATCGAATCCTCATCATGCCCCCCGATCGTCCAGGCCACGTTCATAAGGCCCTGCCCGTATCCCATCAGAAGACTGTTTAAATACTCGCCCATGCTGACATGCTGCTGGTGGAATTCCTTAGATACCTGCGAGCGGTAAGTATCCTGCTGCACCACGACCATGATTATGCTGAGCGCTATGCAAAGCAGCAGTACAAACAGACCGGCTTTTATGATACCGGTCGATGACTTTTCGGTTTTACCCCTTTCCCTGGCTGCCATATCTCTCCCTGCCTGATCATAGTGCAAAAATACTAAATGATTATATCACAAAATATCCCATATATCCACAACCGGCATCTCATTTTTACCCTATATTAAAAAACTTGCATACCCTGCGCCGTTATTATAAAATATATTGAGATTTTTTATGATTATGGAGGATCCCATGAACGAAATTCCCGCAAAGATCACAGCCGAGATCAAGAAGGTGATCCACGGCAAGGACAATGTTATAAATCTGACTCTCTGTGCGATACTGGCCGGCGGTCATGTACTGCTCGAGGATATCCCCGGCGTGGGCAAGACCACTCTGGCAGTCGCCATATCAAAGGCACTGTCCCTTAAATACCAGCGCGTACAGTTCACCCCCGACGTACTGCCCTCCGATCTTCTGGGCTTTCAGCTTTACGATAAGAACAGCGGCGAATTCCGCTTTCAGGAAGGTTCCATATATACCAACCTGTTTCTTGCCGACGAGATAAACCGTACTTCACCCAAGACGCAGTCGGCCCTTTTGGAGGTTATGGAGGAGCGCCACGCCACGGTCGAAGGCGTCACCAGGGAACTCCCCTCTCCTTTCTTCGTACTGGCAACACAGAACCCCTTCGGTTCTTCCGGTACCCAGCGTCTTCCCGAATCACAGCTCGACCGCTTCATGATATGCCTTACCATGGGCTATCCCGAATTTAACGATGCCGTCGCCGTATTAAAGGGCGATTCTTCCATAGATCTTAAGACTGTCAACGCGGTTACAGGTGCAGATGAGCTTATCGCCATGCAGAAGACCGTACACGATCTGTACGCCGCCGAAGAGATCTTTGAGTACGTGGTAGCTCTTACCGAACAGACACGTAATCCCGAATACTTCGCCTTAGGCTTAAGCCCCCGCGGCTCCATAGCCCTGATGCGCATGGCACGCGCCCACGCTTTCGTAAGCGGCAGGGATTATGTAACACCCGAAGATATCCATGACATCTTCTACGCCGTTGCCGCCCACCGTGTACGCATGAACGCCCGCGCCAAGGCAGAAGGCTCCACCCTGCCCGACCTGCTCTCCATGGTACTGCGCCAGGTTCCCGTACCAAGGGTGAATCCATGAAACTCCGCAACATCTTATACATATGCGGATATTTTACCGGGATCTTCTTTATGATCCTGGGTGCCGTTTTTTACCGGCAGCCGCTCATCACGGTACTGATACTGCTGATGCTGCTGTTGCCCGTTATTTCTATCGCTCTCACACGCGCAGCCATGAAAAAGCTGTCGATCGGTGTCAAAATGCCCGAAGGCGAGATAGCCATGCCCTCCGACCTTAATATAACCATCAGCATGGATAACCGCTCGCCTTTCCCGCTCTTAAACTGTGAGCTGGTATTTGAATTCCGCAATCTCTTTTTTACCGCTCCTCCGAGACAGGAGATAATGCTCCCGGCAGAGGGTCTGACATGTCACGACTTTAAGCTTCCCTTCACCTTAGGCGGCGCGGGGATGTTCGACTTTTCCATAAGCGAAGTACGTATTACCGATTATCTGCATTTTTACAGTTTTAAATTTCCCTATACCTTCCACCGTGAAGTGCCGGTGCTGCCGGAAAAGATCGAGATGCCCGCAGTCACTCTCACAAAGGCTCTTATAGAAAGCGACGAGAGCGAGACCTCTACCGAAGGCGAGCTCACACGTGATCTGCTGCAGCTGCGCGAATACCGCCCCGGCGACCGTATAAAGGATATCCACTGGAAGATGACGGCAAAGACCGGCGACATCTCCGTTAAGGAATACGAGCGTTCAAAAGACCTGTATTATCTGGTACTGCCCGAGCTTGAGACCAATTACCTGCAGCGCTCCTTATCCGTCTTCTACAGTCTGGGCCTGCAGCTCATCAAACAGAAGGAAAGCTTCCGCGTGGCTATCTACCACACGGGTGATAAAAGCTTTGATATGTACAAGGTAAACGACGACGAAGACCTTATGCAGGCCTTATACCGCCTGTATCTTGAACCGGTGGAGAAACTGTCCACCGCAATGGAAAGCTTTGACTACCAGTACCCTGACATGCAGGGTGTTATACGTATAGCAGCCGGCAAGCTGATAATGCCGGATGAACCCGAGATCTACTGAAAGGAGTAAGCAATGCCCGCTACGGTCAGATTACAGCAGTCGGCCGGACCTGCACGTTTAAGCCGTGCCGAACGCCGCGAAGCAAAGAAACGCGAAGAAGAACTGACGATGTACGGAGCCTCCCTGCAGGATATAAAGAGCCTGCCCGGCCCCGGACGCTTCTTTCTCTGCTTTATACGCGCCATACTGATCTTCCTGGCATCCTTCGGAATGGTAGGCGGACTGGTACGCGCCTTCGGCCTATCATACTCTATCCCCGTGGTAGCGATCGCTTTCTTCATACTGGCCTTCCTTACAGCCTTTCTCTACTATAACAAGCTCACTTTCTATCTGGGCTACTTTGTGATATTCGGCGCCTTTATATTCTTCTCTCTTATGTTTTACTGGGAAGTCAATTCAGGTTACATGGCCTTCTTAAGCGAAGTCTTTGAAAAATACTCAGCCTTCTTCCATGTGGCCACCGCCGATGTTACCGAGATAATCACCGACAGATACTTAACCGTAACCATGGCCATGATATTCATGGGCTGGTTTTTCAGCATACTCTTAAACATCACGATATCCGGCTACATGGATATCTTCACTACTTTCCTGATCACCTTCCTGCCCCTGCAGATCGCATTCTATGTGAACATCGTTCCGCCCCTGCCTTACATGATGATGCTTTTTGCATCCTACATAGCCGTAGCGGTGCTGGGACACAGCGGGCGCTTTACCCTGCCCTACAAAGGCGGCATCCACGACGATTTCTCACGCCAGCGCAGCAGGCGCTCCACCAGGCATACCTACTATTCCACCTCCAAGGGAATGATACAGGTAAGCTTATGGAGCATAGCTCTTTCCGTAGTATTTCTGCTGCTCTGCGGCGGGATCTTTGCATCCGACATCTCCACACAGAACAGTTCAAACAAAGTAAAGGATGCAACCGACAATCTGATCAAGAAATACTTAGACGGCGGCTTCGCCTCTCTCTTTGACCGTTACGACGCCACCGGCGGTCTGGCACGCGGGCGTCTGGGCGGCATCAGCAACGTAAGCCCCGATTTTGAAGATGACCTGCTGATACGCTTTGTGCCAAAAAATACCGAGAGCCTTTATCTCAAAGCCTACACGGGCGTGACCTACAACAGCAGTAATTTTTATCCTTACTATGATATATCCGACACGGAACGCATCGGCGCCGACTACTTAGCCGAGATGGATTCATATTATCCGCAGCTTTCCGCCACGTATCCTACCGACATAACAAACATATCCGATGTGGACGATCATGCCGGCAAGATGTGGATCTGCAATCTGGATGCGGATACCGATTACGATTACCGTCCCTACTACACCATCGATACCACCACAGGCTTAAGCGGCGAAGCTGCCGGCATCTCACGCAGCGTATATGATCAGACCCCGGAGCGTTTTCCGGAAGAATACGCAATGCTCGACGATGCCGCCACCATCGCTTCCTACGCTCCGGAAGATGCGCTCTACAGTTACGAAGCGCTCTATATGCCCTATAGTTCGCTTACGAGCTACAATCCCAATCCCGGCATCACCAAAGACTATCAGGACATGGTCTACGATATCTATCTGCAGGTTCCGGACGGGATAAAAGACGAGCTGGATGAATTCTGCAAAGAGGCCCGCCTGTACGAAGCAGCCGGCTACTATTCATCCCTCTCCGATGCTGAGGACCATCCCTTATATCCCACCACCCAGGCTGAATACGACCGCTACTTGGAGCTTCAGACGCAGCGCCTGGGCATAGCCGCCAGATTAAAGAGCTATTTTGCCTCCAACTTCCAGTACACTATGGCCCCCGGGGCCACACCCCGCAGTCAGGATGTGGTCACCTACTTTTTAGGTACACAAAAGCGCGGCTACTGTGCGCACTTCGCATCGTCTTCAACGATGATACTGCGCTACATGGGCATCCCCACCCGCTATGTAGAAGGCTACATGATGACCTACACCGATATGTTAGCAGGCCGCGGCGTATCGGAAGATGCCACCGGCTGGATGACTCCCGGGGAGATACAGCCCGGTACCGGCGTGATCGAGGTGCCCCTTACCGACGGTGCTGCACACGCCTGGATAGAGATATACTTAGACGGCTACGGCTGGATACCCTACGATACCACGCCGCCCTCCGATGAGAATGACGTACCGGTGAACCTGGACTTCTTCAGTCTCTTCTCCGGCCTCTTTACCACCACCAACAGGAGCGCCTCCAACGGAAACAACGCTGCAGATCCGATACAGCTGCCCGATACAAAAGGCTCCTTTGCCTTCTTAAGCAGCTTATCCTTCCTGCTTCGCCCCTTAGGCATACTGCTGGCTGCGCTGGTCATATTCATATTAAGCTTCCCGCTGATACGCTTCATACGCGAAGAATACAGCATACATAGCTTCCAAAGCCGCGGTGAATTCTCACGCGCCCTGCTGATATACTACAGGCGCTTTATCAAGAAGCTGATATCCTCTCATGTGATGGCGCTCTCCCATCCCACCGTACGCGACAGCTACAATATGCTGCGTGATACCGGCGTGGACGGCACTCCGCTTGACGAAGCCGATGCCGCAGCGCTGCGCGACAGTATATCGCAGGCGGCCTTCAGCAACACGGAGCTGAGCCGCGATGAATACGAGCATGTACGGGCGCTGATAAAGAAGCTTACTGCTAAGATCCGCCGTAAAAAGAACCGGTAGGGCCTTGCGCATAAAAAGAAGCGGGAAACTCTCATCCCCCGCTTCTTTAGTATGACCTTATCAGACCATATCCTCTATGCAGTCTTGACCCCTGAATACTTTTTGATATACTCTACAGCCTTTTCAGCTGTCAGACCATAGTTCTTTTCCAGCTTCTTCAGTATTATATCTTCGGAAACTGCATCTTCAAGTTTATCCTCTATAAATACCCGGATACCTTCTTCTCTGCCTTCTGCTCTGCCTTCTTCTCTGCCTTCCGCTCTGCCTTCTTCAATCCCTTCGACCATACCTTCACGATGAGCTTTGATCACATCCATTTCTATTATCTCGCCACCCATGATCTCACCAACCTTTCTCTGAATGATCTCATTCTTTTTGGTCAAGTTATATGCCACTCTGTGTGCTGCCCTTATTATAATGCTTTTTGAGTAATACGACAAGCGCCCGGCCCTGACTTCAACTTCCAATCTTTCGAACATTTTGCTGTAGAAATCCCCGAATTGCTCAAGCTTCTTTTCATCATTCTCGATCAGCTTAAAGCTTTTCTCCATGTTAAAAATATAAAACGGTATCAGGAAGTACAGCTTTTCCGCAAATATCTTATCGATATCTATGTCCGACATATGTATAACCCTGACAGGATAACTTACTTCTCCTCCTGAAGTTCTTATTGTAATGTACATTTCATCCGGCGGATCACCTTCATTGCGTAAAAAAAGTATACACGCGATAGGTATCTCTACTATAAGTTCATTCTTATTCAATTTATGATTATCCAAAGCTATCTGGGTATCATATTCGAACATCCTTAACATGACAGAACTGTCGTAAGCCCCACTCTCGCATTCATGGTGGTACTTACGCATCCTGCCGTCTTTCATGATCCCAAATGCAGCATCACTAACCCTCTTTTTTTGGGTTCGGTCACTGCTCTCAATATAGTGCTCATTACGCAGCCTTATCACTTTATCGCTTGTTTTATAATCAGTTCCATGGCAAAAATTCACATAGTCGATCAGTATATCATCACATTCGCCTTCCATCGTACGGAACGCATCATCATAGGGAAACTGTGAATATAGATCATCCATTTATAATTACTCCTTTCTAAACAATAAAAAATAATAACGATCAATTCAAATAATACATACACAAATAAAATCGAGGATTTCTGACGATATGTCTAAGAATCCTTGATAATGCCTTCTCAGATGGATGAAGTATATCACATGGGGATTCCTGTGTAAATAAAAAAACAGCTCGGGCTACACATAGTTGTAGTCCGGCGCTTTGCAGACCGGCATCGCTCCGGTCCTTGGGGTATGCGCAGGCGGAGGCGACAGCTGCTTGCGATGATCCCGGCGCTTTATGGACCGGCATCGCTCCGGTCCCTGCTTGTCGCTCCGCTGCTAAGTTCAACGTTCGTGCGATATCGAAAATCGCCGCTCCCATTCGGGCCCGGATAAAGCGATACTCATACAGGATACTTTGGCGGGCCCTCTGACCCGCGGCGATTTTATCGCACTCCGTCTCACTAAGCGCTGCGCTTAATCGCATTGACCGGAGCAATGCCCGGATCCTGTAAAGCGCCGTGCCATAGTTTCCTGTCTGCCGCCTCCGCCTGCTTGATAATATATAGGTCGGAGTGATGAGCGGATGTCTTTGATGGCTATGATCACCGTTAAATAACCGATGCGACGAACGCCAAAAAAAGAGGCAGCCGGTTGGCTACCTCTTTGGGATTATCTCAGTTAGCTTTAAGATTTTTAAGTATTAGAACTTTCCTGATCCATATACAACATAGTATGTCTTTGCACAAGCAGGTTTAGCATCAAGTGTATCTAACCACTCACCATCAACATAATATGCTTCTCCAGTAGCATCTGTATACTCAACATAACTAACTGTAAATGCGTCGTGTTGTTCTTTTTTGGGCGGATTTGTGGATACTGAAGGATCCTTATATTCAGCCTTGCAACCTATAACAAGAGAATTACAACTAAGTGACGGCTGATCCATTGTAGCTAACAAATTCGTGTTATGTACTCCACTCTCTATATCACCAGGAGCACCTGATTTGGAGCCATGGATTGCTGACAGTTCAGCCTGTGCAGCGGTCATTGCGCTACGTGCATTCAGCAGAGTCTGCTTATTTCTTGCGCTGTCAATATAACCCAGCAGTGCGGGTACCAGGATAGCTGCCAGGATTGCCAGGATAACCAGCACAACGATCAGCTCTACCAGTGTAAAACCTTTGTTATTGCCCTTTAAATTCCTTTTCTTCATAAGTTCGACCTCCTTATCGCCTTGTCTTGTTTTTTTTAGCGTTCGTATGTCTCACTCCCGCATCTGTTTTATATATCGTCATTATACGACTTTACTTTAGTCTTTTCCATCACTTTTTTGCATTTTTTTGAACTGTTTTTTGATTTAAAATTATGTAAACCAGCTACATTTTTCAGCTTCTCTACGGATATCCCACATCTCCGTCATAAAGCAGCTGTCTGTCAACAAATTCCCTGAATCTTGGCAACCTTACGGATACCTCTCCTCTCTTCGATGCATCGATAACACCCTTTTTTATGAGCATCTGCCGCGGGCCGGAAAACTCGTTTTTCTTCTTTCCGGTCATCTCCAGCAATTCACTCACCGGCATAGTATCCTTCTTTACTATAAAGCCCAGGTACCATTTTTCCCGCGGTGCCAGTTCTCTCCATATCTTTTCATAAACCTTCTCAGTAAGCGCCTCATCAAATCTGTCTACTACCTCAGCAGTGATCTCTTTACTGCCCGACTCCCACATATACTTTCCCAGCGCCTGATATGCAAATGCATATCCTCCTGTCATGGCCGCCATATTTTCAGCTACTTCACGGCTTACTCCCAACGTCTTTTCATAATCGCTCCTGATAATAGTATAATTGAGCGGCTTCATCTCATATTTTTCAGCCCTTAACAGAAATGTAAGATGGTCGGCATTTTCCAGGTTTTCTATATCATTGTAGAGGCCTGCGATTATAAGATATATGGGCAGATCCTGCCGTATAAGCAATTGGAATTCCTGAACAAAATCCCTCATATCGGCCGAATTTTTCACCTCATCTATTGTGACAAGCAGTCTCAAGCCTCTTTTTTTCAACTCTTCCATTATCTTTTCAAGTGCGGCGTCTATATTACTTACCGGATTTACCCTGGAAATATTCAGGCCTATGCCGAACTTACTCAGATTGAGACTGGTACTGAAAAAAGACGAAAGAAGAGGAACCCGGTTATATATTCCTCCAACCAGTTCCTCTGTTATTTTTGATTCGGGCATTACCGGTATAACTATCCACCGTTCATCCTCTTTAAGCCTTTTCTCTATAGCTGTAAGCGTAACGGTTTTACCACTCCCGCGTATGCCGGTAAGCTTATATGCCTGCCCCTGAACCTCATCACTGTTTATATTTTCTATTATCTCATCAATAAGGATATCGCGGCTTATGAAACGCGTAGGTATCCTTCCGAATCCGATAGAATATGGATTGCCCATCTTCCGATTCCCCTTGCTGTATACTGTACCATTCAGCGTATACTTTCGTATACTTTTAAATTGCCTGTATACTTCTGTATACTTCCGTATACTTCTGTATACTTTATTGTATGATCGGGACCGGCTTTTGTCAATAAGGGCTATCGGGCTCTATCAATCGTAATAAGCCACTTTCACCAGCTCATCCACTGTGGTAAGGCCTTCCTGTACCAGCTCAAGGGCGCTCTCCTTAAGGGTGAGCATACCCAGAGTGTTACGGGCGTAATCCTTTATCTCTTCGGCCTGAGCCTCTGCAGATATCATCGCGCGCACTCTCTTATCCACAGGCAGTATCTCATGAATAGAGATTCGGCCCTTATAGCCTGTATTATTACACTGTGCGCAGCCCACTGCATGCTTTACCTGCGGCAGGCGCCTGCCGGCTATATCCGCCTCTTTATCGGTCATCTCGCCCCATGTTGAGCAGAACGGGCATACCTTACGCACGAGTCGCTGTGCTATTACGCCCACCAGTGAGTTCGCCAGCATGAAAGGCTCGATACCCATATCGACCAGACGGACAACGGTTGAGGCAGCATCATTGGTATGCAGTGTGGAAAGCACCAGATGGCCCGTGATAGCCGCACGCACCGATATAGCCGCTGTCTCACTGTCACGTGTCTCACCAACCATTATGATATCGGGGTCCTGTCTGAGAAGCGCCCTGAGTCCTACTTCAAATGTAAGGCCCGCCACGTTGTTAACCTGCATCTGGTTAAGCTTGGGCACATTCTTCTCCACGGGATCCTCGATAGTGGATATGTTCACCGATCTCTTTGAAAGAGCCTCCAGGATCATATAAAGTGTGGTAGATTTACCCGAACCGGTAGGTCCCGTTACGTAGATGATACCGTTTGGTGAATCCAGCATCCTTGATACCAGCTCAAAGTATTTCTGCTTCATACCGAAAGTTCCGGAATTATCTATGGTAGCAGCGGAAGCCAGAAGTCGCAGCACTGCTTTCTCACCGAACACTGTAGGGATAACGGAAACACGGACATTCAGGTTGGTACCTTCGATATTGGTACGGAAGTGGCCGTCCTGAGGCACACGGCGCTCCGCTATATCCAGATCACCCAGTATCTTGATACGCGCTATCAGTGAGTTATGTATGCTCTTCTGAAGCTGCATTATATCCGTGATGACACCGTCCAGACGCATACGCACAGATGTATGTGTCTCAAAAGGCTCTATATGAATGTCGGAAACGTTTGAGTTATACGCCCTTATGATAAGGCTGTTTAACAGGTTGATGATAGGCGTATCATCATCGCCGTCATCCACATTCACTTCCACTATCTGCTCGACGAAGTTGGAATTCTTTGCTGCCTTATCAGCTGCCTTTCTTGCACTTACCTCCGAATAATAATACTGTATCGCATTTTCCAGCTGGGCTTTTTCACAAAGCTTTATCACCAGCTGCGCACCGGTTATCTGTCGTATATCCTCGATACCATAGAAGTTAAGGGGATCGTTAACGATCAGGTAAAGCGCCTGCTCATCCTCCGCATAGGGCAGCATGCAGTATTTTTCCGCCAATGCCTTGGGGATACGCTCCACCGCCTTTATATCCACGCTGAGGTCACCCACATTTACCACTTCATGATCCAGCTTACGTCCCAGAGCATCGAGCATCTGGCGCTCATTTATGAATCCCAGCGCTATCAGGGCACCGCCCATCAGCACGCCCTTATGCTCCTTCTGATAGGATATAGCCTGGCCTATCTGATCCTCCGTAACATAACCGAATTCCTTCAGCACGTCACCTATTCGTATGGCATTGTTTCTTTTGACTTCCATCTATTGCCTCCTGGTTGTAAGATTCTTCGCTTCGCTCAGAATGACGCGTATTCCCGCTCAGAATGACGCGTATTCCCATTCGGAATGACACGTATTTATTCTTCTTCCTCAGCCGGCTCGCTCTGGTCGCACATGTAAAGTGTAAGGTTTACGTTGAGCACGGTGGTCGTTTTCATGGTAGGAACATATTCGCCTTCTTCACCGTCTTCTCCGGCTACGAATTCGTTGACCCTCGATACCTGCTCCGACCATACGCAGTTACGTACCAAAAGCAGCTTCTCCGATTTAGAGATATCTTCGATCAGACCTTTCAGATCGTCCATCTCACCCGCCAGTCGCAGTGTTACATCCACTCCGTAGATTTCCGAATTATATGCGGGAGAACTGGAGTATTCAAAGGGATCCACACCGTCGATACTGCTATCACTCTCATTCTTTATGCGCTCGTTTTCTTCTGCCACTATCCCTGCCAGTACGGAATACTGATAAGGCTCCACAGGTACGGGAGTGTTGCTGCTCCTGATGCTCAGATCATAAGCCGATAAGCCTCTGTCCAGTATCATATTGGTGAATAAGCGGTCTATCTCGCTGGAGGACATCATCGGGAAATAGTTGACCTTCTCAAGCACTATCTGCTCGTTATAGCTTTCAGCCTCGGACTCATACATGAAAAGCTTTGCCAACTTGGTCTCATTGACCTGTCTCAGCTCTTCCTGCTCTTCCAGCTCCTTGCTCATCGCAGTATTGCTCTTTATCGCGGGACGTATGCCCCACCAGCCAAAGCCCACCACTATCACTATGATGGAGAGCATGACTACCAGTCTTTTATCTCTTTCTGTCATCTGAACCTGCATATTATCACCTACCTTCCTGCGCTCTCTGCAAGTATGCAGGTCACGTGTATATTCCAGGTATTATCGCTTCCGTTTAAGCTGTAACCCGAATAGGATACCGAGCTGAATATATCCTCTTCCTGGATCCTGGCAATGAATTTGTTTATGTCCTGAACCCGCTCCGAATTGGCGGTAAAGCTCAGTGATCCTGCCACGGCATCAAAGCTTGTTATCTCTATCTCCGCATAGCCCGTAGCGCATCTCTCCAGCGGCTCCCTTATCTTCTCGTTAAAGATGGGATAGGTCTCTACCGCATTCTTTATATTTACATAGCTGTTATAACGGTCGCTGCCTTCCTGTATATCACTCACAGCCTGATCATACACACCCAGCTGCATCAGTGTGGCCGGATTCTCGTTATAGGTCTTAACTGCATCCAGCTCTTCCTCAGTCTTCTTTTTCTGCAGATTTACGAATATCGTGATACCCAGCATTACCACAAATATAGCTGCTATCAGTAAAAAGCTCTTGCGCCAGAAGTCGTCGACCTTCTTCTCTTTCTTCTTTGCATTGAAATTCGTAAGGATGTTATTTGTCTTGTCCTGTCCGAAGAGACCTGCCAGTGCCGGCAGCACGGCAGTCAGATCAAAGCGGCGCCCCACCTTCTGTGAGATACCGCAGTCATACCATTCAACCGTCGCATCGATACGTGAGGCGCTTACCATCTGGCGGTACACATCGATATCCAGGCCTTTGATGCCGGCCACGAAGATATTCTGTATAGGCGTCTCCATCTGATTTGCCTTCATGAACTGGGTCAGCTGTGAAAGTGCACGTACGCACTCTTCCATGTATTCCTCCGTGCCCGGTTCGTTAAAGCAGCGCTGCCCGGAATAGTAAACGAAGTTACCCTCTGCCCACAGTACATTAGTGAGCATGTTATCGTCAGCTACCTGTACCACGAAGTTTTTGCATCTCTTGCCGGCGCTCTGCTCGATGGTCCTGATCATAACGCCTTCGCTTGAATATATGCCCTTTAAGCTGACGCCCGCCTCATTGAACAGCGCGATATAGTCTTTTATGAATTCGGCATCCACGCTCTCTGCGTATGCCTTCTTTATCTTACTGCCTTTTTCTACAGCTAGGTTGGTATAGAAAAATACAGGCACCGAATCATCCCTGGTCACATCGTTAAACTCGCGTGCCACGAATTCCAGCGTCTTAGCAGGGCTCATAGCCGGGAGCTCTATCCTCTTTCCGGCTATCTTAGAGCTGTTTACTACCAGGCTCACATCCTTTGTGGAAAGCTTGTTATGCGCGAAAAAGCCCTTGATAAAGGGTGCCAGCGCATCCGGATCCATTATCATTCCGTTGATGACGCTGCCTTCCGGAGATGCCATTGTATAGGCTGCCCTGGGCTTAGCACCCGGGCCGCTGCCGCTTGCGGTCACCACCTGTATCTGTTTGTTGGAAATGTATATTACAGTGCTCATGTAATATGTTCCTCCGTGTTAGTTTTCGTAGTAAAGCTCCCCTGATGTGCCGGGGATGACACTTCCCTTTTTAATGCGACTGGTTTGCGATCGTCTGGTAAGAGCCGTATATGGGCTGTATCACGGCTATCATGATGAAGCCTACGATCACCGCCATCACCACTATCATTGTAGGCTCGAGCATGGCCACCATCTTGCTCACTGCCATCTCGGATTCAAATTCCATCTGATCCGCTATCGATATCAGCATGGAATCCAGTGAACCTGTCTCCTCACCGACATTTACTGTAGAAGACAGCTTCTTGGTAAAACCATCTACCCGGTCGATCGCAGTCGAAAGGTTCTCACCGGAGCGGATAGCCGCTATCAGATCGTCAAACTGCGATTCTATATAGGTATTTCCGATGGTACTCTTTGCTATGGTCAGGCAGTTAAGTATGGATATACCTGCCGAATAAAGGCTGGAAAGCGTTCTTGCGAAACGTGCCGTATAGACTATCTTACGGAGCTTGCCTATGACCGGCATATGCACTTCAAATTTATCGCGGAGATATTTTACCTTTGGTATCGAAAAGACCAGCTTGATGATCATGTAGCCGACCACTCCGAAGAATATCAGCATATACCAGCGGTTTTTGACAAAATCGCTCATCGCCATCAGCAGCCTGGTCGCAGGCGGAAGGCTTTCCATCTGCGCGAACAGTTCTTCAAACTGCGGCAGCACGAAGCCCATGATGACTATGACCACTGCCACTATCATCACGCCCAGTATCTTGGGATAGGTCATCGAACTCTTTATCTTCTGGTTAAGGCGGTGTTCCTTGCTGTAATACTCAGCCATCTGATCCGCCACTTTATCCATGTTACCGGCGTTTTCGGAGCTTCGTATCATGTTGATGAAAAGACTGGGGAAAGTATCGCCCTGATCCATCAGCGCATCGGAAAGCGGCATACCCTGTCGCACGCTCTTTAACACATCTGCGTATATCTCACGCTCCTGAGGCTTTATGGATTCATCTTCCGATATTATCTTAAGCGCACGCACCAGTGTGATACCTGCGTTTATCAGCTTGCCCAGGTTACGTGAAAAGTCTGCCAGGCGGTCGGGTTTAAGTCTCTTAGTCCTTACCTTACCTGTCTGTTCCTTCGCCTCTATTAAAAATCTGCCTTCGGCTTTAAGCTTCTCATGAAGATCCTGCTCGCTGGTAGCGTTCATGATCCCCGATATTACTTTGCCCTGATCGTCTTTTGCTTTGTACCTGTAGGCTGCCATTGCCCTGCGTGTCCTCCTGAAGAGTTTTCGGATCTATCTTAATAAACAAATATTCTCCACATATAATCTACGGTCCAGTTTTCCTGCACGCCGTCATATTCATATCTTACCAGATAATGCGGCGTAGTGTAAGTAAACATCGCCACTTCTCTTGTGGTACGGTTATAGGAAAGCAGCGTGATGCCCTCACTGGTACCGGCATATCTTTGCAGCTTTTCTTCCACTCCGTCTGCCAGTCCGTTATGATGTTCCGGCGCATATATGGTCTTGCCCACGCCATACATCTCTATGTCTGCTGTGATGAGCGCCAGCTTGATATTCTTTGCCTCACGCAGTGCCATACGGCCTTCCGAATGTACCTTAAACACAAAGAAAGCTGCCAGCAGTATAAACAACACTGCTGTCACTATCAGAATTACGCGTATTACATTTACTACCTGCCGTTTGTTGTGTTCCTGTGGAGTTTCCATTGTTTACCTGTCCGTCGCCGTACGCAGTTCAATATTTACCGAATCGGCATCTTTATCATTTATATTATACATTTTAACATATTTATAAAAATAAAACTCGCCATATTGAGGACTTTCCAAAGTAAGATATACCCCCACCACATTTCCGGGGTATTCGTTACTTCCGGCAGCCTTATCTTTATACGCCGTATCTTCTATGGTAGTGTCCGTCCCGGTATCTGCTTTTCCTTTATTTGCGGGTACGAAGCGCAGTGACTTTATGGAATATCCCATGTATACCGCCTCATCAAAGGTCCATATAACCTCGTCTTTGTGCCCCGCATCATATTCCGGATCTGGCTTTGCCTTGGGCGGGTTTATCTCAAAATATCTTATCTTTAATTCACCGTCTTCCGCATAGATCTGAATATGCGTATCCGTCCTGTCATACAGGTCGATCTTTGTACCGGAGAGGTTATTGACTGCCTCATCTTCAAAAGATCTGAAGATAACGGGTCTGGTAAACTCATCTTCTTTTGATATCTTGGCGCCTTCTATCTCCCCGCTTATCTTGCTCATTACGATATCGGCGACCTGCCTGCCGTAAGTCTGCCCCTTCACATCAAAATACACGTTGGTAACGTTCGATATGATCACCGCTGCAGCACTCATAAATATCCCCAGCAGCGCGAAGCACACCAGCATCTCGATAAGCGTGGAACCCTTATTCAGTTTTCTTCCCGCTTTCTTAAACATCAGGCTCTCCTTACGGTTTGGTCACTGCCGATGACGGATGCATCATGTACCGGAACCTCATAGCGCCGGGACGTACAAGCTGCTCTTCATCGATCAGCGGATCTGTACATGTATACGATACCGCCTCAAGATTATCCAGACGGAAACGCGGCGGATTATCTTTATAATCATCGATGTTATAGTTTACGCCCTGATAGTTTTTTTCCATATCGGTACGTTCCGTATCAAGTACCAGCCAGAAACGGCTTACGGTGGCGCCGCCGGTTCCGTCTTCATTAAACAGCTCGGTTGTAACAAAAGAATCGTCTATCGCATCCGGATTCTTATATATCTCCTTAAAAAACATCTGGTTCAGGCGTGAACTGTCAACCGCCTGCGTACGCAGCCTGCTCGAAAAATCGACGATATGAAAGAATAACGCCATAAGAGCTGCCAGTACGGTAAATGCTGCCAGCGTCTCTACAAGAGTCGTTCCCCTGTTATCCGTTTTTTTAACTGAGCCGTTCCTTCTCATCATCCTTACTCACTCCCGAGATACTTCCATATCCAGACACATCTCCTGTCTATCAGATTACCCGCAGGATTGACATCTGTCTGTCCGGTAACTTCGGCATAATCGCTTATAGTCCCGGTCTTTTCGCGCAGCTCATACTCGCTCCTTATCACATAGCTCTGGCTTCCGGAGCGGCATTCCACTTCCACAAACAGATGCGTATAGTCGCTCTTGTTGACTGATGTCCCCGGACAGGTCCACCACATACATACGCTTGTACTGCTCGGAAAGCCGTTTATACTGGCCGAATCCGATTTTTCGAGTCTGAAATATCTTTTCGCATACTCCCAGGTATTACTGTCCTTATCGGGATCGTAATGCGGCCAGGTCTCACCGCCCGGATTCTTAAGCGCATCATTTCCCGACACTATATTATACCTTAGATACTTGGCTAAAAAACTGTCTTCAGATCCCGATGTCAGATCTTCCCTTATGGACATATCGAGACTCTTTGCCGCTTCGGCATTCTTATCCTCCTGCATGCTGTTGTTCTGGGAACTGTAGAGGCTGTAGCATACCGAAAGGAGTGAAAAACAGAATATCATAAGGATAGCGATAATGGTGATACACACCATCATTGCCACACCGCGGTTATCTGTTTTTGATCCCTGTCTTCTCATCATCCTTTTGATCATCTGTTTATCAGCTTATTGTATACCGTTACAAGCGTATCATACCTTTGAGAGAGCGGCTTGCTGAAATCCGAAACATCTGTTGCTCCGCAGTTGATGCCCGTCTTATAAGCGCGGTCATCAACTATTGCATAAAGTATATGATCGTTATCCTTCTTATATACCGACACAAGGGTCTTGGGCCTGTTAAAGCTGTAATCGGTGGCCTCTTCTCCGTCATGCGTGGTATCGGTGATAGTTCCGTAGAGCAGATAGTTCTTCTCCTCTCCGGCTGCTTCGGCATATATACTGTTTGCTCCACCGGCTTCGAAGCAGCGGTAAATACCTGCTGCGCCTCCGCGCGTGATACCGTAAGCCTGCCCCGAACCGGAAGTAACACTGCCGTAATCCCTGCAGTCTTCGATCCGCGCATTTGTGTTTCCGTCAACTTCCCTTATATGCGCCACGATCCCGGCAGCTATACCGTCAGCTGTGATATTTCCTTTATTTTCAAGATTACTGAATACGGTTTGGGATCCGTCCCTTATCTCTCCAAGCCCCGCAAACGCGCCCGCCATTCCTTTATTTGCCGCAAGATCCATTTCGTTTACGCAATTTGCTATCGTTCCGGAATTGACACCCGCAAATACTCCTGCGGCACCGCTGTCATCTTTGACCTCTATCCCCACCGATACCGTACTGTCTATCGTTATACCTGATATGTTTCCGCGGTTTTCTCCGGCTACCAGGCCCACGTATAAGCCCCTGAGTGCCACGCCCCTGTCTGAATATCCGGTACGTGCCTGTTCTGAAGCATCAGTATGCTGTATAGATCCAAGATTTATTCCGCATATTCCGCCGGCATACGCTTCGCTCTCCACGCTTATCACATAGTAGAACTCATTTGCCAGCTCTATTACAGCGGCATTTTCTCCGCATAAGCCTCCGACATATACGGCCCCGGTCACATCAAAACCGTCATATTCTCCGTTACCCTTACGGCTTGAGAATGATCCGATAAGACGGCCTGCGTTTCTGCCGCATAATCCGCCGACATATGCAGCCGATCCGTTGTGTCCGCTGCCGTACTGCGCATAACCCACCGCACAGTCCTGTATAGTTCCGTAATTGACCTCACACAGAGGCCCGTAATAATCCGAATTTGAAGATATCAATCCGGTATTGCTGCAGTCGTTTAATACCATGCGGCCGCCCACACGTCCGATGATACCGCCTGCATACGTATATCCTTCATCTATCAGTTCCGCGCCCGATGTGCTTACTGCCGCCTTTGAATCTGCATCTATGTATATGCTCTGTGCATCTGGTACGAATCCGAAGATACCGCCTGCCCAATACTGTGCAGCCACTTCACCGGCCTTTATGATATCATCAAGCTCCAGCTTAAGATTATTGACGATCCCCGAATTAGCACTGTCCTTGATATTGTTCGTATATTCAATACCCGATACACCCATCTGCGCCGAAATACCGTCAAGCGATCGTGCTTTATCTGCTGTAGAATTATTGTTATCCATAGCAGAATAAAGAACATCCAGAGCATGGTTACGGTCTGATGCGCTTACCTGATAATATCCGTAATATCCGCCCGCAACCACTTCATTAGCCACAACTTTCATATTACCGTTTGCCGTGATGAATTTATCGTTTGGTACCAGCCAGTGTGTATCATATGCGCTGACTTCAGGCAGCACTGCCGCCCCTGCAAATCCGCCTGCAAAGCTCTTTGCATAGACTTCCGATACTCCGCTTACAGCTCCGGAGAATCCATCGCTTCCATCATATAAAGCCTGATCTGCCACAGCTCCCGCAAACCCGCCCGCAAACAGGCCGTCTGCCACTACCCTCTGCAGGCCGCCGTTTTGCGTGATCACACGTCCCGCATACTGGTTAGGCTGCGTGCTTCCCGCTTTCACACATCCGGCAAACCCGCCCGCATAGCTATATGCATGAACTATAAAGTCTCCGGTGATATCAGCATTAGTCAAAACAGAGCCACTCTTCAGCAGGCCGCATATTCCGCCGGCAAAATCCTCTTCGGCCAGGATATAGCTGCCCGCAAACGACGCCTGATCTTCTATACCGGCTGCAGCCGCACCATTAATGAGCAGACAGTTATAGACTGTCTTTAACTTTGTGTTATTATCGGCGGCGGCTGCGTCCACACATCCAGCCGCACCACCGACCATCGTCCTGCCGTATACTATGGCATTTATCTCACTGCTTCCGTTTTTGTAATTGATCTTTCCGCAATTAAAGCCGGCGAGACCGCCCGCACATGCAGCCGAATAAGCAGTATTTCCCTTGGCCATCGTTATCAGAGCCATCATCTGCTTTTGGGAATCTGCGCTCATTATACAGCTGCAATCGTCTATCTCTTCTGCATTCCACCCGCAGATACCGCCGGATAAGCCGTAGTACTCAGGCTTACTGCTGTCGCTTTCATCATTACCCATGGCATAGGTAAGTCCGGTATTGAGCAGTCTGTTGTTTCTGTTGTCCGGTTTCGCTGCAAGCTCCGGCAGCTTAAGGCCGATAGACTGGGGATCGCACTGATAAACGCGCATGTCAGCCACATGATCGTCACCGGTCTTAAAAGCCCTTCCTATCACAGCCGCCACACCGCCTACGCCAGTCTTTCCTATCACGTTGATGTTATTGGTTGTTTTACTTGTGTTATCGCTCTTAAATGCACAGAGCTCGGCTATTCCGCAGTAGCCTCCCACGTAATAACGTCCTATCAGATATGCTCCGCTATCCGCAGGTGCATTGGAACAGTTATCAAATGCAGCACGCCTTGCATATCCGACCAGACCGCCGTAATACCAGCCGCGCATCTGTTCGCTCAGCGCGCCCATATCTCCGCTCTTTCCGCTGATAAAGGTTTTTATCTCTTCATCCGTATACAGCCAGTAGCTTGAGCAGTCATTGAAATTCAGATCCGCATCATCTGCGCTGAAAGCTTCGCCGTCTACATTATCGCTTGCCATGCCGCATATGCCGCCCAGATAATATGCTCCACGCACATCAGAGAGTGTTGCATCGCTGCTGTCAGCTTCACCGGCATTGTATATGGGCAGGGCCAGAATACGGCCGCGGTTTACGGCAGTATCAAATGTCACGCCTTTCAGGTTCATTTTGTTTGTGATGGTGTTGACTGTATAACGGTCCGTTTTCGCCCCGTCGTATTTTGCGATCACACGGCCGCTTATCCCGCCTATATACATCTGACCGCATACATAAGCTTCGTTCGTAAGGTTCGAATATAAAGGTATCGCAGAATCTCCGTAAGCATATTTCTGATAGCCGTATATACCACCCACATCATGGATACCCACCACAAAGCTGGTATTCTTTTTATACAGCTCATCTGTAATGAATGCTTTAAGTACAGTACCGTCGCTTAAGGTATCATAAGCTGTCTTATGGTATGTTTCTGTTCCATCCGAATTGCTGCCATAAAAGAACGGTACTACCTGCCTTAAAGCTATCAGTCTGCTTATCGTGGATTCTTCTGCCTTGTCGATGCTTCCTGCAGTATTTGCGTCGTTCTGTAATTTAAGCGCCGAAAGCATACCTAGGTTCTCTCCTACGAAGCCGCCTGTTTTATATGTACCGAACACTTTATGCTTCTTTAAGGTCAGCCCCTTGATCTCTCCGTAATTATATGCGAAAAGCCCTGTGGGGTGCTGTCCCTTTGCCCTCTCAAACTCCTGAAGATCAAAGGACGCAGTATCACCTTTTGCCGCCTTAAGATACAGCTCTTTTGCATCATAACCGTACACTCCGTAACGCTCGTTAGCATCTGTCGTTATGGTCAGATCCGATATATATGTACCGTTTTCGGCGCTAAAGCTGCTGCCTGCACTTAACTGTTTAAATGACGGGAAATCCTCTATCTCGGTCTCTATGTCAGCATATCCCATTCCGGGCTTTTCTCCGTCGCAAAGATAATAAGAATCAAACAGGAAGTTTTCTCCGGCCGTGCCGCCCCTGAACTGATATGCACAGAAGTTGCGCCAGTTGATATTCTCTGTCAGCTTATACTCGCGATCATACGCTTTTCCCCAGTCAATATTATTCTTCAGATCACCCGGAGCCGGCGTTTCACTGACATCAGTGATCTTATCCGCATAGTCCTCTGTAAATCTGATATTATAGAGGTGTCTGCCGTTAGCTATCTCATATGTTGCCTTCGATCCGTTTCTTTCGACACTGCCAAATGCCACGAAAGCTGCCTCATCTCCTCTGCTCGTCTTTCCATGGCTGCTGCTGAATACTTCTTCACTCACTTCCGTAGGATCCAGTGCGTTCTGTATCACCAGTCCCAGTTCTATCTCATCGGTATTAAGCCCGAAGCGGTAGAAACTGTAGGTTTTTGAAAATGCCTCTTTGGCCTTGGCTGCTTCTTCATCGCTGAGTCCGGTATCAGAAAGCTTCATCGCTCTGTCATATAATACGGATTGTGCCTGTATATCTGCGGCATCAAGCGCTATACGTATAGCACGGTCTCCGGTCGCCGTTACTTCCATCCATACCGGTACCATGAATACAGGTGCTTCTTCTCCTGCCGCCAACTGCACATCTAACCCGCCTTTATAATAAGTCGCTTTCATCTGTGTGGCATTCTTGCCCTGTGCGAGCTTCATGGAAGTGGGAAGCGGTTTATTCCCGGAAACAGTAAACTCAAGCGTCATAAGGCGCTCCTTTGAACCATGATCGTCTATGCTTAGCTTGAATGTATACGCCTTATCAACAGCAAAGATATCATGCTCGCTCAGATCCGGCACATAAAGTGCATCAAGCAGTTCCTCGTTTCTGAGCACGAAATCCTTCACGCGGATCTTAAGCGTATTATCGGTCTTGCCCTTTATAGGCATGGACAATGTAGCGACACCATAGTATCCCAGTGCCAGCTCATTCCTTATATCTTCCCTTCTGCGCTTTATGCAGATCCCGTCATCCTCGCTGTAGCTTAAGGGCGAATTGCTGCTGTAACATACAGCAAGTACCTGCGCTGCGTCAGGCGAGAACTCCATTACGATCGATCCGTTATTTAAGACTGCTTTATCGTAAATATATGCAGTGATAAGCTTGAACAATAAAGCCGTTCCCTTGTCAAGACTCTCATCCTGATCAAGGAATGCCTGATAATCGCCGGGATTGCTGCTTACCGATACTATGGTTCCCTGACTGTATCCCGTCTTCCACACATTTTTCCACACATAGTTATTACCGTCAGGGTCCTCCAGTTCGGATATGGCTATGGATCCTTCCCCGCCGTTTTCGGTGATCCAGATGGCGTTACTGCTTTTATCCAGAGCTTCTTTCACTTCACGTTCAAGCGAACCACTGGCCGAATAATCCGAAAGCTGTGTCTGCGCAGCCACAAAGATACTTTCGGCGTTGGCATTAAGCTGCTTCATCTTTGACCAGTCCTGCCATGCCATTATCCCGCCCACGCTCAAAGACAATAAAATAACCATGATGACCAGCACCACGATCATCTCGACTAAGGTAAAGCCGGCATTATTCAATTGTCTTCTCAGTCTTTTGTTTTCCATACTGTTTCTCTGTAAATGTACGTATTACTTACGGAACCACGTTGTAAACGTCATGTAATTCCTGATATGCCGCGTGATTATCGCCTTTATGTGCTTCATCTCCCGTGCAGTCACGCAGGGTATACATATCCGATATATAAACAGGACCGGTCGCTACGTTGTCGGGAAGGCTTATCGCGCCATTTTGTATTACATCACTGAGCGTAGTCTTATCCCAGTCTCCGGCATAAAAGATGACCGGATCACTGCCCTTAGTCTCAACATAGACCATAGCGTATACTATATATCCTTTTTTCAAGCCGGAGAGACCGGCATCCGCATAGTTCCCGGTGCCATAGCTATCCGAGATATTCCCGGTAAAGAATCCGCAGATATACGGTCTGACGTCAACGCCCGCATTATAGAACACATCGGCGCTCCAGTCGTCTCTCCAGTTATAACCTCTGCTTAACTCCGTAGTCTGATCCGGCATCATTCCCTGATCATAAAGAGCCGTAAGCTTATTCTGCACCGCGTTGAGTATCGCCTTAGCATTATTGCGTTCCCTTTCCCTGTTACCGTTATCGATATAGCCTAACAGCGCGGGAGCAAGTATACCGGCAAGAAGGGCAAGGATAACGAGCACCACGATCAGCTCCACCAGGGTGAAGCCTTTGTTGCTGCTAATAACCTTACTCTTATTACATCTCACCATTATACTCATTCTCCAACTATCTGCTGTCAGCGATCCGTTATATTAGTAAAGTATCCAGGACTGGTTTTTGTACCTATCTTGGCATATAACTGTGATCTGTTATTATTGTCATATACTGTTTCGCCTCCACCTATAAGCTTTACATCTCCTTCAAAGCATGTATTCTTAATTTTATTTGTAAGGTCGGCATATGTCGTTCCTTCCCAAACATAAATCCTTTCAAGGGCGATGCACATTTTAAACATACTTCCGACGTTGTCAGCATTTTTCATATTAGGATGGCCAACACATTTTTCTCCGAATACTATGGTCTTAAGCTGACTGTCCGCTTTGAAATCATTAGCAGTAACCGATATAGTTTCTCCGTTTTCAATATTTACAGTCTTTCCATTAACCCATTCTTCCATACTGAACATGCCCTCCATCGTTTCGATGCTTTGAAGATCAAAGCCCTCAATGGATATTTCCGGCATCCTAAAACAGCCTTTAAACATAAACTTCGTATTTTTCAGCTTATTGCCTGTATGTATAAGACTTGTATCCGTGGAGCTACTAAGTTTTATACATCCGAAAAACATCTCCTGCATAGACTCAACTGCAGCAAAATCACTGCCTCCGGCTTTAAATGATACCGTGGTAAGTTTATAACAGTTTTTAAACATATACGCTGTTGTGGTAACCTGACTCACATTAAATGCAGATATGTCAAAACTTGTTATATTATAACATTCGTCAAACATATAGCTCATATCAGTAACTCCATCAGTATTAAAATCAGTAAGCACCAGGTTTTCAAGCTTTCCGTATCCTTGGAACAGTTTGCTCATATTACTCCTGTTAGCAAAAGCGCATTTGCTCAGATCCAGAGTCTTTACATATGCTTTACCTGCTGCGATTATTGATTTACTGATAGCCATATCATTGGTCCACTCCTGCATCTTGAGCGTTTCAAACTTGGTACAGGTCTTAAACATATCTGTCGTAGTAATTGTACCTGAAGCGGGCAGCTTCCATTTAGATATATCAAGCTCTTCAAGATTGCTGCAGCCTTCGAACATACCCTTCATAGTATTAGCTGAAGACAGATTCCAGCCAGAAAGATCCTGCTTTATAAACCCGGTGCAGTTCTTAAACATATAGTTCATATTCTCCACAGAAGACAGGTCTATATCGGAAAGATCAACGGTAGTTAACGCACTGCAGTTCTCAAACATATAGCTCACATCCTGTACCGCTCCCATCTGAAGACCTGTTCCCGAAAAGCTCTTTAATGCCGTACAGCCTTTAAACATCTGCGACGCATTGGTTACACTGTTCAACTCTACACTGCTCATATCTATGACTGCCAGCTTCACACAGCCATTAAACATCTGCGATGCATTGGTCACATTATTTAATTCCATCCCCTTCATTTCGATAGTCTCCAGACTGGTACAGCCACTAAATAAAGCGTTCGCGGTAGTAGCATCATTAGCCTTAAAGCCATTAAGTATGATCTTTTCAAGCTTTGTAGCTCCGCTGAACATAGTACTCAGATCCGAACCGCCTGTGAAATCACAGTCTGTCATATCCAGAAGCTTTAAATTGCCCTTTATTCTTGAAAGTATCCACTTGCTGAGGGGCAGATTAGTAGTCCACTTCTGCATCTTAAGTGTCTCAAGTTTAACACAGTCCTTAAACATATCTGATGTATCAGCTGTGCCCGAAGCACTCAGCTTCCATTCAGATATATCAAGCGACTCGAGATTGCTGCATCCCCAAAACATACCCTTCATATTATTAACTGAAGACAGATCCCAGCCCGACAGATCCGTATGTACCAGACCTGTGCAATATTTAAACATATTGCTTATTACCTGCACTGTAGACAGCGGGAAGGATGAAAGGTCTACCGTTTTGAGTGCAGTACAGCTCTCAAACAGACTGTTCAAATTCTGTATCGACTTCATTTCAAATCCCGTCACCTTGAAATCCACAATTGATGAGCAGTTCATAAACATCTTGGATGCATCGGTCACATTATTCATTTTCATGCCATCAAGTTCTATGTCCGTAAGCATGGTACAACCATTAAACATACCGATTGCAGATGTTGCATTAGCAGCCCTGAAGTCGTTTAGCTGCGCCTCTACAAGATTCGTACATCCACTGAACATAGATGCCACTGAGCTTACATTATCAAGATGAGCACCGTTATAGCTTACGCTCTTTAACTTTGCTTTATTAGGAACACAGAAACTTAATATGCCATTACCTACGCCTTGCGAATTCGGATCCGCCTTCAATCCTGACATATCTACATATTCAATATTAGTACAATCCTTAAAAAAATCTGCCAGACTCTCGACGTTTGTCAGATCCCAGTTCTTAAGGACCACTGCATTGATCCCCGTACATCCCTGGAACATGGCTTTCGCTGCCTCAGTTTTACCCCAGTCATGCCCTTCTTCAACAATAGACTCATCTTCAACCACCCCCACCAGGCCTGATGTATCCCAGTAGGACAGATCAACAGTGCCCTCAAGCGACTTGCAGTTTAAGAATGCCGATCCTATAGTGATCAGTTTCCCGCCTTTAGGCGCCAGTTCCTTTGTGTTCCACCCTGTAAGATTGAATGTTGCAACCCCGCAATAACTGAATGCCGAATACATATTCACAAGATTGCTCAGATCCCAGTTGGATAGATCGATTTCCTGTAACAGCGAATCCTGCGTGAACATCTGCCTCATATTCTTGACCTTTTTAGGTTTTCCGTTCCATGCAGAAAGGTCAAGCGTCGTAAGCGCATAATTTCTCTTAAAGCAGGATCTGAAGTTCTCAACATTTGTAGGATCTATGCCTGAAACATCCAGGGAAACCAGTGCCATATTCTCATCAAAAGTCTCACGCATGTTTGTAAGTGCGCCGGTAGTTGTGATCTTTCCCTTTATCTCAGTCAGTTTACGACAATACTTAAAGGTTTTGTTAAGTGTTGTACATGAGCTCAGATTCCAGCCTTCCTGGCCGAGATCGACAGTACTCAGATTGCCGCATGAATTAAAAGTAGCATAACAGTCCTTAACACCGCTTACATTCCATCCCGGCAGTGAAAGGCTCTTCACACCACTACTCTCAAATGTCTGCCTTAAACAGCCTACGGAATTATTCCTAAATACGTCTCCAAAAACAAATGTCGTATTTCCGGATGTCTCCCTGAAGGTACCTGTAAGGTCTACCAGCTCTCCCAGTTCTATGATGCCGCTCATATCAAGAGTTGAAAAGCCGGTGGCCTTTTTGAAACATTCCGTCATATCAGTCAGCTCCGGTGCGATAAATTCATCACCCCAGTCAATGGTATTCAGTCTGGTACTCTCTGCAAAAAGCTGGGTACAATCTTCGATCCTGGATACATCAAATCCCCTGAAACTAAACTTTTTCAGGTTTTCCCTCTTACTTAACATACTGCTGCAATCGGCAGGCATAAAAGCCACCTTTGCATTTGTCCACCATTTTAATGTAGTTCCTTCATACCATGCATAAATATAATAATCCGGATGCGACCTGTCATCTATTATGGTCTTCCCGTTTGTATCGAAAGTATCGGATACAACCATAACAACATCGGTAGTATTCCTGCCTCCTATAAAATCATGCAGCTTAGAATTGCTGACAATAGCCTGCTCTTTGGTATTGGGATCCCTGATAACATTAGCCACAAAGGTAAATTCGAGAGTATCTTCGTTTGCATCATCAAAGATATATGCCCCGATCTCATTCTTATCCTTGCAGATCTTTCCCGTCCCAGGTTCCTTCCAGTAACGGAACATATATGTATCCGCAATCTTAAGGATAAGATTACGCATAAGCTTGGAAAAGGCATTTTTATTGCCCGTGGATGTCCATGCCCAGTCGGTCGTTATCATGCCGTTATCATCCTGATAGAATGTGACCGGCAATCCTTCTTCCTGTGTTTCTGCACTGTTTTCGTCAGCGGCAAAGAATGCCCTGCCTTTATCCGCCCTTTTAAGGATCACGAGCTTTGACTTCTTAGCCACATAAGGATCGGGGTCGGGATCGTCAGGATCGGGCTTGGGTGCAACCGGATCCATCAGCGCATAATCATCTCCCTTTTCAAACGGCCATACATGGATAACTTCTGCATTATCACTTTTTGATATACTGACATTTTTAGCTGCAGCAGCGCTAAGGTAAGCCAGCGCATCAGCCTCGTTATCATACAGAGTCCACTCAACTCCGTCATAAGCGGCATAATCGGATTCATAATCCTTATACAGTGCCATAGCCACGGTATAAGAACCTATCTCATCGACTATCGCGTTAGTCGCCTCTCTGTCACCCTCGGGTTCATCATACAGGCTTACAACACTCCATACGGTAAACTCCGTATTATCTCCGTCAGTGGAGCCGGCATTAACACGTGTCTGAATTCTCTTTTCGGTAGTATACTTATTATCATTGGATGTATAGATATCGGAAAGCGCCGCCTGTGTGGAAGTGAGCGCTGTCTGTGCCCTGGCGATAACCTGCTTTTTATGGGCATTATCGATGAATCCTAACACCGCAGGTATTGCCAGTGCCGCCAGAATGGCGATTATGACGAGTACGACAATAAGCTCCACCAGGGTGAAGCCTTTCGATCTCTTGCATATATTCTTATATCCGTTCCGTCTTTTATCTTTCATAAGCGCACTCCTTTGCACTTGCAGGCCTTATTTTTCCTTCCAATCCGAATTATCCTTCAGATGCTTCCATATATCACTGCCGACCCCTTTTTTGTCCTTATTTGCTATCACATAATACTGAAGATCTATATCGTATGATGTCAAACGGTTAGGGTTTTTCTGGCCACCGGTAACAGCTTTTAAACGTACATCCGTAGGATACAATAATCCCCATTCATCTCCGTAAAAATATATAGGCTTGGAATCTTTCTTCTTCTGATACATAACCAGATAAACCGTATACTGCTTACGGCGATCCTTCTCGGCAGCATATGTTTTGGTGCTTCCCAATCCTACTACAAGAATATACGGACTATCATCCGCTGTTTTGAGTACAGCTTTTCCAAAATCCGTTTTAGTAGCATCAACATCTCTGTTGGTGCCTTCATTCTTGATCTCAAGGCCTTTCTGACCATCTATCACGCTTTTTACTTCGCCGCCGTCTTTACGGGAAGCGTACAGCTTCGTCAATTCTGCCTGCGTAGCCGTAAGGCAGTTCTTTGCATCGATCATGTCCTGCTTAACCCTGGCGCTGTCGATCCACCCCAACAGCTGAGGTACAAGTAATGCCGCCAGTATAGCAAGGATCACAAGTACCACAATAAGCTCCACAAGGGTGAAGCCTTTCGTGTTTTTGAATATTGCTTTGTTTATGCCTCGAGTTTTAGTCTTCATAAGCACCTGCCTTGCACTTGTTCATATCATCCGTGCATATACCTTCCTGTCATCTCCGATCAGCCCTTATCAGTGCTCATTCATATGATCATTTGTTACATTGGTCACGAAGGAACTTCCAAATCTGGTTATTTGTAACTGTCTTTTTGCTTCCGTTAGCTATAACATAATACTGTATAAATATTCCATTGCTTATTAATTCGTTTCCAGCCTTAAATACACATCCCGGCTTGCTGGCATCTTTCTCAAGATAAAGCGTAGTCCACTGCTCCCCGTCAAAAAAAAGCGGTTTTGAGTCCTTCGTCCTCATATACATTGCGACATATATAGTAAATGCCTTTTTCAGATCCGTATCCTCATATTTTTCTCGTCTTCCAAGCCCAACTATTAGGATATAGGGTTTTTCATCGGCCATTGCGAGCAGATCCTCTGCAAACTGAGTACCGACCACATCAACATCGCCATTATCATTCACACCGTATTTGCCTTCCACAATTGTTGAACGCTTCTGATCCTGCTTATCCGTGCCATTAACACCAGCCTTTTGTCCTTCTCTTGCAAAAGCGTACTGTTTGGTAAGCTGTGCCTGTGTTGCCGTCACACAATTCCTGGCATTAAAGATATCCTGATTGATCTTTGCCCTGTCTATCCAGCCCAACAGCTGGGGAATTAAGATCGCAGCCAGGATGGCAAGGATCACGAGCACTACAATAAGCTCCACAAGGGTAAAGCCCTTGCGGTTCTTAAGTATCTTTTCTGATCTTCCCATACTGTTATCTTTCATAATCCTGCTCCTGTTTATAGCGAGCCTTTAACTTATAAATTATACCACCCGTACCTGCTGTGGTCAAACGCGGAAGGGGTTTTACAGAGGTATTAACACACCTCATTAACTATATCGGTCAATTGTGGAGAATTATTAAGATATGATGATGAAATTAAGGGGGATTTGGAAGGATTGGGGGGATGGAGGGCTTGGGGACACCTCATCCGGAAGACTTAAGGGGATGGCAGGCTTTAGGACACCTCATCCGTCAGCCTTCGGCTGACACCTTCACCTAACGGACGCAGCCCCGCTAAATTCGCGATGCTCATTAAGCGGGCGCTTGTGCCCTCAAGGGGAAGGCAGGTGCGGGCCTCAAGGGGAAGGCTATTGGGGGGATGACGCTGTGTGAGCGTGTTTGGCGGCAGGGCGCAGGATCAGGGCTGCGATGACCATGGCTACAGCAGTTGCTGCCAGACTTATAGGATAGACCAGCATGATACGGTTGAATGTAGGATCTGCCGGGAATACCAGATATATCCAGCTGATACGTACTCCGCACACACATACCATAGTTATGATAGCCGGGATCACTGAAATCCCGAAGCCCCTCAGGTATCCGGACACTATCTCGTAGGTCATGCTGAAGAAATATGCGGAAAAAATGATTATCAGCCTCTGATATCCCACTTCGATGACCTCAGGGCTGTCATTAAAGAGCGAAAGTATACCGCGGCCGAAGGCCAGTATCAGCGCGATAGCCGCCCCCAGCGCTATACAGCCCTCCAGCATTGAGATAAGCAGGCTCTGCTTGCAGCGCTTTATGTTTCCGGCGCCGAAATTCTGCCCCACAAATGTAGTCGCAGCCTGGGCAAAGCTGTTAAGTACCTGATAGGCAAATACCTCAAGATTGAACGCGGCGCTGGATGCCGCCATTATCAGGGTCCCCAGACTGTTGATCGCCGACTGTATTATAATGTTGGCAGCTGAAAAAACGGTTGACTGAAGCCCTGCAGGTATCCCAACCGCCAATATCTTCTTAAGCATCGTCTTATCGATCTTAAGCTGCTTTATATCAAGTTTGATATGGGCGCTGCCCTTTAAGAGCAGACATCCAAGTATCACGCAGCTTACGGCATTCGATATCACCGTGGCCACAGCCACGCCGTCCACGGTACGCTTAAGCCCCACCACCAGTAATATGTTCAGCACTACATTTATGCTCCCGGATGCAATAAGGGCTATAAGCGGTGTTCTGGTATCTCCGGTCGCCCTGAATATGGCCGCCTCGAAATTATATAAAAGTATCACAGGCAGTCCCGAAACATAAATCCTGAAATAAAGCAGCGCCATGGGATAAACTTCATCGTTTAAGTTCTGAGCCCTGAAAACCGGTTCGGCAAGCAGCTGAGCCAGGACAAGCAGCGCAAAGCCCGCTATCAGAGCAAAGGCTATGGATGTATGCGCAGCCCTGTTGGCATCCTTTTCGGACTTTCTTCCCACAGCATTGGCTATCACTACATTGCTGCCCATGGATATAGCCACAAAACTGTTCACGATAAGGCCTATTATCGGGGTATTGGCGCCCACGGCAGCCATACACTCCTTTCCGGCATCTCCCGTAAACCGTCCCACTACAGCCACATCCGCTGCATTAAACAATTGCTGTAATATCCCTGTGGCCGCAAGAGGCAGTGCAAATGCCACTATCGCCTTCGGCAGACTGCCACGGATAACGCTGTTACTTTCTTTCACTCTTCCCACCTGTACATATTAAATTCTCCCGGCCGGGTGATCACATCAGCCACATATTCGACACGGCGCTCAAAGTCCTCAAAAACCATCACCTCATGCACGGGTATCTCCCTGCCGCTGCCCGCGTCCTTAAGTGCCTTCACCTTCTTTGAGGTGTGCATTCTCACACTCATGGGGCATGCGTCATTCTTCACATATCTGTACAGGATAATACTTCCGTCGTCATATGTAAACATCGAAATACCTTTTCCGCTGATATAAGTATCATTAACGCCGCTCAGAAGCGCACGTTTCAACACATCTACAGCCGCTTCCGGCATCTTACAGATATCACTTCCATGCTCAGGCACTGCCATGATGTATAGCCTGCCCTTTCCATAGGCGCTTCTTAAAAATATCGATGAATGCTCATCCCCATCACCTGCATTCAAAAGCGACCAGGACGCATTATTTCCATGTACCAGCTCGGGAAATACCACAGCCGCACACTCATTGATATTTCCTGCCTGATCTCCCGTCACCTGATATCTGCTTGCATTTACGAAGCCGCCACTTAGGCTTGCCTCCGTAATACCATTGCGGCGCAGTTCTTCCCCTGCGCCTTTAAAGAATCCTGTGGTGATAACCGCATCCCCGCCCCTTTCCACATAGGCAGCCAGACTATCGACTATGCTCTTATCTGCCAGCGCCGACTCCGTGAGTAGTAGCTTTTCCGCCGTTGCCGGGAAATACGGTACCGGCTCTACAGGCAGTCCCAGCATGCCCAGCCTCATCTCCAGATGATTCTCCCCGCTTGATGCATGCGGGATGTATACGGGTATGCCGCAGGGCTTTCCGGTCTTGTCCATCATTTTGTCGATCTTTCCTATCTGCAGCCCCATCGCGCATACATAAGGATTATCGATCAGGTCGCCCCACTGGAAGAACATCAGCTCCTTAGCCTTTGCAAATGCCGTAAGGTACATCTGTTCCTGATAGCGGTCGGTGGAATAGCACTGGTATGTATCAAACCAGCCGCCACCGCATCTTCCCGGCCAGGCGTTTTCCATAAATCTCACCAGGCTGTAGCTTAAGTATTCCGGCAGATGCTGGTCGGTATACATGGGGCTTCTGGTCTCTGTCCCTATATATGTCGCATTGAATATATCCCCCTGCGACTCCGGCACATAGCCCGTGAAATGGAAGGACTCCCGCCAGTTGGGGTACTTTATCACCATCTTTACATTGGGGTTGGCAGCCTTTGCCGGCCCCACCACCAGATTCTTCGACACGTCCATCATCAACCCGTGTCTGAACTGCTCCCAGCTTCTGCTGCCTTTTTCCTTTATGCAGCGCTCGCAGGTACAGTTTGTGAAGTAAAAATCATCCAGTATCACCTCATCAAAAATACGCGCTGTATACTCCGATATCTGTCTGAGCTTTTCGCGCATCGCCGGATCGGTATAGCAGAAGGTATTGAACAGGCGCCTCTTGCCGTTTTCGGCACCTTCAAAATCATCTATCGTGGTGGTTATGCCGCCGGATACGGTCACGCCCCTGCTCTGAAGGAAATCCTTTATCATCAGGAGCTTTTCTTCTTCGATATCGATGCCGCCGCGGTGTGTCTCAAGATACACTTTATCAAGACCTATGTATTTCTCGATAAAGTCATAATCCTTTTCAAGCTTTTCCCTTGTCAGATCCCTCTGTATCCAGGCAGGGATATACACGACTGTGGTGAAGTTCTTAAAATGCGCGCTCATAGGCTAACCTCCTCTCCCACTATCACGCCCAGGCTGCCGCTGCCGATAAAGAAGCGCCCGAACGTGCGGCTGTCGCCCTCTATACAGTTGATATCGCCGAACCGGTGCTTATCATCATTAAGCTTATCCCAGCTCTTACCCTCATCGGCGCTGCGGAAGAATCCGTATTCCCCGCCTATTATGCCGCAGATATATATCATCTTCTCTCCACCGGTATACACTGCATCCCTGATCCCCAGCCCGCAGCGGAACACGCTGTCACCTTCGGCACTTAACCTTAGTGCACCGAAGCTGTCACTGTCCTTATCATATGTCAGCTTCCACAGCCCGTGCTTATCAAGGGCCAGGTAAAAACTTCCGGAAAAACCGCTGTTGCCGCGGATCTGTGTCTTATCCGCACAGTCGATCATGCCAAAATCTATACCTTCAGGCAGCGGCGAGGGCAGCTCCTTAAAACTCCTGCCGCCGTCCTTACTTACATAGAGTCTGCTGTTTTCACCAAATCCGTAAAAGTATCCGGGATCCACCCTGTCGGACATGATCTTTAATTTAGGCCGTTCGCTGTTTTCGGAAAGGTATTCCACCTCTATGCTCTTTCCTTCGCATATGGCATTGTCAGCCCACAGGTTGACCCATTCCGCCAGGGTATACACTATCCTGCAGCCGTCGGCGGACATGGCCACCCAGCCGGGGTTTACATTCGGCTGTTCTATTCCGCGGCAGATGTCGTCTATGCGCTCATTTATCCCGTAGGGAAGAGGCTGCCTCTCCCAACTCTTTGCATTATCTTTAGATACTATGATCCCGCCTTTGGTGACGCCCGTCCAATTTCCTCTGGCTGCCAACGCTATTATATCGGGGTTTGTGTCCGGATAATCGGCATTTATGCAGGTGATATAGCGGTTACCGGCCTCATCCGCAAAAGAATTCTTACACGCCTTATGCAGATCCCTAAAGGCAAAGCCGCCCAGGTCTCCCAGGATATCCAAAAGCTGCACTTCCCCGGCGGGCGGGCTGTACAGATTAAGATGTACCGTCTCTTCTATGCCGTCGCAGCAGTCGCTGAAGCTGCGCGCGTCCGATGTAAAATTCCTGCTCACAAACACGCCCGTACCGGTATTAAACCACAGCTCATCCTTATCATAGGGATTTATTGCCAGATCGCTCATCCAGTGCACGGGCGAATGTCCGCCGTGGCATTCGGGTTTCAGATAATCGGTCCTGCAGCTCAGATTGCCCCTGTCCAGGTCATGCAGCGCCACTTCCCAGCTAAGGCCCTTATCACGCGACACCCATATACTGTCGCCGCCTCCGGCGCAGAGACTTGCCACTGCCACCATTCCGCTCACTGCCGGGTTCACCGTAATGCCGCCGTATCCGCAGGGCGTATCCGCCGGGGTTATATCCTCATATGCCGACAGATTGTCAAGGCGGTATCTGGCCACCCTTCCGCTCTTAAGCCAGCCTCCGTCGCAGCTGTACGCCATCCAGCCCGCATATGCATTCGGCGCAGATGCACTGAAAGTCACATACAGATATTCATCATCTGCTGCCATGCGGTGTGCCACAAAACCGCTGTACATGGCATCATCATCATCCGCAGGCTCATCCATCGGCGTAAAGCTTTCACCTGCGTCGCGCGAAACATACAGGCTGTGGCCTCTGCTGCTGCCACTTTTATTTGTCACACCGGCTGTCCCGGCCACTATCGTCTTTTCATCTTCCGATACATACAGGCTTGTCAGATACATCTCGGAGCACACGTCCTTAAAGCTCCAGCTGCCGTCTGTCTGCCTGATTCCCAGTCCGTTGCACTGGCTTGCAAGATACAATCTGCCGGAAGATGCTGCCACCAGATGCTTTCCCGTACCGCGCCCGTTAAGATTACCATGAATAAAGCAGGGGATATCCTCATAGGTAAAGCTATCACCACCGTCTTTTGAGATACACAGCCGGCCGCAATGCTCATCGGGGTCCGCACTGTAGCGGCTGCTTACGCCGCAGGCCACATACAGCTTTCCGTCCGCAGCCGCTATCCCTATGGGGAAGGTCTCACTCAGATCCTCCATCCCCACATGCATGGCCAGACTGTACCACTTATCTTCTTCGTAAGAATACCTGTAGCAGCCGCCTATATCCGTGCGGCAGTATAATACCCCTTTATTTTTTTCGTCAAAGGCAAAGCCCGTCACGTATCCGCCTCCGGGGATGGGGGCGTTATAATATTTATATGGGATCCTCTTCATCGATATGCTCCGTTCTATCAGTATCATTGAAGTACTTTCCGTTTCACTTTACACTATTACAAACATATTTACAATCTGCAAAATTTTTTTCTTGACAAGCATCCGCAAAAATAGTAATATATCCGTGTTGCGCAGGAATGGCGGAATTGGCAGACGCGCACGGTTCAGGTCCGTGTGAAAGCAATTTCATGAGGGTTCAAGTCCCTCTTCCTGCACGAAAGCCCTTGAGACCAAGGGCTTTTTTGTTTACCACCCTCTCACAGCATCCTTTCATAGCATCCCGGGTAGCATCCCTTTTCCCCGTTGTTCAGGAGAGTTCAGCGACAAAGAATCTTTATGTAGACTTACTCCCCCAAAAATGGTATACTACTGTTTTAAATATAAGAAGAAACTCATGGAGGAAACGACCATGGACTACTCCCGCGAGGGCATAAAACGAAAACAGCGCGCGCTGGCATCGCGCGGCACTAAGATAAAGAAGATGCTGGGCATAAACGTTATAAAGGCTTTCCTTATCTGTGCTTTTTCCGGTGCCATCATCGGTACCTGTCTGGGCATAGGAATGTTTAAGGGTATACTGGCCACCACGCCGGATATATCCACTATTGACGTTACCCCCACCGGTTATGCCACCAACCTCTACGACAGCGAAGGACATCTGCTTACCAAGCTGGTCGCAGAGAATTCCAACCGTACCTATGTCAGCATGGACAAGATCCCCTCCGATCTGGCCAATGCGTTCGTCGCCATAGAGGATGAACGTTTTTACCAGCATAACGGTATCGATATACAGGGTATCATCCGTGCCGCTTCCATCGGTATAAAGCAAAAATTTCATTTCTCACAGGGCGGCAGTACCATCACCCAGCAGCTGATCAAGAACAATGTCTTCACCAATTTCTCCAAAGAAGAAGGATTCGAAAAATTCAAACGCAAAGTACAAGAGCAGGCCCTCGCTATCGAGCTCGAGAAGCGTCTCAGCAAGGAAGAGATCTTAGAGCTTTACATGAATACCGTAAACCTGGGTCACAACACCCTGGGTGTAATGGCTGCTTCGATGCGTTATTTCGGTAAGCCCGTATATGAACTGAACCTCTCCGAATGCGCCACCATAGCCGGCATCACCCAGAACCCTTCAGCAAACGATCCCATCACCCACCCTTCGACTAACGCCGACAAGCGTAAGCGTGTACTCAAAAAGATGTTGGAGAACGGCTATATCGACAAAGCCGCTTTTGACGCTGCCCTAGCCGATGATGTATACTCCCGCATTACCGAGATCAATGTGCAGAACGTCGAGCAGGATGTATACTCCTACTTTGAGGATGCCGTTATCGAAGAAGTCGCAAGGGATCTGACCGAAAAGTATGTGGCTGAAGGATACACCGAGAGCCAGGCTTCATCAAAAGCCTACAACCTGCTCTACAGCGGCGGTCTCTCGATCTATACCACCCAGGACTCACAGATACAGTCGATAGTCGACGGTATCTATATGGACGAAGCCAATTATCCGGATAATACCCACTGGTATCTGACCTACCGTCTGTCCATACAGCATCCCAACGGTGAGACCCAGAATTTCTCATCCGAGATGTTTAAATCCTATTACAAACAACAGGACTCGAACTTCAACATGATCTATGCTTCGCAGGACGACGCATATGCTGCTATAAAGACATATCAGGAAGAAGTAATGGAAGAAGGCGACGAGATCATCGCCGAAAAGATAAACTTAACACCCCAGCCCCAGGTTTCCCTGACCATAGAGGATCAGTCGACCGGACATATACTGGCAATGGTCGGCGGCCGTGGTATCAAGGAGACCAGCCGTTCACTTAACCGCGCTTACTCCACAACACGCCAGCCCGGATCCTGCTTTAAGGTCGTATCTACCTATGCTCCTGCTCTGGATTCAGCAGGTATCACACTGGCAGACGTATTTGATGATGCTCCCTTTAATTACGACAGCGGCAAGCCTGTCAAAAACTGGTACGGTGCCAACAACTACAAGGGTCCCTGTACGGTACGCTATGGTATAGAGCAGTCGCTCAACATCATCGCCGTTAAGACCCTTACCGTTATCACCCCCCAGCTGGGCTTTGATTATCTTAAGAAATTCGGCTTTACCACACTGGTAGAGAGAAGAGTCACTGAAGATGGAAGAGTATTAAACGATATCCATCAGGCACTGGCACTGGGCGGTATCACCGACGGTGTCACCAATATGGAGCTGAACGCCGCATACGCTACCATAGCTAACGGCGGTATGTACATGCAGCCCATCCTTTATACAAAGATAGTCGATCACGACGGAAACGTACTTATCGATAATAACCAGAAACAGGAACAGCACCGCGTTATCAAGGAGACCACCGCATTCCTGCTTACCGATGCCATGGTAGATGTTGTTACCAAGGGTACCGGCGGCGGTGTAAACTTCGGAAACATGGCTATAGCCGGAAAGACCGGTACCACCTCCAGCTACAAGGATGTATGGTTTGCAGGTTACACTCCTTACTATACTGCGACCACCTGGACCGGATACGATAATAACCAGGACCTGCCTTCCAGCGACCGTAACCTTTCAAAGACCATGTGGAAGACCGTAATGAAGACGCTGCACGAAAATCTGGAATATAAATCATTTGAGATGCCCAACGGTATCGTATCGGCCACTATCTGCTCTGCTTCGGGTAAGCTTCCGAATCCCGAGCTCTGCGGAGACTGTTTACGCAATGAGCTGTTTGCCGAAGGCACTGTGCCTCACGAAACCTGCCCCGTTCATTATTCGGGTATGGTCTGTGCTGCAACAGGTCTTCCCGCAGACGGTCTGTGTCCCTTCAAACTACCCGGCATCCTTACACTGCCGCCTCCGGAGCCCGCTATACTGCATACCGGCGCGAATGCAGGCACCGGCACACCGGCATCCTGTCCTCACAACGCAGAGTTCTTCGGGGATCCCAATTATCCCCAGATATTAGAGGAACAGAAGCAGATGCTAAGGGAACTCGGGTACGACTTCGAGTAAACAAAGATAGTATAGAAATAGAAAACCCACCGCGCTGCGGTGGGTTTTCTATCTGTTTCACTATGTTTCCGCGCTGCGGTGGGTTTTTTATCTGTTTCGCTATGTTTCCGCTTTAGTCAGCCATCGGGACTTCGCTTCTCTCTACCGGCGTATATTCGCCGCCCGACATATAGTAGAAATCAAGGTATTCTCCGAATATGTATCCTATCGATCCTTTATATTCGATCTCTATCCAGCCGTTGGCGTGACTGCTTATCACCTTGTATTCATCGCCCAGCGCAGCCATTCCCAGCACATCGTAATCGGTTCCTGCGCCGCTGCGGATATTTACTCCGTCAGTATTGGATCTTCCCAGCAGGTCTTTCTGGGGCTCCGGCTCGCTCTCTTCCGGCTCTTCTTCGGTGTCTGCCACCGTAGGTTCTGTCTGTACTACCGGCGTTTCTTCCACCTGTGTCTCCTGTGCCTGAATGGGCGCCTCACCCCGCTTTACTATCAGTACTATCAGAAATACGATGGTTACCAGCAGCAATACTATAAATGCATCCAGTACGATGCTAAGTGTTTTCCTTCTCATTTTTCCTCCCCTACATTACCTCTCTCTCGGAATCACGGACCATTATCAGCACGCGTCTTTTGCCCATCTCCTCATAATAATGCATGCCATACATGAACAGCCTGTACTCTCCCTTATCGCCTTCTTTGCGGCGCAGGAACATATGTGATACCGTCTTGCCGTTATCAAAGGCATCATCCAGGTTTTCTTTTGACAGCGCCATCAAAAACAGCGGCAGATCATCCGGATGGATAGGTACCTGCTTCCTGAAGCGGTCCGAGTGCATTTCGCCATCCCAGCTCTTCTCACGCACCAGCCTCTCTCCGTTGAACTTAAGGCTGTATATCAGATCCGTATCGATATCGTATTCATACATATAGTCGTAATCAGCCAGAAGCACTGCATTGTACAAAAGAGACAGCTCCCTCTGGACCATTACATCCGTAAAGTCCTCAAATATGAGTATGGCTTCCGCATGCCCCTTATCATCCGAAAGCGGATAGATATGCAGGCGTATCCAGGTATCCTCTACGGTGCGGTATACATACTCACGGCGGGTATGATCCCCGGGATGCCGCACAAATTCCTCCCGCGATATGCTGTTCTTAAACACATCCCTGTACTGCTCCAGCACATAAGCCTTGGCATAGTGATCCATGGCCTCATCTATCGATTTGAACTGCTTCTCTATATATCGGTATTCCTGCGGTATCTGTATGGAATGATAGGTTCCCTTTATCAGATCCACAAAGTACACCGATCTGTACCTTGCCGAAAGCACATCGACTATCATGTTCTTTTCGTTGCGCTCCGCCTCTACACGCTTATTCTCGGTCACATCCATAAACGTGAGCACGCACTTGTTTTCCATACCCTGCATATACGGAGGCATAAACGCCGTAACGCTCATCCAGCTTTCCGTCTCGTTAAGGGTGGATGTATATTCGCGCACCACATTATCAACATCACCGGATAATGCCTCTTCCAGGGCCTTTGCGGAAAAAGTCGCCGCAAGATTGCGCTTCTGCGCTTCATCCGGGATAAATTCGGAAACTATCTGAAGCAGCGTATCGTAATCGCCTTCTCTGGGCGTACCGAAAAGCAGCGCATCCGCCTTTACGGTGGAATACTCATTGGTCTTCATATCCAGAAGGTATATGGATCTGTATGCGTTGCTGAGCGAACTCAGTATGGCCTGATTGACCTTCTCGCTGTCGCTTAGGGTTATCTCCCCCTGCACATCCCGCTCGGTGCACACGATCTTACCCTTAAGCTCGTCCATCTTCCTGAAGCGCAGCTCCACCCAGCGGTATTCGTCGCCGCGACTCTGCCTGTACTGGAACGCGTAATCGCCCTTATCCAGTCTTTTTCGCACCTCTGCCGGCTCTATAAATGCCCGCAGCTGGTCCTTATCATCGGGATGTACCAGCGCTTCTATCATATCGCGCTTCCACTCATCAAAGCCTACCGGATGATAGTATACCGCCCGGTAATGCCCCTCACCGCCGTCTACCGGCTTGATAAGGGTGGTCACATCGCCCTTTATCATATCTATCAGATAGATATGCCTGAAATCCTTTCCCAGGAGATTGAATATCTTATCCCTCTCCTCTTCCTCTTTATCATCCACATGGGCCGTGATCAGGAATGAATAAGCCAGTATGCCGCCGCTCCATACCACCTTGGATACGGTAACATTCCTGCGATTTCCGAAAGCGGACTTTTCCACCACATAACGATACGTCCCGCCCTCGTTGCAGCGGGTATTCGCCTTGCGGTAGTCCTCCATATCCCACACCTGGGAAACCGGGGAACCTGTATGTGCATTGGTAAGAACCGTCACAAGATGATTGCAGTACAGAATACTCTGGTCCCTGCCGCTGACCACAAAGACAGCCACATCATCCGCACTGTCCAGGACATTCATCATGCCCCAGAATTCTTTCAGATCGCCCATTTCAGCCCTTTCTCTTTAATACTTCCTTAACGTAATCCCAACAACGCCCCACGCTCTTTATGCTAAGCTTTTCATTAACGGTATGGATATCCTGCATATCGGGTCCTATGGATACCGCATCAAAACCTTCTATCTTCTTTGCCAGCACTCCGCATTCAAGCCCGGCATGTATCACTTCCACCACAGGTTCGCGGCCGTACATATCATTAAATACAGCCACCATCTTATCACGCAGCGGCGATTCCTCCCTGTACTCCCATTCGGGATACGACGAAGATACGCTGCATTCCGCGCCGAAGCTCTTTGCGGTCTCTACTACCCTGTCCTTAAGGTGCGCCGCTGCACTGCCTATCATGCTGCGCAGTTCAAATACCGCATCCGCATTGCCTTCGGTACTCTTTAATATACCCAGGTTTAACGAAGTCTCCACCAGACCGTCTACCACGCCGCTCATGGCCTGTACCCCGTCGGGAGCGGCTATTATAAATGCGGCAAACTTCTTAGTCTGCTCCGCTAAAGCTGCGCTTGTTACCTCTTCATCCTTTATCTCAAGCTCAAGCTGCATGGCATCATCCTTACCGTGATACTCATGAAGTATGTCTTTTTTAAGCTTTTCAAATGCTTCCTTTACATCTGCGGTCCTGTCAGCAGGCACTGCTATCTCAGCCTTTGCTTCGCAGGGTATGGCATTTGCTGCCGTACCGCCGTCGATCTGTATCAGCGCCACTCCCATATCCGCTAAGGTATAAAGGATCCTGGAAGCTATCCTGCAGGCGTTTGCTCTTCCCTTATGTATCATCTGGCCGGAATGCCCGCCGTTTAGTCCCTTTATATAAATATAAGCCCTGCGTGCCTTATACGCAAGCTTTTCATTCGTATTTAAAGGATAATGAGCCACTACCCGCACGCCGCCGGCACAGCCCACCGTAAATATCCCCTCATCCTCGGAATCAAGGTTAAGCAGCCTCTTTCCTTTGAGCATGGACGTATCCAGCCCCACAGCGCCGTCCATCCCCACTTCCTCATTTGTGGTGATCAGCAGCTCCAGCGCAGGATGCTCAATGCTCTTATCGCGCATTATCGCCATCATCATGGCCACCGCTATGCCGTCGTCACCGCCCAGGCTCGAATCCTTTGCATATACCCATTCATCGTCATGCATGATATCAAGTATATGCTTTTTCATGTCCACGTTTTTATCGCGATGGACAGCCACCATATCCATATGGCCCTGAAGGATCAGTGTCTCCTCATCCTCATAGCCTGCGCTTGCAGGTATGCGGATCAGTATGTTCTTCTCCTTATCCTGCACGCACTCACAGCCCGCGTTCTGTGCGCAGGTCTTAAGATAGCCGCTTATCTCATCTATGTTATAAGAACCGTGCGGAATGCCGCATATCTCCTCAAAGGCCGTAAACACCTCCCGTGGATAAAGGTCCTGTAATTTTCCCATTTCAGTCTCCTCTTAATGATGCGATCAATGATGCATCTCCTGTACGAAAGTTTCTCTTGGCGATCCGCTCCCCGATGCATCTCCTATATGAAAAAAAGTTATCGGGAAGCTGCAGACCGAATAACGGCCGCAGTTCCAAATAACTTATGGATCTAATAAATATAAAACTTATGCTATCTTGCTCTTTGCAAGCTCTGCCAAAGCGGTGAAACCTTCTGCATCGTTAACAGCCATCTCGGAAAGCATCTTGCGGTTGATATCAACCTCTGCGAGCTTAAGTCCGTACATGAACTTGCTGTATGAAAGTCCGTTCATACGTGCTGCTGCATTGATACGTGCGATCCACAGCTGACGGAACTGACGCTTTCTCTCCTTGCGGCCTGCGTATGCAGATGCAAGTGCACGCATCACTGACTGCTTAGCCACGCGATACTGCTTTGAACGTGCGCCCCTGTATCCCTTTGCGAGCTTTAATACTCTGTTATGCTTCTTCTTTGCGTTAACGCCACCTTTAATCCTGGCCATTTCTTTTTACCTCCGATCTTTTTTTCGTAAATCCGCACAAGATCAAATGTACGGAAGGATCTTCTTCATGTTCTTTGCATTAGTAGGATCAGTTACGATATCCTGGCGAAGATTTCTCTTAGTCTTAGTGGACTTCTTTGTCAGAATGTGGCGCTTGTACGCCTTGTTGCGGATGAGCTTGCCGGTACCGGATACCTTAAATCTCTTAGCCGCGCTTCTGCTTGTTTTCATTTTAGGCATTTCTTTTTCCCTCCTGTTTACCTTCTATTGCATACGGGTCCGTCTGAATGATCCGTTTTGCATCAGCCTAATGTTGCCTTACTGTTTTTTAGCCGCCAGGAACATCGTCATGGTCCTGCCTTCTACCTTGGGTGCCTTCTCAACTGCAGCTGCATCCGCCAGCTCCTCGGCAATATCATCAAGGATATGCTTTGAATTGGCCATGTGCGCCATCTCACGCCCCCTGAAACGAAGGGTCATCTTAACCCTGTCGCCCTTGGCAAGAAACTTTCTTGCCGCGTTGATCTTTGTATTCAGATCGTTCGTGTCGATATTGGGTGATAAACGGATCTCTTTTATCTCCACAACATGCTGCTTTTTCTTGGCTTCCTTATCCTTGCGCTTCTGCTCGTAGCAGAACTTGCCGTAATCAACCACCCTGCATACGGGAGGCTTGGCACCCGGTGCGATCAATACCAGATCCACCTCTGCTTCATCTGCGACGCGCTGTGCATCCTGGATGGACATAACACCCAGCTGGGCACCGTCCGGCCCTATGACACGCACTTCCTTTTCCCTGATCTGTCCGTTGATCAATAAATCGCTAATAGTTTTTTACCCCCTTGATCCTGGCTACAAAAACAAAAAAGATACCGCCACGCAGTATCCCTCACAAGTTCTATATAAAAGAAATCATCTCTTTCATATTCAAACGCCTGAAACTGACTTCGTCGCAGGGTGAGAGCTTTAGCTCTGCTTGGCACCTAGATAAGATATCATACTTGTTCTTTATCGTCAAGCACTTTTTTATAAAAGAATATCAGATAAAACAGCATAAGCGCCGCATTGATCCAGCACTGTCCCTGCACGGAAAACGGCATCCACTCCGTACCGTAAAGCTGTGCCGCCACCGGCCATATGCGCAGCGCCTCCATGATGAGCGCCGGTATTATCAGCAGGCTGTCCGTAAACACCAGTCCCCAGGCCAGGACAGTCGTAAGGGCGGCAGCCCCCGCTCCCGCTCCGGGGATAAAGTACGCGCTTAATGCGCTGCCAAGAAACGCGATCCAGAGCAGCCCCTTATTGTCGTATTTATATCTGCGACGGCAGGTAAGGATCATCAGGGCCGCAACAGCCGCAGCCGTGATCACCAGCGCCAGTGGCATATAGTGCGCAAATTCTGCGGGCGAATCACCTTTTATAAAGCCCCAGAATGAAGGATACGCCGCATACAGATTACGATAGCTTATCCCCTCGGGCAGCCACCCGTCCCTGTCGATCCCCGAAAAATACCGCAGTAGCGCAGCCGCAACGGGCACCAGAAAAGATATAAGGCTGAACTTTTCCTTATACAGATATAAAAACAGAAAGAAGGGCATACACAATAACGCCCACGAACTGATAAGGCAGGCCGCGGAAAGCGAAACAAATGCCCACAGGTATTTTTCTTTGAATACACATATTATGCCCAGCACACAGAGCGCCACCCACAGCCCGTCGATCCTCCCCAGGCCGGCCGATGAAAAGATATTTCCAAATGAAAGAAGCATCAACACATAGGCCCATTTTCCTTTTTGCTTCGCATTGCTCCCTGCACAAAGCGCCACCATAGCCATCACTGCCGCAGCCATAAGCAGGTCAAAGATCATTGTGACATACACAGGCATATCATATGACGGGACACTTGCATGAACAGATGAACTGAGCCTTGCGCTCATCATGGCATGAAGCGAACCGAGCATAAAACGCATCAGCAGCCCCAACAGGCTCACCGCGATAAGAAGGATGATATCAATATGCTTATGCAGCCATGTAAGCAGCTTTTTTTCAAACGCCGGCATGCTCATCCTCCTTTCTGCCGCTAAATGTCAGATACAGATACATGCCGTAAACTATAAGCATGATAAAGGATAGTTTCTGTATGCTGACGGGAAGGGTCTCCACGCCCACCCGGCCCGCTATCTGGTAATGCATAGGTATAAGCATAAGTGCCGCCGGGATGATGCTCCGCTTATCGATGAATACGAGCGCGATAGCCAGTATCTCGTATAAATAGCCGTACCTGTCGATCATGCAGGGCAGGAAGAACACCGTGGTAAAGCTTAATAAAAGCGCAATGCATAAAAGCTCCCGCTTGCTGTAATGCTCCCTGCGCCGCAGCAGTACCGCCATCAGTATCATAAGCAGCGTAAAGACAAATACTATCGCTGTATTCCTGAACTTGTAGAAATCGGTAAACACATCCGCATCCACTCCCGGGAAGAACGACCAGAAGCTGGGATACTCCATATAAAGCCTGCCGCCGGATGCTATCTGGGCGATGTATACGTCTATGATGCCGTGAAGCCCTGCCTGCGCGGCGGGTGCGGAGGATGCCGCCGCGGCTGTTACCTGCGCTGATGCGGCTGCGGCCTGCGCTGTGGCGGGATTTCCTGCGGCCTGTACCGTAACCGGCGATAAAAGCCCCACTATCTGCCTGGGAAGCGCACTTACGATGAGCATCCCGGGAAGCAGCATAAAATACAGGCAGGAAAAACTCTTTTTATAAATATAGTAAAATGCGAAAAACGGCAGAATGAAAACCGTCTGCAGCTTGAACGCAAACGCCAGCCCCAGCAGTATGAACGCTTTAAGATACTTATCCTTAAAAAGCCACACCATTGACCAGACGATAAGCGATACATATACCGCATCGCTCTGTCCCCATGCCGCGGAATTAAAGATCACATCCATCGACAGGAAGCATAAACCATATGCCATTGCCGCCTTTTGACGCGCCGGCCTGTCTTTGGTCCCGGCGATATCGTATACCAGACGTCCCACGCCCCAGGCCAGAAGGATGTCAAATACAGTCCAGATAGCTTTGAATACATATTGCGGATCAGCGGGGATATGGGTGATCGCCGCCGTCAGCAGCTGGAAAAGTGCATTATAACCTTTTATCTTCTGTCCAAGTGTATATATTCCGGAGAGTCCGCCGTATTTGGCTGCTGCGGCATACCATTTTAAATACGCCCCCATATCCCCGGTATAAATATCCCACAAAAAGAAACGGCCAACCACACCGCCCAGCGTGACGAGCAGTATGAAGACCGGTTCTGCATTCTTTTTAAGATATTCCCTTAACTTCTTATCAAATGGGAGCATCCGCTGTATTCTCCCTTTTTGCCTTCCTTTGGGCCACGTACTCCTTCAGTTCCTTCTTGTATACGCCTATCGTGGAGAATTCCCACTCCATGCGCTTCACCACATCTTTATCATTGGCTTCCAGCGCGGCCTCATAAGCCTGGATTATCTCCTCTTTAAGGTTCTCCACCATATTGCTGTGGACCGGCTTCAAAGGATTCTCATCCCGCTGCCGCAGTACCTGGCTTTCTTCTTCGAATCCGTCTTTCTGTAAAATATCTGTTGCCATTATCTTAACCCTTCCGGTATATCTCTGCTTGATGGGAATCGCTTCGCGATTCCCAGGCAAATACCTGCTTAATAGGAATCGCTTCGCGATTCCCAGGCAAATACCTGCTTAATAGGAATCGCTTCGCGATTCCACAGGTAAATACCTGCTTAATAGGAATCGCTTCGCGATTCCCAGGCAAATACCTGCTTAATAGGAATCGCTTCGCGATTCCGCAGGTAAATACCTGCTTAATAGGAATCGCTTCGCGATTCCCAGGCAAATACCTGCTTAATAGGAATCGCTTCGCGATTCCCAGGCAAATAC